>JACRBZ010000019.1 GCA_016219185.1 Deltaproteobacteria bacterium
AAAAAAGCGTTCCTCGTTAAAGCTTCTCTTAAAACCCCTTTCAAAAAAAGATATTTCCTTATATAAAGTAGCCGGGCTTGTCCAACCAAACGGATAAGATTGTGGTTCGCTTCGCTCTCACAATCTATCCTTATTCGTTATCGCTTTCAGCTTTTCGAAGGCAACTCCGAGAGACTTTTGATCTTTCTCGAAGAGAAGTTCGCTTTTAAGTAATCCAACCAGCTCGAAATACTTTTTTGTAAAAGGTTTCTCGCCTTCGTACTCTTTCTTGAGAATTCGTGCATAGTAACCCTTGAGAACACTTAAATACTCGTCTTTTGTAACACCTTCTTTGAGAGCGTTGACCTTTTCGGTCAAGAAATTCGGTAATTCACTGGAAGATGAAGGAATGAAGAGAACAACGAAATTTGCATTGATACCATCTTCAGGTACTTTTCCGGTAAACTCCCATCGATACACGTTTTTGTCGTACGAGAATGAGGATGGGTTAAAATTACCGAGAAATACGGGACGGGTAATTCCAACAGGAAAACCCTCACCAAATTGCTTTATAAAATCGGCATGTTCAAGCTTCTGGAAAAAATCGGTGCAATCAATGGTAAAAACTGCATTTACAACCGGTTCTTTCCATGTGTAGGCGGTTTTAGTGATGTAGCCAAAGCTATAGTTCAATGCAGGAAAGAGCCGGTCCAAATCAGAATATTTTCGTTCGGTTCCCTCGAAACCGCGCATAATTGAGTTTGCAGATCCGACGCCCATTAGCAGCCGATAGCTGACGGTAATTTTCTTGGTTTGGGAAGGTTGAAATTGTTCTTCCCAAGCGAACACTTTTTGAAACAACCCTTGCGGATCAAGCTCCTTTTCTATCAAGCCTTCTTTTAGGATTACTTTCCGGTCAGATTCGGTGTCCTTTGCTCGGAAGTTGAGTTTGGAAAGTACGAGCTTTTCGTCTCCGAATCCCTGTAGATCAAGAAACGGAAACCCGACTTGAAGCTTGATCGGCTGTTTAGAAGTGTTTTTCAAATAGAATTCAGCTTCCACATCAGCTCTTGGAAAAAATGGAATGCCCCACTTCCCGGCTTCCTCATCAATCCGTAGTTTTATAGAAACACGTTCTTTGACGAGTTGAATGTCGTTGTTCTTAATGGGTATAACCTGGCTTCCGGCACCAAAGAAAACGCCAGTATTGGCGAAAGTTGTATTCGGTAACATTAACAACAAAAGAACAAGACAGAGATGAATCCATTTCATTTATTTTCTCCTTTAGTGCGCTAATGCGCAGGCGGGGTTGGACCAAGTTGTCGCACTGGATTATCGTCAAAAGCACGCCAAGCTTGACTGTTATCGGATCTTAGTAGCTCCATTTCATGGGCGAAATGGCTGTGATAAGGAGCAGAGGACTCCCTCTGCTCACAGCCTTCTTTGCTCACGACGATCCTTTTCCCCAATCCCCTTCCCCGCAGCTCTGTTTTCGCTCCTTCGACAAACGACTGGCTCCCTACAGAATATTCCCGAACAACTCCTTTTTGAAATTCAAGTAAAAGGAACCAGATTAATTTTACAGTTTTCTCATTTAATATAAATCTGTCCCCTTTTTCCTCCTTTTTCCTCTCACAATCTATCCTTATTCGTTATGTCTCTTTATTAACATTAATGCCATAGATAGCAACTCGCCGCCTATTGATTTCACTTTCCCCTGCGATCCTCATCAGAGCAGCCTCCGCTTTCGATGCAACCAATTTTTCTTTCTCACTTGTGTTGACGATTCTATTGAATTGAAGGCAAGCATTTACAAAACTATGCAAATGATCTCCGTTCTCATTTTTGAAGATTCGGTAGTATTCATCCTCTGAGGCATTTGACATAACATCAATGTCTGTACGGCCCCATCCATTCTTTCCCGCAATACCTGCTATAGTTTCACGTAAACTTTTTTGAGGAGACAGTTTGACAAATTTTTTATTAAATTCTTCGATGATTTTTGGATCCTTTATATCTCGTGCAAAGGGATTACGATCTAAATCAAATACCTCTGGGTTATCTTTTCGTTCATTGACATAATGTTGTATGCAATCGTCTGCCAGATCTCCCCTTCCAAGATCTCGTAGTAGTGATACAGTTCCATTTAGATTCAGAGGTGAGACATACTTTGTATTTTCCTTGAACCGTTCATAGATAAGGGAAATCACCTGATCCTGGTTGTTCTCGAATGAGTCATGATAAAGGCGCCAAGCCTCTCCAAACGATTTATCACCCTTATTCGCAAGGATTTGCAAATTCAGATCATCCAGTGGCTTCGTTAATTTGGCTTCGCTCACGTAGCCAGTTTCAACAATCTCCGCCAGGATCAAATCGAATTCATCAACATTCATGAAACCGTAATCCTGAAGAGTGGCATTCCATGCCTTTTCGACATCAGAAAACTCCTTTTCCCCCGAACCCAGAAGATCAAGGTGACTTTTTTTCACATATTCGTAGCTAGGCGAAACAACGTCGCCGGATAGATAGCACCAAGTTAAAAGTGTTAAAGTTTGAATGGCTTGGTCCATCACTTCCGGTTCCGAATTACTCAGATAAGGAGCGATAAGGCGCACAAGGCGTTTTATTCGGAAGATGATCCTGATGTTCTTTATTCCGAGCTGAGCTATTCTGGTTTTCAGTTTTAGATCCATTTCTTCGTTTTCGTCGAATGCAATCTCTATACACTCTTGAACAGTGGGATCAAAGCGTAACTCAATATCTATTACTTTCTCCCGATACTTCTCAAACTCCTTCAAATCAGATGTATCAAAGCCATTTTCGTTCATGATCAAGGCAACTTTGGAGCTCTTCTCTTCCTTAAATTGTGAAATAAGCCCGAGAATGTCTCCGACTTTTAGTCCATACCCCTTACGCTCAAAATCGTCAATGCAGACAAGCGTATTTCTTAATGATAGAAATGCGATAGAGCGCATTTCTGAAGAAAAGTCTTTGATAACTGGAAGTTTTTCAAACAATCTTAGCCCTTTTCGACCGAACGATTCTGAAAAACCAATTGCATTGTCACGAAACGACGAAATCGAAGCCTCGTGACCAATGATTTTATTAGATACTGATTGTTGAAAAAGAAGATATTTTAAATCCTGAAGTGAATTCACGCCAAAGAGCGAGACGTACGAGTACTGATGGGTTGGCAAATCCATTGTCTTTGAAAAATCACTGATGAGCTTTTTCCAAGTATACGTCTTGCCTATACCCCAAGCACCCTTTAGAGCCAGAACCTGCGGTTCCCTTGCAGCAAGGAACCGAGCGATTTCCGATTTAACTATCTTTAAGGACATATATGTTCCACCCTAAGAGACATAACAATAAATAGATTGATCCACATAAAATATGAAAATCTTGTTTCCTGCCCGCATAATACGCCGAGATATTTCTTGCTGAAGGCGTGTTAATATCTTTACATTCAATTGGTTACTGCCAGTTTATCATTTATTGCGGCATCTTATGCTGATAGGTACAACTTGACAAACTTTAATCGTTTCAAAGTCTGTCCACCGGACTGTGAACGCCCGACTGTCAAGAAATCTTGCATGCTTGTTATGTGGAAAGAAAACGTGATCATCAAATGAATGAATAGATTTATTTTCAAGTGGACATGTAAAATATTTCAGATCAATTGTCAATTTTTGCTGAAATAAATTCAGAACTGGAAAAATCCCGCCTTTGCCTTAGTCTTTCGCCTGTATGAAGGTGTGCCCACCTGTCTCTTTCTTGCCTCCTCCGATGGACTAAGTTTATTTTGCGGCTGATCTGAAAAACATTAGACAAAAGGGCTCATTTTGTCCAATGTTAAAATATATGACATAGCATTGGTGCGAGTTTACGGGGATGTTTGGGGACATCCTATAGCGTTTTTATCAAGCGCTTTTTTATTGCTGCGATAACAATAAGTTAAAATCAGTCTAATTCAAAGAACATACTTCATCAAGGGATGGTATGGGAACGTCCATTGGTTTATTAGATTCAATATTCAAAAAGCTTTACGCCTTTAGCAAATCAATTATTCTACGGACATACCCAAATTTTTCACTCAACCCATAAGGCTTGATTCTGACATAGATCAAAAGCTCAGTTTTTTTCCATATTCAAGTCGACCAGCCAGATCAAACCTATGAATTATGCAATTATTCTTGAAGGTGCGCTGACAATTCCCAACAGTCCATCAATGGAAATGTCTTCATCCAATAGTGGCCAATGTATCCCATACCCAGACAGCGAACCTTCGAAAGTATTCCTTTCTATTTCAGAAGCTTTTTCCAGCAAAGGAAATATCTTTTTGAGTTGAAATCTCTTTGTAGCCCCATCAATGGTAATCTCAAAAAAATCTCCATGAAATTGTATTTTTCCAATATCATGATGTTTATTCATTACTGACGTCTCCTCTGAAAATCATCCCATTGCAACTCAATATACTCAATATGATCATAGTGGAGGTGGTGATGAAGGAGATGTCGCCAAAAGAAAGCTAACACGCCCTACTTTTTCTTCACATCATGATAACGGATCAGTCCTTCCTGGACGACCGAGGCCACCAGTTTTCCTTCCCGGGTGTAGATCTTGCCCCTGCTCAACCCCCTGGATTTCCCTGCATTGGGGCTCTCCATGACATAAAGAAGCCAATTGTCCATGCGGAAATCCCTGTGGAACCACATTGCATGATCCAGGCTGGCCACCTGCATCCGCGGCTGCCAAAAGCTTTGCCCGTGGGGATAAAGAGAGGTGACGGTCAAACCGAAATCCGAGGCATAGGCCAGCATGTACTGGTGAACCATCGGATCGTCCGGTAATCGGCCGACAGCCTTGAACCATGTATAGCGCAACGGCTTGCGCTTGTCCGGTGCAAAAGGGTTGACGGGGTCCACCGGCCGGATCTCGATGGCTTTCTTGCAAAGAATCTTTTCACGGATGGATTCCGGTATCTGATCGGCGACCTTCAAGGCAAGTTCACGCTCGGATGGGATGCCTTCGGGACCGGCCGGTTGCGGAGCCGCATCCTGATGATCGAATCCGGTTTCGGCCACTTGAAAGGATGCGGCCATGTTTAAGATGGCGCGCCCATTCTGAATGGCTATCACGCTTCGGGTGGTAAAACTCTTTCCGTCCCGGATACAATCCACATTGTAGACGATCGGCTTTTTGGCGTCCCCCGGCCGGAGAAAATACGCATGCAAACTGTGCACGCCGCGTCCCGCCGGCACCGTCTGGTAAGCAGCGGACAGGGCCTGCCCCAAAACCTGGCCGCCGAATACGTTTCCAAAACCCAGATCCTGACTTTGCCCTCGAAAAATATTTTCCTCGATTTTTTCGAGCTTGAGCAGCTCAATTAATTCTTTCAAGACATCATCTTCTCTGCATTCAAACATAAAAAGCTCCCTCCATTATTAAAGATATGGTCAGTAACAATCGGCACAAGCCTCGGTTTTCAAACCGCGTACGATATGATCCGGCTGAGGGCTTCATCCATTATTACTCCTTAAAACACACACTTTCAAATTCAAATATGAACAGCACACCAGGAAATGCAAATAACTCCCAATGTATTTTTTTGATAAAATTTGATACGGTGTCCTCGGGGACTCCAAGGAATTCCGGGGAGTGATCCGGCATGTCACTGTCCATCCGCATTTTACAAAAGTCCTGAACCGGCGGATATATTGAATAAAAATCGATATATCCGCCGCAGCATCCGAAACGGAGGCGGCAATGAAAAAGATTTTGATCCTCTTCGGCCATCCGGCTTTCAAACGCTCCGCCATCAATGCCGCACTGCGCGAGGCCGTGGAAACGTTGGAGGGAATTACCTTCCATGACCTCTACGCCGGCTATCCCGACTTTCTCATCGATGTTTCCCATGAACAGCAGCTTTGCCAGAGCCATGACATTATTATCTTTCAACACCCGTTCTACTGGTACTCTACTCCGGCCATCATCAAGGAATGGCTGGATCTGGTTCTTGAATACGGCTGGGCGTACGGGCCTACCAGCCATGCCCTGGCAGGCAAAATCACCTTCCAGGCATTGACCGCCGGAGGCGATTTCGTCAATTATCGTGCAAACGGATCGAATCTGTTCACCATCCGGGAGCTGACCACGCCTTACCGGGCAACCGCCAACCTGTGCGGGATGGACTGGCTGCCGCCTTTTGCTGTTCTCGGCATTTACCGGGGGATTCCGAAAACAGAACGGGTTCGACACGCCGAGGATTACCGCCGAACACTCATCGCCCTGCGGGACAATCGATTGGACCTTATTCAGGCCCGAAGCAGGGAGCTGCTCAACCAGTCGCTTGACGCAATCATCATCAACGAGGCTTAACCATGGAAGCGTTTCTGCTGAAGCTGCTCATTTATCTTACCGCCGCGGCAATCGCGGTTCCGATTGCCCGAAAATGCAGGTTGGGCTCCGTTCTCGGATACCTGATCGCCGGTATCGTCATTGGTCCGTTCGGCCTGTCTCTCATCGACGATATTGAAGCGGTGATGCATTTCACCGAATTCGGGGTCGTGATGATGCTCTTTCTGATCGGCCTGGAACTCAAACCATCCTTGCTCTGGCAAATGCGCACACCGATTCTGGGGATGGGCGGCAGCCAGGTCCTGGTGACATCGGCGGCGATCGGGCTGTCGACGGCGCTTGTCCTGCCCTGGCGGCAGGCCGTTGCCATCGGGCTCATTCTGGCCCTGTCTTCCACGGCCATCGTCCTGCAAACCCTGCGCGAAAAGGGGCTGATCAGCACCTCGCCGGGCCAGTCGATATTCTCCGTACTCCTGTTTCAGGATCTGGCCGTCATTCCCATGCTGGCCGTCATGCCGCTGTTGGCAACCGCGGCAACGCCCACCCATGCCACCCACGGCAGCGGACTTTTTGACATCACCGCACTTCCCGCCTACCAGCGCCTCATTGTGGTACTGCTGGCCATCGGCTTTATTTATTTACTCGGCAGATATGCCAGTAGGCCCTTATTTCGCGCCATAGCCGCAGCCCGTGTGCGCGAAATCTTTGTCGCGGCGGCCCTGGCGCTGATCATCGGCATCTCTCTGCTGATGACCGCCGTAGGCCTGTCACCCGCACTGGGCGCCTTCATTGCCGGGGTCGTGCTTGCCGACAGTGAATACCGGCACGAACTGGAAAGCGATATCGAGCCGTTCAAGGGCCTTCTGCTGGGCATATTCTTCATCTCCATTGGCGCCAGCCTGAATTTCGCACTTGTTCTCGATAAGCTCTGGCTGATCGGGGGGCTGGTGGCCGGGCTGATGCTGATTAAAGCCATTGTATTGCTCGGCATTGCAAAAACCTTCAGGATGCCCGGAAACGAGCGCTGGCTTTTTGCCATTGCCCTGGCACAGGGCGGAGAATTCGCCTTTGTCCTTTTCCAGTTCGCCAGGCTGAACGGAGCGCTGACGCAGCCGCTGACCGAAACGCTTATTTCGGTAGTGGCCATATCCATGTTTCTGACCCCCCTGCTCTTTCTGGTGCACGAGCGCGTGATCGCGCCGCGACTGCAGGCTCCCGGGACCCCGCGCCAGGCGGACGCCATCGAACACAAAGGACGATCGGTCATTCTGGCCGGGTTCGGCCGCATGGGCACGGATCTTGGCCGGCTGCTCATCTCCGTCGGCATCAAGCCGACCATTCTCGATCACAACGAAGCCAACGTGGACGTGCTGCGCCGATTCGGTTTCGAAGTCTACTACGGTGACGCCACCCGCCTCGATCTGCTGGAATCTGCCGGTGCCGCCGAGGCCGAGCTGATCATCATCACCCTTGGCGATCATGAAAAATCGATGGAGCTGGTCAAACTGGTGCAAAAGCATTATCCGCGACTCAAGATCGCGGTCAGTGCGGTTGATCGGCGGGCGGCGTATGAGTTCATGGACCTGGGCATCTCCACAATCCGCCGGGAAACCTTCGATACCGCCCTGACGCTCGGCCAGGATGCGCTGCAACTACTCGGGTTCGACCCGTACGATGCCTACAAAATCAGGCGGCTGTTTCGAAAAAAGGACAGAGATGCCATGCCGGAGCTGTACCGGATATATCGCCAGGATAGGGTCAAATACTTCTCCATGTACCAGCAACACAATGCCAATCTGGAGGAACTGATGAAAAAAGACCGGGAGATCGACATGGAAGAGCTCGATAAGGCCTGGAACGCTGCAAACCCCGGAACCTGAATCGCCTCTTGACCGCATTCCGCTGCTCTGTTATTCAAAAAGCTATAAAAAACAATTTTTTATCACCTCACCTCACCGTGAAACAAGCTTTTTCCGAAGCAGCGGTCGACTGGAGACTTCAGCCATGAACGATGAAACGAAGACAAAAGGGCAACTGATCCAGGAGTTGAAAGAACTCCGTGAGCAGAATACCCTTTTGAAAGAAGCGGTTTCCAAACGTAAGCTGGCGGAACGGCAGCTTACGGAAAGTGAGCAAAGATACCGGACAGTGGCTGATTTCACCTATGACTGGGAGCAGTGGGTCGGACCCGGCGGAAAATTTCTGTATGTTTCCCCATCCTGCGAACGCATTACCGGCTACCCGTCCCGGGATTTTATTGACAATCCATTGCTGTTTATCGAGATCATTCATCCGGATGATCTCGCGAGAGTAAAATCTCACTTCACGGATGAACACCACAACCTGAATCCAAATCATCTCGAATTTCGAATTCTTACAAAAACAGGGCAGGCACGTTGGATCAGTCATTCCTGCCAACCGGTATATGGTTCCGAAGGCCAATGGCTGGGACGTCGCGCCAGTAACCGGGATGTTACGGAATCAAAACGGATCGAGGAACAGCTCAGGCACTCCCAGCGCATGGAGGCTATCGGTACCCTGGCCGGCGGCATTGCCCATGATTTTAATAACATTCTGACTCCCATATTGCTGGGTACGGAAATGGTCCAATTAACCCTTTCTGAAGATGATCCGGCACAGGTGAATTTACGGAAAGTCCTTCAGGCCACCCATCGTGCCAGGGAGCTGGTCAAGCAGATCCTGACTTTCAGCCGCCAGAACGAAGAGCAAGTAAGGCCCCTTAAGTTGACCCCTGTTGTCAAAGAGGTGGCAAAGCTTATCCGGGCCTCTCTGCCGGCTTCAATTAAGATCGATCTGTATGTTCAGGCAGAATCCGATATCATCATGTCCAATCCCGTTCAGATCCAGCAGGTGATCATGAATCTGTGCACCAATGCCGCTTATGCCATGCGCGAAAACGGCGGAATTCTTGAAATCGGGTTAGTCAATGAAATCCTGGAAGGTTCCGATCCAATCCGCGCTGAAAATTTAAAACCTGGAAAATTCGTTAAAATTACGGTACGGGATACGGGACAGGGTATCGACAGCCGGATTCGGGAGAAAATATTTGATCCGTTTTTTACAACCAAAGAACGGGAAGAAGGAACCGGAATGGGCCTGCCGGTGGTCCATGGCATTGTTAAAAGTCTTGACGGGGCCATTACCGTGGAGAGCGATCCCCTGAAGGGGACGCGCTTCAGTGTTTATCTGCCTTGTGTGGAGGAGCAACTGGTCGAAATGACCGAAAAAAGAGAGTCGGCCCCGACGGGCACGGAACGGATCTTATTTATTGATGATGAACCCATGATTCCGGAGTTCTGTAACTATATGCTTCAACAACTGGGATACCGGGTGGAGATCCGGACCAACCCCCTTGATGCCCTGGATTATTTTCGAGAGAACCCGGATAAGGTTGATGTTATGATTACCGATCAAACAATGCCGGGCATCACCGGCATTGAATTGGCCAAAAGGGTTTTACAACTCAGACCGGAACTGCCCGTTATTCTCTGCACCGGATTCAGCCAGCAGGAAATGGTCGAGGCGGCCCGGAAAGTCGGGATTCAAGAAGTTCTTTTTAAACCCGTGGGCAGTTTGGTGATCGCCCGGACGATTCGAAAAGTTTTGGATTCAAAAATCCATTAGAAATAAAGCAGGTTATATGGCAAATGTTCTGGTTGTCGATGACGATAAATTGATTTGTGAAGTCCTGTGCAGTTTTATTGAATCCATGGGCCACGGCGCCTCCTTTGCCTTGACTCAAAAGGAAGCGCTGCAGAAAGTCTTTTCAGATACCTTTGATCTGGTTTTCCTGGATGTCCGGTTGCCGGATGGAAACGGATTGACCATGGTTCCGAAAATCCGGAAGACGCCTTCCTGCCCGGAAATCATCATTATTACCGGAGAAGGATCCCAAAGTGGCGCGAAAATGGCAATGGAGAGCGGCTGCTGGGACTACATTGAAAAGCCCTTGTCCATAGAGACCCTCAGATTGCCTTTCCTGCGCGCTATACAATATCGAAAAGAAAAGGCCGGTTCCAACCGGCCGGTGGCTCTAAAACGGGACGGGATTATCGGCAGCAGCCAGCCCCTGAAAGAATGTTTGAATCTTGTGGCCAGGGCAGGAGAAACGGATGCCAATGTGCTGATTTACGGAGAAACGGGCACCGGGAAAGAACTTTTCGCCAAGGCCATTCACGATAACAGCCCCCGGGCGGACAAAGCCTTTGTGGTGGTCGATTGCGCGACGCTTCCCGAGACCCTGGTGGAAAGCACCCTTTTGGGACATGCAAAAGGGGCTTTCACCGGTGCGGACAGGAGCCGGAGCGGGCTGATCAAAGAGGCCGACGGCGGAACGCTTTTTTTGGATGAGGTGGGCGATCTTCCCCTGGCCGTTCAACCCGCCTTTCTGCGGGTCCTTCAAGAGCACCGGTTTCGCCCGATAGGTGAAGCAAAGGAAGTCCGGAGCGACTTCAGACTGGTGGCAGCCACCAACAGGGACATGGATCAAATGGTTAAAGCCGGAAAATTTCGAAGTGACCTTCTCTTCCGGCTTAAATCCTTGGTCATTCAGCTTCCAGCACTTAAAGAACGTTCCGATGATATCATGGACCTCACCATGTATTTCCTTAAAAAGCTATCCGACCGCTATGGATGCGGCATCAAAGGGTTGTCCCCTGATTTCTGCGAGGCCGTTTTGAGCTACTCCTGGCCCGGCAATGTGCGTGAATTGGCCCAGACCATTGAAAGGGTCATTTCAATCGCTCTGGATGAACCCACCCTTTATCCGGTTCATCTGCCAACGGATATCCGTTCGGAATTGAAAATGGCTTCCGTGCATCCCAAGAAGCCGGAAGCATCAGCACTGGAAAAGACCCCCCCCTTTCCCGCCGCTTCATTTCCGAAACTTAGGGAACTTGTTGAATCCACCGAAAAGCAGTATTTCGAGGAACTAATTTCCATGACCGGGGGGGACATGAAAGCAGTCTGTCGTCTTTCGGGCTTATCCCGGGCCAATGTTTATGCCCGTCTGAATAAATATCAAATTGCCCGCCGCTCCTGATTCGGCATCTTCGCCGGAGCATCCGGATGATTTTAAACACGCCATTGCGGCTTCCTGCGAAATGACGTTGTGCCCGATAATGATCCCTTTTGCAGGTGCGTTCCATGCAAAATCTCGAAATTGAGAATTTATCGTCTCGATATCGAGACTTATCTATGATTCAAGATATTGTCACCTTTCCTTGCTTAAATCTCCTTGCCTTCATCCTGTTATAACTATTTGCAATTAATATAATTATCGTTTTACAAGCTCTGCTTTCACGTATTGGCACGATTGATGAAGTGTCATTTGCCAAACGGATAAGTCTCGCTCTGGATTTTCTTATGATTGATGGCAAGGAGACGGAAAATGGGGATTTTGATTTATTCAAACAACGGGAAGGAACGTGAGGAAAGACTCGTCAGGGCCATTCATTCCCTGACCCGGTGGCATTCCTTGGAAATCATCCGTTCAGTTGATGAGCTGACGAAGAGATTCCGACAGCCCCGGGGCGACCTGGCCGTGATGGTTCTCTTGGCGGGAAGCTCGAAAGATCTTGCCGATCTGCATCAAGTTAAAGATCTGTTTTTTGATATCCCGATGATCTTGATTTTACCCGACGGGAAAAGAGAGACCGTTCGTTACGGATTCAAGTTGATTCCACGTTTTGTAAGTTATGAAGATAGCGATTTTGAGGATGTCAAGTATGTCATGGCCAAAATGCTCGGTCATTCCGAGACGATGCACATGGACAAAACGGAAAAGCCCAATAGCGACAGGGATAAAACGGAAAAAGCGAATTTTGATCAAAAAGTTCCGCAAAATATTTTTATTATTGGAGGGAGAGAACATGATTAAAAATATGAAACTGGGAACAAAATTAGGGCTGGGGTTCGGGATTGTGGTGGTGCTCATGATCGGAATCGTTATTTTCTCAATCCTTAACTTTAGTAAATTGGATGCCGGGGTGGATTTGGTGGTTCAAGACAGATATCCCAAAACAGTCATGGCCAATGATATCATCGCAAGTATTAATACGATAGCCCGAACGGTCCGTAACATGGTGATCATGACCAAACAGGCGGATATCGAGAAGGGGGCTGAAACAATTAAAGCAGCCGGGAAAATCATAGATGATCGCCTGGATAATTTAAGCAAAGTCCTTCAGTCGGAAAAAGGCAAAGAACTATTGGCATCGATCAAAGCGTCCCGTAAGGCCTATGTATTGGATCGGGATGAAGCCATAAAATTGGCCCTGGATGGTAAGAAACAGGAGGCTGCCGAAGTCGTCATTGATAAAATGAGGCCGCTGCAATTGGCATACATGGAGAATGTCAAAAAGCTGATCGGTTTTCAACACGAATTGATGGAAGAGGCCGGCAAGGCGGCGAAGCAGACTTACAATAGTGCCAGAACCGTAACCATCATGGTTTCAATCATTTCCGTGTTGCTGGCTTGCATCCTGGCCTTCTGGATTACGCGCAGCATTACCCGGCCGATCAACCGGGTGGTTTCAGGATTGAGCGATGGGGCCGAACAGGTGGCTGCGGCCTCGGGCCAGGTGTCCTCTGCCAGCCAGTCTCTGGCCGAAGGGGCTTCGGAGCAGGCTGCGGGACTGGAGGAGACCTCTGCTTCCATAGAAGAGTTGACCTCCATGACCAAGCAGAATGCCGAATACTCCGGACATGCCGATAAATTGATGCGGGATACCACCAAAGTGGTGGATGATGCCAATCAGGCCATGAAGGAATTGACCCTGTCCATGGGCGAAATTTCCAGTGCCAGCGAAGAGACCGGCAAGATCGTCAAGACCATCGATGAGATAGCGTTTCAGACCAACCTTCTGGCCCTGAATGCTGCGGTCGAGGCTGCCAGGGCCGGAGAAGCCGGTGCGGGGTTTGCGGTGGTTGCCGATGAAGTCCGGAACCTGGCCATGCGGGCTGCGGAGGCTGCAAAGAACACCTCCAGCTTGATTGAGGGAACGGTCAAGAAGATCAAAATCGGCTCGGATATTGTAGGCAGGACCAACGCGGCCTTTGAGAAAGTGGCCGGAGGTTCCAGAAAATCAGCCGAACTGGTGGGAGAAATTGCAGCAGCCTCTCGGGAACAGGCCCAGGGGATCGATCAGATCAACAAAGCCATCGCCGAGATGGATAAGGTTGTCCAGCAGAATTCGGCCAGTGCCGAGGAGTCGGCTTCAGCAGCCGAAGAAATGAACGCCCAGGCCGAGGAAATGAAGAGTTTTGTGGCAGAGCTGATAGCGGTCATCGGAGGCAATGGCCATGGTAATGGATATCACAAGGCCAAGGCGCTGCCGGCTGGTAATGGAAACGGAAAACGGGTGATGGCTGTCAATCGTCAGCTCAAATCCAGTGTGACGAACGTCCATTCAAAGCTGATCACCAAGGGTAACGGAAGAAAACCGTCCCCCATTTCTGGATTCAAAAAAATTCGGCCCGAGCAACTGATTCCCTTGGGGGATGCTGATTTCAGCGAATTTTAAAGAATGCCGTGAATTCATTGGCAGCGTCATGGTCAAGACAAAGGATGCCGGGGTTTTTGAAGCGAAGGGTGAAACCCATGATTCGAAGATCCCGATAAACTTAGCACCGATTGTGCATAATCAGATTACCAATTGCGCGGAGCCCCGTAATCGGACTTCAGCACGTAAGTTCTTGTCCGTTTAAGTTTTAGAGAAATATTAACAGATCAAACACCGAAGGGTCATGAAGAAGTTAAGGAGTAGCTATGCGGTTATCTATGGTTCCAATACAGTTTGAAAATACCAATTCAGAGATAATGGCCAGAATCGTGAAAGCAGCATCTCGCAAATACAACTGCGATGTGGAAATCGATTTCAGCAACGGCGTTCAAAAAGTGGTGTTCACGGGCGATGAAGAGATGAAGGCCTATATTGCCGGTGAGGTTCTGGAAATATTTGAACCCAAGGAAGCAGATGCATGCAGCTACCAGTAGCACGCACATTCAAACGCCTGAGATTTTTAGGGACGGAGATTTTTAGGGACGTCCATTGAATTATTGGTTTCATCATAAAAATATAATACCTTTTGATTATTCAATATTCCAATGGACGTCCCCATATTTTCCCCCATTTTTTATGGTTCTTTATTATTTGTTTGACATGCCCAATTAACTTATTTAGGGTAAATTCCAAAATAAATTACGGAAAGTATCGTCTGATAACGGCAAACCATTCGAAAGGGTGGGACGCAAAGCTTCTGGCCTAAATTCCTTTCAGGAACAGGGTAGCAGGGTTGCCGGGCGGGAAATGGCGCCTTCTTGATGCCTTTCTGCGCGGAAAGCATTAAGGAGGTGTTCTGATGAATCAGAAAACCCTAAATTTCTTTTCTTGTTTCTGTTCTTCATCCATCCGATTAACATTTTTTCTCGTCTGCCTGATATTTTTTATATGCATAGGCTTTAGCGTTGCCGAGGCCTCTTCTAAAAACAAAATTCATCCAACTCCTACACCCACTCCATCTGCCACACCGACTCCAACGCCGACTCCCAAACCAACACCAACCCCGACGCCTACACCAACACCAACCCCGACGCCTACACCAACACCGACTCCTACTCCGGCAGCCAGCTTTTCCGGTGGTGTGGGTTTGTTTTTTCCTATAACCCCCCTTTCAGAGGATAATCTTCGTTACTGGTTTACTCCAAAAGTAGAAAACGCAGCCGCAATGGGACTGCAATTCGTGAATCTGATTGTTCACTGGAAAGACCTTGAGCCCCAGGACAATGTTTATACCTTTGATATGCTGGAGCGATACATGCAAGCAATCGCAACCTCCGGCCTGAAATGTGTATTACGGATTTATTTCAATGGCGGCTCATACATTCAAGCCAGTCCGGACTGGCTTTTCAAAGAAGGCGCAGCCTTCTGCTGGGAAGGGAACTACATGCAGCCGCTTCCCTGGGATAATATTTATCTGAATAAAATGACATCGTTCATGGATGCCCTGGCAACCTGGATGGCTATCGACAGTCAACGTCAACCGCAAGCGCTGCAGTTATCCGCGGGCGGTGTCTATAGCGAGATGGCTGTTCTGGGTTTTGACTGGCAAACAGCATTCCAAGGTGATTATGATCGGTTCTATGATTTGCTGACAGCCGCCAACAAGATCCATGTGGATATTTTCGCGGCATTTTCCAAGAGACTCGCTTCGATCCCACTGATATTGATGATCAATCATCTCTACGACAACAATCCTTCCCTGGATGACCAGGTGATGAATTACGCCTCGGCGAATTACGGACTGAAGTGGTTTCAGAGCAATGCTTGGTCCGGTGATTTGGAGCAGCAGCAATTTGGCACACAGGTGTTGGATATGATGGAGCGGCATGTTACCACTGGCTTGTTTTCACTCGAAGATGAAAATGGGGCCAATTATGAATCCCTTTCAAATCGCATTCACCGCATGGAACAAATTCAATTTGAAACAGGCGTTCATTTCCAATCGGTAAGCCTGAATCTAATCGATCTGACCGCTTCGAATCAAGCAGATATTTTTTATCTGGTCTCCTGGACACAGACTGGAAAGACACCTTAACCACAAAATATATCGACTGAAGTGTCCCCCGACCACTGAAAAGCGGTTCCGGGCTGCACACCGGAGCCGGCAACAAGCGTCCAGCAGTGCATCGGGGACATTGTCGGATTCAGGGGATTTGCTTTGTTAATGAGTTTCTGATGCCGACGCTCAGTTCTGTCATGCATACAGCCTCCTTAATTCATGAGCATACCCGAATTCCTCCCAAAAGGGGCATACGGTATTTCTTCGAAATTTTGTCCGATTCCGTAGCGCTTCAGGAGAAACACCCAATCGGGTCTCTCCATGAGGTTCATCAGGGCAATGTTGATCTTGGTTCTCCAGGGGCTGTCCTTCGGCAGCCCATAGGCAAAGGAGAACCTTTTCATGTTTGTAGGATAGACTGCAATCTTCCCTCGATAGTCGTGGTCATTATAATAACGGAGCGTGATCTCATCGTAGAGATACCCATCAGTCTCTTTATTCAACACCGCCTTCATGGCATCTTCCTCCGTTTTGTACAGGGTATGGGGCATCCCGTTCATTTTTTCCAGCACAGTGGCTTCCACGCTGCCTTCAATTCCTCCCATGCGCATATGCCGAAGGGTTTCTTCACTCACGGTATTCGTCATGTTCTTGCTCAAGGTGAGAGAAGTGGTGAGTGATGCGGTAAGGGCGCTCAACGTTACGGCACATGCCAGCATCCAGACAAGGCCCAGGATCCTTGCTGTTAATGACTTCAGGCTGATTCCAAAGCAGACCCCGGAAGCCAGGGTGGAACCAACCCAGTAAATCCCTGATCCGATCCCTTTTATGAATCCGCCCCCGAAGTGTTCCGGGTTGTGCACACGCTCTATGAACCAGAGAAGGAAACCCAGCAGGCAGAGAGCCATAAACAACAGGACAAAGATCTTTATGATTCCCCAAGAAAAGAAAATTTTTACCGCTGCTACCCAGGGATGATCCATTTTATCCGGCAAGGTCGCCACGGCAAGGCGGGTACTGCCGATGGGGACAGTAAAGTCCATGTATTTTTCACGCTCCGCTAACAGAAAGAAACCATCGATTGCAAGATCAATCCGGTTATTCTTCAGGGAGTCGAGAAGATCGGAAAATTTCATTTCCTTGAACTCGTAAGGAACCATAAGTTCGTTATCGACTGCTTTCCAAATGTCGACACTAAAACCGGTCCATTCACCGTTCTTGCCCTTGATGAGGTAAGGGGGATCATTCACAACGCCGACAATCAGTTTTTCACCTGCCGGAAAAGTTGGGCCATCTTGCCCAAAAGCCGGAAAGGGAACCGGCTGAAGCATTGCCAATAGCACGAGAGATAGTAAAGCTCTTTTCACCTTGAACCTTCCTGTCTGAGATTGGGGACGGGCAATTATAAATCCTACCGATGAATTATACCCCTGACATAAAGGCACTAAAAGTGTCAAGGGCGGAAACTGTACTGAAATTTATATTTACTTTTATTTCAGTAGATTATTTATAAATATCCATGCCATGAAAAAAACGGATTGACAGATTCGAAATTTTGGTTATATTAATTCGAAAATTATCGAATTATAAAAGTTTAAAAATAAGGCATTAGTTATGAATTCAGCCAGGCTGTCAAAAATCATGAAAGCACTTTCAAACCAGACGCGCCTGGAACTGTACCTGCAAATTGCAAAACAGAGCGAAGCCAGTTTTGAAACAGGGTGTGAATGTTTTATCTCGGACATCGTCGGATCTTTAAGTATCGGTGCCCCGACCATTTCCCACCATTTAAAGGAACTGGCAAACGCAGACCTGATTATTACCGAAAGGCGGGGAAAATTTCTGGCAGCCAGAATCAACAAGAACACCATTCAGACGGCAAATGCGATTTTATCCTTGATCGATAAGTAATTTTTTTTATTCATTAACTTCGATACTTATCAAACTATAAAACTTAAAAGGAGACCCAATGAAAAAGATCGTCACACTTCTCGGAAGCCCCCGTGCAAACGGAAACAGTTCAGCCATTGGGTCGGTTCATGGGCATCTCATGAAAACAAAAAAACCGATAACAGACATTACCCGGAAAAGACATTCCTGCAGGACCTACAGCACGAGACCAGTTGAAAAAGATTTGAAAGAACGGCTTGAACAATTTCTGTCTGACAGCCCTGCCGGGCCTTTTGGATCACGCCCCCGGTTTAAACTCATCACAACAACCGGAGAAGACCGGGATGCGTTGAAGGATCTGGGTACCTACGGGTTCATCAAAGATCCAGCCGGTTACATTTTAAGCGCGGTCAAGCAATCCCCCCGGGACCTTGAGGACTTCGGCTATACCATGGAACGTAACATTCTTTATGCCACGGACCTGGGACTCGGCACCTGCTGGCTGGGTGGAAGTTTCACCAGAAGCACGTTTGCGGAAAAAATCCGCGCCAGCAATGATGAAACCTTGCCTGCAGTGGCATCCGTCGGTCATATGGCGCCCAAAATGCGTATAATGGAAAAAGCCCTCCGATGGGGAGCCGGTGCCGAAAACCGCAAACCCTGGAAAGATCTTTTTTTTAATAACGGATTTAACGGTCCCCTTTCCCCCGAAGATATCGGAAAATGGGCGGAGCCTCTGGAAATGGTCAGAATCGCGCCATCCGCCTCCAATCGCCAGCCCTGGCGAATTGTTCGGGAATCGGCAACCATGCGCTTTCATTTTTATCTCCAGCGCACAAAAGGGTATCAGACCCGAAACAAAATGCTGTTTGGCATGGCGGATCTTCAGCGTGTGGACATGGGAATTGCCATGTGCCATTTTGAAATGACCTGCAACGATTCAGGGATTTCCGGGAAATGGTCATTTGATGAACCGGATATCGGAACCTTGCCTGAATTAACGGCGTATGTGGCATCCTGGCAGCCATCCCTGTAAAATATTTGATCCGGATTCCATTAATCATAGCTAAAGACAGTAATGTCCGGTTAGGTACTTGCATATAGATGCGATTGTTCATATTTTCTGTAAATTTCGGGATCAGGAGACGCTTCTGTGGTGCGAAGCTCGTTTTGGATATTAATCCGCAGTTCCCTCACTCTTTTGATATTAACCGATTCTCCATGGTTTGTGTGACAGTGAATGGCAAGCAACAAATAGGTAATGAGGCCTGCCAGGATTTGCACCATCAAGCCATAACGGCTTCTTGCAATTAAATGGTAAACGCGTAGGTGGCGTTTCCACCAGGCAAAGAAATTTTCTATGTTCCATCTGAGCTTATATGCTTCTGCTATCTGCTCGGCCGTCAGATCTCTTCGATCTGTTGCGATCCAATAATTGACACCATCAACACGGTATCCGACCAGCCGTATTGGTTGCCGTGATTGATTTTTGTTTTCAATAGATCCCAGGCGCACTTCGGCATCGTAGAAAACGATGCTGTTTGGTGTGACCTTGTTAGCTTTGATAACGGTTTTGGTTGTGTTACCTTTGATTCGAATAATGCAATGCTTGCCTTGAGTCTGCAGGTAATCGAAAAGGGCATGTTCCTGATAACCTCGATCCGATACCACTGTTTGGCCGGGAAGCGTGATGAGATCTACAAAGGGTCTTTCAGCTCCGTTGCCATCAGTAAAGTAAATTTTTGATGGGATTCCATGGTTCAGATCAAAACCCAAGTGGATTTTGGCTTTTTTGGCGCCCTTGCGATAATCGGCCCAGTACATGGAAAGCGTTGCATCGATCAGTGATCCATCAAGAGCAACAAGGTCGCCAAGTTCAGCGTGTTTATTGGGCAGAATGCCGGATGCCTGGCAGCAGAGTTTTTCAAAGACAATTTGGAGCTGTTCAAGTCCCCTTGTATTGATGGCCTCGAAGAAGCTACTTTTTTTAATGCCATCTTCCGGAGCAATGTTTTTACGGGCGAAGTCATCCTCCTCAAGAACCTGGAGCAGGTGGCGAGCCGAAACATGTTCTTCCAGGTGGAAGAAAACCAGCATCTTGAGTTGATCTTCGAACGTCATTTTAAGCGGTCTGTCTCCACGGGACTTAAGCACGTGTGTTTCAGGGATAGCATCCCAAACTGGTTGAAAAAATTGATTAAAAAAATGAGAGTTAAGTTTTATTCGGCACGGTTCAAATGATCGCGTCATTAATGTATCTCCTTGTAATTATTATAATTTACAAGGTGCCGCGAAAATTATTTTTGCTTACTTGTCAAGAGAAAATTTCATTATTATTCATTTTTTACAGATAGTTACTGCAAACGACGCATGCAATAACCTAACCGGACGTTACTGAGCTAAAGATAAAGGAAACACCTTGTGGACAACAGACGTACTTTTTTAAAAAAAGGATCACTCGCGCTGCTGGCGCTTTCAAGTTCCGCATCAGTTTTTCCGGTGAGGCTGTGTGCCAAAACGGAAATGACCGTCACCGATCCAAAAACCGCGGCTGTGATCTGGTACAGCCAGACCGGAAACTCCGAAAGAACCGGAAGACTCATCGCGGAAACATTCAATAAAAAGGGGCTGAATGTCACAGCATCCGACTACAGGGATTTTGATCCGAGATCCATCGGCACCTATGATCTGATCGTCGCCGGCTCCCCGGTCTACTATTATGACGTGCCGGAAAATTTCAAACGCTGGCTCAAAAGCTTGCCCGAA
The DNA here is from genome assembly GCA_016219185.1 of Deltaproteobacteria bacterium. Taxonomy (GTDB): domain Bacteria; phylum Desulfobacterota; class Desulfobacteria; order Desulfobacterales; family Desulfatirhabdiaceae; genus RAAP-1. The sequence goes on from JACRBZ010000019.1 coordinate 20,575, forward strand.
ATCACCGGCAAGCCCTGTGCCAGCTATGTCACATTCGGTGGTACCGGCGGCAACCAGCATAACACGGTCTGCAGCCTGGCGGGGCTGCTGGCTGAAAAAGGCGGCGTGCCGGTGGGGATGGAAACCTTCGGCAACATGTCCACGTTTGCCATTACCTGGTCATATGGCAATGATGCGCGCGTGCTGGAATACAAACATCTTCCGGATGATATCTCCTATGATCGGATGCGGACATATGCCCGGTTGATACTAGACCGCGTGCACGAGGGGCAGGGCATGGAAATCGAAAAAGACTGCGACTTTCGGGATCTGATCAAAAATTCCCCTTCCATCTGGGGGACCAAGCTTTTCATATCCCATCATTCCATCGACGGATCAAAATGTATCCAATGCGGTACATGCCTGAAAAAATGCCCGGTTGGCGCCATCGATCTTGAAAGCAATCATGTGAATACGGATGCGTGCATCGCCTGCCTGGGGTGCGTCAACAACTGCCCGGCCGGCGCCGTTCACATGGAATTCATGGGTAAAAACGTATACGGGTATCATGATTTTCTGAAAGAAAACCATATTCAGATACATCTTCCGGAAGAGTTGAGGAAAGTGATATAAGCCACTCGACTGTCATTCACTGATGCCGCGGTCAATGTAACTCTGACCGGCAGTCCGCAATCGTTGACGTCAACGTGTAATTTCAGCCGATCCAGCTCTCCTTGTACCCTTTGGAGTTTTTCTTCGTTCCAACATCACAGAAAGCAGGCAATTCCCTTAACGCATCTTCTGCGGATTGCTCACGCTGACGATCCAGACGCTTTTGCTTTTTGGGCTTGTGTTCCACGCCATTGGCTGGGCGTCCTTTCTTTCCGGGTGCCGGCTTTTGCTTAACAGGTTTCTTTCTCGGCTTCTCTCTACCCTTAATGGCAGTTGAATCTCGAAGAAATATGCCCTACGATTTGCGTCTTCAAGCAACGCTCTACAAGAGCTTCATCAATCAAGCCAGCCGGTTTCCTTTTCCATGTGTTTCAAAAATACAAATACCCCACCATAAACAACAAAACCCCGAATCCATTCCGACTGGATGCAGGGTTTATTGATGAAACGTCCTGTAGTGCTTGTGGTAAGGCGTAAATAATATGGCAAATCACCTATGGCTGATTTGTGGGGTTCTTGTGGCAGAAACTTTCTAAATCTCGGAAACTGCGGATTTGTTATTAATCGGATTTTAATGTTTCCGATGGCGTCGGGACTTCCGGATTTCCAATCTGAAATATCAGCTTTTAGCAGCACTCCTGGTGCGCGGACTCTGCCCGGTGCATAGGGTATCTGGTACTGATCCGGCCAGGGGCCGGCAATAAATAAAAACCACCCGATTTGTCAAATATTGTATCGCATTTTACATTTAATGACACGACTCAAGTTTCTCCTTCGGTGCTTTATTAGAACCGCATTAAATATATGACGGTTCATGATATTCGATAATTATCTGATTTCAAATATGATATGTAAAATTAGAATATCTTTTCAAACATTCAGGTTACTCCTTTCAATCATATTGCTGATAGGTTATGTTAATTTTAACATAAACGGCATAAACATTGCTTATATAATCATACGCTACTTAGTATTTTGGACTTTGGACAAACATATCCTGTAAGCTTCGAATAGACGCTTCAAAACGGCTATTTTTGCATGGTTTTCCGACCCAAAAATACTTTTCAGGGCGATCGATCACGCTTTTGGCCCTTTTGGGCAATCTTTTTGAT
>JACRBZ010000014.1 GCA_016219185.1 Deltaproteobacteria bacterium
ACTTTTATTCGATGGCTGCCCACGGCTTGTAGATTGTAAATACGAAATTTCCTTGAAGGCCTTATATGGCCGCAGGCTTCTCTTTCATGCAGTGGACAACAGACGACATTCTTGTAGCAACAGCCGGGGAATGGATATGCGGAAACCGAAATATCCAGTTTTCAGGAATAGCCATTGATTCCAGAATGATATCATTAACAGAATTTTTCGTTGCCATTCGCGGGGAATTTCACGATGGTCATCGATTCTGTTCTGATGTGGTTCAAAGCGGTGTAAAGGGCATTCTTATTGATATCCATTCGATCGGGGCCTTGCCGATTGCTGAATGGCGGCAAAAAGGGATCGCCTGTATCGGTGTTAAGGATACCACCCGTGCTTTGGGAGATTTGGCGGCCTATCACAGGCGTCGCTGTTCCGTATCGGTTGTGGCGATTACCGGATCAAACGGAAAAACGACCACCCGCAGCATGACTTCGGATATTCTGTGCCGCCGTTTCAAAGTCCTTTCAACAGCCGGAAACTTTAACAATCATATTGGACTTCCCTTGACCCTTCTGAACCTGGAAAGGGAACATGAATGGGCCGTGCTGGAGCTGGGAATGAATCATTCCGGAGAGATTGACCGCCTGTCCGAGATCTGTCAGCCGAATATTGGTGTAATTACCACAATCGGTACGGCTCATCTGGAGAATTTTGCCTCAACTGACGGAATACTTCAGGCAAAGGCAGAAATTTTTGCCCATCTACAACATGATGGCCTGGCGGTTCTGAACATGGATGATCCAAAGCTGCTGGAACTTTCAGGGCGACTTTCGGTTCCCGTTATTTTTTTTGGATTAAATCCCGGTGCCAGGGTCAGGGCCAGACAGGTGGAAACCCGGTCTTCCGGAACGTCGTTTTTTCTGGATCTGCCTGAAGAAACGGTTGAAGTCAGACTTCCCGTAGCCGGAACATTTATGGCAACCAATGCGCTTGCTGCTGCAACGGTTGGTTATGCTTTGGGATTGCCTGGTGATGAAATCAAGGCTGCTCTGGAAAATTTTAAGCCGGTCAAGGGCCGGATGAACGTCATTGAATCCGCAAGATGGGTTCATATCGTTGATGATACTTACAACGCCAATCCGGTTTCAATGGCGGCTGCCATCCAGACACTTCAGAAAATAAAGGGTGAGCACCGGGGCATACTGGTTATCGGGGATATGTTGGAACTTGGAAAAGAATCCCTTGAGCTGCACAGAAAAATCGGAGAAATCGCTGCAACCTCGGGCATTGCGGCCCTGTATGCAACCGGCAGGTTCGCAAGTGCCGTTGCCCAAGGCGCTGCAGGCCAGGGAATGGATTCCGGGCGAATTTTTGTCGGCGATCGGCAAGCCATTTGCGAGCATCTCAAAGGTGACCTCAAAAAAGGAGACTGGGTTCTGATCAAGGGATCCAGGGCGATGGGAATGGAAAAAATCGTTCACGATATTGCCGATTGGGCAGAATGCTTTGACAGCCCGGATTTATCCACTAAAAGTTCATTTTAATCCCATAAAGACACAACCCTATGCTGTATCTGCTCCTTTATCCACTTCATACGTCATTTTCGGTTTTTAATGTATTTCGCTACATTACTTTCCGAACGATCTATGCCAGTTTGACGGCTTTTCTGATCTGCTTTGTTCTGGGGCCCTGGGCCATCAAAAAACTGAGTTATCTTCAGATCGGCCAGTATATTCGTGAAGATGGCCCCAAAACCCATCTGAAAAAAGCCGGAACACCCACGATGGGAGGAGCGTTGATACTGGGGGCCATTCTGACTTCTACAGTCCTGTGGGCCAATCTGAGAAATGTCTATATCTGGGTGGTATTGGGGGTGACGGCTGGTTTCGGTCTCATCGGTTTCATGGATGACTATCTCATGCAGGTCAAGAAACAGAGCATGGGCTTGAGCGCTCGAAACAAATTTCTGCTTCAAACATTAATTGCCCTTGCAGCCGGCTTGTTTCTTTATCAGTATCCGGAATTTTCCACTCAGGTAACCTTTCCGTTTTTCAAGAATTTTTCTCCGGATTTTGGACCCGGATATATCCTGTTTGCCGCCTTTGTCATTGTCGGCACTTCCAACGCGGTAAATCTTACGGACGGCCTTGACGGGCTTGCCATTGGTCCCACCATTATTGCCGCGGTAACCTATATGATTTTTTGCTATGTTGCCGGCAATTTCAGGATCGCCGATTATCTTCAGATCAGCTATGTCGCCGGAAGCGGTGAACTTACGGTTTTTTGTGGTGCCCTGGCAGGCGCAGGCCTGGGCTTTTTATGGTTTAATGCCTATCCCGCCCAAGTCTTTATGGGAGATGTCGGTTCCTTATCGCTTGGCGGCGCACTGGGAACCGTGGCCGTCATTACCAAGCAGGAAATTTTACTGGCGCTTGTCGGCGGCCTTTTTGTGATTGAGGCCCTGTCCGTCATTTTCCAGGTGGGGTATTTTAAGCTCACCCATGGCCGGCGGATATTCCGAATGGCCCCGCTTCATCACCATTTTGAACTCAAAGGCTGGCCAGAGCCCAAGGTGATCGTTCGATTCTGGATCATTTCCATTGCGCTGGCATTGGTGGCCATCAGCACGTTGAAACTGAGATAAGGTTTGCGGCCATGGATTTGAATCGAAAAAACGTACTGGTCGTCGGGCTTGGAATGACCGGCCTTGCCACCGCACGGTTTTTACACCACCGCGGGGCAGTGGTTACCGTTACCGATATGGCCGCTGAAGAGAATCTTGTTTCATCCGTTCTTGAGTTGCATCAGCTGGGGATTCGAACCGAGCTTGGCGGACATTGCCGGGAAAGCTTTGGATCATCGGATCTGATCGTTTTAAGTCCTGGCGTGCCTCATACCCATGATTTCTTGATGGAAGCCGGACGAAAAGGCATTCCCGTCATTGGAGAGATTGAACTGGCGTCCCGATTTATCCGGGATCCGATCATCGCCATTACCGGAACCAACGGCAAAACCACAACCACATCGCTTCTGGGCAACATGCTGGCAGCGTGCGGCATGCGCGTATTTGTGGGCGGGAATATCGGCAATCCCCTGATCGGCTATGTGGACCGTGATGAAAAGGCTGACTGGGTCGTGCTTGAGGTCAGCAGCTTTCAGCTTGATACCATTGACACCTTTCGGCCGGATATCGGCATTTTGCTCAATATCACCGCGGATCATCTGGACAGATACGCGGATATGGCCGGTTATGCCGCTTCAAAAGGCAGGATTTTTCAAAACCAGACCCTTGAAGACATCGCCATCTTAAATGGCGCCGATCCATGGGTGCTTTCAGAAGCAGGCCGGATTCGTAGCCGCAAATGGGTGTTCAACGGGTCGAGCACCCTGGAGGAAGGCGCCCGGCTAAACGGGAACGAATTAACGCTTGCCTTTACCTCCTGCCCATCCCTGAGAGCAGTCTTTCCCTGTGCGCAGACTGCACTCGGATCCGCCAGACTCGATCTTGGCGAATCCCGTCTCTATGGCAAGCACAATCAGGAAAATATCTGTGCGGCGGTGATGGCTGCCATTGCTGCCGGAGGCGATGTACGGAATATCCAATCTGCCTTGAATCAGTTTAAGGGACTTTCTCATCGCATCGAATTTGTTCGGACCGTCAATGGGATAACCTATGTGGATGATTCCAAGGCAACCAATGTCGATGCGGTATATCGGGCTCTGGAATCTTTTCAGGAGCCGGTTATCCTGATTATGGGCGGCAGGGATAAAGGTGGCGATTACGGGATTTTGGAAAAGGCGATGCAGAATCATGTGAAACTCCTGATCCTCTTGGGAGAGGCCAGCGAACTCATTGCCGCGGCTCTGGGAAATCTTGTGCCGACAGTGCGGGTATCTTCGATGCAGGCGGCTGTTACCAATGCGCATCAGGCTGCAACCTCGGGAGATGTTGTGCTGCTGTCACCTGCCTGTTCCAGTTTCGATATGTTCAGAAGTTATGCGCACAGGGGGGATGTGTTTCAAGGCGAGGTGAATAAACTTCGATGAAAGCGGAAGCGCCGGTCCGATGGAGAGCGTATAGAAAGTTCAGTTATGATTTCAAGCTGTTTTTTCCGGTGCTGGCGCTGGTTGGTATTGGTATTGTCATGGTGTATAGCGCAAGTTCCGCCATTGCCATAAAAAAATATGGCAATGATCTCTATTTTCTGATCAAACAATCCTTGTTTGCTGTTTTAGGATTGTTTGCCATGCTGATTATTCGAAAAGTCCCCTATGAATTCTATCGGAAATATGCGTATCTGTTTTTAATTGTCGCCATCGGGCTTCTTCTGGCTGTCAAGTTTACCGGCCTCGGAATTAAAGTAAATGGTGCTAAGCGTTGGATGCTTATTGGCGGGGTCAGATTCCAGCCTTCGGAATTTGCACGGATCGCGCTGGTTGTCTTTATGTCCTATTCTCTTACCAAAAAACATGATCACATCCAGTCTTTCTTTATCGGATTTGTTCCCCATGTTTTCTTTTTGGGGATTTTTGCCGGACTTGTTGCGCTGCAGCCCGATTTTGGCTCTGTCGTGATTCTGGCCGCCATTACCTGGGTGATGATGTTTGTCGCGGGCGTTCGGGTCATTTATCTGGTGACATCGGTGTGCGCATTGCTGCCATTTGCTTATGTCTATATGATGAGCGCGGCATACCGAACGGAACGCTGGCTGGCCTTTCTTCATCCCTGGGAACATGCTTCGGATCAGGCTTATCAGATCGTTCACTCGCTGATGGCTTTTGGGACGGGCGGAATCTGGGGAACGGGGATCGGCAAGGGCCTTCAAAAGCTCTTTTACCTTCCGGAGCCGCACACGGATTTCATTTTTTCAGTCATCGGAGAGGAACTGGGACTGGTTGGAGTCCTGTGCGTCCTTTTTTTGTATGTCCTTATCCTGTGGAGCGGGCTGAGTATCGCGAAAAATACATATGATCTTTTCGGGTCGTATCTGGCGATGGGAATTACGGCTGCCATAGGTCTTCAGGTCTGTATCAATCTTGGGGTTTCACTGGGACTGGTTCCCACCAAGGGATTGCCACTGCCATTTCTCAGTTATGGCGGGACGTCGCTTTTGGTCAGTATGGTATCCATCGGGATTCTGATGAACATTGGATCGGGAAAAACATGAATGCTATGGCTGCGTTGGGAAGAATGAACATTAATATGAAGAACCTGCGGATTGTGATGGCGGGTGGCGGTACCGGTGGACACCTGTTCCCGGCAATTGCCATTGCAGAATCCTTTCTGGAAAAAAACCCCCGCAATTCCGTCTTGTTTGTGAGCACTGGCAGGGCGTTTGAAAAAACGGTGCTGACCGAGCATGGATTCAGGCTGGAATGCATTACCGCGGAAGGGATTAAGGGAAAAGGAATTCGGCATCAGCTGCGAGCCCTTTCCAGGCTTCCCAAAGGGGTAATGGAAGCATGGAGAATTCTCCGCAAGTTTGTACCGGATCTGGTTATCGGGGTGGGCAGTTATGCTTCAGGGCCCCTGATTCTTGCAGCTTGGATACTTCGAATCCCCATCGTGCTTCACGAACAGAACATTCAGCCAGGGATAACGAATCGAATTCTTTTTCCACTGGCTGCACGTGTTCATGTATCTTTTCCAAACACCCGGTTCAGAACCCGTTCCCCCAAAATCCGATTATCCGGAAACCCGATTCGAAAAAAAATTCTGGAATGCGCCTCTCGATCCCTTTCCCCTGAGTCCGGCGCCGGCATCTGTCGGCGTCTGTTCACGGTCGGGATCATCGGCGGCAGTCAGGGCGCGCATGCCATCAATCAGGCGGTTATTCAGGCCCTTTCCATGCTGAAGGATCATGATGGGTATCATTTTATTCATCAAACCGGTCAGTCGGATGAGGGAATGGTCCGGGATGCCTATCGGCATTATGGGATTTCCGGTACGGTCCGGTCATTCTTTCAGGATATGACGGTCTGCTATCAACAGGCGGACCTGATGATCTGCAGATCAGGCGCAACAACGGTTGCAGAAATCATGGCGATTGGAAAGCCGGCGATATTTATTCCCTTTCCCCACGCATCCGATAATCACCAGGTATTGAATGCCGGGCGCCTGGTTCAGTCCCGCGCAGCCGAGATGATCCTGGAAAGCGATCTGACCGGTAGTGTCTTGGCAGAAAGGATTCAGTCCCTGGCTTCGAATCCGGAAATGCTTAGCCAGATGGCTTTTCGTGCCAGGCAACTGGGGAATCCTTTTGCTGCCAGAACCATCGTTGATGACTGCTATGCGCTTATCGAATGAATGGCGATGTGAGTCTTTCCTTATCAAAAAATGAAGACAAGCCGGATATTGTCTACAAAACGAACGCAAGGCCCTTTGTATCGGGCAACCTGTTGGAATCCGACTATTATTGGATAAACCTGTAACAAAAATGTGAATTTATGTATCAAAAAACCTATCATATTCATTTCGTCGGCATCGGTGGCATTGGCATGAGTGGAATTGCCGAACTGTTGCTGAACATCGGTTACCAGGTTTCCGGCTCTGATGATGCGTCGTCGGACATCACGGAAAATTTAAAAAAACTGGGCGGCGTGGTTTACAAGGGCCATTCGGGCGAACAGATTCAAGGCGCCGATGTGGTGGTGGTTTCGTCGGCCATCAGTTCCGATAATCCCGAGGTGGTCGCTGCCCGAAAAGAATCCATTCCCGTCATTCCCCGAGCGGAAATGCTGGCGGAATTGATGCGGCTGAAGTTCAGCGTGGCTGTTGCCGGCGCACACGGCAAAACCACGACAACCTCCATCGTCTCATCGGTTCTGGATAAAGGGGGGCTGGATCCTACGGTGGTGATCGGTGGCAGGTTGAAAAGCATCGGGTCCAATGCGGTTTTGGGAAAGGGTGATTTCATTGTTGCGGAAGCAGATGAAAGTGACGGATCTTTTTTGAAGTATTCCCCGACCATTGCCGTGATCACGAATATTGATCGGGAACATCTGGACTTTTATAAGGATCTGGACCATATCAAATCGGTATTTTTGGCTTTTATTGATCGCATTCCGTTTTACGGCCTGGCAATTCTTTGTCTGGACAATGAACCCATTCAGGATCTGATTCCCGAAATCAAAAAGCGCTTTACCACTTACGGAATGAGTACTCAGGCGGACTATCAGGCCAGAAATGTGGTTTTTCAAGGTATGAAGAGTCGTTTCAGTATTGATTACCGGGGCAGGTTCCTGGGCGATATTCTTCTGAATCTTCCGGGGATTCACAATGTCTACAATGCCACTGCCAGCGTGGCTGTTGGCCTGGAGCTGGGCATTCCCTTTGAAAAGATTCGAAACGCCCTTGAAACCCTGCAAGGCGTTCAGCGGCGGCTTGAAATAAAGGGCGAGGCTCGCGGCATAACCGTTGTGGATGATTATGGACACCATCCCACTGAAATCCGAAGCACGCTGGAAGCCCTTAAAGAGTGCTGGCCGGATCGTCGAAAAGTAATCGCCTTTCAACCCCATCGTTATAGCCGGACGCTTGCGCTTTTTGATGATTTTACGCGGGCATTTTATCAAAGCGATGTGCTGGTGGTCCTGCCGATTTACCCTGCGGGCGAAAAGAAAATCGAAGGGGTAAGTGCGCTGGCCTTATGCGAACGTATTCGATCCCGTGGGCACAAAAATGTGGTCTATCTTGAGAATGTGTTGACAGCGCCAACGCATTTGCTTTCTATCCTCAAACCCGGAGATGTCCTCCTGACCCTGGGGGCCGGGGATGTCTGGAAAGTGGGGGAAGGGGTTCTGAAACAGATGCCGGATGCCGGATGACGAATTCGAGGAGTTTTCATGTCCCTTGGCGCGGATGACAGGAAATGGCTGGCCGATTTGACATCCGGCCGGGTTCGGTATGAAGAACCGATGTCTCGTCATACCTCGTTTCGTGTGGGGGGGCCTGCAGAAGCCTTTGTTGCACCGGAGACTTCGGATGAGCTGTCCGCTTTGGTTACGGGACTTGCGGGCAGGGGAATACCATACCAGGTCGTGGGCGGCGGAACTAACCTGATTGTAACAGATGCCGGTATTTCAGGTGTCGTCATCAGCCTGGGGCCAGGCATGTCAAAGATTTTAATCGAAAACATCAGCGCTTCCCGGTTTATGGCAACGGTCATGGCTGGAACCAGCCTGCGGCTTTTTTGCAGCCACGTCATTCGAAACGGGCTGAAAGGGATGAATTTTGCTCTTGGGATTCCCGGGACAGTGGGCGGCGCCATTCGAATGAATGCGGGAACTGCCCTGGGCTGGATATCGGATGTTCTGGAGTCCATTACCGTGCTGTATCCTTCGGGGCTGCAGGAAACAATCGGCAGAAATGCACTAAGCTTTTCCTATCGAAAACTGCTGCTGCCGCGCCTGACCTGCGGAGAAGCTTTATGCCACCAAACCATTATCGTGTCCGGCAGTTTCTCTCTCGCAGGGGCCAGTTCCACTGACCTGAAGCAAGAAGCCAGAGAGATTCTGAAAAACCGGAAATGCCGGCAGCCAGTGGCGTTGCCAAGTGCCGGATGCATCTTCAAAAATCCTCCATCCGGAAAATCAGCCGGTGAACTGATCGATCTTTGCGGGTTAAAAGGTCTGAAAATCGGCGGCGCACAAGTATCTGAAAAGCATGCCAATTTCATCGTCAATACCGGATCTGCGGCTGCTGCTGATATTTTATCGCTGATGGACCGTGTGCGGCAAACGGTTTTTAAGCGGTTTGATGTGAACCTTGAACCGGAAGTGATCGTGATCGGAAATTGATGTGCTGATGCGAAACCGTTACAGAAGGGATTCAGCGATTCGGCGGATGAAAAGAGCCCGTTTTCGGCGTTCGTGTTTGAATGCGCTGGTAGGCATGCTGGGAGTTGTATTAATGAGTTTGTTTTTCATCTTCTGCCATGATATTATCCTGCAGAGTCCCTATTTTAAGGTAACATCCTTAAATATAACGGGGAACAACAGGCTGAGCGAACAGGAGATTCTGGATACGGCCCGGATCAGGCCCGACACCAATGTGCTTCTGGTTAATCTTCCGTTGGCCAGAAAGTACCTGTTGTCTCATCCCTGGATTGCAGCGGCCGAGGTTAGCCGGGAGCTTCCCGGAAAGCTGCTCCTTAGCATAAAGGAACATCGTCCGCTGGCGATTATGGATATGGGAAGAAAATTCCTGATTAATCTGGATGGGAAAATTTTCAAGGAAGTTTCGGGCACGGACCCTGTCGATTTGCCGGTCATTGAAGGGCTTGATTTTTCGGATTTGGATATCGGAGATATTCGTAGAAGTGCCAATTTTGACGCTGTACTGTCTTTGCTGGAAATCGGACGAAATCCAGCCTGTATTCTATCCCGTCAGCCAATTCGGCTGATTCATGTCGACAGGGAAGAAGGGGTTACGCTTTATTCAGCGGGACCCATTCAGTCCGTGAGGATAAATGCCATTAAAATCGGCTATCAGGATTATTCGGAGAAGTTCGTGAGACTGGAAAAAATAATTGCTTATATTAAAGCCAATAAGCAGTTCCAGGGTATTGACTGGGTTGATCTGCGTCAAATGAACCGTGTCGTTATCAATCCACTGATTTCAGAGCCGCATTCAGACGGCCACAAGGAGATTTGATATGCCGAAGCAACAAGAGATTATTGTTGGCCTTGATATCGGAACAACCAAGATATGTGCTGTTGTCGGGGAAGTTTCCGGAAGCGAGATCAACATTATCGGGATCGGCACCCATCCTTCCGTTGGTTTGAGAAAAGGGGTCGTTGTCAATATCGAGGCGACTGTGGAATCCATCAAGAAAGCGGTTGAAGAGGCTGAACTTATGGCCGGCTGTGAAATCACCTCGGTATATGCCGGTATTGCCGGTGGTCATATTACGGGGTTTAACAGCCGGGGAATTATCGCCATTAAAGGGCCTGAGGTGAGCCAGAGCGACGTTGAACGGGTGATTGATGCCGCAAGAGCGGTTGCGATTCCCATGGATCGTGAAGTCATTCATGTGCTTCCACAAGAATTCATTGTGGATGACCAGACCGGGATTCAAAATCCTGTGGGAATGGCAGGGGTCAGACTCGAGGCCAAGATTCACATTGTTACCGGAGCCGTGACATCGGCCCATAATATTGTTAAATGTGCCAATCGCGCGGGCCTGGATGTGTTTGATATCGTGCTTGAGTCCCTGGCATCCGGTGAAGCCGTGCTTTCGGAAGAAGAAAAAGAACTGGGTGCCGCACTGCTGGATATTGGCGGTGGTACTACGGATCTGGCAATTTTTTCCGGAAAAAACATCCGCCACACCTTTGTACTTTCCCTCGGCGGAAACAATCTGACCAATGATATTGCCGTTGGTCTGCGTGCTCCTCTTACCGAAGCCGAGACCATCAAAAAGAAGCATGGTACCTGTGTAACCGGCAATATCAATCCCGAAGAGATGGTTGAAGTTCCCGGTATGGGAGGAAGAAGATCCCGGAGTCTTCCCAGGCAGATCCTGGCCGAGATCCTTGAACCCCGCATGGAAGAAATATATTCGCTCGTCAAACGGGAAATCTATCGGGCGGGGATGGAAAACTTCATGACATCGGGAGTCGTGATCACTGGGGGATCTTCGATGTTGGAAGGCGCGATTGAAACCGCGGAATCTGTTTTCAGCCTGCCGACCCGAATCGGCAGGCCAATGGGAATCAGCGGGTTGGTGGATGTTGTTAACAATCCCATGTATGCAACTGGCGTGGGTTTGGTGTTGTATGGTGCCAGACACCAGCATACCCGGAAATTTCGAATTCGCGATAAAAACATATTTAACCGAATCATGAACCGGATGAAAAAATGGTTTAAAGATGTGATATGACAATTGACAATGCGGAACATGCCAAACTGGTGATTGTTTACAGGGGGTCAAGGAGGATGGGGGTATGTCTTTTAGCTATGTAGAGTCTGAACAACAGGCGATTATTAAAGTGGTCGGCGTTGGCGGCGCCGGAGGAAATGCTGTCAACAATATGATTGATTCCAACCTTCAAGGGGTTACATTTATCGTAGCCAATACGGATTTGCAGGCCCTCAGCAGTTCCAAGGCACAGATTAAGCTTCAGCTTGGAGAAGAATTGACCAAGGGGTTGGGTGCCGGCGCGAATTCCCAGGTTGGAAAGGAAGCTGCGCTTGAAAATACGGAGGCCATTCGAAATGCGCTGGCAGGTAGCAATATGGTGTTTATTACCGCCGGCTTTGGCGGCGGAACCGGTACAGGCGCAGCTCCCGTAATCGCGGATATCTGTAAGGAAATGGATATCCTTACGGTCGCCGTTGTTACCAAGCCGTTTTCCTTTGAAGGGAAAAAACGATCCCGGTGCGCGGATGAAGGCATTGAGTCTCTTCGTCTGGTGGCGGACACGGTGATTACGATCCCCAATGACCGTCTGAGAGGGTTGGCCTCAAAAAATGCAAAGCTTATTGATATGTTTAAAAAAGCTGATGAGATTCTGCTGAACTCGGTCAAGGGTATCACCGATCTGATTTTCATGCCCGGGTATGTGAATCTGGACTTTGCGGATGTCCGAAACACCATGTCCAAATCCGGCATGGCTTTGATGGGGATCGGCATTGCCAGTGGCGAAAACCGGGCTATTGAGGCAGCCGAAAGGGCCATTCAGCATCCCCTTCTCGAGGATATGTCCATTTCCGGTGCCAAGGGCGTTCTTATGAATATCACCAGTACGCGGGAGATTACCCTGGATGAAATGACAGAAGCCTCGGATCGCATTCATAAGGAAGTGGGTGACGATGCGGAAATCATCTGGGGCCAGATATTCGATGACAACCTTGGGGATGAGATGCGGGTGACCGTTATTGCAACCGGCATCGGGGGGGCTGGCGCCGAAATAATTCCGGGAAGGCGGAAACTGACCGCGCTTCGGGGAAGGCTGAGGGATATTACGCCATCGGATATGGAGAATGTTATTGATTATGAGGAGCCGGCTTTTATCCGTAAGCAGGTCAAGGTGGATGATGCGTCGGTTCCGGATGCGGATTGCGGGTTCAAACTCAACACTCAGGATGAATATGATCTGGATGTTCCCACTTTTTTAAGAAGAAAGGCGGATTAACTGCTTGGGGCGCGGTAGGACAGAAAGCCATCACCGGCATGCCAAATCCGAAATCGGGATCATTCGAAAAAACTGGAAGGGAAAAACCAGCATTGTGCTGGTTTATCCCAATCAATATGCGGTGGGCCTGCCCAATCTCGGATTTCAAGCTGTATACCGCCAGTTGAACAGCATGGAATCCGTGGTGTGTGAAAGAGCGTTTCTTCCAGAATTTCCGGGTCCTGCTGTTTCGGTGGAATCTAACAGTAGTCTTGAAGCTTTTGATATTATAGCTTTTTCAATTTCTTTTGAAAATGATTACCTCAATCTGCTAAACCTTCTTCAGAATGCCGGAATTCCGCTGCTGTCTTCTCAAAGAGACGAAGCCCATCCACTTGTCATTGCCGGAGGGGTCGCCTGTTTCATCAACCCTGAACCCATCGCCCATTTTATCGATTGCTTTCTGATCGGGGAGGCTGAATGTCTGCTTCCCCGGTTCATTGATTGTGTTGAATCCTGTTCAAATCGACGTGCCTTGTTGACTGAACTGGCCCGCAAGGTTCCCGGCGCGTATATTCCCGCTTTCTATGAGGATCGCTATTTGCCCGATGGCGTCCTTGAATCGCTGACCCCTATGGGAAATGTTCCCCGGAAAATCACGCGTGTCCATTCCCGTCTTGAGGACATGCCCACCCAAAGCGTTGTGATTACCCCGCATTCAACATTCGGCAGCACGTGTCTGATCGAGGTCAGCAGGGGGTGTGCCCATGGCTGCAGGTTTTGTTCCGCTGGATTTGTTTACCGCCCACCGCGATTCAGGCCCTTGCCCCTTTTGCAGGAATGCATTCGAAAAGGGGCGGAAATGTCGACAAAAATCGGTCTGGTCGGCGCGGCGGTATCGGATCTTCCGGACCTTGGCCAGCTCTGTGATCAGGCACGGGAAATAGGGGTTCAGCTTTCATTCAGCTCGCTTCGAGCCGATGCATTGACCCCTGATCTGGTTTCATCTCTGGCGAAAAGCCGTGTCAAGACGGCCACTATTGCGCCGGATGCCGGGTCAGAGCGAATGCGCCGGGTGATTAACAAGGGGATTACGGAAGCTCAGATTCTAAACGCCACTGCTGCTCTGGTGGCAGCGGGCATTCCGAACCTGAAACTTTATTTTATGGTTGGGCTTCCGACAGAAACCATCGAAGATGTTGAGGCCATTGTTACCCTCTGCCAAAAGGTCAAGGCTGCTTTTCTGGAAAGCAGCAGGGCTCAGGGCCATATCGGTGAAATCACCATCAGCCTCAATGCATTTATTCCAAAACCTGCCACGCCGTTTCAGTGGGCGGCAATGGATGCGATGCCTTTGTTGAAAAAAAAACTGGCGATAATCATCCGTGGTCTGAAACAAGTTCCAAATGTTCGGATCGAGGCAAACAGTTTCAAGCAAGCCGCTATTCAGGCCTTTTTGTCCAGAGGCGACCGCAGGGCATCGGATCTGCTGATCAGGGCCGTCCGTAACAAGGGCAATTGGGGAAAATCCTTCAAGGAAACACCGGAATTTTCCCTCTCATTTTATATTCATCGGCAGCGGCCTTTTGATGAAGTATTGCCATGGGATCATATTGATAACGGGGTCCAAAAAAACTTCCTGGAAAAGGAGTACCTTAAGGCGCTGGAAGGAAAGATCTCGCCACCCTGTCCGATGTCGGGGTGTCGATTATGCGGTGCTTGCAGCGGATGACATTTATTGTTTCTGCCCTTTGTCGTCGCCTGAAACAACGGGGATCTTGATAAACTCGATGCCTTCTTCTTTGAGCGTTTTTTCTTCTTCTTGCGTGCTGGTCCCTCTGATGTTCCGGGGCTCGGTAACCCCATAGTGGATTTTTAAGGCTTCAGTAGCAAACCGGGGTCCGACGTTGTCAAAATTATTTTCAATAAATGCGGCAAGTTTATTTTCTATCTTAGCCAGTTCCTGCTGCTGAAGGGAAATCGTTTTTTCTGAATGAGAAGATTTAATGGAAAAAGCTGTCGGTATCTTTGAGATACCTGCGTCATTACAAACCGGGCAGGTTAACAATCCCCTGGTTTTCTGATCTTCGTAGGCTTTCCCATCGTCAAACCAGCCCTCAAATTTATGGCCATGTACGCATTTTAAATCAAAAACAATCATTCCCGGTCACCCAAGCAGTTTACAGTATGGCATCGGATTGGATCATGAAAATCTCTTTATTATAACTCATAAAAATACCATACCCCTATTAAATTGAAAAGAAATTATTGACAGAACAAGGGAATTCAAACCAAAATACAGTTTTGTTGCAGAGCAAACCCTGATCTGATCAGGGCAACCCCCAAATTCGGAGACCATTATCCATGAATCGATTTGTTTTGATCGGGTGCTGGATTTTACTGCTGGCCACGACATCGTGGGCAGAAAATGTTTACGTTTCAGAGAATATCAGGCTTACGGTTCGCAAGGAACCGGGGAATGATAAAAAAATTGTCAATATCCTGACGTCAGGTGACCAGGTGAATGTTATTCAGTATGGAGATGAGTGGACTAAAATAAAGCTTTCGGACGACAAGGAAGGGTGGGTTCTCAGCCGCTTTTTGTCAACGCAGATGCCGAGTTCCGTGGCGCTTAAGGTGCTTGAAAAAAAATATGCCGACCTTACCGCCCAATCCGGAATGCCCCAGGAAGATGTCCGCCGGCTGAAGGAAGAAAACGAGAAGCTTGCCGCCGATCAGCAGAATTGCAGCAAGCAATTCCAGTCGCTGAATGACAGTTTTCAGACATTGAAAAAGGATTCACAGGAAGTTGTCAAGCTCAGAGCCGATTATGAAGATGCCCTGGCCAGGGTTTCCGAACAGGGCAAAAAACTCGAACAGTTGGAAGCAGAGATCGGAAAAACCACGTTTGACCAGAATTTCAAATGGTTTCTGGCAGGGGGAGGTGTGCTTCTGGCTGGTTTTTTAATCGGGTTCTTTGCCAGGAGGAAACGGTCGTATTCATTGATTCGCTGATGAAATAACAGTGAAGGGGATTGTTGTGAACATTCAAACGGATTTTTTAGTGATAGGCAGCGGCGTGGCTGGTTTGGCATTTGCTCTGAAGGCGGCTGACTTTGGCGAAGTTGTTTTGATAACCAAAAAAGGCATCATGGACAGCAACACCACCCAGGCTCAAGGAGGAATTGCTTCTGTTTTCAGCAAAGTGGATTCTTTTGACCTTCATATTCAGGACACCCTTGCATCCGGAGATGGTCTTTGTAACCGGGAAGTCGTCGAAAAAGTGGTCAAGTCCGGGCCGGATCGGATTCGTGAGCTCATTGATCTGGGGGTCAGGTTTAATCTGAAGGAAGAGCAGCGATATCAAGGGGCGCTGAATTTTGATCTGGGCCGTGAAGGGGGGCATTCCCAGAAACGGATTGTTCATGCCCAGGATATGACTGGCCTGGAACTGGAAAAAATTCTGGTTGCGCATGTCCGGGAACATGAACGCATCCGTGTCATTGAAAATCATATTGCCATTGACTTGATTACCTGTTCCACGCGAATGAAACGTGGGCTGGTGACCACAACGCATGAGGCCTTTTGTTGCGGCGCATATGTTCTGGATCGTTTTACCCACCAGGTCCATACCTTTGAAGCCAGGATCACCCTTTTGGCAACTGGCGGCGCCGGCAAAGTCTATCTTTACACCAGTAATCCCGATATTGCCACGGGTGACGGCATTGCCATGGGATACCGTGCAGGCGCCACCGTTGCGAATCTGGAATTTGTTCAGTTCCATCCCACCTGCCTGTATCATCCGGATGCCAAGAATTTCCTGATTTCCGAAGCAGTTCGGGGCGAGGGCGGAATTCTGATGGACTCCGCAGGCCATGCGTTCATGGAAAAATACGATCCCCAAAAAGACCTGGCCTGTAGAGATGTGGTGGCCCGGGCGATTGACACCGAATTGAAAAAAAGCGGAGATGATTCGGTTTACCTAGATATCTCCCATAAAAAGCCGGAATTTATCAAATCACGGTTTCCCAATCTTTATCAGAAATGCCTCAGTTTCGGCCTGGATATGACAGCCGGGCCCATTCCAGTGGTGCCGGCAGCCCATTACATGTGCGGCGGTGTTTCCACGGACATGTGCGGTCGAACGGATATCCACAGGCTCTATGCCATTGGAGAGACGGCCTGTACCGGGCTTCACGGGGCCAACCGACTTGCAAGCAATTCCCTGATCGAAGCGCTGGTGTATGCGGATTCCGCAGCGGAGCAGGCTGTAAAGGATCTTCAGACCATGGATTTCAGGGCAACGCCCGATGCTCCCGACTGGGATGAGGTTGGTACGACACATGGCGATGAACTGATCATGGTTACTCAAAACTGGGATGAGATTCGTCGTTTTATGTGGAACTACGTGGGAATTGTTCGCTCGGACAAGCGACTGAACCGGGCAAGGCGCCGAATCGAAATCATTCAAGGTGAAATTCAGGAATATTATTGGGATTTTAAGGTGTCCGCTGATCTGATTGAACTGCGGAACATTGCAATGGTTGCCGAGTTGATCATCAAATGCGCCATGCACAGAAAAGAAAGCAGAGGGCTTCATTACAATATCGAGTATTCCTTCCGGGATGATGAACGCTGGAAAAAAGATACGGTGATCCGGCGTCCGTTTGTGGGTTGACAACATCGATTATTGCATTAGTGTTTAACGGATGTTTATTTACACGGGTTTTACTTTCTATTCATAGATCAGTATCGATTACCTTCAGGATTCTCCATGACGATTAAACGGGACTATTACGAAATTCTTGGCGTAGGCCGGGATGCCACAGAAGCCGAACTTAAATCAGCCTACCGAAAACAGGCCATCAAGCATCACCCGGATAAAAACCCCGGCAACAAGGCTGCTGAAGAAAAGTTTAAAGAAGCTGCCGAAGCGTATGAAGTGCTTCAGGATACCCAGAAACGGCAGATTTATGACCAATACGGCCATCAGGGGCTAGAGGGTGCGGGATTTTCAGGGTTTCGCGGATTTGAAGATATTTTTTCAAGTTTCGGGGGGATTTTTGAGGATCTTTTCGGGTTTTCCGGAGCCAGCCGATCCCAGAGCCGTACCCAGAGAGGTTCTGACCTTCGTTACGACATGCGCCTGAGTTTCATGGATGCAGCATTCGGGACGGAAACAGAAATTGACCTTGAAAAGACGGCAACCTGTCCGCAGTGCGAAGGCAGCGCCTGTAAGCCAGGGACATATCCGGAAAACTGCCGGCACTGCCAGGGAAGCGGTCAGGTCTCCCGAAGTCAGGGATTTTTCACGGTTAGAACCACCTGTCCGTCCTGTCGGGGCCAGGGACAGATCATCACCAATCCCTGCTCCGAATGCAGCGGCGCCGGCAAGGTCCTTATTCATAAAAAAGTGTCTGTAAAAATTCCAGGTGGTGTTGATACCGGCTCCCGCCTAAGGTTGACCGGCGAGGGCGAGGCCGGCTCCTACAATGGGCCTGCCGGTGATCTTTATGTCTTCATTCATGTTGAACCTCATGAGTTTTTCCAGAGAAACAATGTGGATGTAATTTGCGCGGTTCCCATTTCATTTATTCAGGCGGCTCTGGGGGATGAAATCACTGTTCCGACATTAAAGGGGGAAAAAGTCCTGAAGATTCCAAAGGGCACGCAGCCCGGGGAACTGTTCCGTTTTCCCGGAGAAGGCATTCCCTCTCTGAGAAACGGTAAACGTGGCGACCAGATCATTCAGGTTGATATCAAAACACCGGTCCATCTCAGCAAAAAACAGGAAGATCTGCTGCGGGAATTTAAAAAACTGGAATCCGACAAGTTCTCAACTAAACTGAAAAATATTTTAAAAGGGGGTTCTGCCGGAAGGTAGCCCTGGTCAATTGAGGGGAAAATTATGTTTGAGCTCAAAGTCGTCTCGCATTTTGCGGCTGCGCATCAACTGAAAATGGTGAATGCGAAATGTGAAAATCTTCATGGCCATAACTGGAAGGTCGAGGTTTGCATTCGGGGAAAAGAATTGAACGCGGCCGGTGTGCTGGTGGATTTTGGAGAAATCAAGCAGGAGGTCAAACGCATTGTCGAGAAGTTGGATCACCGTTTTTTAAATGATCTTGAGGGGTTTGGGGATCATTTTCCGTCGTCTTCGGAAAACCTGGCGCTTTATATTGCGCGCGGACTAAAGGATACTTTCCATTCTTCGGCAGTTTATCTTTACAGCGTTACCACCTGGGAATCCCATAACGCCTGCGCGACATATTATCCTGACTGATCATAATTTATTTTTCAGAGGGGCGAAACCCCTTCCTCCAGAATTTTATGGATCCGGGATTTGTCTATTCCCGTTTGCTTGAAATTCTCAAAAGTGACGTCTTCAAATGGCAGATTCAACTGCTTTTGAAGCGTTGCAAACAGGGACAGGTAATTGGCGGTGATTCTTTTCCCCCAGGGTAATCCGATGGCCTCGGCCGCCTTTCTAATATCGTCTTTTCCTCCCTCGATTTCCAGAAAATGCCCATACGGAAGGGTGTCCAGGCATAGCTCCGTATGGTTAAAAAGATAAGTTTCCCGCTGTTTTTCATAAACCTGCCTGGGATAAAAACCAAGTTGTCCCAAAATGGCAATCATTGTTTGAGAATTGCTGATATCCACTTCCAATTCCCTGAAGATTTTAAACTCGGTGTCCGCATCCTCCGGCGGTGATTTCACGGTCAACCGGCAACGGGTATCCTGCCGGAGTCGCAGCAGTTTTTTCTCCTGAGTCAGGTGCATCTCTTTATCGTCAAACCGGATGTTGGTTTCAAAGCCGCTGCTCTTCGGTTCGGCTCCCAGAGAGCGGATTCTGGCACGGATGGAATCGATGTCCGGTATATAAAACTTGATCTCAATTTCAAGTGATTTCATGGGTTGCCCTTAACTGCCCACAGGCAGCGGAAATATCCTGGCCCTTGCTGTTTCGGACCATGGCCGTATAATGGTGCTGAACCAGTATGTCCTGAAATTTCAGGATGATTTTTTCATCGGGTCTTCGGAACAGACTTCCGGGATGTTCATTGAATGGGATCAGATTGATTTTGGCCCTGATGGGCCGCAGCAGTTTTGTCAGGCGCAGGGCGTCTTCCGGAGAATCGTTAATACCCTGGATTAAAATATATTCAAATGTGATGCGTTTCCGGGGTGCAAGGGGATACTGCCGGCAGGCTTCCAGAAGATTTTCCAGAGGATATTTCTTATTAATGGGCATAAGCCTGCTGCGGGTTTCATTGTCCGTTGCATTGAGTGATATCGCAAGGTTGACCGTGACATCCTTTCCCAGTTGCAGCAGTTCCGGAACCAGGCCGGCTGTCGAGAGGGTAATTTTTCGGGTTGAAAATTCGAGTCCAAAATCCCTGTCAGTCAGGATACGAACAGCTTGAACCACATTCGAATAATTGGCAAGCGGCTCCCCCATTCCCATCAGGACGATGTTGGATAGAGGCAGGGTTCCGATATGTTTTTTGATATCCCGGACCTGAGAAACGATTTCGCCGGCCGTGAGGTTTCGAATGAAACCGCCTCTTGCCGTCAGGCAGAACTTGCATCCCATTGCACACCCCACCTGGCTGGAAATGCACAGGGTGAAGTGGTTTTTTTCAGGAATCAGCACGGTCTCAACATGGTTGCCGTCCGCCAGTCTGAAAAGATATTTTTGGGAACCGTCCCGGGATGTCTCAACTCTCTCGATCTGCAGACGGGAAATGACAAAATGGGCGGCAAGTTTTTCTCTCAGTTCTTGACCCAGGTCCGTCATGCTGTTAAACTGATCAACTTGATGGGAAAAAACCCATTTTAAAATCTGACCGGCGCGGTAGGGTTTGATTCCGTTTGCCTCCAGCCAGGCCCCCAGTTGTTCCCTGCTCAGGTTTTTGATGTCCATCTGTGTGGATGTGTTCATGCCAGTTTTCATATTTTTGGCCTTTTATAAAAAATAAACTATTTTCTTGACATACCACTTCTCCCATATTATTTTCAAGGATTTAGTAACGCCATTAGGTGAATTTTATGTTTGACAATCTCAGCGACAAACTGAATGCTATTTTTAAACAGCTCAAGGGTCACGGAACGCTGTCTGAAAAAAATATTCAGGATGGATTGAAAGAAGTGCGACTGGCGCTTCTTGAGGCCGACGTCCACTATAAGGTGGTCAAAAAATTCGTCGCTGATATCAAGGACCGGGCATTGGGCCAGGAAGTCATGTCCAGTTTGACGCCTGGCCAGCAGGTCATCAAGATCGTCAACGAAGAACTGACCCGGTTGATGGGTTCGCGGCAGGAGGATTTAAACCTGTCGGGGGAAAGACCGGTTTCCATTATGCTCATTGGGCTTCAGGGGTCCGGAAAAACCACAACAGCCGGAAAACTTTCGATATTTTTAAGAAAAAAAGGAAAAAAGCCCTATCTGGTTCCTGCCGATGTCTATCGTCCGGCAGCCATTGAACAGCTTAAGAAACTTGGGGATCAGCTTTCGATTCCGGTGTTTCCTTCGACCCCGGAAATGGATCCGGTGGACATCTGCATGGAAGCCAGAAACCGGGCTCAGCGGGAAGGCCTGGATACGCTGATTCTGGATACTGCAGGCCGGCTTCACGTTGATACGGATCTGATGCAGGAACTCATCCGCATTCGGGACCGGGTGAAGCCATCGGATATTTTGCTGGTGGCCGATGCCATGACCGGTCAGGACGCCGTGAACATTGCCACTGCCTTTAACGATGCGCTGAATATCGGCGGCGTGATTCTGACCAAAATGGACGGAGATGCCAGGGGCGGGGCTGCGATTTCCATCAAGACGGTCATCGATAAGCCCATAAAATTCATTGGCGTTGGTGAAAAACTAAACGATTTTGAAGTGTTCCATCCGGATCGAATGGCATCCCGGATTCTGGGAATGGGGGACGTCCTGACCATGATTGAGAAGGCTCAATCCGTGGTGGACGAAAAACAGGCTGTCGAGCTGGAGAGAAAGCTTCGAAAAAACCAGTTTACCCTTGAGGATTTCCGGGATCAGATGATTCAGATTCGAAAAATGGGATCTTTGACCGATCTGATTAACATGATTCCGGGTGTGGGTCAAAACAAACAACTGAAGGATCTTCAGGTGGATGAAAAAGAACTGGGCCGGGTTGTGGCCATTATCAATTCCATGACCCCGCTGGAGCGTCACAAGCACGGCATTATCAACGGCAGCCGAAGAAAGCGCATTGCCGGCGGCAGTGGCACAACGGTCCAGGATGTGAATCAATTGCTGAAAAACTACGACCATGTCATGAAGATGATGAAGAAAATAAACAAGGGCGGCCTCAAGAAGTTCGGAAGAGGCTTTTCGCCATTTAAATAATTTGTGAATTTAACCATTACACCGTTACAAGGAGAAATAAATGTCTGTTAAAATTAGACTGGCCAGACACGGCGCAAAAAAACGACCTTTTTACCGTATCGTGGCAGCAGATGGGCAATGTCCCAGGGATGGCAAATTCCTGGAAAATCTGGGGACCTATAACCCGCTGAACACTCCGGCTGAAGTTACCCTGAAAACGGATCGCGTTCAGTATTGGATAGGCCAGGGTGCAACGCCGACCGATACGGTCAAGAGCATATTGAAAAAACAGGGTATATCGGATATCCCTGCCTGAAGTCCTTGATCATGACGTCATTTCTGGATTCTCGCCTGCCAGCCAAGGAGATGGAGCTATGAAAGATCTGATCGGTTACATTGCCCGAGCGCTTGTTGACCATCCCGAACAGGTGTCGGTTTCAGAGATCGAGGGGAACCAGACCTCGGTGCTGGAGCTTAAGGTTGCTAAAGAGGATTTGGGAAAAGTCATTGGCAAACAGGGGCGAACGGCCAGGGCTATGCGAACCATTCTGAGCGCAGCTTCCGCCAAGATCAAGAA
The DNA here is from genome assembly GCA_016219185.1 of Deltaproteobacteria bacterium. Taxonomy (GTDB): domain Bacteria; phylum Desulfobacterota; class Desulfobacteria; order Desulfobacterales; family Desulfatirhabdiaceae; genus RAAP-1. The sequence continues at coordinate 22,043 of JACRBZ010000014.1, forward strand.
ACGGACGGTCCTTGAAATCATCGAATAAGGCTGCTGAAGCAAAATGAATCCGGATACCTGTGTGACCATCGGAAAGATTGTCGGCGTCCATGGCATCAAGGGATATGTCAAGATTCACTGCGAGGCAGAATCCTTTTTACTATTTGCGCCTGGTCATTCCGTGATCGTTCGGGATCCGAAAGGCGGAAGCCGCAAGACGGAGATTGTGGATGCCAGGCCTCAGGGACGCATGCTGCTTCTCTTGTTAAAAGGGGTTTCCGATCGCAACACGGCTGAAACGCTGCCCGGTTCGGATCTGCTGGTGGAAAAATCCAGCCTGCCGGAACTTGAGCCGGACACATATTACTGGGCGGATATTGTGGGGATGTCGGTGGTTACTGTGGATGGGCACCTTGTGGGGACTGTCGCATCCCTCATCGAGACCGGCAGCAACGATGTTTATGTGGTTCAAACCCGGGATGCCGGTGAAATTCTGATTCCAGCCATTGCTTCGGTTGTTCTGGAAATTGATCTGAACCGGAAGATCATGCGGGTGAATCTTCCTGAAGGCCTGTAAAAGAAAATCGTCTGTTATGAGGCAAAGGCAGCAGAAGCAGGTCATTGCCGGAAGTCGTCTATGAATTTTATCGCATTGACAATTTTCCCGGAAATGTTCCAGCGCTTCTGGGATCATGGCATTGTCAGGCGTGCCATTGAACAGGGTGTCATTTCCGCATCTGCCGTGAATATCCGGGAGTTTGCCGCAGGCAGGCATCAGGTGACCGATGACAGACCTTATGGCGGCGGAAACGGTATGGTCATGAAGCCGGAGCCTCTGGCCGCAGCCATTCGGTGGGCGGCAAAATCCGTGCCAGATGCCAGAACGGTCTATCTGTCTCCGCAGGGCCGGGTGTTTAATCAGGAGATTGCCGCGGAACTTTCCATGCAGCCCGGACTGATTTTGATTTGCGGCCGGTACGAGGGCATCGACGAGCGAATTTGTCAGCAGTTTGTGGATGATGAAATTTCGATCGGCGATTATGTATTGACCGGCGGCGAGCTGCCGGCAATGGTATTGATTGAAGCCGTAACCCGGTTGATCCCCGGCGCTCTTGGGGGCGATGAATCCGCGCAAAAGGATTCCTTTAGCGACAACCTTCTGGAACACGGCCATTATACGCGGCCTTCGAATTTCGAAGGCGATACGGTTCCGGATGTTTTGCTTTCGGGCAATCATGCCCAAATTGAGAAATGGCGACTGGAATCGTCGCTGATCCGTACGGTTTTGAAACGCAAGGATTTATTGATGCAGCGCCAGCTCACACTGGCTGAGGTTCGAATTCTTCAACAGTGGCGTCTGGACATTGACCATATTCTGCAGTCCCAAACTATATCTGGCGTTGGCCCATTACCCGGTCGTCAATAAGCGCGGGGAGATCATCGCATCGGCGGTGACCAACCTGGATATTCATGACATGGCAAGGGCTGTCAGAACTTATGGTGCCAGGGCGCTTTATATCGTCACCCCGCTTGAGGATCAACAGGCGCTGGTCAAGACGCTGGTTTCGCACTGGACAACAGGTTCAGGGTCTGTGTATAATCCAAAGCGATGTCAGGCACTGGAAATGGTCTGTATTCAGGATACCCTGGAAAAGGCTTGTGAGGACATCGCCCTGCGGGGAGAAGGGTATCCCCGGATCGTCGTGACCAGCGCAAAAAATCATCCCGGGGGCATTTCCATATCCCGGTTCCGGGATCTTCTGGAAACAGGAAGTCCCTGTCTGCTGGTGTTCGGCACGGCATGGGGGCTTTCACAGGATTGCATGGAAGCGGCGGATCATATTCTGGAACCGATTCGCGGCAATACGGAGTATAACCATCTGTCTGTCCGTTCCGCGACATCCATTATTCTGGATCGCCTGCTGGGGCGACCATCGGTGGAATGACTGTTAAACTCGGGGTTTATTATCCTGATCATTTACATATTAATCTGTCAAATCGTTAGATAACAATTTATTGGGGGAGTCATGGAAACTGTCAAACTTTTGGAAAAAGAAATGATGCGGCTGGATTTGCCGCAATTTTCAGCCGGGGATACGGTAAAGGTTCATGTCAAAATCAAGGAAGGTGAAAAAGAACGTATTCAGGCTTTCGAAGGTGTGGTGATCAGCAAGCGCAGAGGCACCACAAATGCAACCTTCATGGTCAGAAAAGTTTCTTACGGGATCGGGGTTGAGCGTATTTTTCCGCTGCATTCACCGATTATCGACCGGATTGAAGTGGTTTCAAAAGGAGATGTACGGCGGGCCAAAATTTATTATATTCGGAAATTGAAGGGTAAGGCCGCCAGAATTAAAGAAGATCGCTCCTGAAAAGGCCACATGGGGATTGACCAGTGGAGATTCGAGAATCAGGCACGCCGGAGCGGTTTGACGCGAATCGCGGGTGTTGATGAGGCTGGCCGGGGTCCCCTGGCCGGTCCGGTTGTATCAGCCGCCGTAATTCTCCCTTTTCCCTTTCCGGTTTCGGGAGTAACGGATTCCAAAAAGCTGACTCCAAAAAAGCGACAGGTGCTCTATCATCAGATCTATGAACATGCCGATGCCATCGGTATCGGCATCGTGGATCCCGGCGAGATTGACAGAACAAATATTTTAAAGGCTTCCCTGCTGTCAATGGTCATGGCTGTCAATAACCTTTCTCCCATGCCGGAACACGTGTTGATTGACGGGATTTTCAGCCTGCCGGTTTCGCTGTCGCAGGAAGCCATCCCCAAAGGAGATGCCTTGAGCATATCCATCGGGGCTGCCTCCATTATCGCAAAAGTGACCCGGGACAGCCTGATGGAACGCTATCACGAAGACTATCCGGACTTTGGTTTTGCCATTCACAAGGGATATCCGACTCCGTTTCACAAAGAAGCCATCAGGCTTTATGGCTGTTCTCCCATTCACCGGAAAAGCTTTAAAGGGGTAAAGGAGCGGGCGGATCATGGTCAATTCCTTTCAGATCTTCGGGAAAAATAATGAATCCCTGGCAGCGCTCTATTTAAAGCGGCAGGGATACCGCATTATTGAACAGAATTACCGCACCCGCATGGGGGAAATCGATATCATCGCCAAAGACAACGAAACCATCGCCTTTGTCGAGGTCAAATCCAGATCTTCCGCGGCCTTCGGCAACCCCAAATATGCCGTCACCCTTCAAAAACAACGCAAAATTTCAAAACTAGCCCTTCAGTATCTCAAGTCCACCCATCAAAGCCATGTCCGGGCCCGTTTTGATGTGGTGGCGATATTTTCAAACTCCGGACGGGACACCATCGAGCTTATCAAAAATGCCTTTGAACTTACCGGTCGTTGACACGCCGCAAGGTGTTGAAAAGGGAGCGCTCTATGTGGTGGCAACCCCGATCGGCAATTTCGAGGACATCACCCTGCGCGCCCTGAACGTGTTGTCCGGCGTGGACATGGTGGCTGCCGAGGATACCCGCCTTACCGGCAGGATGCTTTCCCGGTACCAGATCTCATCTCCGCTCATTTCCTATCACGATCACAATGAAGCCGAACGCGCTCCCCAGTTCATTCAAAAACTTCAGGATGGCATCTCTATTGCATTGGTATCCGATGCCGGCACCCCATCGGTATCTGATCCGGGATACCGGCTGATCTGTGCGGCGATTCAGGCAGGCATCAAGGTGATTCCCGTTCCCGGCGTATCCGCAGCCATTGCCGCCCTCAGCGTTTCCGGCCTTCCCACGGATGCCTTCGTGTTTTTGGGGTTTCCTCCCAAAAAACAGGCCCGGCGAATGGCCTTGTTGAAGGATATTGAAAACGAACCCAGAACCCTGATATTTTATGAATCTCCAAAGCGGGTGCTCTCTTTTTTGAATGATGCGCTGGCGGTTCTAGGAAATCGCTCCGGAGTCGTATGCCGGGAAATGACCAAACGGTATGAAGAATTTATTCGGGGGCACATTTCCGAGATGCTGGCGGATCTGTCCGGTCGCAGGGAGATTAAAGGCGAATGTACCCTGGTGTTTTCCGGGAAAAACAAGGACAATCCCCTTTCCGCCGAATCCCTGGAAAGCAGCGTTTCGGAGTTTCTCGTGAACCCGGCGGAAAGCCCGGGTGAGCTTGCCAGGAAAATTGCACTCAAATTCGGCATTTCCCGAAAAGCCGCCTATCAAATGATTTTGTCTGAAAAAGCCAAAGGTGAACAATAATCCGGTAATTGACGGCCCGAACACTGTTTTCAGTACACCACCTGCACATGAACACCCCTCTCTTTGAAATTGGTGGACAGAGGAGATTCCCAAGCGCGTAGACAAGGTAATCCTCCTTTCCCAAAGGAGGGAGATCAATGAAAGGTATCAATCCGATAACCTTTTGACGTTGAAACGTGATACTTTTATATAACCCCAGAGGGACGAGGATAACGATGGAGAAAAAAATACTTCTTCCGGTAGATGATTCGATTCATTCCAGAAACGCCATTCACTATGCAGTAAAGATTTCTTCAGCGGTAAAAAACCTGACCTATACATTGTACCATGTGCAGCCGTCCATTTCACATTTTTTACTGGAAGAAGCCAAAACTGATGGGCTGAAGCAAATGGATCTGAATCATCTGGCACAAAAACATGAAGACGCTTCACGGGCTTTGCTGGATAAATACAAAAAGAAGATGACGGATCTGGGGGTGAATTCCGGCCATATTCAAGTGGTCACCCAGCCCAGAAAACTGGGACATGCCAAGGACATCATCGAATATGCCCAGCAAGGCCACTATGACGCCATTGCCGTGGGTCGAAGGGGGATTTCCCGGCTTCAGGAAACCTTTTCAGGCAGCATCACCTCAAACCTTCTGGAACACTCCCGGATCATTCCGGTCTGGGTCATTGACGGTCAGGTTACCTCAACCCGCATCATGATCGCGGTTGACGGATCCGAGAGCTCCCTGAGGGCCGTTGATCATCTTAGTTTCATGACGGCAGGAAATGCCGATATTGCGATTACCCTTTTTCATGTCATGCCCAGATTCAGCGATTTCTGCCCGTTGGAAATAGAGAAGCCTACGGAGACAATCGACAAGATTCTTATCCAGGGAAGCAAGCGCTGCATCGATCATTTTTATGCCCTGGCATTGCAGCGATTTAAAGAAGCCGGCTTTCAGGACAGTCAGATTCATCTGAAAATGATCGAGCGCCTGTATAATATCGGCAGTGCCATTGTTGAGGAAGCCAGGGAAGGGGGCTACGGTACGGTGGTGGTGGGAAGGCGGGGGGCCGGCAACGCCTTTTTCATGGGCAGCGTCTCTCGAAGTGTGCTGGGAAAGTCGACTGACTGTGCGCTTTGGGTGGTTTCCTGAAATGAGCTCCCGGCGTTTTGCCCTTCAGCCGTTTCCTGAAGCCGGATCGGCGCCCAGTCTAAAAATTGAAGGCGAGATCTCCAGAGTTTCCAATAGACTCGCCATCCGGTATGAGCTTTTGGGGCATCTATCGGAAATCATGATCCCCCTGCCGGCGGATTTGCCGGCCCGTAAGAACGCTCTGTGGGAAGAAACCTGTTTCGAGTTCTTCATGGCTGCCAAGGATTCTTCCCCATATTGGGAATTTAATCTCTCTCCAGCCGGCCACTGGAATGTTTTTCGCTTTGCCGCATATCGGGAAGGGATGCAAGAGGATATGGCCTTTGAGGCGCTTTCGTTTGACGTCCAGCGCCATTCAAGCGCTTTGTCGCTTTCCCTGGAAATTGATCCGGAAAGGATCATCCAGCCAGGCCAAGTCCTGGAGATCGGCATCAGTGCCGTTATCACATGCAAGAGTGGTGAGACGAGCTACTGGGCGCTCGCACATCTCGGTCAGCAGGCGGATTTCCATCGACGGGACAGTTTTGTGATTAAATTGCAGCGCTGATTCAGGTGGGGCTGATCACGTCATTAAGCTTCAAACTCTGTCGATGCGGCGTATTTTATGTGCGCCGCATCGACATGCTTTGCCAATCTTGATCTTGAACAGGCGGAATACCGCTACGTTGCCATCCCAATTTATGATTTTTTACGACTTCATCAATTGGGTGAATGGTCAAATTCACAGTCATTCCCGCACGCATCCCGTTTCTCCTCACAGTCATGATCGTGAGGCGATTTGTATTCGCACAATTCTTGCTTTTGCTCGCATTCAAGCAGGCATTTTTGGCGTCGTTTCAATACATCGTTTAGAATCATTGGCGGCCTCCTTTCCGATTTCAGATCATTCCAACATCCGCTACCATTTAATTATAATCATTTCGTGGAAAGTTGCCATCCGGCCGAAATCGATGCGTTTTATGGGCGACGCGAAAATATTATAAGTTCGGCTTGTTCAGCCTGGGACCCAGCACGTGAGTGGAACTGCCCATGAATATTTCAGCCACCTCCCCCTCGGTTTCGGACAAGGTGGGATGGGGATGAATGCTCAGGGCCAGGTCCTGTACCAGAGCGCCCATTTCAATGGCCAGGACGGCTTCTGAAATAAGGCCTTCGGTATCCCGGCCGGCAATGCCCACGCCAAGAATTCTCTGGGAATCCGGAGCGATGATCATTTTGGTCAGGCCGTCCTCAATGCCCATGGTCGACGCCCGTCCCGAGACCTTCCAGGGGAAGCGCCGGATCTCCGTGGGAATATTCCGCCGCAGGGCTTCTATTTCGGTCAGTCCGCACCAGGCAATCTGAGGATCGGTGTAAACCACGGCCGGGATGGCCCTGGCATCAAAAGCAGACGGCTTGCCGGCAATGACTTCTGCTGCTATCTTGCCCTCGCGCGAAGCCTTGTGGGCCAGCATCATCCCGCCCGTGACATCCCCGACGGCAAAGATGTGGGCATTGCTGGTGCGCTGTTGTTCGTCCACCTGTACAAAACCTTTGGCATCCACTGCAACTCCGGCAACTTCCAGCCCGAGTCCCGACGAATTGGGTTTTCTACCGATAGCCACCAGAACGCGGTCAAATCGTTGACCCGCAGGGTCGGCTTCGCCTTTGAATTGAACTTCCACCGAATCCGGTGTCTCTTTCAGATCGAGCACCTGGGTATTCAGAAAAATGGCGTGAAACAATTCCCGGAGATGCCGCTCCAGTACTCTGATCAAGTCCGGGTCCACGCCGGGCAAAAGGCTGCCCCCCAGTTCCGCCACTGTCACCCGGCTTCCCAGCGCCGCGTAGACACTGCCCAATTCGAGGCCCACATAGCCCCCGCCGATGATCAGGAGACTTTCGGGAATATCGATAAGCTCCAGTGCTTCGGTTGAGGTCATGATCCGGCTGCCCTGATGCCGGGGCGTGCCGGGAAAGGGGATGGGATGGGAACCGCTGGCCAAAATGGCATGTTTGAAAGTAATATGGCTGACATTGGCCTCGTGCAGGCGGACCGTGTTTGAGCTTTCAAATTCGACCCGCCCCTTGATCAACTGAATCCCTCTTTTGTTGTTCAGTGTCATCAGCCCTTCGGCCAGTTTGTCCACCACCTGGTTTTTCCAGTTTCGCAAGGCATTCAGGTCGATGCGTGGCGGAGCGAAAAAAACACCCATGGGTCCGGCCCGCCGGGCATCGTGGATCAGCTCGGAGATGTAAAGATAGGTTTTAGACGGGATGCAGCCGCGAAACAGACAAACCCCGCCCGGACGCTCTGACAAATCCACCATGGTGACGTCCATTCCCAGGTCCGCTGCCCGAAAAGCGGCAGCGTAACCGCCCGGTCCAGCGCCAATTACGATAAGCTCTGCCTCCTGCGTCAGTTCTCCCATCACCATGGTTTGCGTATCCTGTCTGAATTGTTAAGGCCTTGTTGGCTACACCATCGTCATCAACAGTTCTTCGGGATCCTGGAGGGAACTGTTTATCATTTTCAGAAAACGGACGGCATCGGCGCCGTCCAGGACCCGGTGGTCTATGCAAAGCACAACGGGCATCATCAGGCGCGGAACGATTTCGCGCAGGCCCTGGCCGTTTTCAATGACCACGGGTTGCCAGCCGGCATGACCCATCCCCAAAATAGCGACTTCGGGATAGTTGATAATCGGGGTAAAAAAACCGCCTCCCATGGCGCCGGCATTGGTAATGGTAAACGTGCCCCCCCGAATGTCTTCCAGGCTGGTTTTGCGATCCCGTGTCCGCTGCACTGTTTCGTTTAGTTCGATGGCCAGGTCCGTAAGGCTTTTGCGATCCACGTCCCGGATAACCGGAACGATCAGGCCGTCCTGAGTGTCCACGGCCACGCCGATATTAAAATAATCTTTAAGGACAATTTCGCCGGCCTCAACATCCAGGCTGGCATTGAAATTGGGAAAGGCCTTAAGGGCCGTGGCCGCCGCTTTCAGCGCAAACACCGTCAGGGTCAGGCGACCCCCCTTGGCCTGAATGGCTGCCATGTGTTTATTGCGGAATGTTTCCAGCCTGGTAATGTCTATCGCATCCTGGCTGTTGACATGGGGGATTTGAGACCACGACAGGGCCATCTGTTTGGCCGTGGCCCTTCGGATGGATCGAAGCGCCATGCGCTTGACCGGACCGTATAGTCTGAAATCGGGCAGGGGCGGAACCGTCGTGACAAGGGGGCGACTCTCGGCCGCGCCTTCAGGCGGCGTGAGCTTGGGCTGGTCAGGCGCAGGTCCCTTTATGGCATGGGCGCGCACATCTTCCGCGGTAACCAGGCCGGCCGGGCCGCTGGGGGTAATGCTGCGAAGATCAACTCCCAACTCCCGGGCCAGCCGCCGGGTGGCCGGAGAGGCCGGAATCGGTCCTGTGTCCGGTTGCTTCGGCGGCGTTTCGGGCGCATCCGGGGCTATTTTGCCGGGACCTGCTGGGGGCGTGCCGGTAATGATTTCAGGTTCGGCGGATGTTTCCTCACCGCCGTCGAAATTGATCATGACGTCGGCGACTTTGATCAGATCGCCGGGCTTGACAAGGATTTGTACCACTGTCCCGGTATAGGGGGAAGGGATTTCAACCGTCGCCTTGTCCGTTTCCACTTCCAGGATGATATCTCCTTCCTTGACCGCATCCCCCACTTTGACACGTACGGCAATGACCTCACCTTCGTGGATTCCTTCCCCTAGATCGGGCAGTCGGAAAGATCTGGCCATGAATTCACCTCCCACTCAAAGATTGACGGGCTCGTAACAAGCCCATCCGCAATTATAAAACCCCCCGGATACTGAAAAAAACACTTGCCTGCAAAAGGTTCAGGGTGTTGAAAGTAAAACCCGCGCGCTGTGGACGATTCGTGCCGCATTGGGAAGATAAGCGTGTTCACGACTGAAAAGCGGAATGGTGATATCGTAACCCGTCACCCTTGCAATGGGGGCTTCCAGATGGAAAAAAGCTTTTTCAACCAGGCGTGCAACCACTTCCGCGCCGGGTCCGAAACTTTGAGGCGCTTCGTGGATGATCATGGCATGTCCCGTTTTCTTTACAGATTGTACAAAAAGTGTGTCATCCAGCGGCGAAATGGTCAAAAGATCGATGAGTTCCGCCTCGATGCCGTTTTTTTCCTTCAATTCGTCGGCGGCCGCAAGCGCCGGACGCATCATGGCGCCATAGGCGATAAGGGTCAGGTCTTTGCCTTCCCGAACCACCTGGGAGCGGCCTAATGGCAGGGTTTCCTCTTCTTCGGGCACATCTTCGCGAAAGGCCCGGTACAGGGCCTTGGGTTCATAGAAGATGACCGGATCAGGATCTCGGATGGCACTGACCAGAAGCGCGCGCGCATTGCGTGGGCCGGAAGGAATCACCATCTTGATCCCGGGAATGTGTGCCCAGAATACTTCCCTGCTTTCGGAATGGTGTTCCAGGGCACGGACGCCCCCCCCGTACGGCGCCCTTAAAACCATGGGAACGCTGAAGCGGCCCTGGGAGCGCCACCTGAGGCGGGCAGCGTGATTTTCGATTTGGTGAAAATTATGATAGTCGAAACCGGAAAATTGAATTTCACACACGGGTCTCAATCCGTAGACAGCCATGCCGATGGACATCCCGACGATACCGGACTCGGCCAGGGGCGTATCCACGACCCGGGTTTCCCCGAATTGCTGGAACAGACCTTCGGTAACCCGGAAGACTCCGCCGTCCAATCCCACGTCTTCTCCCAGAACGATAACCCGATCGTCTTTTTCCATCTCCTGCCGCAGGGCCAGATTGAGTGCCTGTACCATCGTCATTTTAGCCATGATTCTTATCCTCCTCAATCAGAGACAGTTCATGGGCCAGTGCTTCTTTTTGGGACATAAGATGCGGCGGAAGCTCGGCGTAGACATGATCGAACATGTCCAGCGGGTTACCCAATTGTTTCATTTGCGCTTCAGCGTTGTCCACAGCGGCCTGAATCTGTAAAGTCACCGCTTCCAGGGTAGACGCAACGTTTCCAGCGTTCAGCAGCTCTTTATCCGTGAGATACTTCTCGAATCGCACCAGCGGGTCTCTGTGCGACCAGATTTCCACTTCTTCGTCATTGCGGTAGCGTTTGGGGTCATCGGCCGTGGTATGCATCAGCAGGCGGTAGGTGACACATTCGATCAGGGTCGGGCCGCCGCCAGCCCGTGCCCGTTCCACGGCTTCCCGTGTCGCCAGATAAACAGCCAGAATGTCGTTGCCGTCAACCTGAATCCCCGGCATGCCGTAGGCAAGGGCCTTTTGAGCCAGGGTTTTGGAGCGGGTTTGTTTGGATCGCGGGACGGAGATGGCCCACTGGTTGTTCTGGCAGACGAAGATGACCGGTGCCTGATAGACGGCGGCGAAATTGAGTCCTTCGTGAAAATCACCCTGGGATGTGGCGCCATCGCCGAAGAAAGCCATGGCAACATCGTCCTTTTGCCGGTATTTGATAGCCCAGGCCAGGCCAACGGCATGCAGTACCTGGGAGGCAACCGGGATTGCGACCGGCAGGTTGTTCTTGTCCGCATCCACCCGGCCGCCTTCGTTAAAGCCGTTGCCGGCCAGGATGATGCTTTCCAGCGAACGGCCGCGCCATACTTCAGCGACTGTTTCACGAAAGGATGGCACCATCCAGTCCGAAGGACGCAGAAGTGCGACGGCGCCCAATTGGGCGGCTTCCTGTCCAGTGATGGGGGGAAAGGTTCCGATGCGGCCCTGTCGTTGAAGGCTCAGCAGGCGCTGGTCGAATTGTCTTCCCAGCACCATTGAACGATAAAGTTTCTGTAGCAGATCCGGTGGGATATTCGGTTCAAGCGCCCGGTCCACCTGGCCGTTTTCATCGAGCACGGACAGATACTCCACCTTATCCGAAATTTCGATCGGGTTTCTCGGCATGGTCGGCCTCCTATGAAGGTTGCACCGATGGTTTCTGAATCCTGGACATATCGTCTTCTTTTGAACTGTAACACGGGCTATGATACCCGTTTCTGCCCAGCCTTGTCGTTCTTTGCCTCCTGCCAGCATTTATTGATCAAACACAAAAAAAACGTGGTAGCGATTATCTTTTTAAGTGGTATTTATTCAATAAAAATCAACAAGTTGCTGGCAAAAATAAGGCGATATGCGTTACTTTTCACTTATATTCAAATCCGGCTTATGTCAATGATATTTTCTGATGCCAATGATCAGCCGATCTCTGCGGGTCAGCGCAAAAAGTGATCCGGGAATCAAAACAACTGGAAAACAGGTTAAAGATTGTGTTAAGACATTATGCCATGGGGAATTTTCCGATTAAAAAAAAGTGTATGAAAATGCATTGCCGTGCATTGCCAGGAGCGGTTCATCATGCAAGGTGAACCTGCCGGCAGGCTGAAACTGCTGATTCGTGCCCAGTATTTTCTGTATTTCGGGGTCATGGGCATTTATCTGCCATATTTTAACCTCTATCTGTACCACATCAAACTCAGCGGTTTTCAGATCGGCGTGCTTTCGGCCCTGCGCTCCATCCTCCTGGTGCTGTTTCCCGTGCTCTGGGGCATGCTGGCCGATCGACTTCAGGCCAGAAGGGCCATCTATATTTCCTGTAATATCGCCAGTGCGGTGCTCTGGTCCCTTTATCTGTATACCACCCGTTTCGAGTGGTTGGTGATGATCACCCTTGGGTACGGGATTTTTTTCTCCCCCATCATCTCCTTTCTGGAAGCCATCACCATGGATGTGCTGGGAAAGGAGAAACTGCGATACGGTCAGACACGGGCATGGGGTTCCATTGCCTTCATTGCCGTTGTTATTCTGGTCGGCGGCGTGATCGATGCTTATCCTGTCGGCATCATTCTGCCGCTGATTCTGGCGGGAGGTCTGGTTCAATCCATGGTTTCCCTGGGAGTGCCTTCCGTCCGCACCGCCAAACTCCAGGGGCTTTCCACTGGCACCGGGCAATTGATGAGCCGCAAGAGCATCGTCTTTTTGATCTGCGCCTTTTTGATGCTGCTCAGCCACGGAGCCTATTACGGCTTTTTCTCTATCCATCTGGAGAAACTGGGTTTTGGAAAATCGTTTATCGGTATCTCTTGGGCCGTGGCATCGGCTGCCGAAATCATCGTAATGATCCATTCAAGGCGTTTATTTAAGCGGTTTTCACTGGAAACCGTCATGGTCTTTTCTCTCAGCATTGCGGCGATGCGCTGGTTTCTGCTCGCCTTTGTCGACACCGGACCCGTGATCCTGATCACCCAGGTGCTGCACGCATTTACATACGGGGCCTTTCACATGGCCAGTATCTTGTATATTGATGCCCTGTCCTCCGAGGCTTCCAAAACGCTTGGGCAGGCGGTCAATAACGCGGTCAGCTACGGCATGGGACTGATGGCGGGATTCTTTTTGAGCGGGTATCTTTACGAAACCATCGGCTCTCATGCCCTGTTCATGACCAGCGGGGGAATTGCGCTATCCGGGGGCTTGATCATGAAACTGTATCAGATCGGCTTTCAAAACCGGCAAAAGGAGTCTTCATGACGCATGAGGGATATGGGAATCAGCTTGAGACCGCCATTGACGCCATTCGAAGTTATGTTTCGGAGATCACCGGCGAAACGCCAACCGATGCAGAAATTGCAAGGGCCCTGACCCGGTATTTTGTGCTCAAGGAAATCTGCGAGCACATCGAGATGCAGCGAGGCAATCCGGAATGGTAGCAAAGAATTTCCATCCATCAAAAGAGGCAAAGACACAGTCGCTTTCTTAAGCTCTTCCGAATGATAAAATCTCAGTGCCGATCGGTTTGCCGTGTCCGTTATGACTGTTTAACGCTTTGATAACCGTCGGTTCTTCCGGGGATTAGAACTCCTTGAAATCACTCTCATCCATGGGAATGATGTCATCGGGATAAACTTCTTTGGACCAACGGCGTGCCGGAGCCCTTCCCCGTGCAAGTCGTTTTGCGATGGCCGGCGTTTTTTTTGGTGCTTGCCTGGCATGGTCTCCTGCTTTCTGACGTCTGATGGTGCGGGCGCTGACGGTCGCTAGAGCGATTTGTCCGCCCACCATTTCAGATAGATCGGCAACAAAGCCTTTCATCTCTTCGGCCTGGGCGTTCAACTCTTCGGATGCCGAGGCCGATTCCTCGGCGGTTACGGCAACCTGATCTTATCCATTTCCGTGACCGCGACGTTCACCTGCTTGATGCCCTAGGCCTGCTCCGTAGATGCGGCCGCGATTTCACCGACCAGCTCGCCCACTTTTGCGGCCCTCCCGGCAACTTCCTTAAAGGCGTCGTTGGTGGTCTTTACCAGCGCGGTGCCATCCGAGACTTTTTTCACGGTGCTCCTCCTGAAAAATACCGTTGTACTTCCGGTTGGATGGGGGGAACGATATGAAATGCAAGTTTCTATAAAGTAATTATTATTAAGTAATAATATTTTTCGTTTAAATGTCAATTTCCGATGAATCAGCGCCGTAATTCAATGCGGATTGGTTGTAGCCGCGCATATTCATTTTTAAAGGGTTCATATTTGTAGGGCATACGGTTCCAATGACGAATTTGACAGAACAATTCAGGGGAAGGTACCCGGTCATCGTGCTTGATAAAATATAAATCCTACGATAAGCTGATTCCAAGGGCAATTTTAAGAATATGGGTAGCACGTGGGGAAGCATGCTTGAACATAATCTCGAAGGTCGGGCAGGGCTTAAGCCCCTTGCGCGAGTCCTTCGTTTTCTGAAACCCGTCTGATGGGAAAAAAGATTATGAGCAACTATTACTTGTTTCAGGATAGAAAGAAATGTATCGGCTGCCATAGCTGCGAAGTCCAGTGTGAGAGCAATAAATCCCTTCCGTCCGGCTCAAGACTCTGCCAGATCGTTCCGGACGACCCCCATGTAATCGACGGGCCGCCCAGGATATCCCATATATTGATGTCCTGCTTCCATTGCGAAACACCCTGGTGTGTGGCAGTCTGTCCGGCAGGCGCCATGAAAAAGCGCCCCAGGGATGGGATCGTTTATGTGGATCCCTTGCTGTGCATCGGATGTAAAACCTGTATTTCCGCCTGTCCCTGGGGATCGGTGCAATGGGATCCGGAAAAACGCCAGGCAATAAAATGTGATTTCTGCATGGACCGAATCGATCGGGGACTGAAACCGGCCTGTGTGACGGTATGCCCCTCGCACTGCCTGGAATTTGGAATGATCGAACAAAAAATGCCGGTATTGCGGAAAAAACCACTTGCCCCCGGGCCTGAACCGGAAGATGTGGAAGCAGAAACCCTCATGGAAAAGGGGTGCCCGGTGAATGCCGCGATTACCGAACTTGAACGCATCCTGGATACCGGAAACCTGATCGATCCCAAAAGCCGGCGAAGGACCGGAAAAATCCTTGAGCTGATGCGGGACGTGGCTTGGGGAAGGGCCGGAGCGGACCATTTGCAGTCCATGGAATCCTTTGCACGGAAAATCATGAAAGAAGGCCCGGACGATATCAGCAGAAAAACCGGGGAGTTTGTGGACTTGACGCTGACAGAACACCATGAGGTGTTTGTCAGTCATGTAGAAACCCACAATTGTGCAACGGGAGAATGCGTCAAAATGGCGCCGGCTCCCTGTCAGATGGCCTGCCCTGCCGGTATGGACATTCCGACCTATATCACCTTGATTGGTATGGGACGGGATGCGGACGCCATTGAAGTGATTCGAAAAGACAACCCGTTTCCCTGGGTTTGCGGACTGGTCTGTACCCGGCCCTGTGAAATGATGTGCGTGAGGGGCAGAATCGACAGCCCGGTTTCCATTAAATATTTAAAGGCGTTTGCCGCGGAAAAGTCGATGCGGGAAGGGCGGTATGTCAATCCGCCAAAGGAACCGGATAAAGGCCAGAAGGTCTGTATCGTCGGCGCAGGGCCCGCCGGCATGAGCGCGGCGTATTACCTGAGTCTGAAGGGATACGGCGTCCGGGTTATCGAAGCGCTGCCGACGGCCGGTGGAATGATGCTGCTCGGCATCCCCCGATACAGGCTTCCGTGCCGAATCATCGACCTGGAAGTGACCATGCTCGAAGAACTGGGCGTGGATTTTCAGTTCAATACAAATTTTGGAAAAGATGTTACCCTGGATTCCTTAAAGGCCGAAGGATTTGAAGCCTTCTTTTTTGCGATTGGCGCCCATAAATCGTTTAAACTCAATATTCCCGGCGAAACGGATTATCCTCAGGCCATTCAAGCCATTGATCTGCTACGACGCGTGGCATTGGGAGACTGGAAGATTCCGGGTGAGCGCGTTGTGATCGTTGGCGGCGGCAATGTGGCCATCGATGCCGCCAGAACCTGCCTGCGGCTGGGCTGCAAGGATGTGATGATGGCATACCGCAGGGCGCGCTCCGAAATGCCCGCAGATGTCGAGGAAGTCGAGCAGGCCGAGGAAGAAGGGGTCCGGATTTCATTCTTGACCATTCCTGTTGCCGTAATCGGAACGGGAGCCGGCCAGAATGGCCGGGTTACGGCACTTCGTTGTATTCGCGCAGAGTTGATCGAACAGGAAGACAGCAGCCGAAAAATTCCGGTTCCGATTGAAGGCAGTGAATTCTTGATTGAAGCCGATGCGGTGATTTCCGCTATCGGACAGCAGGTGGATCAGGACTGCCTGTCTTCTATTTCTAGACTCAAATGGACCCGCAGAAATACCCTTTTTGCCAGCAGGGTCAACATGAAAACCTCGGTTCCCGGAGTCTTTGCAGCCGGAGATGCGGTTTCGGGGCCTGCCACCGTGATTGAAGCCATTGGCGGCGGCAAACGTGCGGCAGATGCCATTGACCGATATCTTTCGGAAATTCCGCAGCCCAGGATGCCCCCGGTTCCGGTTCGAAGGGGAAGAATCGACTGGATAGAGATACCGGCCAGGGTCAAAATGGAATTGAAGCGACCCGTCATGTCCCTGCTGCCCATTGACCGAAGGCGGAAAACCTTTCAGCAGGTTGAAACCGGTTATCCGGAAAAAAGGGTTCGGCAAGAGGCCGCCCGATGCCTTCGCTGTGATATTTGCACCCGATGCGGACGCTGTGTGGAAATCTGCCGGGACAAAATAAAGGTCGAAGCCCTGAAGATGGGGTATCTTGATTTTGATCGACCCGGCCCAACTGATTTTTCCATTACCGAAACACGATGCGTTTTGTGCGGGGCCTGTGCCGCCAACTGCCCCACCGGGGCCATGAGAATGGAAGATTTCAATGGAGAGCGGGTCCTGTCGTTGTGCGGGACGATTCTGAACCGGCAGAAATTAATCCATTGCGAGAGTTGTGGCGCGGTCATGGGGACTGCCGGATATCTCGCGTATATTCGAAACAAGCATCAGTCCGTTATACCGGTCGCCGATCCGCGGACCCAGTGCTGTACCTGTGCCCGGAAAACGATGGCGTCATACATGGCGTCGCGGCTGCGTCAGTATGAATATGAGAAGTGAGAAATAGGAGCGACCTTCCCCTTTTTTCCAAAGGGGGAAGCGAGTTCGTGTATCAAGAACGCATGGGGGTTTATAAGGAAGGGGGAATTATGGGGTTTCGTAAAGGACAAAAAGTTGAGATTTTTAAAAAGTCAACGGATGATGGATGGGAAAGTTTTATGGATGCTTATGTCGGAACCCATGGCATAATTACCGATCCCGATACCGCCATCAATGATTCCGATGCCCTGGTTGAGGTCAGTCTGGTGGGGAAAGGTACATTTCGATTTCCTCAGGACTGCCTGAGATGTATTGACGAATAGAGGCAGAAATTGATCATGCGCAAATTGTCCGGCATCATGTTTGACAGACGGGATCACGTTTTGTTGACCATCGTCAATGACGTGTTGAACCGGGATAAACGTCAGGAATATAATAAACGCAAGTTTTATCCTCATTTCCACCCTCACGGCATAAAAAAACTGGCTGAATCCAGGGGACTGCGCATTGCCTATGCCGTCATCCATCTGCTGGAGTCTCTTGAGGCCGGCAAACAGGATGAGCGCCTCGGCGCCCTGCGCGCATTGCGGGACGAGGTGCTCAACGCCTCGGACGGCGACATGCCCAAAAACACGGCCAGTGCCCTGCTCCAGATCATGAAGGAACTGGTGCGATCTCAGGGAGACTACAACCGCCAGCTTCTGCTGGCCCATGATTTCAGAGTTACTGCCACGGGCAAGCCCCGCATCGTGCGAAAGCAACTGCAGCGCTACCATCTGCTGGAAATGCCCGAAGAATGGAATCAACTGGCTTTTGACGACCATGTCCACGATGTGAACACCAAGGGCCGCAAGTCTGCCACGCACCTGATCATGGATGCCTGGATCAAAGGGATTCGCCGGCTTCGCGTGGTTTACTACAATTACATCCAGGCCCCGTTTGCCGCCGAGCTTCTGGAGGCAGCCGAAATCATGGGAATCACGATGCGTATCGGCATCGAATATGCCGCCAGGTTCCGCGGCCGCTATGTGCAATTGATCTGGGTTCCCAGAGGGTTTATCGATACCCAGGCCTTTCTCTGCTTTTTGACGGAAGCGCCGGTCCGGGCACTGATGGAAGAAGGGCGTCAGATTTCCGAATACCGCCAGCAGCAGGTCTTGCAGGTTCTGGATGCCTTCAACCGTCGCCATCTTCCGGTGATCAATGAAACATACGGCATTTTACTGAAACCCATTGATCCATCCGCTTTTTTGACATTTGTCAAACCCGGCCAGACTTCCTTGCTTCATCTGGCGAAATTCATTCACACCCAGCTCCTTCCGGATCTGGAGAAAAAAGTTGCCGAGCTGCGCGATCAGTGCGATTCGGCAAGTCCGCAAGAGCAAATCCTAAACGATACGCTGGTGGCGGAAATGAACTGCCTGGACTTTGAAACCATTCTGGAGCGTTTTCTGAGCCCGGCGCGGAATCCGGAGCTGCCCGATCCTCAAACGGTCCAGGATGGGCCCGATGTTCCTCCCCTGCTCAGACTCTCTCCCCGCGAACTTCTGCATCGCCTGGTTCAGTTGCGCACCGCGTATCGCATCACCTTGAACCTGACCGATCTGCGTCCAGAGGATGTGCTGGAGCTGATCTATGATTGCGAAGGGTTGATCACGCGACTGGAGACATTCAATCTCAAGGACTACACGGGCGGCAAAACCACCCTTGTTCCCGAGATCAGTCGCCTTCAGGTTGCGATCAACGAAGGCAATGTCATTACGCTGAAACGCATCATCCTCAATATCATGGATCAGACAGCGGCTTCTTCCAGTCCGGACAAAGCCGACCGCCTGGAGAAATTGGCGGCGATCCTGCACGATATTAATTCACTGCGTCTGATGTACAAGGGAACACCCTTGAAATCCCGGATCGGCAGCGATTCGACGGGAACGTCGCCGCGCATGCACGGCATGGGGCTGGCGGTCATGGAAACCCTGCCCGGCCGGGCAACCCGGGAAATTTTTCACCCGGATGCCGAGCGCATGGTCATTCCTTTCCGGATGACCGCTTATCGTCGGGTAACCTGTATTCCGCGAAAAGGCATCTCTCCGCTGCTCAATCGTTTCTTCGGTTGGGCGGGATCAATTCCGGGCCTCGGCTGGCTGGCTTACGAACACCAAAATGACTGGCTGGCGCTGGAGCACACCACCCGCATGGAATCTCCGGGAAATATCGTTACACTGGGCGGAATTCATGAGGATGCCGGAAACGAGCTTTATCTTTGTCCGCCGCAGGTAAAAGAGGAAACGCTGCGACTGTCCTGGTCCTATTTAAATACCCTGGCGAAAATCATCATCAAGATGACGATCGGATTTATCCCTGCGTTTCTGTGTTTTTTCCTGAGCTACGACTGGTGGGTGCTCAAATTCGGCGGTGCATTCATCTGGTTCGGCATTACCGGTGTGCGCAATATTCTTCAGTCCACTCTGGGCGGCGGCGGACTGCGCAGTTCGCCGCTTTTGGGGTGGAGGGATTATGTGAGCTGGGAGCGGATCGGCGATTCGTTGCTCTTTACGGGCTTTTCCGTTCCGCTGCTCGATTGGGTGGTAAAAACCCTGATTCTGGATAAATCCCTGGGAATCACAACCGCGACCAGTCCTTCGGCCCTGTATGCGATCATGGCGGCGTCCAACGGGCTTTACCTTTCCTGTCACAACGCATTCCGGGGATTTCCCAAGACCGTTGTCGCCGGTAATCTTTTTCGCAGCATGCTTTCCATTCCCATTGCCATCGTTTTTAATGGCATTATCGCCGGCCTCCTGTCCGCGGCCGGGGTTTCCGGAATCGATGCGGTTTTGCAGAAATGGGCCGCGGTTATCTCCAAGGCAGCCTCGGACTTTGTTGCCGGCGTCATTGAAGGCGGCGCCGACCGGTACCGAAACATCCATCTCCGGCTACGTGATTACCGGGAAAAGTTGATCCGGCTTCTGGAGGCCTATACCAGCCTGGAGCTGCTCTTTCCGGATAAAAAAGTCATGGAAACGCTCAGTGCCATGGACAAAAGCCTGTCGGGCGATGCCAAGGATCTGGAGTTGATCATGATCATCCATGCCCTGGATCTGCTCTTTTTCTGGAATTACCAGCCCCGGGGACGCACCGCGCTGATCATGCTGGCCAAAACCCTTTCCGAGGAGGAGCGCCAGATTCTTCTGGGTTCTTTGCATATCCTTAAAAGACAGCGCGAAATCAGCATGCTCTTTATCGACGGCATCATCGGCAAAAACTTTTCCGGCGGACTGGCCTTTTATCTGAATGCATCCGGGCAGTTTCTGGAGGATGTTCAGAAGATCCTGGGTAATCCGGTGAAACAAAAGGTGCTTTCGGGCCAGTGGGGATTGAAATGAACCTTACCCTGTCCATGGCCCAGATGCGTGTTGCCGTCTCTAAGCCCGAAGAGAATCTTCGGAAAGCCGAGTGCTGGATTGCCGAGGCATCGCGAAGGGGCAGTGATGTCATCTGTTTCCCGGAGATGTGGACCACGGGTTTCAACTGGCTGAACAATGAACGCATGGCCGCGATACACGAAAACATCGTTGATCGTGTCGCGAGCATGGCAAAATCATATGGCATCTGGGTCAATGGGTCGATGCCGGCTCTAAACGAAGCGGGGAAACTCTCCAATACCTCATTTTTATTCAATGCCAGGGGCGAGCGGGCAGGGGTCTATCGCAAAACCCACTTGTTCAGTTTGCTTTGCGAGGATGCGCACATGGCGCCCGGAGACCGGGTGACGGTTGTGGACACTCCATGGGGGCGGGTGGGGCTGGCGATCTGTTATGATATCCGCTTTCCGGAGCTGTTCCGAACCTATGCGCTGAAGGGAGCGGAGATCGTGTTTTGTCCCATAGCATTTCCCTACCCGCGTCTCGATCATTGGAAGATTCTGGTGCGTGCCCGCGCGATTGAGAACCAGATGTTCATTGCGGGGATCAATCGGGTCGGCACCGAGGACTTCGGGTCCGATGGCGGTGTTACCTATTTCGGTGATTCCGTGATCATTGATCCCTGGGGCAAAGCCGTGATCGAAGCCGGAGAAACCGATGAAATGCTGCTGACTGCCACGGTCAATATGGATCGGGTCAAAGAAATCCGCGCAAGTATGACGGTCCTGAAAGACAGAAGACCCGATCTCTATGAATTGGGGTGATCCTTCGGTAAGACAATGCCGATGGATGGCCGGAATTGAAGTCCGGCCATCCGCGGATTCATGATGAAGGTTTATGCGATACCCAGTTTGAATTTCAGGGATTTGAGGGTGTTTTTCATCAGCATGGTGATGGTCATGGGGCCGACGCCGCCGGGCACGGGCGTGATGGAACCCGCGATTTCCTTGGCAGCATCAAAATCCACGTCTCCTTTTAGAATGGCGATTTTTTTACCGGTCTTTTCACTGACTTTTTCGCCGACCCGGTTGACGCCCACATCGATCACGCAGGCACCGGGTTTGATCCATTCGGGTTTGACCAGGCCGGGAACGCCGGCAGCCACGATCAGAATGTCCGCCCGTTTGCAGTGGACATCCATATTTTTGGTGCCGGTATGAACGATCGTTACCGTTGAATTGGCTCCGGGGCCTTTCTGAAGCATCATGTTGGCAATGGGTTTGCCGACGATGTTGGAACGGCCGACCACCACGACTTCAGCACCCTTGGTTTCCACGCCGGCCCGAACGATCATCTCCTGGATTCCGGCCGGGGTGCAGGGCGGGAATTTGACTTCGGAGCCGCCGATCATGAGGCGTCCCACATTCACCGGATGGAATCCGTCGACATCCTTGTCCGGATCGATGGCGTTCAGCACTTTCTTTTCATTGATGTGCTTGGGAAGTGGCAATTGAACCAGGATACCGTTGATGGCGTCGTCCTTGTTGTATTTGTCGATGAGCGCCAGAAGATCGGCTTCTGAAATATCCACCGGCTGTGAATCCTGAATTTCGTTAAAACCGACCCGGTGCGCGGTTTGAATCTTCAAGGTGACGTAAGACATCGAAGCCGGATTGGCGCCGATCAGAATGGTCACCAGTCCCGGTACCACGCCATGTTTTTCCTTGATTGCCTTGACTTCGGCCGTAATTTCTTCCAGGATTTGCTCGCGGATTTCAGTGCCCAGGATTAACTTTGCTGTCATGTTGGATCTCCTTTTTGGGGTAAATGTGGGTGCTTTCTGTGTCTATCTAATCGACCTGATTCTACTCAACCTTGATGGCTTCGTAAAAAGTCCAATATCTGCGTTGCGCTTCATCCTTCGTCGTTGCGGCGTACCCAAAAGTACGCCTCACTCCTCAGGACTCGCGCGCCTTGATCTTGAACTTTTTACTTTGCCATTCCATGTTTTGATTTTTTACGAGTTTATCAACCTTGTCAATCGCTTCCATAAATTAAACCGGATAAGGAACCTGCCGGAGTCCCGTTGTTTCATCCAGACCCAGCATGAGATTCATGTTTTGAACGGCCTGGCCGGCTGCGCCTTTAACCAGATTGTCGATCGCGGAAATCAGGATCAGGCGGTTTCGGGGAACATCCAGCTTAAATCCGATATCACAAAAATTGGTGCCGCGGACATTCCGGGTATCCGGCAGCTTATTGTCCGGACATAATCGGACAAAATGGCGTCCGCTATAAAAGGATGCCAGGCAGTTTCGAATGTCATCCGGACCGACGGATTTTTCCGGCGTGGTATAAAGGGTGGTCAGCATCCCCCGGCTCAAGGGAACCAGGTGGGGAACAAAGGTGATCGAAATCGGCGTTCGGGCTTCGATGCTCAATACCTCATCCATTTCCGGATTGTGACGGTGCTGGCCGACCTTGTAGGCTTTAAAAGACTCCTGGACTTCGCAGTAGTGAGCAGCCAGGGCAAGGGAACGGCCTGCGCCGCTGACGCCGGATTTGGAATCGGCGATAATCCCGCCTGGCGTGATCAGTCCGTTTTTTAGTAGTGGTATCAGGGGCAAGAGGACGCTGGTGGGATAGCAGCCAGGATTCCCGATGAGACGAGCGCTTTTGATCCGCTCCCCATAAATCTCGCTCAGGCCGTAAACCGATTCGTCAATGAGATGCGCGGCCTGATGCGGCTGATAATGCTGTTCATAAATGGCGACATTGCGGAATCGGAAATCAGCCGAAAGGTCGATCACCCGTTTGCCATTTTTAAGAAGCGGCGGAATGAACGACATGGGAAGCTGATGCGGAAGTGCCATGAAAATAATATCGGTCTGCTCGCAAGCCGCATCGAGCGAATAGTCCCGGCATACCAGATCGACAACGCCGGCCATGGATGGAAAAACCGCGTCAAATCTGGTGCCCGCATACTGGCGGGAAGTTATCAGCGTTAATTCGACGGCCGGATGTCCGGCCAGCAGCCGGACCAGTTCAGCGCCCGCATACCCTGTTGCCCCAACGATACCCACGCGGATCATTATTTTTTCTCCTTCTGACGCCTTTCATACAAACGTTTCTTGTAGCAAAGATAATATATAAGTTCAAGGAGTTTTGGACGGTATTTTGTCATCTGCCTGTCTCAAGCCGGACAGGTCGTATCCGAGTCTCTTATTCCAGGTACAATTCTCCGGTGTCGTCATCATAGGCAAATAGCTCCGCATGGCGTCCCCAACTGATGGCAATGTCGAGCTGGTCTTCCGACCTGTTTCCAAAATCAGCCTGAAGTTTGTTTAGAAAATACTCCCAGGCCAGCCTGTGGTTATCGTCCCTTCGCAGGGATTCATAAATCCAGGCAATGACCGGCATCCTGAGGACCCGGCCCGCCAGCATTTCCTTTCTGGCAAGAATGCTGGCTTCTGCATAAGTCTGTCCCAGTAGCGCCAGAAGCAAGTCTCCTTCCTGAACCGAAAAGAATCCCAGCAGGGTCCCGGCTTCGACAATGGGCAATAAATCATCCAGTTCCAGGGAGAGCTCGCCGCCGATTCGGTAGAGATCTGCCCTGCCGCCTTCATCCGAGAGTTTTTCAACGAGGCCCGCCAACTGATTCAACAGTGCGCGGGGAAGCCTTCGGGTTGCACCCGGTTGACCCGGCGCTGTACCCAGGGATTCGGTTTCCGGGCGGGTCTGACCGGCAACCGCGGCATATACGCTATCCACGAGGTTTTGAAACGATGCATCTTTTCGGTGCCGGGGATGGCGAAGCGAAACTTGAATCTCGGATACGATGCGGCCCGGATCTTTTCCCATGACCACGATCCGGTCGGCCATCAGAACCGCTTCTTCAATATTGTGGGTGACCATCAAAATGGCCTGAGTGGGGATGGATTTATTCAGCCAAAGTTCCATCAACTCCCCGCGTAGCGATTCCGCGGACAGGACATCCAGTGCTGAAAACGGCTCATCCAGGCACAGCAGTTCCGGCTCAACCGCCAGTGCTCTGGCAAAGCCGACCTTCTGGCGCATGCCGCCGGATAGCTCCCGGGGATAGGCGGATTCAAATCCGTCCAGGCCGATGGTATCAATCAGTTTCCGTGCCTTTTCCTGCCGGACCGATGAAGGGACGCCCCTGGCCTTTAGCGCGATCTCAACATTTTCTTCAACCGTCAACCAGGGATAAAGCGCAAATGTTTGAAATACGATGGTTGCATGGGGATTTACACCGTGCAATATCTCACCCCGATATTGCACGGTTCCGGATGTGGCGGTATTTAAGCCGGTAACGATTCGAAGCAGTGTCGATTTCCCACAACCGGATGGCCCCAGAAGCGATACAAATTCACCGGCTTTCAGGCTGAGGCAAACATCTTTTACTGCCAGGAGCTGTTTGGTGCCGCTTCCGTAACCCTTGCAGACATTCTCGAGATTCAACAGGGTCTCGGCGGTTTTGATTCCGGTTAATATTGACATTCGCTTTTCCTCACTTTCAACCTTTACTCCATGCGATACCGTTCTTCCGCCAGGCGATAAAGCCGCTGCCAGAACAGCCGGTTGATCAAAATAACACTGATGACCAGAATCAGTGTTCCAGCCAGCAGGAGCGCATAATTGCCGGTATCCGTCGCGCGTGCGATCGTTGCTCCGATGCCCGTCGTGGCATAAGTCTTGCCGCTGAATTCAACATACTCCGCCACGATGCTGGCATTCCATGCGCCGCCGCTGGCTGTAATCGATCCGGTGATGATGTAGGGAAAAATGCCCGGAATAATCAAGGTCCGCCAGCGATCCAGCGCGGACAGACCCAACAGATCGGTTGTAAATCGAAGGTCCTGTGGAATGGCCGCGGCGCCTGCAATGACATTGAACAGCAGATACCACTGCGTGCCCATCAGCATCAGGGCAATCGCGGCAATATTCAGGCCGCCGTAAACGCGCAAAAGCGCCAGCAGCAACATGGGAAAGAGTGCGGTTGCCGGTATGGCCGCAACCACCTGAACCAGGGGCTGAAGCAGCGTGGCCAGCCGGCGATTGGTGCCGATGGCAACCCCAACCGGAATGGTCCACAGCATTGCAATCACAAGGGAAGAGAAAACGCGGGCGAGCGTGGCCAGAAGCCCGATGCCAAGCTCTATCCAATCTTTGAGCGGAAGGGTCGTCATCATGGCAATGGCCATGAAGCCGCCGCAAATTACGACTGCCAGGCCGATGATCGCCAGTGCAAAACGCCAGATCGACCGTTTGGTGCCCTGGGATGCCGCTGTTGCGATGTCGGTTGCATCCTTTCCCTGAAAGAACCGGTCCATCCACTCATTCAGCGGGCCGATACGGCGCTGGAAAAAGTCCATCAGCCATGACCGGGAAAGAATATCCAGAAACCAGGATGACGGTTCTTCATCGCCTTCCACCATTTCAACCTTGAATTTGTCCGCCCAGGCAAGCAGCGGACGCCAGATAAACTGATCCAGAAGAACAACAACCAGAATCAGAACCCCTGTGCCCGCCAGAACAGCCATGAGATTTCCCTGATCAGCGGCGGTTTTTAAATATGAACCCAGCCCCGGCAGCCGAAAGTCGTGGGACCCGACATGAAAAATTTCAGCCGCCATTAAGAAAAACCAGCCGCCGGACCAGCTCATCATGCTGTTCCATATCAGGCCGATGGCGGCAAAGGGAAGCTCCAATTCCTTGAAGCGAAGCCAGGAAGAAAAACGAAAAATGGCGGAAGCCTCCTGCAGTTCGCTGGGAATGGTGGTCATGGACTGGTAAAAACTGAAGGTGATATTCCAGGCCTGGGAGGTAAATATCAGCACAATAGCCGATATCTCGGTGGCGAAATGTTCCGGAAAGATGGCGCTCAGGCTGAGCAGTACCACGGGTAGAAATGAAAGAATCGGGACGCTTTGCAGAACGTCCAGAACCGGCATCAGGACTTTTCGGGCCGCGGGGTTTCTGGCAGCCGCATACCCGTAAAACAGGCTGAAGAGAAGCGATAGAAAATAGGCGGCTGCCATTCGGCCCACCGAAAGCAGGGCATACCAGGGAAGCGCGCTTGGGGACAGGGAAATCTCCGGACCGGAAACAACCGAAGGTGCGTCAAAGGCAAGCCGGATGCCGCCATAGAGGATCGCTGCAAGCCCCAGCAGAATCAGGCCATCGCCGATGGTAAAAGCGGGTTTTGGCGGAAATGCGGGTTTATAATAGAATTGTTTCATGCGTGTCGTTTGGTTTGCTTGAGTCGATTTTATTGGGAGAGGAAATCTCTCTGCTGACCCTGGCAATGACCGCTTTTAAAGGGATTTTCCGCGCCAAAGCAATTTTCTTACAGTCCTCGAATTCCGGAGATTGATGGATGATGTCATCCTGAATCCGTGCCGTTTTTATCCGGACAGTTCCCAGGGAAGTCGATATTTCCCGGATTTCCCTTCCGGCTTTGATCCGGTTTTCAAAACGCCATCGCAGTCCGATGGAAGTGGTTTCTTCCAGGAGAAACCGGGAAAAGCGGTGGAGATCCTCGGGCCTGCACATCAAGGTCAGCAGGACTCCTGGCCTGTTTTTTTTCATCTGGACGGGTTGCAGAAAAATATCCAGAGCTCCCAGACCCAGGGCCTGCTGCATTACATAATCATATATCTGCGGGTTCATATCATCAATTGCCGTTTCAAGAACGGCGACCTGATCCGCTTCACAGCCCGGGGCGTCCGCACCCGTATTGCCGATGACAACCCGCAGCAGATTGGGGATTTCGGGATCCGCCATGCCGGCGCCGTACCCGGATTTCTCGGCCGTCATCGCCGGCAGGGGGCCGAATCCCCTGGCCAGAGTGGTCAAAATGGCGGCGCCTGTCGGGGTCAGCAACTCTCCCTGGATTTCCGTGGCATATACGGGGATCCCCTTGACGAGTTCAAGCGTGGCCGGCGCCGGTACCGGCAAAATGCCATGCGCGCAGGTAACGGTTCCGGAACCCAGATGAAGGGCCGAGCAATGGATGGCTTCAATTCCCAGAAGCGACAGCCCTGAAACCGCTCCCACCACATCGATGATGGCATCGATTGCCCCGACTTCATGAAAATGAACCGCTTCAACCGTGGTCCGGTGAACCCTGGCCTCTGCCTCGGCCAGCCGGGTGAATATCGCCATGCTTTTTTGCCGGATATCCAGTGAAAGCGTGCTGGCCTCGATCAGGCTTCGGATATCCCGAAGCCCCCTGTGCGGATGATGCATGTGGGTGTCGATGTCAACGACGGCCTGAGAGCCGCCAAGCCCTCTTTTGACCACCGGTTTGAAACTCAGGGCAAAGTGATCCAGATGAAGATTTGCCAGCTCGCGGTTCAGCAGGTCCGGATCGAGCCCGGCATCCACCAGGGCTCCCAAAATCATGTCGCCGCTGGCGCCGGCAAAACAGTCAAAATAGGCAATTTTCATGAATGAAGATCTCGTAACGCGTGAAAAAACTGATTGACAGTTGAAAGTTTTCAGGGCGCGAGCCGCACCCGTCCAACACCATTTTCAGACGAGGGTATAGTCCGTTTTGAAGGCTGAGTCCATAACGTGCAACCGAACATCTTAACCGATTTGACAAAAACCGGTTTCACTTCTTGAAGAGAGACCATCCGTCATTGCATGTGGTGGAAATGGGTTTAAGGGATTTGCTGACATCTCTGGCCTGCTCGGTGATATAAAATGCATCGGGATCTTCTTCCTTGACCCGCGACAGGACCCAGGTCAGGTCCTTTCGGCGGATGGCCATGTAAAGCTCGGTGACCGTTCCGTTCATGCCTTCGCCAAGAAAAACGGTGACGGCCAGCCCCATGTTTCGCAGTCGTTCCGCCATCTTTCCGCCCTTATCGGTGGTGATGACCCGCAGAACCACCAGGCCAAAAGCCAGTTTGCGTTCCACCAGGATACCCACCACGTTTCCGGTTGCATATCCAAAGGCATAGAAAACAACCAGAATCGGAGATTCCTTGATATGCAGCACTACGGTGCTGACGATGGTGATCCAGATGAGCACTTCAAACAGCCCCAGAAAAAACGCCAGCACGGATCGGCCCTGAACCGTTACGATGGTTCGAACGGTTCCGAGCGAAACATCACAGACCCGGGCAAAAAATATCAATATTCCTGTTTGCAGGATGCTGAATTCCATGAATAACTTCCTTTAAACGATACCATCTGCCAGGCTGCTTTGGTAGACGGCATGGTCCCTTTCGGAAAACAGGACGAAAATAATTTTTTGAATATCCGGAGAGATTTCCAGTGCCTTGCGGCAGGTATCCAGCGCAATCCAGCAGGCTTTTTCGATCGGATACCCGTAGGCCCCGCAACTGATGGCCGGAAAGGCGATGGTTGAAAGATGATGTTCACGTGCCAGCTTCAGGCTGTTTTCATAGCATTGGGAAAGAAGAACCGCATCCTGAGCCGTACCCCTGTAAACCGGTCCGACCGTATGAATGACATATCTTGCCGGCAGCAGGTATCCCCGGGTAATCCTGGCCTCGCCGACCGGGCATCCGCCGAGCGTCCGGCATTCGGCCAGAAGCTCCTTTCCGGCTGCCCGGTGAATGGCGCCGTCAACCCCGCCGCCGCCCAGAAGCGAACTGTTGGCGGCATTGACAATGGCATCAACCTTAAGCCGGGTGATGTCTCCCAGCAGAACTTCCAGCCTGTCCCCCACCTTCTTGTCGACCGTCATTTCAAAAGCCTCCTGTTTTTATACGATGCCTTTTTTCTGAAACGCGGCAATATCGTCTTCAGCATACCCGATTTCGCGCAGAATGGAAACGGTGCTTTCTCCGAAACCGACGGCCGGGGTGCGCACCTTGCCAGGGGTTTGGCTGAGCTTGACGGGAACGCCAAAAACCGGCGTTGTTTTCCCGTCCTTTGTCTCGAGATCAACAACCATTTCCCTTTCCCTGAAAAGAGGGTCCTTCAGCACTTCTTCGAGGTGCTGAACCTTGCCCCAGCAGATATCCAGATCTCCGAACTCGCTGCTCCACCTGGCAAGGGTTTTCTGGCGAAAAACAGCCCGCAGGGTGTCGATGATTTCCATCCGCATGCCGTCGTCATATTGCAGGTCGATGAATTCCGGAAATTCCAGATGCTCGCAAAGCTTTTTCCAGAAGCGGTGTTCGACGGCGCCAATGGATAAAAATCGGCCGTCCGCGGTTTCGTAGGTATTGTAACAGGCATACCGGTGAGACAGCACGGCATCCGAACGCGTGGGGATCTGGCGGGTCAGTTGATGAAAAAAGAGCGGAATGGACAAAAACCCCAGCATGCCGTCTGTCATGGAAATATCGATATACTGGCCCTTGCCGGTCTGATTTCTGGCAACCAGCGCAAGCAGGATGCCGATAACCGCATTCATCCCGCCGCCGGCAATGTCTGCTATCTGAACGCCGGGAATGGCGGGATTGGAATCCGTCTGGCCGATTAAATCAAGGATTCCCGCAATGCTCAGATAATTGACATCGTGGCCGGCCCGATTCACATAAGGACCTGTCTGGCCATAGCCGGTAATGGAACAGTAAATGATGCCCGGGTTGACCTTGCAAACTGTCTCAAAATCCACACCCAGCCGCTGTACGACACCCGGACGGAATCCTTCCATCACGACATCCGCGGTTTTCACCAGTCGAAAGAAAATCTCCTTTCCCTCGGGGGTCTTTAAATCCAGGGAAAGGTGTTCCTTGTTCCGGTTTACGGTCGTGATAAAAAAACCATCCGCGATAAAGCGTTTATCTTCTATGGAAATCACCCGTGCGCCGTGGTCCGCCAGGATCATTGAACCAAAAGGCCCGGGCAGAAGCCTTGAGAGATCCAGGACGGTGATTCCGGTTAAAGCCCCTTTTTCCAGCATAATTCCTCCATAAGTCCGCCATAAGTCCTTTGGCAGTGTGCTAATTTCCCTTGAAAGCCGGGGACCGTTTTTCCATGAATGCGGTTACCGCCTCGATCAGATCATCCGAAGGAAGGGCGGCAGCGTTTTTCTGGGCCACATACCGCAGCCCCGAATGCACCCCGTGATCCCGGTTGTAAAGCATCACATCCTTTACGCCCTGAACCGTAAGCGGAGGAAGGGTCGCGATCTGCAAGGCCAGCTTGCGGGCTTCATCCACAAGCTCCGGGTGGGAGTCGCACATTCGAGTAATCAGCCCCATTTTCAGGGCTTCATCCGCGGTAAAGTCCCGGCCCGTCAGGGCCAGTTCTCCGAACCAGCCCTGCCCGATAATGCGTGGCAGGCGCTGAAGGGTTCCCAGATCCGCGATAATGGCGATGCGGGTCTCGCGAATGCTGAATATTGCGTTGCTTGCAGCGATGCGGATATCGCAGGCGCTGATCAAGTCGATGCCGCCGCCGATGCAGTGGCCGTGAATGGCGGCGATGACCGGCTTTCGGCATTTTTCAACGGCCGAGATGCTGTCCTGCAGACGGCCGATGGTCTGTCTGAGCGCTTCGCGGCCCGCGGCGGATGTGTCGGTCAGAAGGGCGCCTGCTTCCATCAGGTCAAGCCCCGCTGTAAAGCTTTTGCCCTCGGCGCGGATCACAACCACCCGGACCTCCGGATTCTGGTCAAGGTTCCGGCAATGGGTCTGTAGCGCCGAAAAAAAATCCATCCCCATGCTGTTTCGTTTGTCGGGTCGGTTCAGAATCAGCCAGGCTATGGGACCTTCATATTCAACTTTAAATGGATCTGGTGCATCCATGGTATATCTTCCTTTCAGGAGAGGATGTGAGTCGTCAAGGCCATGATTTTATTCCGGCAATACCTGTTTGCCGGAATAAATATCAGAGACGTACGCGGGGATCAAGCCAATACACGCCTGCATCCCAAGAGGTTAAACAAATAAAGTGGTTGCGTGATTTAAAATCAGATAAACTCCGCAAAATTCAAGTTCGTTTTGGGGTGATGCCGCAGTCTGACCGTCTCACCAACCCAGCAGCGGCGGGTCAGCTCGGAAAAAATGCCCGGTTCAGGCATGGCCTGCGCGACAAATCGCAATCCTTCCGGGGTCTTTCCATATAAAACAGCCAGAGACGGGCTGCCATTCCTGGCGAATAACACGGTATAGGTCTCAATGATTCCGGTGCCATGGACCTGATCCAGGGTTATTTCCGGTGCATTTCCCGCCAGCGGATTTGCTTCGTCTTCAAGATCGAAATGATTCAGCCCCGTATCCTTGGGAATGGCGCTGAATATCCCGGCGCTGTGTTTGTGCATGAACCAGCCCAGGCTGGTGATCATTCCGGTGTCGAAGGCGCCGCGGGAAATGGCTTCCGCCATCGAGGCCGCCGCGTGGAGGCTGTAGTTGTTGCCCGGTCCGCCGAAAAATCCCAGGCCGCCTGTAACCGTCAACGGTCTTTCATCGCTGTCTTTCAGGCCCAAAGTCTTTTTTGCGATGGCGACCGAACAGGGGAAGCAACTGTAGAGGTCAAAACACTGGATGTCATCCGCCAAGAGCCCGGAGCGCTGAAATACCTTGCGAACGCAGGCGGAAAGCGCGGGACTCGTGGTAAAGCCGGTTTTATCCGCCATAAAGCGCTGCCGGTCCCTGGCATCGGCGCCTGCCAGAAAATACACCGGGCGTCTGGTTTTGGGGCAGATCCGCTTGGCCCTGTCCTCGGACATCAGCAGTAAGGCCGCGGCCATGTCCACGGAGACCAACGATGTCATATATTTGGTGTAGGGAAAGGCAATCCGGCGGTTGGCTGGCCCCGGGGTGATGATCTCATCGACACCGCGCGGCGTATGGGTCCAGGAGCCGGGATGGCTGGCCGCAACGCTGCTGAACCGGCTCCACATCCTGCCAACGCCCTGAAGATAGGTTTCTATCGGCAGTCCGCTTTCCGCCCAGAGGGCGGTTTCAAAAAGCGGAAACCCGTGAACGGGCAGATGAATGCCATGCCGTTTTTCAAGATCACTGGCACCGATCATGTCTTCGGATTCGTGTCCGCCTTCAAGGCCCTTGAACAGCAGGCTGCCAGTCTTGTCGCGATGCTTGTTGCGGGGGCAGTAGGTTTCCCCGCCTGCGATCAGCACGCTCTCCAGCTCGCCGCGGGCGATCATTCCGGCTGCTTTGTTGATAAGGCTTTGCGGTGAATTGCCGCCGATGGAAGATGTCAGGGTGAGTCTCGGGGCAGCGCCCAGTGCATCGGCCAGCCGTTCTGAGGCGGACGGGTAATATTCACTCATGACCTTTACCGAGAATACGGCATCAACATTTCGAAGAACAGTTGACAGCTTTGTTTTTTCTGCGGCCCGTCCGGAAGCCTCAACCATGAGCCCCAGGGGGTCCAGAAGCCGGTCCGTCTGATCTTTTGCCTGAGTTATCTGCCCCCAGCCGGCGATGACGACGTTGTTTCCCATGACCTTTTCCACTTCACCTTATTGTCCGTGAGCACGCTATCCGCTATTTTTTCAGATGGTACTTTTCAATCAATTCGTTTCGTTCTGCATCCGGAAGAGATTTTAAATACGCCTTCCATCCGGGGCACCATCCGGCATGCCATCTCCATAACCGCCCCAAAAACGATTTGGGATTGTTGTCGTATTTCGCCCTGAAAGAACAATTCCTGCAGTTGTGATCGGCCATCTGGTTTTATCTCCTTTTTCCCGCTGAGCGTTCCCGAGCTTACTGCTTGAGAACATATTTTGTATCGGTTTACCGATTTTATCGGCAGTTTCCTTCGGTGTAAATCCATTCGGGACTGCCTTTTTCAATCCGTACCATGAACCCGCCGTCGGGATGACCGGTAACGAGTACGCCATAGTCGTCAAGATTTATTTTTGCCGCGTCCTGCCCGGCGGCGCGCCAGACGCCGTCAAGGTCTTGCAGCCGTGATACCGGAAGTTTCGCAAGGCGCTGACGGGCATCTTTTTCGAGGCGCAGAATATGAACATGGAGCTGGTCCTGGCTGCGGAGCCGTGCCGGATTCACCACAAGCGCGATGGCGGATTCGTCGCCGATCTTTTTTTGCGCGGCGGCCCAGGCAAAACGCCAAATGCCGTCCGGGCGATTGGGGTCTTCGACGCCTGTGACCCGCGTGCGGGGCAGGGCAAGCCCATGCACGAACCCGTCGGGGCACCCGCACATTTTATGATCCCGGATGACGACATAATCCTGGGTTTCCGCCCACACTGCCGTCGTCTTCTTGCAGTTTTCATCATGAGGACATGCCGATTCGATCCTTGGCCAGCGACAGCGCTGGCAGTAATCCGAAATCGCGGGATCGAGGCAATTCGTCACGATTTCCCAGAGCGCGTCCCGGGAACCTCCCGCATCCGCCGGAGCCGTGACAAGAATGCTGGCAAAAATCAAAACGCAGTATACCAGTGAACGAATTCCGCGGTTGAAAACAAAGCTTAAACGGAATCCATTTTGCTCGTCGTACTTCATAAATCTCCTCAGCGGTTTTTCCAAACCGGCGTTTTCTTTTCAATAAACGCCGCAATGCCGTTCTGGGCGTCTTCGGCCGTCAGATTCAGGGCAATGGTGTGATTGGCGTATTTCATGGCGGGATCATCCGGCTGATCGATCTGGGCGTAAAAACCCTGTTTGCCGATGGCCAGAACAAAACGGCTGGCTTCGGCGATCTGAACGGCCAGCTTTCGGGTTTCTCCGGGCAGGTTTTCAAGCGGCACGACCCGGTTGATCAGGCCCAGTTCTTTGGCTTCGGATGCCGGGAAAAACCGGCCGGTGAGCAGCATTTCCATGGCAGCCTTGCGTCCGATGGCCCGGGTGATCGCCACCATGGGAGTTGTGCAGAACAGCCCGATCTTGACGCCGGGCGTGGCAAACCTGGCCCCTTCCTCTGCCACTGCCAGATCGCACCAGGCAACGAGCTGACATCCGGCCGCGGTGGCAACCCCCTGAACCTGGGCGATGACCGGCTGGGGGATGGCGTGAATCAGTTGCATCATCTTTGCGCACTGGTCGAAAATAAACTTGTATTCCTTTGTTCCCTGACCCCGCATCTCGGACAGGTCATGACCCGCGCAGAAATGTTTGCCGGTGGACCGGATGACGATGACCTTGATCGATTCATCCACTGACACGGCTGTCAGCAAATGGATCATTTCGCCGATCATTTTTTTGGACAGGGCATTGATTTTTGACGGATTGTTCAATGTCAGATAGCCGACGGGTCCTTCTGCGGAAAAAAGTATCTCTTCATAATCCATAGAAAATCCTCCTTGATATATAACTTCCTTATCGGACTTTCAGCAAAACAGGATGGCAAAGCAAAAAGTTCAAGATCA
Source organism: Deltaproteobacteria bacterium (assembly GCA_016219185.1). Lineage (GTDB taxonomy): Bacteria > Desulfobacterota > Desulfobacteria > Desulfobacterales > Desulfatirhabdiaceae > RAAP-1. The sequence continues at coordinate 56,531 of JACRBZ010000014.1, forward strand.
AGGCGAGCAAATCCTGAGGAGTGAGGCGTACGAGTAGTACGCCGCAATGACGAAGGATGAAGCTCAACGCAGATATTGGACTTTTTGCGAAGCCATCGAATCTTATTATTACAGGAAACTCGGAATGGCAATAAGTCACTTGAACTTATTTGCATTTTTATGGAATCACAAGGCAGGCAGGTTCCGATGAAACCCACGAGAACCATTTGCGTTTTTTTAAGAAATCATTCATAACCCGTTATCTGAACGGAGCTGTAATCATTCTTGATGGCTTCGCAAAAAGTCCAATATCTGCGTTGCGCTGCATCCTTCGTCATTGCGGCGTACCCAAAAGTACGGCAGGCGGAACGCCGGTCCTCAGGATTTGCGCGCCTTGATCTTGAACTTTTTGCTTTGCCATCCTGTTTTTGACTTTTTGCGAGATCATCATTCTTGATTCCCATATTTTCGGCAGGTCGGAAATTCATGAAACCAATCGGTGAAAAGTGCTCGGGCGTTATTCTTGCAGGCGGCATGAGCAAGCGGCTTAACGGCAGAGACAAGGCCATGATCGAGATCCATGGAAAGCCAATTCTGGATCATATCCATGCGGTGTATTCAGAGATTTTCAGCGAAATCATTCTTGTCACCAATACCCCTCAGGCGTATCTGGACTGGAACATGCTGATGGTAACCGATCTGTTTCCGGTTCGCAGCTCTTTGACCGGAATACATGCCGGACTGTTTTACGCCTCCCGGCCCTTTGTCTTTGTCAGTGCCTGCGATGCCCCGTTTTTGAAGCCGGAATTGGTCCATTTGCTGATTTCACAGGCCAGACCCGGAGCGGATGCAGTGATGCCGGAAACCGCCGAAGGCCTTGAGCCCCTTTGCGCGGTCTATTCCAAATCCTGCCTGAATACCGTCGAGGCGCATATCCGGCAGGATAAATTGAAGATCCAGCGGGTATTTCATAAATCCCGGATCAATAGAATTTCCGAAGCAAGGCTTCGGAAAGCAGATCCCGATCTCATCTCGTTTGTCAACATCAATACTCCCGAAGACCTGATGGCCGTGGCGTCTTTGGAGAAGGAGTCGCTATGAGTCTAAACCAGTTGATTGAAAGAATCAAACAGCATCCGGATTATCCCAAGGTCGGGATGATTCTCTGCCATAATGGCGTGGTGCGTGCCACTTCACGCGACGGCAGGCAGGTATCCGGGCTTCGAATCGTGGTTGATCAGGAAAAACTGCGTCAGGTGGTTGAATCGCATAAAAGCCGCGCTGGCATTGTGGAAATCCTGGTTCAAATCAATGCTGATGTGGATCTGAAGGTCGGAGAGGATGTAATGTATATCGTGGTGGCCGGGGATATTCGGGAAAATGTCATCGCAACGCTTCAGGATACACTGAATACCATCAAAACCACGGTCACTCAAAAAACCCAGTATTTCGTGTAACGGAGGGAAACGCATGACACCCGCATCGCAGCAGGCTTTGGAAGGGTTAAGGGATTTGGCGACCCTGAAATGGTACGTCATTCCCTTGCTGGCCATTGTGTTTTATATCTATACCGCCGAGGTGAAGAAGGCGCGTCAGACGGGCAACTGGGATGCCATATTTGCCGGTCTGACCCTTTTTGGCATGGATTTTATCAACGAAACCTGGAACGGCTGGGTGCTTTATCTGACGGAAAGATCCGCCTGCTGGACCGCGCCGGGGGAAACAGCCCTTCGGACAATGGTGGGATGGAACATCGAGATCATGTTCATGTTCGCCATATCCGGTATCATTTTTTACAACACCCTTTCCGAGGATCGGCATGAAACCATCCTCGGCGTGCTGAATCAATGGTTTTGGGCCATCGGATACACGGCTTTCTGCGTTTTTGTGGAGTGTCTGCTGAACATGGGCGGCCTCCTGATATGGGAGTACCCGTGGTGGAATCTGTCTCCGCTGGGTATCTGGCCGATTTTTTTCTTCGGCTACTTTATCTTTTACGTGGCAATCATTCTGGTCATCAACCTGAAACAGATCCGCAGCAAGATCATCGCCGTGGCAAGCCTTTACGCGATTGCCATTGTCGCCAATGCGGTCTGCCTGGGATTTCTGAGGTGGATTTATTAGATGGCGACCGAATTTTCCGATGATCAATACAACCAGGCTTACCCGGACGGCATAGAGAACCACTGGTGGAATCTGGCCCGAAACAGAATTATAGCAAATGCAGTCAAAAAATTTGCGGGTACCGATGCCGTTGTACTGGATGTAGGGTGTGGACGGGGCGTTGTCGTCAAATTTTTGCGGGACGAGGGGATAGATTGTGCCGGTGTCGAACTGGCAAAGGCAAGGCCCGTGTTTTCTGTCAGGGACCATGTTCGGGTTGGAATTGACGCCTGGGATCTTTCGCTTGCGGAAAGGATGCGCTACGATACGATACTGCTTCTTGACGTCATTGAGCATGTTCCAGATCCCGCCGATTTTTTGCAGCGCCTGTCCGATGCTTTTCCCAATCTGTCGCATGTTATCATTACTGTTCCCGCCCGCCAGGAATTGTGGTCGAATTACGATGAATGCTATGGGCATTGCAGACGATACAGCCTTGAAATGCTTAAAAACACTCTCCTCGCACCGGGCGCGGACTGCATTTGGACCCGTTACTTTTTCCATCTGACATATCCCGTCTGCTGGGCTGCGGCGCATCTTGCGAAAAAAAGACAGACAGATCTGCATGCCCCGCAGGGAATCGGTAAGTGGCTCCACAAGCTGATTTCCGGCGTAATGATATGTGACTATCACATCATGCCCGGACGCGTGCCGGGCATGAGCGCTCTGGCCTGTTATTCCCTGAACAGGAAAAGCCAGTCCAGCGGCGGGGTACCACCAGAACATCTTTTGCTTGATTCATGACCCCCAAACTTCCCAAATTAACTCAAGGTTTCAATCGGCCTGCCATGTAGAGAGGAAGGTAATGACGGATTTTTTGCCGGGTGATGTTGTTGGCGCTCAGGACATAGGTAAGCTGCGGCTGATAACGATCCATATATACTTTCAGGCTCTTTGACTGGGTCACTCGGCCGGATTTGACCTCCACGGGGATGATTTCCGCTTCCCTTTCAAGCAGAAATTCCACTTCCGCCGTGCGTCCCTGCCAGCAATAAGGCGTCCTGATGCCGTTGGCCCGCAGTTCCTGTGCCACGTAATTCTCCGCGATGTAGCCCTGATAACTGCCGAATCCATAATTGAGAAAGACCGAGGGAGCAATGCCGCTTATTGCGCCCATAAGGCCTGTGTCAAAGAAATAAAGCTTAAAGCGGTTTTCTTTTCCAAAGGAGGAGAGGGGGGTGCCGATGGCATCCACGATGGGAATCCGAATGATAAGATTGGCACCGTCCAGCCAATCCAGCGGGGAGGATAACCGCTCGTAGCCGCGAATCCCGGGTATGGCGTCGCGGAGTTTGAATTTTGCGGCCGAACCGCTTCCGGCCTTCCCGAGTTGCTCCGGAACATTTCGCCAGAGTCTTTCGATGTGCAGGGCATTGGCCTTCCCGCTGTGCTTGGCGATGTCGGCTACATAGGCATCCAGCAGATCCTTCTGGGTCTTTCGCACAATCTGCGCAGCCTCATACAAATTCTCCTGCCTTTCCCGATAACAGTTAACCACTTCGGGCAGTCCGCCAATGACCAGATAGCGCTTCCACAATTCCCACAGTTGTTCATGTGCCGTATCCGGGAGGGGCTGGGATAAATCATGATCCCGGATCAACTCGGCAAGGCGATCTTTCCCAATGCCGGTGAGAAATTCATAAAAGGTCAGAGGATGCAGATCGAGGAACCGTACTTTCCCAACGGGGAATGACTCCATATTAAGACCCACGCCCAGAAGGGATCCGGCGGCGCAAAGGGCCAGTTCGGGCATATCTTCCGAGAAATATTTCAGACTGGTCAAGGCTCTGGGACAGCGCTGGATCTCATCAAAGATAATCAGATCTTCATGACGATTAATGGCTTGATCAAGGTAGAATTGAAGCTCCTCGATGATCCGATTCGGTTTCAGATCACGCTCAAAAATCCGACCGGGACGTTCATCCTCCTCAAAGTTCACATAATGGTAGCGGGGAAAATCCCTTTGACCGAACTCTTTCAGGGTATAAGTCTTTCCGACCTGGCGAGCACCTCTGAGGATCAGGGGCTTACGGTCAGAGGATAATTTCCAGGCATATAGAGAACTCGTTACATTTCTTTTCATGGTGCAAAAAATACTCTGTAATGCTATTTTATGCAATGACTTATTTTAATTTATAGGATTTTATGCAAGCACTTATACCACTGTATCGTGATAGACCATTCTCTGCCATCTCGGATTGTGGAAACATCTGGTTCCCATCTGAAAAAACTGAAAAGCCAAACAATATATCGTCACAAACTGTTCCGATCTTCAATGTCGAAAGGCGTTGAGCACACAACATTGGCAAGAAATGATTTCCCGGTGCCCATACCTGTTTCGATCTTCGATTGCAGCAATGTTCTATGTGATGGACGGTGGTATTTGGCAGAGCGTTTGAAGAACCCATCTGCGGAAACGCCACAAGATCAAAGATCGGAAAAGCAGGATAGGTCCGGTTCATAAATTGTAATCTGTACGAAATGTACGGGTTCTATGAAGTGCAAATAACAGCGGGCTGGATAAAGCAGAGAATGACGAGAAATAAATGGATTTGCATGATTGATAAATCACTCAAACGACAGCACCAGTCGCTTTCCAAATGCGCTTGCCGCACGATCCAACTGCTTCAGGCTGGGCCAGTGGTGGGGATCTTCTATCCGCGAGGCCGAAGGCCATGACGTTTCCAGGCTGCGTGCCAGATCCGAAAGTGAACGCTCCCCTCGGCAAAATCGCACCAATAGCGCAGCCTGTACTTTGGATGAAGGCGCCACACAGTATGCCCGGTCGATAATAGACGGCATGGGGATATCCATGCCGTCGTCGATCCGACTTTCAAGCGTCAATGTCAGCACATCGGCAGCGTTGAACAATGCCTCTTCCATGCTATCGCCTTCAGTTATGGCTTCGTACAGGTCCGGAAAAGAAACGGTAAACCCGCCGTCATCCTGGTGTTCGATGATTGCCGGATATCGGATATTCATTAAAGATATAATGTCAAAACCAAAGCAAAAACTCACCTCTATTGTTTTTGAACATGCTATCTGGTATTGAGGGATCGAAGATTTTTCTTTCGGCGGATCACAACGGTTCGCTGCCGTGCTACATATTCCGTTTGATCTGGATTTGACGATATGCCTGATCGATCCTTTATCAGTACAATAGAGCGTGGTTTAAAGATTCTGGAAATATTTGGAACGGCGGCCCGGGGGTTGACGCTCACCGAGGTTGCGGATTCATGCCAGATGAACAAAACTGCGGCAAGCCGTTTTTTATACACGTTCTGCGATCTCGGTTATCTGAGTCGTGACGAGAATAAGCGATATTTTCTCAGTCCCAAGATTCTTTCCATCGGCTTTGGTTATCTGAACAGCTCAAGCATCAGGTCTATCTGCAAGCCGCACATCGACCAACTCTCCTCGGAGCTGAACACGACAGCCAACCTGGCCATTTTGGATGACACGGACGTTATTTATCTGTATCGAAGAGAAGTCAAAAGGTATTTGAACTACGACCTGTACGATGGCTCAAAGCTGCCGGCGTACTGTACTTCACCCGGAAAGGTGCTGCTGGCCGGATTGAAGGACGATGAATTGAAAAACAGAATCGCGCGGATGACTCTGGAGCCGATTACGCGGAAAACCATTACCTCCAAAGAAGATTTCTGGGAGGAAATGGTGCGGACCCGAAACAGGGGATACGCCATCAGTGATCGCGAGCTTTCAATGGATCTGTGTTCCGTTGCGGTTCCCTTAATCGACGGCCAGGAGATGGTCGTTGCCAGTATTAATATGACCACGGCTTCCGATGATGTCAAAAACACATTCAATGAGACGGTCGTGTCCAAACTTCTTGAAAAAGGAAGGCTGATCTCGAAACTTCTCGGCAGCCGGAAGCCCTATCCCCATTTTTGACTTTTCCCGCTTCGAATACAACGACCCCGATTCCACCTGCTCGGCCCCTCTGACTTTCGCAGGATAACTTTACCGTGAAAATCGCTTGCCCTCCCCGCCTCACACCCATTTAGTCCTTATTTTGCCCGGTTTATATTGGTTCACATTTTTTCTATCATGGTCCAGAAGGGGTCGCGACATCAAGACACATGGCTGCCGGCCTTGATCATCGTTCCGGCCAGATCATCATGACTGCTGTATTTCCCCCTTTGGAAAAGGGGGACTAAGGGGGATTTGAAAACGGTGAAAGACCGACTCGGTTTTGAAAAACGAGTCGGTCTGCCAGAAATCCTCCCTGACCTCTTTTTCAAAAGGGGGGATCGTTATCCATCGCAGTGGCGGAAACGACGATCAAGGCCGTTTATACGAATCCGGCGCATGATATAAAAAATGAATGAAATTTTATAAAAAAAATATTGACAACAATTTACGATTGAATTAATAACGCATATCGTAATTTAATAACGCATAGCGTAATTATAAGCGTGGATTTCCAAACATTGTCCGCTGTGCTCCTCTCGACATTGTAAACGGGTACGGCCATAACATTCTGGCCGTACCCGGGTATGAGAAGGATAAGTCGCCTTTTTGGAAAAATGGGGATCGAGGGGGGGATTTGTCAGCAGAATAGCCGGTGAAATCCCCGCCTGGCCTCCCTTTTCCAAAGGGGGGAAGCATTTAAAAAGACGTTGTTGGTATTTTCCGTAAATCGGCAAATGGTTGCCACATGCGATCTTTTGCGGCTCTGTCGGAAACCAGGATGACAAAATCGTACACATCGTGAAAGGGGCGGTTCATGGATCCATCCGTATCAGAAGATTTTCGAAATTATTTAATCAAAGTTCGTGATTTCGTGCAGAAGGAACTCGATCCCATCCACATGGCGGTGGAGCGGGAAGCGGAGATTCCGGAAGATGTTGTCGAGAAAATGCGAAGGCTCGGCCTTTTCGGCCTGTCGATTTCCAAGACCTACGGGGGATTGGGGCTGACGACTCTGGAGGAAGTCCTGATTTATGAAGAAATTACCCAAACCAACGCCTGCTATCGATCACGCATCGGGACCAGCAACGGCATCGGCTCCATGGGCATCCTCTACGACGGCACGGAGGAGCAACGGAGGCACTATCTGCCCCGCGTCGCATCGGGCGAGTGGACGGCCGCCTTTGCGCTGACCGAGCCGGATGCCGGCTCGGATGCCGCCAACATCAGCACCCGAGCCGTGCTCGACGGAGACTGCTGGGTCCTGAACGGCACCAAGCAATTTATCACCAATGCCGATACTGCTCACGTTTTTACCACGATCGCCGTAACCGACGAGGTAAAAAAGACCAGCGGTGGGGTTACCGCCTTTATCGTGGAACAGGGCATGGCGGGGTTTTCCGTCGGACCTGCGGATATCAAGATGGGATTTAAAGGGTCCCACACCCACGAACTGATATTCAAGGACTGCCGGGTGCCCCGGGAAAACGTGATCGGTGGCATGGAAAGGGTCGGCCAGGGATTCAAGACCGCCATGCGGGTGCTGGACAAGGGGCGCCTTACCATCGGAGCCTGCGCTGTGGGCGCATCACAGAAAGTCCTGGATTTGTGCGTGGATCGGGTGAGGCAAAAGCTGGCTTTCGGAACACCCAAGGCGGACATGCAGTCCGTTCAGTTTGCCCTGGCGGACATGGCAACGCAGATTTATGCGGCCCGTCAGATGCTTTACAACACGGCAAGACGTAAGGATGAAGGGCAGAACGTGACGCACGAAGCTTCCATGGTCAAGGTTTTCTGTACCGAAATGGCAAGCCGCATTGCCGATAAGGCCATGGATATTTTCGAGGAGGACGGGATCCTGACCAGCAGCCGGATCGAGATGTTTCTCCGCGACGTCCGGCTGTATCGCATCTACGAGGGAACCAGTGAAATTCAGCGGATCATCATATCCAGACATCTATTAAATAAAAAGAGAGAATAGCCATGACAATCGAAAAAGTCTTTATCGTGGGATCCGGGCTGATGGGCGGCGGTATTGCTCAGGTCTGTGCCCAGGCCGGAATGTCGGCGATACTGAACGATGAAAATAAGGCGGCCACGGAAAAAGCATTGAACACGATCGCCTGGTCGGTGGGAAAGCTGATCGAAAAAGGCAAACTGAAAGAGGACAAGGCGACGGTTCTGGGACGGATTCAAATCGCTTCCGGCTTTGAACGGGCTTCGGATGCCGATCTGGTCGTGGAAGCGGTGTTCGAAAACCTGGATGTCAAAAAACAAATCTTCAAAAATCTGGATGCCGTCTGCAAGCCGGATACCATTCTGGCCAGCAATACATCGGCGATTCCCATCACGGAGCTGGGCGTTATCACGGGGCATCCGGAGAGGGTCGTGGGGATCCATTTCTTCAATCCGGTGCCGATGATGCGGGCCGTTGAAGTGGTAAAAGGAATCTGCACATCCGAAGCCGTGATGAATTCGGCGGTGGAATTTGTCCGGAAAATCGGAAAATCTCCGATCCGGGTCGAGAGCGATATTCCGGGATTTATTCTGAACCGGATCAATCTGGTAAGCTATGTCGAGGCCATTCGTCTGCTTGAACGCGGCATCGGAACGGTTTCGGATATCGACACCGGGGTACGGATGGCATTCGGGCGGCCCATGGGTCCTTTTGAAACCGGAGACATGGTGGGCCTGGATGTGTCTTACGGGGGCCTGACAGCCATCTATGCGGAAAGCCATGATCCGGGTTTTCTCCCGCCGCAGCTTTTGAAGCGAAAGGTCAAGGCAGGGCAATTGGGACGAAAGACCGGAAAGGGATGGTATCAATATGACAACGATGGCAATAAAGTGGAGGGCTGATCAATGAAAGACGTTGTAATCGTATCCGCGGCCAGAACGCCGGTTGGCCGCTATATGGGTGCGCTCAAGGATGTTCCGGCCTATGACCTGGCGGCACTGGTTTTAAATGCCGCGATGGAGCGCGCGCATTTTGCTCCGGATCTCATTGACGAAGTGATCATGGGGCAATCCTATCAGAATGGAGAATACGTCAATATCGCGCGAATGGCGCTTCTGGCCGCGGGCTGGCCGGAATCCATTCCAGGTATCACGCTGGACAGGCGATGCTGCACGGGCCTGGATGTCGTCTGTTTTGCCGCCATGAAGATTCAATCCGGAAATGCCGATATCGTTGTGGCCGGTGGCGTGGAGAGCATGAGCACGGCTGAGTTTTATCTGCCGGGAGAGATCAAATGGGGCGTCGGCGGAAAAGGCGGGATGCCGAAGGGCCATGGCGATCTGGGCATGTGGGGAATCCCGTTTTACGATCGGATCCAGCGGGCCAGGGTCATGTCCCAACCCCAGGCGCGTTACGGGGTGATGCCGTCCATGATGTCGTGGGCCGAGACCGCGGCCCTGGAGGAGAAAATCACGCGTGAAGCTTGCGATGCGTGGGCACTGGAAAGCCACCGGAAGGCGTGTGCGGCCGTGGAAGCCGGCAGGTTCTCCGAAGAGATGATACCGGTGATTTTGCCCCAGAAGAAGGGATCTGCCGTTGTCATCGATCGGGATGAAGGCCCCCGGGCCGATACGACAATCGAAAAGCTGGCAAAACTTAAACCGGTACTCGGCGGCGTGTGCACGGCGGGAAATTCTTCTTCCGAAAACGACGGGGCCGCGGCCGTGGTCGTGATGTCCGCGGAAAAGGCCCGGGACCTGGGACTTCGACCCCTGGCCAGGCTGGTGTCTTTTGCCAATGCCGGAGATGATCCCCGGAAGGCATATGAAACGGTTCCCAAGGCGGTTGAAAAGGCGCTCCGCAAGGCGGATCTGAGCCTTGACCGGATGGATCTTATTGAAATTCAGGAAGCCTTTGCCGCTCAGGTGCTGGCGGACCTGAAACAGATGGGGGTTACGGAAAAAGATTATGGCAGGGTCAATGTCAACGGATCCGGCATTTCCCTTGGCCATCCGATTGCCTGCACCGGAACCCGGGTGCTGGTGACGCTGCTCCATGAGATGCAGCGCGCAAAGGCGCGGTATGGCCTTGAATGCATCTGCGGCGGCGGGGGGCTGGGAATCGCGGCCATTTTTGAACGCATATAAATAGATCAGCGGATTCAAGATCAATTGCAGAATCCGAAGAGGCGGTTTTTGTTTGATAAGGAGGGGCGACGTGTTTTTTGAGATAAATAAATCACAAAAACAGATTCAGCAAGCCGTGAGGGATTTCGTCAAAGGCAGGTTCAAGAAAGAAACCATCCAGGAGATCGTGGAAAACCAGGCTTTTCCGGAAGAAATCTGGCGCAAGGCGAGCGAGTTGGGATTGATCGGCATCCACTTTCCCGAGGAATATTCCGGCCAGGGCCTGGGGTGCTTTGAAAACGCGCTGGTGGCTGAAGCGCTTTGCTGCGGGGATGCATCCGTGGGAGGGTGCCTGGCCGGCGCCGCTATCGGATCTGAAATGATCCTTCGCCATGGCAGTCGGTCGCAGAAATCCGCCTGGTTGCCGAAAATAGCGGAAGGGGAGATTCTATCGAGTGCGGCTTTTTCAGAATCCGGCGATGGACGCGGCTTTGCAAATATAAAAAGCATTGCCGTCAAACAAGGGGATTCCTGGGTAATCGAGGGAACGAAATCTTACGTTCTGAACGGGGGGCCTCTGGCGGGGTTTTATATCGTCTTGTGCGGGACCGGTTCCGAGCCCGCTCCGGGACAGGAACTCAGCATGATCCTGGTTGAGGCGGACCGCGAAGGGATTGCGGTCGAGGACGTGGGTCATAAACTGGGCGGACGCTTGATGCACATCGGAAAGGTCCGGTTCGAAAAGGTTCGGGTGCCGCTGGACAACCTTGTGGGAAAGGAAAATCAGGGCCTGCAGCAGGTCGCGGATCACCTGAGCATGACCCGAACGATTGCCGCCGCGCAGTCCGTCGGCATCGCGCAGGGCGCCTGCGAGCGCGCCATGGCCCACGTGAAGCAGCGGGTTCAGTTCGCAACCCGGCTCATCGATTTTCAGGTGACCCGACACAAGCTTGCCGATATGCTCACCAAGATCGAATCGGCCCGGTTGCTGACCTATCAGGCTGCATGGAAATTCGATGCGGGCAATGGCGATGAAAGGCTGAGCGCCATGGCCAAGATGCACGCCTCCCGCATTGCCGTGGAGGTCTGTGATGAGGCGATACAGCTTCTCGGCGGATACGGCTATATTCAGGAATACGAAGTCGAACGGTTTTTTCGCGAGGCAAAAATGATTGAAGTCCTTTGGGGGAACCGGGAAGCACAGATGGATACCATTTCAAACACCATGCAAAAACGAAGCGCTGCCTGAGCCATTGAAACATTTTTGCATAAAAATGCATTGGTAAGGCCGGGGCCCCGCGGCGAATGCCGCCGCATATCGGGCGAAAGGAAAATTCATGCAAGATAAATTCATGACGGCTGCCGAGGCCGTCCGAAAATTCGTCAAGGACGGAGATCAGATCGCCCTCGGGGGATTTACCGTCACCCGCAATCCGATGACGCTGATTCGGGAGATCATCAGGCAGGGGAAAAAAGACCTTTACCTGGTCGTTCACTCCCAGGGCCAGGGAATGGAGCTGATGATCGGCGCAGGCTGTGTTCGCCGTGTGGAACTGGCCTACGGCGGCGTGGCCAGATTTGCGCCGACCGGCTATCGTTTCAAAAAGGCGTTTAAGGAAAAGAAAATCGAAGTGGAGGATTACACCAATTATCACATGTCGCTCCGGTTTCTGGCCGGGGCCATGGGGCTGCCATTCGTGGTCACGCAGTCCGGCCTGCAGACCGATGTGGTGCGGCTGTCCGGTTTTTCACCGGAATGCCGGGGGCAGGGGCGCATCCCGAAGCATAAACTCAAGGTCATTCAGAACCCGCTGAATCCGGATGCTGGTGATGTGGTGGTTTTGCCGCCGCTGAACCCGGATGTGACCCTGATTCACGCCCAGTATGTGGGTGAAGACGGTACGGTCCGGATCAAGGGCCTGACCTTTGCCGACGTCGAGCAGGCCAAGGCCGCCGGCCGGGTGATCGTTTCCTGCGAGCAGATCGTTCCCACCGAGTATATCCGCCGGGACCCGGACCAGAATTGTCTGCCGCCTTTCATGGTCGATGCCATTGTTCCGGCGGCTTTCGGCGCCCATCCCACGGCCTGCTTCATGCACTATGATTATGATCCGAACCATCTGAATCTGTTTAAGAAAATGGCGCCGGATGATGATATGTTCAAAAAATATCTGGATGATTGGGTGTATCCTTTCGAGACTCAGGAGGCTTATCTGGAAAAGGTGGGTGTCACGCAGCTCTTGAAGATCAAGGCAAATCCCGTCGTGGGTTATGCCACGGGACTGGATAGGAGATAGGAGAAAAAAATGGAGAACTACACTGCCAGCGAAATGATGGCGCTCAGTGCGGGCCGACTGGTCAAAAACGGCGATATCCTGTTTGCCGGAACCGGCCTGAGCATGTTGGCCACGACCGTGGCAAAAAGGATCCACGCACCGGGTGCGGTGGTTTTTTTCGAAACCGGGGGGATCGATCCCTCGCTGACCGAGCTGCCGCTTGCCGTGGCCGACCTCAGGGTGATGGTGGGAACCTCGGTGAATTCAAGCCTTGTTGATGCGCTAAGCCTTCTCAGCCATCCGAAATTCAACACGATCGCCTTTCTGGGCGCGGCCCAGATCGATCGGTACGGCAATCTCAACTCAACGCATCTGGGGACTTATAAAAATCCGATTCAGCGATTTCCGGGCTCCGGCGGTGCCTGTGACGCTTCGAGCATGGCCTCGGGCACGGTCATTTTCATGCAGCACGAACGCCGGCGGTTTGTGGAAAAGCTGGACTATTTTACCAGCCCCGGCTGGCTGACCGGCGGCGATTCCAGGTCCAAAGCCGGTTTCAGTCGCGGCGGACCCAAGGCTGTCGTGACCAACCTGGGAATCCTCCGGTTCGACGAAGAGACGAAGGCCATGTACCTCTCCGAGTACTATCCGCACACCGAACCGGAAAAGATCGCCCAATCCACCGGCTTTGATCTGGATATTTCCCGGGCAACGCAGGCCATGCCGCCGACCGATATCGAGCTTGCCACACTTCGGGAAGAAGTCGATCCCCAGCGGCTGATTCTGGGACCACAGCCCGCACAAAAACAAACGGGGAAAGGAGCCGGGAAATGAGGCCAGAACCCCTGATCACGCCGTTTGCCGGCGTACACCCGAGTATCGGTCCAGATGTCTGGATCGACCCTTCGGCAAGACTGATCGGAAGGATCGAAATCAAGGCCGGTGCCAGCATCTGGCCGGGAACGGTGCTGAGGGCGGATGATGAGAAAATTATCATCGGAGAGCGGTCCGCGGTTTTGGATCTTTGTCTCATCGAGTCTCCCGACGGGTATCCGGTCATCGTGGAAGCGGATGCGCTCATCAGTCACAAAGTCTGTCTGCATGGGGCCAGGGTCGAATCCGGAGCCCTGGTCGGCATTGGCGCGATCGTTCTGGATGGGGCCGTTGTCCGTTCCGGTGCGATTGTCGGCGCCGGCGCCGTGGTGCCGCCAGGAATGGAAATCCCAGGGGGGATGCTGGCCCTTGGACAGCCGGCCAGAATCATTCGTGCCTTGAAATCGGCTGAAATTGAAAAAATCAGAACGCAGTTGTCCGAACTCATGCGAAAAGCGGAAATGTATCGTTTGAACCCGGAATGAGCAAAAAAAACTACTCGGGCTGAAAGCGAAAGGATATTTCAACCAACCAACACACAATGACATTGACTTAAAGCAAAATTCCCCCCTTTGAAAAAGGGGGGCCAGGGGGGATTTCCCGGATCCGATTGAAAATTCCCGAAGTCCCCTCATTTCCAAAGAGGGACTTTTATAGATAAATTTCTTGAGTCAATGACATTGATAATAATGGGGGAACCAATGACAACAAATGATTCAATGGACAAAACAGGCATCAGGGTAGCGCTGGCGGTTTTTGTTGCCCTGATCGTCGATGGACTGGATCTTCAGGTGCTTGCCTTGGCGCTGCCCAGCCTTGTCAAGGAGTTGCATATCTCTCAAATGATGGCCGGGGCCCTCAGTACCTATACCCTCCTGGGGATGGGAATCGGCGGAATCGGAGCGGGCTGGCTGGCAGACCGGATCGGGCGGGTCAGGGTCACGTTCTGGGCGATCGTTACCTTCTCCGTGACAACGGCTTTCATTGGTTTTTGTCAAAGCTACTGGCAGATCGCGATCATGCGTTTTATCTCCGGATTCGGGATCGCGGCGGTTTACAGCATCGGAAGCCTGCTTGCCTCCGAATACGTTCCCACCCGAATCCGGACAACGGTTCTGGGGGCATTGCAGGCAGGCTGGTCCATCGGTTATGTTGTTGCCGCGGTTCTCTCCTCGTATATTTTACCCGCATTCGGCTGGCGGCCTTTGTTTGTATGCGCCATCGTGCCGGGAATCATCAGCCTGGCGCTCCTGCGCGGTGTTGCCGATCCGCCGAGCTGGTTTGCGACTCGTCAGGCCATTCGCCTGTCCGGGAAAAAGGAAAACGAGTATGCCAAAATCTGGAATGACAAGCTGACCCGGCGGACCTTTATTCTCTGGTGCATCACCGCCACGGCCCTTCAGTTCGGCTACTACGGAGCCAACACCTGGCTGCCGAGTTATCTGGTCAAGGATCTGGGCGTTAATCTGAAAAACATGGGCTGGTACCTGGCGGCAACCTATACCTGCATGATATTGGGCAAGGTGTTAACCGGATATCTTGCGGACTTTTTCGGGCGACGCGCCATGTGGGTCTTTGCCGGACTGGCTACGGCCGTTGCCCTGCCCGCCATCATGTTTTTTGCGACACCGGTCAGCGTGCCCTATCTTCTTCTGATCTTCGGGCTTCTTTACGGCGCGCCTTATGCCGTCAATGCCACGTATTTAAGCGAGAGTTTCCCCACATCGGTTCGCGGCACGGCGACGGCAACAGCATACAACGTCGGGCGGTTGGGCGCGACGATTTCACCCCTTCTCATCGGTTATGCCGCATCCAACTATTCCATCACCTTGGGGATAGCGCTGCTGGGAATATCTTACGCGATCTGCGCCCTGGTCCCCGGCTTGTTTATCCGGGAAAAAATGTTTGATCCCAAAGCCGTTGTGGCGGACGAGGTCAAACCCCATGGGAAAAGCATGCAATTAGCGGCGGTGGAATCGGAATCATAGCAGCAGGCTTCCCGATCAACTGAAATCTTTGCCTTTATTCAGACGCATGATCAGGGGTCAGACAATTTTATTGACTTAAAGCAAATAGTCCCTCTTTCCCAAAGGGGGACTATTATAGATAAATTTCTTAAGGCAATGTCATTGAGAGGTCGATTATTCGGGGAACGTAGTCAGCAGACTTCCGATGCTTCTTCGCTTACGGGGAAATCGGCTCGTAAACGTCCTTGACGGCAGCCAAGACGGTTATTAACGATATCAAATAGAAACATTTAAGATCTCCCTGGTAATCTTCATGAAGGCCTTCAGGCTAGGAGAGAGCCAGCGCTCCTGGTACCAGATCATCATAATCGCCGTTTCCGGTTTGCCTTCCTCCCAGGGAAGGACCACTAAACTTTTGTTGGCGATCTCCTCCTTAACGGCCGTTTCAGGAAGTAGGGTAATCCCGATGCCTTCCCGGGCACAGCGCTTCAACGTCTCCACACTATGGAAGATCAAAGTGTTTTTCGCTTGAACCCCTTTTTCGGCCAGGATCCTTTCCCATAATCTCCGATAGCTGCAATCCACGCGGGATAAGAGCAGTGTTTCCCCGCCCAAATCCTTCGTAAAGACGGTCTTTTGGCTGACCAGGGGATGTTCCGGAGAGGCGACCAGGACCAGGGATTCGAACCCGAGGACCTCGAAACCGAGATCCGAGGCCTGAATGGAATCGATATAAAGAAAGGCCAGATCGGTGATGCCCTTTCGCAGGTCTTTCTGGAGTTCCTCATGCGCGCAAACGGTAAAGTTCAGCAGTACTTGGGGGTATCGCCGATGAAATTCCCGGATGACCGGCGGCAACCGATGCACCCCTAAACTTTCGGGGATGCGAATGGTCAGCGATCCTTTGGGCTCTTTGGTCTGGGTGAGCTCGGTCCGGATTTCATCGGTGAGATCCAGGACCTTATGCGAGTATTGCAGGAGCCTTTCCCCTGCCTCTGTAAGCAGGATGCGCTTTCCCAGGCGGTCAAATAGCTGCACTCCAAGCTCCGCTTCCAGGGCCTGAATTTGTGCGGAAATGCTGGATTGGGCGTAGTTCAGCTTCTTGGCGGTTTTATGAAAGCTGAGCAACGTTGCCACGCTTTTGAAGGTTCTGAGTTGACGGATTTCCATTGATCTTCCTTCCCGAGTCAAAAAATGATCGAAGATTTCGATTGCCTTGATCGAAACAAATCGTTTGACTCGATATATAAATGTTTATTATCGTATAACACGATTAAACATCAATATAAATCACAATTAATCAAGGGAGGCGGGCTCATGAATCGCATTGAAAAAACAGGGGAATTGTTTAACCAGGGTTTGAATTGTTCGCAGGCGCTGCTCACGGTCTTTGGTTCCTCTTTCGGAATTGATCCGGAGAGGGCAAAACAACTGGGACGGCCTTTCGGCGGGGGCATGGGGCGTTTGGCATTGACTTGCGGAGCGCTTACCGGGGCGGTGATGGTCCTGGGACTGGCCAAGGACCATCCGGTGGAGGCCGAAGCCAGGGAATTATCTTACGGGAAGGTGAGGGAGCTTTTTCAGCGTTTCGAGGCGCGCTATGGAAGCACGCTCTGTAAAGAGCTGTTGGGGGCCGACCTGAGCACCGAGGAGGGCAGGCAAAAGGCCAAGGAAGATAAATTGGCCAGCAAAGTCTGTCCGGGCGTGGTGAAGGAGGTGGCGGATATTTTGGACTTGTTGATTTAAAATAGGGTTTGGTAACCGACCGAAGTTTACGCAAGAATGACGGAGCATGGGTGCAGAGGAAATATATCTATACTGCTTCATCGGAATAAAGACACGCGGGTAAAGCCTCTCCTGTCATGAAGAAGAGAATCGAGAGGCTCAACCCGGCCCGACTTGTTCAGTTTTTCTTCTCCGGGTTTTCCGCATTGCCGGTCAGGGTTTCCGGATCCGCAATAAGCGGCTCGGCCTGACGGTCCGACAGGGTAAACACGGAACCGGTTTCCGAAGATGAAGCCAGGTATTCCTTGGCATCCTTTTCGGTTTTGGCGTAAAGGGTCAGGGTGTAATCTTTCTTTCCCTTGATGACGATGCTGGTAATTGGATTTGTTAGATCGGATATGCTTTTCCCATCCGGGTATGAGTCGCAGAACAGACGGGAAAGCATGGAAAGCAGCCGGTTTATTTTGGACAGATCCGCAGGCTTTCCCTGATCCGTAAGCCACTGGACTTCGGCCGGTTTGGCGGCAGCAGCATCGGCGGGCGGTGATCCTTCAGCGGGCGCAGGGGCTGTCTCACTTTTCCGGATCACCGTTTGTTTGCCTTCCCTGGTAATCGCGATTCCCTTTACCTCTTCAAGATTAAATGCCAGAACGGTTTTGTCCCGTAGCTTCTCAGCGGACAGGTCAAAGGCGCTTTTCAGGTTCTGCTGCGCATGATAAACCTCTGGTGCATCCCCCACCCGGACAAAAGTATGCTGAAACGTGGGCGCGGGTTTTCCGATCTGAAGGTCGCGTTTGAGTTCGTCTCCTGCCCAGGCTTTGACGCGGATGGCTTTATCCGGCTCCAGATCGTACCGGGAATAAGACTTGGATTCGGATACCAGGGCGGTCAGAGACAGCTTTTCCAGGTCATCCAGCATGGCGGTCACCTTGCCGGAATCGGCCGGGTAGGCCTGGGGCTGAATCTGCCACGTTGTTTCCTTTTTCTCCAGAACAACCGTGCCTCCCTGATGTGTGATCTCGATCCGGTTAATGTCGGCAGCGGCAACTTTGGCAATGGCTGGAAGCTTATATTCGCTCCGGTTGGTTTCCCGGACCGACAAATAGCCGACCAGCAGAACAATGACAATGGCAATAAAAATATATTCTTTTTTAAGTTTCATCATCAACCTTCCTGTTTTTGAAACAACAGTTGAATTTGCCGTCTGCGGGATTTGCGGCGAAGCCATACGACCAGGCCCGCAAGGACAACCAGGACCGGAAGCCCGGCAATGTTCAGGGACTTGATGCCGGTTTTTGCCAGCGGTGAAAGATCCGCCAGCGGGTTAAAGCGCTGCTCCTTGCTGCGCATCGTCGCAATATCCTGGTGGTTGTTGAGATAATCCAGAACATTCAGGATAAAGACGGCATTGGGGCTTCGGCCGGCTTCATCCAGGATGTTGTCTTTCAGCATTTCAGAGGATGCCATCAGAAAAATCTTGCCGGGTTTTCCCTTGGAGATCACCTTCCCGTCACCTTCGATTTTTGAAAGGTCTGCGGATTTTGAAACATCTGCAGGAGCGGCAGGGGTATCAGCGGCCGGTTTTTTCTCAGGATTTTCGAGCTCATCTGCTTCATCCGGTTCCTTTTGAGACTTGTCCGGTTGCGGTTTTTCCGGGATGGGTTTTCCAGCAAAATAACTGGGGAATTCCCCTTCCAGAATATAGGCCAGGGGTTCGGCGGCCATTTTTTCATTTGCCGCGGGCGGCTGAATGAACAGGGGATTCAGGTTCAGCGGCGCTTTCATTTCCCAGGATTTCGGGGAGGATGAGAACAGCAGATTGGCCTTTACCCCGTTTTGAGCAAGCTTGTCATTGTCCACCACCAGGGGTGACATTTTATAGGCAACCAGTCCCTTGATCGGCTTCATGAAGGGATAATCCTTGTTGATCTGCTCATTTTTGATCAGGGGCGCAAAATAGATATTCCGCTCGCCCCCGCCGTACTGCTGCGGTACCTGCTGCTTGAAACTGTTCTCGTCCATTACCATCACGGGTTTGATGCTGACCCCGTAATGCTCCAGAAGCTTTTCCAGTCCGGTATTCAAAGGGATATTCTGAGGTCCCTGGGGATTGTACATGTTTTGCTGGGAGCCGCCCTCTTTAAAGGCATCCAGAAAAATCGCCAGGTTTTTCCCCTTCATCAGGTACTGGTCTATCTGGAAGAGGTCATAATCGCTGAAGGGCTTTGTGGGGCCGGCGATCACCAGGCAGTTGAAACCATCCAGAATCGTCTGATCCTTGAGCTGAATGTCCTTGAAGGAGTAGGTTTTGGAGACCAGGGTGCGGAACGTGTCCACGTCTTCGGGGGCGCCCTGCTGGCCGCGGCCCATCGGAGAGCCATAGAGATTGGCCGTGCCATGATCCGCCAGATACCCGATGGTTTCGTTGATGCCGATGAGGGTTTCAACCTGTTGATTCACGGCCTCTTCAATGGCACTCATATCCGCCAACTGATACTGGGTGCCGATGATGGGAATCTGGATGACCTGAAGCAGCGGTATGCTGACGGATTTTTCGCCGTATTGCATCACCAGGCCGATGGCGCCCTGGCCGGCCGGAATTTTGCCGTTTGAAAGCTCCGGCCATTTAAGGCTCATGATCTGGTGGCTGGCGATGTCCGACTCCAGCTTCGGATCCACGGAAGGATCCAGGAAGGCATAAGAGAGTTTGCCATAGAGCTGGTTATTCAGCTTTTTCACCAGGGACTCGATATCCGTGCCAAGCTGGGGAAGGGTTTTAAGTCCCATGTAAGGGGCAATGGCATCCAGTGAGGATGATTTGTAGAGCCGTACCTGAATGCTGTCTTTCAGCCCCAGCAGCACGCTGACCTTGTTGGTGAGTTTCTGAACCGCGGTGGTGATCTGATATTCCAGCCCGTCCGTGCTGGTGATGGCTGGAATGCGTTCCACGAGGTCCCCGTGAATCAGAACCATCCCCATATAGGCTTTTTGAAATTTGACCTCGTCATTTTCAACCGCCTGAATCTGAACCGGCTGAACGCCGTAGGATTCAGCCAGCTTCTGATTCTCGATTTTTGCCGATTGCGGCGTGCCGTCATCCGGGCTGACATCATAAAAGCGGTAATTGAAATTCTTGCCGGCGGATACCGCGTATTCGGCCAGAAGGTCATGGAGATACCGCTCGGTGCTGTTGTGCGGGGCCGGAAGATTGCGCGTAAAGAAGACATGAAGGGTCAAAGGCTCGGAAAGGGACTTGACCGCATCACGGCTGGCCTTAGAAAGTGAATAGATATGATTTCCGGTAAGATCGATGCGCGCAAAAAGCGTCATGCCGGCCATGTTCAAAAGAATCACAGCCGCGGCATAGGCGATGAATTTGATGTATTTTCCGGATCGTAGTGTCCGGTTTGTCTGCTTTTCCATAATGGTGCTCCTTAACATTTTTCCCGCATGGCCAGATTGGCGCCGTAGAGTCCGATAAATCCAACACTGATGAAATACAGGATGTCCCGTGTATCCAGAATGCCCTTGGCGATGTTTTGAAAATGAAAATCAGCACCCAGGTATTCAAAGAAACCCAGCAGGGACTGGGGCAGAAAAAAGAGCATTTTGTCGATCAGGCACAGGCTGAAACAGATGGCCGTTCCCACGATGAATGCAACGATCTGGTTCCGGGTGAGGGATGAGGCCAGAAGGCCGATGGCTGAAAATGCGGCGCCAAGCAGCAGTGCGCCGATATATCCGCCCAATACGGGTCCCCAGTCCAGGGTGCCCAGAACCGAAACCGTGAGCGGATATAAAAGGGTCGGCGCCATCATGACCGCCGTAAAACCGGTTGCCGCCAGAAATTTTCCCAGGACGACATCGCTGAATGTTACCGGAAGGGTCAGCAGAGTTTCATACGAGCCGACGCTGAATTCCTCGGACAGCAGGCGCATGGTGATTGCCGGTACGACAAAGGAGAAAACCAGGGGCAGAAGCGAGAAAAAATTCCGCAGGCTGGCCTGATTCTGTAGAAAAAACGGGGTAAAGAAAAACCAGCCGGTAATGATCAGAAACACGGAAATGACGATGTAGGCAACCGGCGATACCATGTATGCGCTGAATTCTCTCTTAAAGATATGGATGACGGGGCTCATGTTAGTTCTCCAGGGTAAGTTCGCGGAAAATGTGTTCCAGTGTCTGGGTTTCCTGACGGAATTCCAGAAGCAGCCAGTCGGCCTGCCGGATGATCCGGTAAATTTCCTTTCGGATGTCCGCATCGGATGAAACGGTGATCTTGATATCGAGAAAATCCGCATCCGCGGGGGCGAGCTTCTCTATCCGAACGATCCCCCCGACAGTCTCCAATTGCCGCCGAACCGCTTCAAAGTCCGCATTGTCCAGCGTGATATAAATCGTCCGCTCTTTGCCGGCAGACTGCTTGATGGATTGGGTGCTGCCGTCCGCAACGATTTTTCCCTGATGGATGATGGCGATCCGGTCGCAGGTGGCCTCGGCCTCGCTGAGGATGTGGGTGGAAAGGATAATGGTTTTTTCCCGGCCGATCTTTCGGATGATTTCCCGGATTTCCACGATCTGATTGGGGTCAAGGCCGGACGTGGGTTCATCCAGAACCAGGATTTCCGGGTCATTCATCAGGGCATGGGCCAGACCGACCCGCTGCTTGAACCCCTTGGACAGCTCTCCAATGGTCTTGTGCATGACCGTGTTCAGGCCGCACAATTGCGCCAGTTCGTGAATCCGGGACAGTTTCCGGTCATTTGTCATCTCCCGGATATCCGCGACATAATTCAGATAATCATAAACGATCATGTCATGGTAGAGCGGGGCGGATTCGGGAAGGTATCCGATCCGCTTTTTGATCTCCAGCGTATCCGGACCAATGGTGAAATCCTTTACCTGAATCTGGCCGGCGGTCGGCTGAAGATACCCTGTGAGCATCCTCAGGGTCGTGGTTTTGCCGGCCCCGTTCGGACCCAGCAATCCCAGGATTTCGCCTTTTTGAATGTCCAGATGAATCCCGTCCACCGCGCAGAAATCATCATAATACCGGGTGAGATTTTCAACATGAATCATGCTTTTCTCCTTGTGAATCGAAAAAACAGGTTTCAAACGAACAAAAGGCCGAATTCGACAGGGATCTATCGAAAATTTCGACCTAATTTATTATAAACGTTATAGATAATTTTAATATTAATTTTTAATCAAAAACCCTGCCTTGTCAAGGGAAAGTTCTGTGAGTCGTTTGCAGCGTAGAATCCATTTGATGATTAAGATGATTTATGTTCCAATACGGTCTGGCGTGATCCGTTCGCGGGATCTGTCGCCTGAATTTTTATAGGGCAAAAGTATAAGCAAGTTTTTGTCAAAATCAATACCGGCAATGAGACTCCAATTTTGTCGTCTTCTCTTGAAAAACGAATCAAAAGAAATATCTCGGGGCGAAAGCAGGAATTTTTCGTCATCACGTCTCCGGGGCTGGAAAGCCTGTGCCGGCAGGAACTGGTGCGGCTTCCGACCTTCAGCGGGGAAACGGCTTCTGTTTCCGGCGGCGTGGAGTTCAGCGGGAAATTGTATGACGGATATCTGGCCAACCTCCATCTGCGGACCGCCACGCGGATTCTGATGAGAATTGAAACCGTATTGGCCACCCACTTTACCCGGCTTTCAAAAAAAACGGCGGAAATCCCCTGGGAGCTCTATCTGCGTTCCGATGTGGCTCCGTTGATCCGCGTATCCACCCATCATTGCCGACTTTATCATAAAGATGCGGTTTCCGCCATTTTTGCAGAGAGCGTGCGAAACCGCCTGTTACAGTATGCGTGTGATCCGCAACCCGAAGACAGGCCCGCCATTCAACAGCGCCTTTTCATTCGCGGCATGGATGACCGCTTTCGCGTTTCCATGGACAGCAGCGGCGATTTGCTTTATAAAAGAGGCGTTAAAACGCTTGCAGGAGCAGCTCCTGTCCGGGAAACACTTGCTGCGGCCATTTTAATGCTGGCCGGGTATTCTGGGCGTGAAGTGCTCGTGAATCCCATGTGCGGTTCCGGAACGTTTGCCGTAGAAGGGGCTTTGATGGCCCGGAATATTCCGCCGGGGTGGATGCGGCCCTTTGCATTCATGGGATGGCCGGGATTCAGTCCATCTCAGTGGCATCATCTTCGAAACGCCGCGGAAAAACAGATTGTCTCCGGACCGCTGCCCCCTGTGATTGCTTTTGACAATTCACCAGCGGCATGCGACTTGCTGGCCCTGCTTGCGCATTCCCATGCTGCTCTGGATCAAATCCGGGTTCAGGAAGGGGATTTTTTTGATCTGAATCCAGGGGAACTGGCGATCGAACCGGGTCTTGTGGTCATCAATCCGCCCTATGGAAAGCGGATGGGCACGCGCCGGGAAAGCCGCCTCCTCATTCAGGACGTGATGAAGAAGTTGAAAGCCGATTACCGGGGATGGCGATTTGCGCTGATGATTCCAGACCGCTCGGGCCTTGGCCGCATTTCTCCCGAATGGCGCTTTCATCCCATTTATCACGGGGGATTGAAACTGGAACTGCTTGTCGGAAAACTGGTTTAACGGTAACACATTTAAAAGGCGGGTGTTTTTTGAAAAAATATGCTGCGGTTGTCTTTGATCTGGATGGCACACTCCTGGATACTTTAGAAGACCTGGGGGATGCGGTAAACCGGGTTCTGGCGGATCGGGGATTTCCGGTGCATCCGATGGACGCCTACAAATATTTTGTCGGCGATGGATCGGCTGTTCTCATTGAACGGGCATTGCCGGAATCCGTCAGGGGTTCCGATGTTCATCGGGATTGCCTGGCGGCGTTTATGGCGGATTACGACCGGAGCTGGAAAGTCAAGTCGCGGCTGTATGACGGGATTCCGGAAATGCTGGACGACCTGACGGCACTGAAAATCGATATGGCCATTTTATCCAATAAATCGCATGGATTTACGGTGAATTGCGTCCGGGATATGCTTTCGAAATGGCAGTTCAAGGCGGTGTTCGGGTTAAGGGATGATGTTCCCCGAAAACCCGATCCGGCCGGTGCCATGGAAATATCCCGGCTGCTGGGGGCGAATCCGGATCGCATGCTTTATCTGGGAGATACGGCCATTGACATGCAAACCGCCGTGTCCGCAGGGATGTTTCCGGTTGGCGCCTTATGGGGATTTCGAACCCGGGAAGAGCTTCTGGAAAACGGCGCCAGGGCGCTTATCCAGCACCCCCGAGAGCTGTTGAGACTGATTTGATTTTCAGTCTTGGGGGCGTTTTGCGTGAACGAGATAATTGATATCCAGATTTCCGCCCAGTGAACTGGTTCGAAACAGCGGATTGTAGTGCATTCCCATGATATTTTGCGGAATCAGGCCGGCCTGTTGCATCCAGAGCGTCATTTCAGCGGGCTTGATAAACCGGCCATAGGTGTGGGTCCCTCTGGGAAGCAATCGCATCAGATATTCCGCGCCGACAATTGCCAGCAGAAAACTTTTGGGATTTCGGTTGAGGGTCGCAAAAAACACATGGCCCCCGGGTTTGACCAGGGTTTTACAGGCACTGATGACGGAACGGGGATCGGGGACATGCTCCAGCATTTCCATGCAGGTAACGACATCAAAGCAGGACGCGTTGTCTTCCGCCAGAGCTTCCGCGGTCGTTTGCAGGTAGCTCACCTGAAGCCCGCTTTCCAGCAGGTGATGCCGGGCGGCATTCAGGGGCGCTTCTCCCCGGTCGATTCCGGTCACCGTTGCTCCCAGCGCTGCCATGGCTTCCGTTAGAATGCCGCCGCCGCATCCGATGTCCAGAACCGATTTTCCGCAAAGGCCGGCGCGTTCATTGATATACCGGACGCGAACCGGATTGATGTCGTGGAGGGGTTTGAAATCGCCTTGCGGGTTCCACCATTCATGCGATTGGGATTCAAACCGGGATATTTCAATGGTATCTACATTTTCGAGTTTTTTCATTGTGTTTGCAAAATCATGGGGTAAGCGGGTTTCTTGACAAACTTGCCTCTTTTATACTTTTACCATGTGATGGGTGAATATGATACAGATATTGATTGTGTTAACCGTTTTATGTGCTGGAACCTGCAGCTATGCGCAACCCACCGATGTTCCGGATATGGAGTGTATCCCTTCCCTGGTATCCAGCATTCGCGTGAAGCCGCCGCTGGATTTTTGCGGAGAACCGGCGCCGATAGACAGTATGGATGCTCGGGAGCGCCTGGAGCGGGAACTTCTTCTGATGCTCTGGGACCGCGATCAGACCATCATGTGGCTCAAGCGGGCCAACCGATTCATGCCTTATATTCAGGCCGTGTTGAAGGATCAGCGTCTTCCGGATGATCTCAAATACATTCCCGTGGTCGAAAGTTCGCTGCGGGCTCTGGCCGGATCTCCCAAGGGCGCGATGGGCTACTGGCAGTTCATCAAGGATACGGGCGAGCGCTATGGACTGACCATCACGGAAGAGCTGGACGAGAGGCGGAACATAGCGGCGTCCACCCGTTCTGCTGTTGCTTACCTGAAAAAGCTCCATGCTGACTTCGGGTCCTGGACCCTTGCCGCCGCCGCTTACAACATGGGTGAGGCGGGGCTTAAAAACGAAATTCTTCTCCAGGATACCTCCGACTTTTACGACCTTTACCTCTACCAGGAAACCCAGCGGTATGTCTTTCGAATTCTTGCCGCCAAACTGATTTTATCCGATCCGGGAAAATACGGTTTCAAGTTGATTCCGGAAGACCTGTATCCGCCCGATGAGTCAGATCGCGTTCAACTGGAGTTGGCCCAGAAAACGCCGGTACTTTCCATTGCACGGGCGGCCCGGACCAGTTTTAAGGTCATACGGGACCTGAATCCGGAAATCAGGGGGTATTATCTTCCCAAGGGCGCGCTGACGCTTTCCATACCCCGCGGGGCATCTGCCGGTTTTCAGGAAAGGCTGGCCGGTCAAATCCCATCCCTGGCATCCGCGAGATCCGAAACCGTGTATGTCGTGAAAAAAGGAGATTCGCTTTCCGGGATTGCCGAGCGTCTGAATATTCCGGTTCAGACCCTGTTGATCTGGAACCATCTTGGTCTGAATCAGCCCATTCGTCCGGGAGACCGGCTTTCCCTGAATCCCGGCAGTGATAAAAAACTCTCCCAGGAATCTTCGCCGTGATGCACTGGTCCGAAAGAGCAAATGCTTTATATGAAAATGATCAATTTCCGGCCTCGATCATCATTCCGGCCAGATCATGACTGCTGTATTTCCCCCTTTGGGAAAGAGGGACTAAGGGGGATTTGAAAACCGAGTCGGTCTGCCAGAAATCCCCCTCGATCCCCCTTTTCCAAAGGGGGAAGTAATCGCTTTTGTTTTTTTGAATAGGAGTTGCCATTGGCCATCAATACCAGCAGAATCATTAAATCAGATGTTTTTTTAAATGTTTTTTATGGGATTCTCCGGGCCTATTGCCGGACGTTTCGAATCACCGTCATCAACGAAGCGCCCTGGGTGGACCATCTCCAAAAAGGCGGCTCCGTATTGCTCTGCGGCTGGCATCAGCAGATTTTTTCAACGCTTGCATATTTTGGGAAATTTCAGGGGCTTTCCCCATCCCTCATGATCAGCCAGAGCAATGACGGCGACATCGGAGCCGGTATCTGCAGACGAGCGGGCTGGCGTCCCATCCGCGGGTCATCTTCGAAAGGGGGACTGAAGGCGCTCAAGCAAATGATTCGCGAGCTCAGGCGCTCCCGGCTGGCGGGTCACATCGTGGATGGTCCCCAGGGACCGGCGGGAATTGTAAAGCCTGGTACGATCACCCTGGCGCTGGCTGCCCGGGCCGTGATCATTCCGGTTTCGATTTCAGCGGACAGGGCCTGGTTCTTCAACAGTTGGGACAAATTCATGCTGCCCAAACCCTTTGCAGAAATCCGGTTCGTTTTCGGGGAGATGATTCACCTGAACGGCTCGGAAGGAAAAAAGGATGTGGAAGCCTGGCGGCGTCATCTGGAATCCGTGATGCGGCCATATTTAATCCCTTGATTTTGATGCCATCCATTCAGGCTGACACCGGAGCGGCCGGGACCGGCGCTATTCCTTAAAGACTTCCAGGATATCGAACTCTTCCAGGTGAAACTGAGGATTGGGGTATACGACGATTTGCTTGGCGATCATTTTTTCAAGGCGGAAGATCAGATGATTTTCTTCTCCGTGAAGCAGTTCCGCAATTTCCGGATTGACTCTGACCATGATCTTGATGCCATCCAGCATTCGGTATTCGCTGAGGATTTCCCTGAAAATGTTATGGCAGATGGTCTTGCGGGACATGAGATACCCTTCGCCTTCGCAGTAAAAACAGGGCTCGCATAACAACCGGTTCAACGGCTTTCGAATCCGCTTGCGGGTCATTTGAATCAGCCCCATTTCCGAGATGGGAAGGACATGGGTTTTGCTCCGGTCGTTTTTTAATGCTTCGATCAGGGCATTATACACTTTTTCCTGATTGGACTTCTTTTCCATGTCGATGAAATCGATAATGATGATGCCGCCGATATCCCGGAGCCTGATCTGATAGGCGATTTCCTTTACGGCATCCAGGTTGGTTTTAAGAATGGTCTCTTCGAGATTGTGTTTGCCCACGTATCTGCCGGTATTGACGTCAATGGCAACCAGTGCTTCGGTCTGCTCGATGACGATGTATCCGCCGGATTTCAGCCAGACCTTTCGCTTCAGGGCTCTTGAAATATCGCCTTCCAGATTATAGGCGTCGAATATGGGTTCCTGGCCTTCATAGAGCTCGACGGAGTCTTTCAGGCTTGGCATGAAGGTATTCAGAAAGGAAAGAACCGATTCATACACCGGGCGGGAATCAATGATCAGCGAATCCGCCTCGTGGGTCAGCAGGTCCCGTACCGCCCTCAGGCTGACATTCAGTTCTTTATGCAGCAGCGAGGGGGCGGACGCAGTTTTGTATTTGGCCAGAATCGCCTGCCATAAATTCCTCAAAAACGCCATTTCCGGCGCCAGCTTTTCCCGCTGAATGCCTTCACTGGCTGTCCGGACGATATAGCCGACGGCGTCATCCCGCAAAGAGAGCACCATCTCTTTAAGCCGGGTCCGCTCGTCCTCATCCAGAATCCTTCTGGACACGCCGATATGATTCGAATACGGCATCATTACCAGAAAACGGCCCGGAAGTGAGATATAGGTCGTAACGCGGGCTCCCTTGGTGCCCATGGGAGACTTGGCAACATGAACCAGGATTTCCTGGCCTTCCGTGATCAGATCCTCGATATGAAGGTCCTTGTGGGTCGCGGGCCGGTCGATGAACGCGGCATTGACTTCACCGGACAGTTCATCCTCTTCTTGCGTGCGTATCATGAACTGCTCGATTTCAGTATCCTGATACCCCAGCACATCATCCACATAAATGAACGCTGCCTGACTGAGGCCGATATCCACAAAAGCGGCCTGCATTCCGGGAAGAACTCTCTGGACCCTGCCCTTATAAATGTTGCCGGCAATGTCCGAATGATCCCGTCTTTCGATAAACAGCTCCACAATGGTGCCGTTTTCAATCAGGGCCACCCGCGTTTCGTGGTCCATATCGTTGATGATCAGTTTTTTTAGCATGAGGGTAATTTAAAAAAGTAGTCTGGAGTCAGAATTCATTATTTGCCTGTTTATAACGCATTATGCCGTTTTCATGCAATGCCATTCTGTGAAAAACAAGCATAATATTTCAATTGAAAACTTTATTCAAAAGGGGCAGTATGGTTTGCACAAGAAAGTGGAAATTTTGCTTTCAGTCAATGACGTTGATTGAATCCTGACTACCTTACACAAAGGGGAACCGATATGATACGCATTACAGACCCTGTTGATGACTTGTTCCATGCCGGCGACAGGATTATGGGATACGATGTTCGTCGTGTCGTTATGCTTAAAGAATTGCGCTGTGTGTTTTATGAGCTTGAGCATGTTAAAACCGGCGCCAGGCATATCCATATCCAAAATGATGATGCGGAAAATACATTTGGCGTCATGTTTAAGACCGTTCCGCGGGATTCGACCGGGGTTGCCCATATCCTGGAGCACACGGCGCTTTGCGGGTCAGGCAATTATCCGGTACGGGATCCATTCTTTTCCATGCTGAAACGCAGCCTCAGCACATTCATGAATGCCTTTACAGCTTCGGACTGGACCATGTATCCCTTTTCCACCCAAACACCGAAAGATTATTACAATCTGATGGGGGTGTATCTGGATGCGGCGTTTTTCCCGAACCTGGATGAGCTCAGTTTCATGCAGGAAGGTCATCGCCTGGAAATCGAAGCAGGCAGTCCCGTCAAACTGGTTTATAAAGGTGTGGTCTATAACGAAATGAAAGGGGCTATGTCGTCCCCGGATCAGGTGATGTCCAGGTCTCTTCTGAACGCCTTGTTTACGGACACGACTTACCGGTTCAATTCCGGCGGAGATCCTACGGTCATTCCAAGCCTGACCTGGGATCAGTTAAAGCACTTCCACAGCCGGCATTATCATCCCAGCAATGCGTATTTCTATACCTATGGCAACCTGCCGCTGAAGGATCATCTGGAGTTTATCCAGGACAAGGTCTTGAATCGCTTTGCGCGGATCGATCCGGATACGGATGTCCCATCCCAACCCCGATGGCAGGCGTCCCGTGAGGTTACGTATTATTATGCGCTGGATAAAAATCAGGACGCTACCCAAAAATCTCAGGCTTGCGTGGCATGGCTGACCTGCGACATCACCCATTCCTATGAAGTTTTGATCCTGACCCTGCTCGGGGAAATTCTGCTCGGAAATTCTGCATCCCCCCTTCGAAAAGCCCTGATGGATTCCGGGCTCGGGTCTTCCCTGAGCGACGGGTCCGGATTCGATGCGGATTGCCGGGATGCATTTTTTTCCTGTGGATTGAAAGATATCCAGGCATCGAATGCCGACCGGATTCAGACCCTGATCTTCGATACATTGGGAAAACTGGTCAATGACGGTATTGACAAGGAACTGATCGAGTCCGCCATTCACCAGATTGAATTTTATCGTAAGGAAGTGACCAACACCCCTTATCCCTATGGACTGAAACTTCTGATGGCCTTTGCCGGAACCTGGCTTCATGGCGGTGATCCGGAAGGAATCCTGGAACTGGATGCCCTCATGGACAGGCTGAAGCAAGCCATTGCCAAAGGGCCTTTTCTGGAAAAATGCATTCAAACCTATTTTCTGGACAATCCGCATCGGGTGCTGATGACGCTTAAGCCGGATTCGGATATTGAGGAAAAGGAAAACCAGCGGGTTGCCGGTGAGCTGGAAACCGTTGCCGCAAGCCTTTCGGATTCGGATCTGGCAAGACTGGCACAATATGCCCAGGCCCTTCAGGCCCGGCAGGAAACCCTGGAAGATGTTTCCTGTCTGCCAACGTTGGCAATTGCTGACATCCCCAGGGATGTTCGGGTGATTTCCGAACTGCCGGATACAAAGGATTCCCCTGCGCTCTTTTATGACCAGCCGACATCGGGAATCGTTTATGTTTCAGGGGCCTGTGAAGTCCGCGGGCTTACGACGGATTTACAGCCCCTGGTTCCTTTTTTTTGTTATACGCTTCCCAAAATCGGCACGGCCCTTCGGGATTATACGGAACTGGCCCGCCGGATCGATCGCTATACCGGCGGCATCGGTTTTTCAACACATAGCCGTACCCAATTCGATGAAGCGGGCGCAAGCCTTCCCCTGGTAACGTTAAACGGCAAGTGCCTGGTGCGAAACGTGGACCGCCTGTTTGAAATTATTCAGGAGATCTTGAGCCAGCACCGGTTCTCCGACCTGGCCCGGTTAAAGACGCTGCTCCAGGAATATCAGGCCGGGATGGAATCCATGATCGTGCATAACGGTCACCGGCTGGCGATTTCGCTTTCATCCAGACGATTCTCCGCTTCCAGCAGCCTGAACGAATCCTGGCACGGAATTCATCAGCTTAAAACCATTCAGGGCCTGACGCAGGATCTTTCGGATCAGGCCCTGGGCGCGCTTGCCGTGAAATTGTCCGATATCGGCAGCATGATGTTTTCCAGAAACAATCTGAAGCTAGCCCTGATTGGAGAAACCCAGCCGCTTTCGGCTGCTTCCCACTGGCCTGAAACGCTTTACCAGGCGTTGCCCGAAGGAAAACCGGCCGCTGACGGCATGACTGAACCGGACGGGGAAGGCGGGCTTCCCCGTGAAGGCTGGTCGGCATCTTCCGCCGTATCCTTTGTGGCCCTGTCTTTTGAAACGGTTCGCATGTCCCATCCCGATGCGCCGGCCCTGATGCTGATCAGCAAAATGAGCCGATCGCTCTATCTGCATCGGGAAATCCGTGAAAAAGGCGGTGCTTACGGCGGAATGTCCATTTACTCGCCTGAAGACGGTGTGTTCAGTTTTGCTTCCTATCGGGACCCGCACATTGTCTCCACGCTGAACGCTTTTTCCGGGGCAATGGAATTTATGGCATCCGGCAGTTACGGCGCTGAAGATATCAAGGAGGGTATCCTTCAGGTTTGCGCGGATATTGACAAGCCGGATTCGCCGGGGACGGCCGCTAAAAAGGCGTTTTACCGGAAAATCGTATCGCTTTCGGATGAATTGAGACTCCGGTTTAAACACGATCTTCTGGCCCTGACCCGTGAAGATGTGATCCGGGTATCCCGAAGCTATCTGGATCCTCTCCGGATCCGAAAAGGCGTGGCCATTATCTCCGGAGAGGAAAAACTGAAAGCCGCCAACCAGAAGTTTACGGACAGTCCGCTTTCATTATACCGGATATGATTTTCGCAATTCATATCAGCCGTGACACGGGGGTAAAATGAAACCGGTTACCCTGGCCATGCAGATCAACCGCGCGTTTGTCTGGTGCATGTTTATCCCGATGCTGGCCGCAACGGTCATCTCGATAGCCGCTTTCATCTCCAGCGCAAAGAATGAAGCTATCGGAAAAATCGGAGCGGATCTGAAAACAGCGCTTTTGCTCTATCACGATTCAGAACAGGAAATGCTTCTGCTGGCCAAGACCTATTCCCAGGAGAAAGCGGTTTCATTTCTGCTTCCATATGCGGCGTCCACGGCGAATGTTGGACTTAAGGTCGGCCTCGAGCTGGCCCGGATGGCCAGGAATCATAAACTGGACATGGTGACGGTTGTGGGACTGGCCGGTGAAGTCATCGCCTGTTCCCATGCGCCTTATCAGGCCAAGGGGACCCTGCTGGACAAGGATTATATTCGTGTCGCGCTTTTGGGGATACCCCAGGGATTTACCGAAAGGATAACGCGGGAAGAGCTTCTCCGGGAAGGCATCACGCTGTCGAGTCTGGAGGATGATATGCAAGCCATGCTTTCCCTGACAGGGGTTTCACCCATTTACAACAGTGATCAAAATCAGATCATCGGGGCGGTTAT
Organism: Deltaproteobacteria bacterium; assembly: GCA_016219185.1. Classification (GTDB taxonomy): domain Bacteria; phylum Desulfobacterota; class Desulfobacteria; order Desulfobacterales; family Desulfatirhabdiaceae; genus RAAP-1. The sequence goes on from JACRBZ010000014.1 coordinate 88,989, forward strand.
CCTTAAAAAATTTATTGGCAATACTTCGGATCTGGCGGAAAAAATTACCGGAACCATCGGCCTTCATGTGGTTTTTTTTGAAAATATCCGCCTGGTTTCAAAGGCCCGGCCGACCGGCAAGACCATTGAATTCATCTCTCCGTCCAGGCCGGTCCTGGAATCCGTGTATGACCGGAAACAAATCGTTTCCACGGCCAGTTTTTACAGAGGGGGCCATCTTTCGATTCATTCCCCGATTCTGGACATCGACGGCGTTCCCGTGGGGATACTGATGCTTCAATCCGGGGTTCAAACGTTTATCCGGGGTCGCGATACCATTGTCACCACGCTGGTCGTCCTTTTCTCGATCGGGTTTTTACTGCTGTACTTGCTGAGAAAATTTTTAACCCGGCAGGTCATTGACCCGATTTATTCACTCAAGGCCAGCGCGGAGGAAATCGGCAAGGGCCGGTACGAGAGCGTTGTCGAAATTATTTCCCACAATGAAATTGGGGCGTTAACCGAAGCCTTCAATGAAATGGCGCTCCGGCTGAAAACCACGCACAGCTCTCTTGACAACGAAATCCGGCAGCACCATCAATCCGAAATTGCGCTTCAACAAGCGCATGATGAGCTGGAACGCCGGGTTGATGAGCGCACCGCGGATCTTTCCGCATCCAACTCTCAGTTGAAACTGGAGATTGAAGAACGTCAGGCGGTGGAAGAACGATTCAGGTCAGCCCTGGCTGAAAAAGAAATTCTTCTTAAGGAAGTGCATCACCGGGTCAAAAACAACCTTCAGATCATTTCCAGTCTCCTGGACATGAACCGAAGCCGGTGCGCGGATCAACAGGTATCGGACACGCTATCCGGTGCTTGCGCCAGAATTCATACCATGGCGATGATTCACAATCAACTCTATCAAAGTTCCCGTTTTGATCGGATCAACATGCAGGATTATATCCGGGAGCTTTCAACCCATCTTTCTCATGTATATGGAAAAGCCAATCGGGTTTCAATGGATATTCGTGTAGAAAACATCACATTGTCCCTGATTCAGGCCATGCCTTGCGCCCTGATATTCAACGAATTGATTTCAAACAGTTTCAAACACGCGTTTAAACCGGATCAGGCGGGTACGATTGCGATTTTCATGAGCGTTATTGATGATGCTGTTTCAGTCCGATTTCAGGACAACGGGGTGGGGATCCCCGAAGACATGGATTTGCCTCAGGCAAAGAGTCTTGGCATGAAGCTGATAAACAATCTGGTTGTCAAACAACTTAAGGGAACCCTGAGAATCTGCCGGAATCCCGGCACGGAGATTGTCTTTGGTTTCAGAATTTCATAGAAGGCCATGTCCATAATGACAAACAGGAGGTGAATGATGAAAGATATCAAAGAACTCAAATTTCCGGAAAATGTCCGGTACACCAAAGACCATGAATGGGCCAGACTGGAAGGCGATATCGTTATCGCGGGGATCAGCGATTATGCGCAGGATCAACTCGGAGATGTGGTCTACGTCGAGTTGCCCCCGGTTGGAGACCGCTTTGAAAACGGAGAGGTTTTCGGTACGGTGGAGTCGGTCAAGGCCGTATCCGAACTGTTCATGCCCATTGCCGGAGAAATTGTCGCCGTCAACGCGGCACTTTCCGATGTGCCGGATGTGGTGAACAGCGACCCCTACGGTGCCGGGTGGATGATTCACATCAAACCAACGGATCCGGCTTCAATGGAAACCCTCATGACACGGGAGGCATACCTTGAAATGCTGAAAGGATGAACACCATGCGGTTTTTACCTCACACCATGGAGCAGATTCAGCAAATGCTGGCGGTTGTCGGCGCGGACAGCCTGGAGTCGCTTTTTTCCGGCATTCCCGAAGAATGCCGGCGGCTTCAGGAGATGAACCTGCCCGAAGCCCTCAGCGAATGGGCATTGAATCGATATATGGATAACCTTTCCGATACCATGGCGGTTTCACCGGCGTACAGGGTTTTTATCGGCGCGGGCCGATATGACCATCATATTCCGGCAACCGTGTCGGCCCTGAAAAGCCGGTCCGAATTTTTAACCGCCTATACGCCGTATCAGCCGGAAATCAGCCAGGGAACCCTTCAGGCCATTTACGAGTACCAGACCCTTGCCGCAAGGCTCATGGGCGTGGACGTGGTCACGGCTTCCCATTATGATGGCGCAACCGCCCTCAGCGAAGCCCTGCTGATGGCCATTCGAAAAACCCGGCGCAAACGGGTAGCGCTTTCATCGCTGATTCACCCGTTTTATCGCAGGGTGGCCCGAACCTATCTGGAGCCGGCCGGATTTGAAATTATCGAGCTGCCTTTTTTGGAAAGCGGGCTGACGGACTTATCCTCTCTGGAAGGGACATCCGGTTTCGCCGCTGTCGCCCTGCAATCCCCGAATTTTTTCGGCTGTATCGAAGACCTGAAGACCGCCGGTCAAAAGGCGCACGGAATCGGCGCATTGTTTATTGCCGGATTTACCGAAGCCCTGGCCTTCGGACTCCTGAAGAGCCCGGGAAGCCACGGCGCGGATATCGTATTTGGCGAAGGCCAGAGTCTGGGAATTCCGATCGCTTTCGGAGGACCCGGGCTGGGAATGCTGGGTTGCAGTGCGGAGCATACCCGAAACCTGCCTGGCAGGCTGGTCGGCAAAGCAAAGGATATGGACGGGAAAAACGGTTTTGTGCTGACCCTTGCCACGCGCGAGCAGCACATCCGCCGGGAAAAAGCCACGTCCAACATCTGTTCCAACAACAGCCACTGCGCCCTGACAGCCGCCATGTACATGGCTTCACTCGGGAAAAGCGGATTTTGCGATCTGGCAAAACTGAATCATGACAAAGCTGCCTATCTTTGCCGGCAGTTTACAAACGCAGGTTTTCGGGTTCCGTTCAGCAGCCCGTTTTTCAATGAATTCGTGGTTGAATTTCCCGAAGAACTCGAAACGCTGTATCAGCGGCTGCTGGAAAAAAACTTCGTTGCCGGGTTGCCGCTGTCAGCCTTTTATCCGGAGCTGTCCCATCATTACCTGCTTTGCGTGACCGAAACCGCGTCCCGGGAAGACATGGACGCCCTGATCCGGGAGGTGACCCCATGCATGAACCTTTAGGCGCATCAGGCCTGATCCTGAACGAAAAACTTCTCTGGGAAAAAGGCCGGAAAGGCAGAAGCGGATTTTCCATGCCGCAAAGCGATGTTCCTTCCAGTCCCCTGCCGCAGGATCTAGTCTGCGATGGCCCGGACTTTCCCGATCTTTCCGAGGTGGATGTGGTCCGGCATTACACCCGGCTTTCGACCTGGAATTTCGGCATTGATACCGGCATGTACCCCTTGGGGTCCTGCACCATGAAATACAATCCCAAAACCAATGAAAGGCAGGCAGGACTTCCGGGCTTTAGTGGCAGCCATCCCCTGCTGCCGGAATCGCTTTGCCAGGGTGCGCTGAGGCTCATGGCGGATCTGGAGCGGTTTCTGACGGAAATTACCGGCATGGATGCGGTTTCGCTCCAGCCTGCCGCGGGGGCTCACGGGGAACTGGCCGGAATGCTGATGATTCATGCCTGGTTTAAACAGAAAGGGGATTCCCGTTCCAAAATCATCATACCCGATACGGCCCATGGCACCAATCCGGCCAGCGCCGCGCTTTGCGGCTACAGTCCGGTTCCGGTTCGGTCAAATTCAGAGGGCATTCTTTCACCGGAGGCCGTTGCGGCTGTCATGGATGAGAAAACAGCCGGCATCATGGTTACCAATCCCAATACGCTGGGCCTTTTCGAGAATCATCTCAAGGCCATTTCCGAAATCATTCATGCCAGGGGCGGGCTGGTATATGCGGACGGCGCCAACATGAATGCGGTCATGGGAATTGCCGATATGGGGCGGATCGGCGTGGATGTGCTGCATTTAAATCTTCACAAAACTTTTTCAACGCCGCATGGCGGCGGCGGCCCCGGCGCGGGACCCGTCTGCGTAAAAAAACATCTTGAGCCGTTTTTGCCGGTTCCCCGGATCATACAACAGGACAGAGGTCAGTACGCTTTTTCCGAGGATTTTCCCGAATCCGTCGGAAAACTTTTGACGTTTCACGGACATTTCGGGGTCCTGGTCAGGGCCTGCAGCTATATTCTGTCCATGGGCGCGGAAGGACTCAAAAAGGCCAGCCAACTGGCGGTATTGAATGCCAATTACCTGAAGGAGCAGTTGAAGGAGACATTTCATCTGGCATACGACAGGCCGTGCATGCACGAGTGCGTGTTCTCGGACCGCTTTCAGCAGGAATACAACGTGACGACGCTCGACATTGCCAAGCGTCTCATGGATTATGGATATCATCCGCCGACCATTTATTTCCCCCTGGTGGTCCATGGCGCGCTGATGATGGAGCCAACCGAGACCGAGTCCAAGGAAGATCTGGATCAGTACATCGACGCCCTGAAAAAAATCGCCGGGGAAGCAAAAGAGACGCCCGATGTTCTCCGCTCAGCACCGACCCGCTGCAAGGTTCGGCGCCTCGATGAAACAGCGGCGGCCAGAAAGCCGTGTCTGGCGGGATAGGGGGGCTGTTTTGTGGTATGGGGTGGATTTAGGGACAATGCCGTATCTGGATGCGCTGAGCCTTCAGCGCAAATTGGTGGAAATTGTCAGCCGCGGGGGCTGCTGCGGCGTGGTGCTCATGCTGGAGCATCCGCCGGTGTTTACCCTGGGACAAAGGGGGGGGATCGAGAACCTGCGGGTGCCGCTGGCGTTTCTGGAGCGATCCGGCATCCCCGTGATCCAGGTGGAACGCGGGGGCAGCATTACCTACCACGGACCCGGGCAACTGGTGGTCTATCCGGTGGTTGATCTGAAACCTGCCGGGGTATCGGTTGCCGGATATGTCGAAGCGCTGGAAGAAGTCATGATCCGGACTGCCGCGGACTGGAACATCTCAGCCGGCCGGAATCCGGCGGGTCGCGGCGTATGGGCCGGAGCCGCCAAGCTCGGCAGTATCGGGATCCGGGTGCGACGAACCGTTGCTTTTCACGGACTGGCCTTGAATGTTTCGGTTTCCATGACGCCGTTTGAATGGATTCACCCTTGCGGGCTTGAAGGCATGGCCATGACATCCATGGTTCAAGAGGCTGCAAGGGATATATCCATGACCGATGTCCGCCGGGCCGTGGTAAAGCACATGGAAGCCGTGTTTGGAATCCCGATGACAATGACGGATGAAGCCGCTTTGAAAGCGCTACTGGACTTTTCAGCACACGGCAAATGATGAAACGATGAATCCGAATCAATCTTCTTGCAACCCTATCAAAAAACCGGCATGGCTCAGGCGCAGGCTTCCTTCGGGTCCTGACTATGAAAATGTCCGGACCCTCCTGAAAGACAGCCATCTGCATACGGTGTGTCAGGAAGCCAGATGCCCCAACCAGTGGGAATGCTTTTCCGCAAGAACCGCAACCTTTCTGATCATGGGCTCATCCTGCACCCGGAACTGCCGGTTCTGCGCCGTGGAACATGGGCCGGTACAGCCGCCGGATCCCCGGGAGCCGCTTCGTATTGCGGAGATGGTCCGGCAACTGGGCCTGACGTATGTGGTCATTACTTCCGTTACCAGAGATGATCTTTCCGATGGTGGTGCCCGACACTTTGCCGAAGTCATTCAGGCGGTTCGAAAGGGAATGCCGGATGCCGGCATCGAAGTGCTGATCCCGGATTTTCAGGGAGATCCGGATGCGCTCAAAATCGTTCTGGATGCAAATCCCGATGTCCTGAACCACAATGTGGAAACGGTTCCGCGGCTGTATCCAAAGGTTCGGCCGGAGGCTGTTTACGAGCGTTCCCTGTTGCTGATCAAACGGGCAGGGGCAACCGGATCGCGGATACAAACCAAGTCCGGACTGATGCTGGGGATGGGAGAAACGCCCGATGAGGTTCGGCAGGTCTTGAAAGATCTGCGGCATGCGAATTGCCGGATATTGACCCTTGGCCAGTACCTGCAACCGTCTTCAAATCAGTTATCCGTTGAGCGGTTTATTCCGCCGGATGAATTTGATGCCTGGAAAATTGAAGCGCTGGCCATGGGGTTTTTGCAGGTTGCCAGCGGCCCGTTTGTCCGAAGCTCCTATCACGCCAAAGAACTTTCTACTTTGCCATCCCGGTTTTAATTTTTTACGAAGCCATCACTTGTTTACCGGACTGTGATTGTGATAAAGTAGGCATCAGGAGTGCAATTCGTATTGCAATGGATCAATCGCAGAAGGAATGTTTATGAATGTCATCCCAACATCCTTAAAAGAAGTTGTTATTGTTGAACCCGACGTGTTTGCGGACAAACGTGGTTTTTTCATGGAAACCTATCACCAGGAGCGGTACCGCAGCGCCGGTGTCCTGCCAACCTTTATCCAGGATAATCTTTCCTTCTCCGTGAAGGGCACCCTGAGAGGGCTTCATTTTCAGGTCAACCGGCCACAGGCCAAACTGGTTCAGGTCATTTCCGGAGAAATATTTGATGTGGCCGTGGATATTCGAAACGGTTCCCCGACATTCGGCCAGTGGGCAGGCGTGCATCTGTCCAGCGAAAGCAAACGGCAGTTGTTCGTTCCCGAAGGCTTTGCCCACGGTTTCTGTGTGCTCAGTGAAACCGCCTTGTTCCTGTATAAATGTTCGGATTTTTACGAGCCGGCCGATGAAGGCGGTATCCTGTGGTCTGATCCGGCTATCGGTATCGAATGGCCCATAACAGATCCCATCATTTCAGACAAGGACAACCGGTTTCCCTGTCTCTCAGCGCTGCTCCCGCATCAACTGCCCAGGAGGTAACCAGATGAATATGTTAATCACCGGTGCCAATGGGCAGCTCGGGACGGAATTGATGCGCCAGGGTCCGGAAAGAGGGCATTCAGTCTTTCCCGTGGATTTGCCGGAGGTGGATATTACCAGCCCCGATCCGGTTCGTGCGGCTATCCGGGATGCGGGCGCATCCCTGGTTGTCAATTGCGCGGCATTTACCCAGGTGGACATGGCCGAGTCGCAGGACATGCTGGCTTTTAAAGTCAACAGCCTGGGGCCTGCCATTCTCGCCCATGTCTGCGCCGAGGCCAACATTCCCCTGATTCACATTTCAACCGACTTCGTGTTTGACGGAAGCAAGCAAACGCCTTATCTGGAAACGGACCCGATTTCGCCAATGAGCGTTTACGGCAAGAGCAAGGCTGTGGGAGAGACGGCGGTGGAAAGAATTCTGAGCCGGCACATTATTTTAAGAACCGCCTGGCTTTACGCCCTTCAGGGCCAGAATTTTGTCCGGACCATCCTGAGGCTGGGAGCCGAAAGGGATACGGTGCGGGTGGTTTCGGATCAACTGGGCTGCCCGACGTGCGCCGCTGATCTGGCAGAAGCCATATTGACCCTTTCGGAAGCCATCCGGACCCGGGAAGAAATCGCCTGGGGAACCTATCACTATTGCGGAAAAGGGGTGGTTTCCTGGCATGAATTCGCGCAGGCGATTCTGGATATCGCCAAAGCGTACATTCCGCTGAAAACCACCCGGGTGGAACCCATCCCGACCGATCAGTACCCAACGCCGGCAAAACGGCCTGCCTATTCGGCCCTGAATTGCGAAAAGATTCAGAACGCGTTCGGGATTTATCCCAAACCCTGGCGGGAAAGCCTTGAAAAAACGCTTCACCAGATGCTGGCAGCTTCTTGAAAAATCATCGTAAAATCGAGCTTCTTGCGCCAGCGGGCAATTTTGAAAAGCTGAAAATCGCCATGCATTACGGGGCAGACGCGGTGTATCTTGGCGGCAAGGATTTCAGTTTAAGGAATTTTTCCGGCAATTTTACCCTTGCCGAACTTGACATGGCGATTCGGTTTACCCATGATCTCGGGAAAAAAGTATATGTTGCCTGCAACATCTATCCCAGAAACCATGAACTGGATGCCATTTCCGGCTATCTGGATCAAATCGGCCGGTTGGCGCCGGATGCCGTCATCATGGCTGATCCCGGAATATTTCTGATGGCCCGCCGCATCATTCCCGGAATTCCCATCCATGTCAGCACCCAGGCCAATATCACCAGTCTTGCCGGTGCCAGGTTCTGGAAAGAGATGGGCGCTGCCAGAATCAATACGGCAAGAGAGATTACGCTTTCCGAGATTTCCGAGATCGTTCGGGAATCCCGGATCGAGGTGGAGTCCTTTGTTCACGGTGCCATGTGCATCTCCTATTCCGGGCGCTGTCTGCTGAGCAGCTTCATGGCCAAACGGGACAGCAACCGGGGAATGTGCTGTCATCCCTGCCGGTGGCAGTATGCGGTTGTGGAAGAATTGCGGCCCGGAATATTCATGCCGGTAATGGAAGATGACCGGGGAACCTATATTTTTAATTCCAGGGACCTTTGCATGATCGCGCATCTTCCGGAAATGATCCGGGCAGGAATTTCTTCCCTGAAAATCGAAGGCCGGATGAAAGGCATCAATTACCTGGCAACCGTGGTAAAGGTATACCGGGAAGCCATCGATGCCTGGTACGCGAATCCGGAAAATTTCAAGATCGATCCAGCATGGATGAAAGAGCTGCTTCGCATCAGCCACAGGGGATATTGTACGGGATTTTATTTCGGAGATCCGGATCAGACATCCCCCAATTTTGACAATTACAAGTCATTCCATGATCACGTTTTCATGGCGGAAATCATCGAGGCGCCCGAAGACGGCAGTGTGATCTGTCATATCCGGAACAAGATTCAAAAAGGAGACGCAGTCGAGATTCTGACCCGTAAAGGCCCTGCCCGGGCCGACACGGTTCAGGCGCTTTTTGACTTGAGCGGCGCTCCCCTTGATTTTACGCAGACCGGAACGCATGTTCGGATTTTGCTGAACGGTCGATATGATGTCCATGATTTAATCCGAAAAGCCGGGTGATTTCCGGCCGGGAGCAAGATGCCGGAAAGCCCTCAGCCCATAACCCATAACATTTAAAACATAGCGCTAAAACCAATTATGGAACATACCCTGATCCCCCTATCGTTAGATGACACGTTCAAATTTTCCTGCAACGCGGGCGTTCTTTGCTTCAATGAATGCTGCAAGGATGTGAACCAGTTTTTAACCCCTTATGATGTGCTGAGGCTCAAACGCCATTTCGGGATTTCTTCCGGAGAATTTCTGGAAAAATATACCACGCAGCATGTCGGTCCTGAAACCGGGCTTCCCGTGGTTTGCCTGAAAACCGATCCCGCGGACGGGTTTACCTGCCCTTTTGTATCGCCGGAAGGGTGCCGGGTCTATGACAGCCGGCCGTCCTCCTGCCGGACCTATCCGCTGGCCAGAATGCTTTCCAGATCCCGGGAAACGGGCCAGATCACGATTCAGTATGGTCTGCTCGTTGAGCCGCATTGTCTGGGGCATGAACAGGATCGCCAACAGAGCGTCCGGGAATGGATCGCTTCCCAGGGCATTGCCCCCTATGATGCCATGAACGACAGGATGATGGATATCATCAGCCTGAAAAACCGCCTGATACCCGGCGCGCTGGACTTGAAGTCCAGGCATCTGTTTTCCATGGCCTGTTACGACCTGGATGCATTCCGAAAATATCTGACGGATAATTTTTCGCATCAGCATCTTGGCTTGAATGCCGAATCCTGGCAACTGCTTCTGGAAGATGATGTCGAGCTTCTGAAATTCAGCCTGAACTGGCTGAAGCAGGCATTGTTCGGCGCTTTGATGCATCCGTAAGGAATGCGCGTTGTGAACGGTTTCCGGTGCGTTTGACGAAATGCGCGTATCTGAAAAAGGACTAAAAAAAGATGTTGGTCATTATTAACGGAAAACAGGAAGAACTCACTGAAAGCATTTCCATTGGAGAGCTCCTTGCCCGGAAAAAACTTGATTTTGATTCCGTTGTCGTTGAGTACAACAGACTCATTATCAATAAAGCGGATTTCCATAATTTTGTCATGAAGGAGAACGACACCCTCGAGGTTTTGAGATTTGTAGGGGGAGGATGAGACCATGAAGCATGAAGACTATCTTGAAATCGGTGGCACGAAACTTTCCAGTCGTCTCTTTATCGGCACGGGAAAATACCCATCGGATGCGCTGATTCCACAGATTGTGGAAAGCTCCGGCTCCCAGGTGATCACGGTTGCCCTCAGAAGGGTGGATTTTGATTCGCACACGGAAAATGTCATAAAGTACATCCCCAAAACAATGCAGCTTCTGCCCAACACATCCGGAGCAAGAACATCCGATGAGGCGATCCGCATTGCAAGGCTTGCAAAGGCCATGGGATGCGGGAACTGGATAAAGATCGAAGTGATTTCGGACAACAAATATCTCCTGCCGGATGGTTACGAAACCATCAAGGCAACGGATGTCCTGGCACGGGAGGGTTTTGTGGTACTTCCCTACATCAACCCCGACCTCATGGTGGCCAGGCAGCTTCAAAACGCCGGAGCTGCCGCCGTGATGCCCCTGGGCGCGCCCATCGGCTCTAACCGGGGTCTTAAAACCGGAGAGATGATCCGGATTCTGATCGACGAGATCGATATTCCGATTATCGTTGATGCGGGCATTGGAAAACCTTCCCATGCCTGCATGGCGATGGAGATGGGCGCTGCCGCCTGCCTGGTGAATACCGCCATAGCCGGCGCCAATGACCCCGTGAGGATGGCGGGCGCTTTCGCCGATGCTGTCCGCGCGGGAAGGGCTGCCTTTCTTGCGGGTCTTGGGGCAACACGAAAAACCGGATCCGCTTCCTCTCCCTTGACCGGCTTTCTGGATTCCGGAGAACCGCGATGAGTTTCTACCAGAGCTATCTTGAATACCGGGATTTTCCTTTTGCTCAGTACCTTGATGCTGTCACCGAGAGACAGGCAGAGGCTGCGCTTTCCAAAGAGAGACTGAAAGCGGAAGACCTTCTTGCCCTTCTTTCCCCCCGGGCCGAGCAATTTATTGAAGACATGGCCCAGAAAGCCCATCGCCTTACGATGAACCAGTTCGGGCGTGTGATTTTCCTCTTTACCCCGATGTACCTTTCCAATTTTTGCACAAACCATTGCCTCTACTGCGGCTTCAATGTTCGAAACAAGATAGGCAGAAGGCGGCTTTCCTTCGATGAGGTGGAAAAAGAGGCTGCCAAGATCGCCGAAACCGGCCTCAAGCATATTTTGATCCTGACCGGAGAAGCAAAAAAAAAGGCCGGCATTGAATACCTCGAAGGGTGCATTCAAATTCTTAAAAAATATTTTACGTCCATTGCTATTGAAATCTATCCCCTCGAGACCGATGAATACGGGAAGCTGATCGCCTCCGGCGTGGATTCCCTGACCCTCTTTCAGGAAACTTACAACGAGAAGCTCTATGAAACGCTTCACCCAAAGGGGCCGAAACGAAATTACAGGTTTCGGATCGATGCGCCTGAAAGAGGCTGCATGGCGGGCATGCGCTCGGTAAATATCGGCGCTCTGCTCGGGCTGGACAATTGGCGTAGCGAGGCTTTTTTTACCGGACTCCATGCGGAATACCTCCAGAGAAAATATCCCGAGGTGGAGATCAGCATCTCCCTTCCCCGGATGAGGCCCCATGTCGGAGGATTCCAGCCGGAGTATACGGTTTCGGACAGAAACCTTGTCCAGATCATGACGGCTTTCCGTCTGTTTCTCCCAAGGGCCGGGATCACCGTTTCCACAAGGGAGAGCGCGTCATTCCGGGACAGCATCCTGCCTCTTGGGGTAACCAGGATGTCCGCGGGTTCCTGCACGTCCGTGGGCGGCCATACCAGCAAAGAAGCCAGATCCAGCCAGTTTGAGATCTCCGATGAAAGGAGTGTCGGGGAGATGGCGGCAACACTTGCCGGTCTCGGATTCCAGCCTGTTTATAAAGACTGGCAGCCCATGGAGGCAAGGATTGATGAATCCGTTTGAAAGCGGGCTGGCGTTTCATATCGGAAAAGAAGCACTCGAACTGCTTCAGTCCGTGCGGATCGGGATTGCAGGGGCCGGAGGATTGGGTTCCAACTGCGCGGCCAATCTGGTAAGAAGCGGTTTTAAACAATTTGTCATCGTGGATTTCGATAATGTCGAGTACTCCAACCTCAACCGGCAGTTCTTTTTCTGGGCCCAGTCCGGAAAGCCCAAGGTAGAGATGCTCAGGGAGAACTTGATGGCAATAAACCCCGATCTTGATCTTTCCATGCATTCAAGGAAAATCGATTCCGCTAATATGAACGATTTTTTCAGCGAATGCCAGGCCATTGTCGAAGCTTTTGATAATCCGGAATGCAAGAAGATGATCGTAGAGCGGTATATGAATTCTGAAAAGCTTCTGGTTGCGGCTTCGGGAATCTCGGGCTGGGGGCAAAGCGATCGGATCAAGACCCGGAGAATCCGTGAGAACTTTTTCATTGTTGGGGATATGGTATCAGAGGCGAGCCGGGAATGTCCCCCCATGTCCCCGGCGGTTAACATTGCCGCGGCCAAGCAGGCGGACGTGGTGCTTTCCTATTATCTGGCCCGCGTTAAATCCGGACTTGGGCATGAAGCCTGACCCCACCCGAGTCGTTACGAAAAAAGAAGGAGCGATGTGTTGAGAAATTTTCCTCAAACCGATCTTTACTGCCTGACCGCCGAGGCATATTCCCTGGGAAGAACAAATGCCGAGGTGGTGGCTGAGATGATCGCCGCGGGTATCCAGGTGATACAGTACCGCGAAAAAGACAAATCCATGCGTGAGAAGTTCCGGGAATGCCAGGAGATCAGACGGATGACAACAGCGGCTGGTGTCACCTTCATCGTGAATGACGATGTTGACCTTGCCGTGATGACGGGCGCGGACGGAATTCACGTGGGTCAGGACGATCTTCCCGTCCCCGAAATCAGGCGGCTGGTCGGGGAAAAAATGATCATCGGCCTTTCCACCCACTCCCCGGAGCAGGCCTGTGAAGCCGAACGGATCGGGGTCGATTATATCGGGGTGGGTCCGATCTTCAGGACAACCACCAAGAAAGATGTCTGTGATCCGGTGGGGTTTCAATACCTCGAATATGTCGTTGAAAACATCAAAATCCCGTTTGTCGCTATTGGCGGCATCAAGGAGAGCAATGTCAGGGAGATTTCCGGCCGGGGGGCCACTTGCATCGCAATGGTCACGGAAATTGTCGGGGCCGAGAACATCAAGCAAAAGATAGCCGACATCAGAAGCCGGATCAGAAAATAAAGAACCCGGCGCCGTAACAAATGGAGCCGCTCGTTCCCCTTGTCATCTGTGGCGTTGTCATGTACACTGTTTACTCATCCTCTCTGGGTAAACTGAAACTGCCGGTTTAACAGGAGCATGGAGTTGACTGATCCGAAGCTGACGACGGGTTGTTCCAGTCAGGCAAACCTTTGATAAAAAAGAGCAAGAATGAAAGGGGGAACCTATGACAGATCTCATCAATTACGTGTGTGCCGCATGTGGAAAAAAACGGACGCTTCCGGCCAATGAGCCGACCCCGGAATGCTGCAGAGAGACCATGAACCTTGAACCGCTTCCGGTCTGTGAGACGGCCCCGAGCGCGGAGCATTCCCGCCTGGATGACGATTCCAGCCCCTGTGATGATGGCAGTGCAGGGTGAGGTATCTGAGAATCCGAAATCGGAATCAATTCAGTAATATCATTTACAGTACATAACATGCAGGAGTTTTGAGAAAGGAACGAAGATGAAGACGGAAGATGTGATTCTTTTCAGCGGAGGCGCAAATGGGGCTGAAGCGGAATTTGGTGCGAATGCCGAGCGTTTTGGCATTGATGAAGTGAATTTTACGTTTGAAGGACACAACAGAATCCGGCAGCGCGGCCTGCGCGTTCTGAATCGCGAGGAATTAAAAAATGGAGACGTGAGCCTGGAATACGTGTCGCGATTGATGAATCGCCGTTACACGGATAACCCCACATTCCGTAAAATCCTGCAAAGCATCTGGTATCAGATCAACAATGGACAGGAAGTTTACGTGATCGGAGAGATACTGGCGGATAAAACCGTAAAGGGCGGCACGGGCTGGGGTGCCGAGTTCAGCAAACTCTGCAACAAACCCTTGTATGTGTTCGATCAGAAGCGCAATGCATGGTTCAGTTGGAATCATACGGATTGGGTGGAGCGAAAAAAAGGTGACGAACCGGTCATCAGCCATGTTCATTTTGCCGGCACGGGAACGCGCTTTCTGGAAGAAAACGGCAAAAAAGCCATTCGTGAACTGTTCGAGAGAACATTTGTCCTTTAATCATAAGATTTTTTTCATTACCTTCCGCCAATGCTGCAAATCTCCGGCACCGTAGTCCTCCCTGACACCGAGATCGAGATCGTTGCGATTCGGGCCCAGGGAGCAGGCGGCCAGAATGTCAACAAGGTCTCTACCGCCATACACCTGCGCTTTGACATCGGTGCCTCCTCGCTGCCCGATTTTTACAAGGATCGGCTTTTAAAGCTGAAGGATCATCGCATCAGTCTGGATGGCGTCATCGTTATCAAGGCCCAGCAGCACCGAAGCCAGGAAAAGAACCGGGAGGAAGCCCTTCGCCGGCTTCAGGAACTCATCAAAAGCGTGGCCATATCGCCTAAACAGCGCAGGCCCACCCGACGCACGCGCAGCTCTCAGGAAAAACGCCTGGACAGCAAGATTAAAAGAGGAAAGACCAAGGTCCTGAGAAGAAAATATCATCAATTAAAGAATGACCCGAACGCGATTTGAGTTTCGGGTTGTTTTGCTCATGGAAATATTGTGAAATGATGCAGTTACGGTGTGAAGGGCGTCCCGCATGGCGCTGATCAGTTTTAAGGATGTGAGTGTGGGGTTCGGCGGACATCCGCTGCTGGACCATGTGAATTTTCAGATCGAGCGTGGAGAACGCGCCTGCCTTTTGGGTAGAAATGGGGCCGGCAAGTCGACCCTGCTGCGGCTGATCCAGGGCGATATTCTGACGGATGACGGCGAGATTGTACGCCAGCAGGGCGTGCGGATTGCCATGCTTCCCCAGGATGTGCCGCGGGGTCTGGTCGGTGCAACAATTGATGTTGTCGCCGGCGGACTGGAAACGGATCCGACTTCGTTCGTTTCGGAAGATGCCGGCAGGCGCCTGCAGGTGGAAAAAACCCTCTCACGCATGAATCTGGATCCTCAGGCCCGGTTTGAAACGCTCTCCGCCGGGCTCAAGCGCCGCGTGATGCTTGCAAGGGGCCTGGCATGCGATCCGGATATTCTCCTCCTGGACGAGCCCACCAATCACCTGGATATCGACGCCATCGGCTGGATGGAGGAATTTCTGCTGCGCTACGGCGGGACCCTGCTTTTTGTCACCCATGACCGGATGTTTCTCCAAAAACTGGCCACACGTATCCTGGAGCTGGATCGGGGTTATCTTACGAACTGGTCCTGCAACTATGTAACGTTTCAGGAGCGAAAACAGGCTGCCCTCGATGCGGAAGCCGGGCACAGGGCAGAGTTCGACAAGAAGCTGGCCCGGGAAGAGACCTGGATCCGGCAAGGTGTCAAGGCCAGGCGTACCCGCAATGAGGGCCGTGTGCGCATGCTGGAAAAGATGCGGGAGGATCGACGAAGCCGGCGCGACCGCATGGGATCGGTTCGGCTGCGAGCCCAGGATGCCGGGCGTTCCGGAAAGCTCGTGGTTGAGGTCGAAGATGTCAGTTGCGGTTACGATTCCGGGGCCCCGGTGATTCGTGATTTTTCGACGGTCATTCAGCGCGGCGACAAGGTAGGGATCATGGGCCCGAATGGTGCCGGCAAAACCACGCTGCTTCGCCTGCTGTTAGGGGACCTTGCACCGCAGAAAGGCATGGTGCGGCATGGCGTTCGTCTTGAAACCGCCTATTTTGATCAGCTCCGGGCCCAGCTCGATGAAAATAAATCCGTAGCCGATAATGTCGGTGAAGGAAATGACACGGTCCAGTTCAATGGCAAGTCCCGCCATATCATCGGTTATCTTCAGGATTTTCTCTTTTCTCCGGAGCGCAGCAGGTCCCCGGTTCGAATCCTCTCCGGCGGAGAACGGAACCGCCTGCTTCTGGCAAGGCTTTTCACCAAACCCTCCAATGTCCTGATCATGGATGAGCCGACCAACGATCTGGATACCGAAACCCTGGAACTTCTGGAGGAGCTGCTCTTTGACTATCCGGGAACCCTGCTTCTGGTCAGTCACGACCGGGCTTTCTTGAATAATGTCGTGACCAGCACGCTCGTTCTTGAAGGTCGGGGCCGTGTCGGCGAGTACGTGGGGGGCTATGATGACTGGCTGCGTCAACGAAGTCTTCCCGAACCGCCGATCAAGGCGGAAAAGGTTAAGATCGAGAGAGCAAAACCCGCGCGGGAGCGCCGCCAGACGCTGACCTTCAAGCAGCAGCGGGAACTGGAAGCCCTGCCGGGGCAAATTGAGGCCCTCGAGGCCGAACAGAAAAACCTCTATCAGGCCATGTCCGATCCATTATTTTATCAGCAGGCCGGCGATGAAATCGCCAGAGCCAAGGCCAGGCTGGAGGCCCTTGAGCAGGAGATCGAAACCGCCTGCCTGCGGTGGGAGGAACTGGAGTCCCTGAATGGAAATTAAAGGTCGCGTTGCGCTGGTGCTGGGCGCCATAAAAGGCATTGGAAAAGGCATCGGGCTGGAATTCCTGCGCCAGGGCGCAAGGGTTGCCTTTAATTATTTCGATTGGGAAGAAAGCCTGGATGGGCTGAAGACCGATCTTGCGCCCTTTGGTCTGGACGTTCTGATCACACGGACCGATATGCTGGATACCGGAAGCATGGATGGACTGATCCAAAAAGTCATTGACCGGTTCGGCCGGCTCGATATTCTGATCAACAATATCGAACGGGGCGGCTGGCCGGTGGTTCATGGACCTTATACCCGGGAGCAGTGGGACCTGGAGATGGCCACCACCCTTCGCGCCAAAATGTGGGTGTTTAACGCTGCCCTGCCGTATTTAAAATCGAGCCGAGACAGTGTCGTGATCAATTTTTCTTCGATTGCCGGGATCGTGGGCAGATCCGGTCCTGCCGCTTATGTCTTCAATGAAGGTTATGCGGCAGCCAGCAGGGGCGTATCGCTTCTGACGGAGACCTGGGCCCGAATCGGGGCGCCGCAGGTCCGGGTAAACGAAATCATGCTGGGAATGGTCGAAACCCGGCATGGCGATAAAACCAGGGGCTGGGGGCTGCTGACGGCTCAACAGCAGCAGGCGATCCTGGAGCACACGCTGGTAGGACGCATGGGTGAGATCGAGGATGTCGTCAAGGCGGTTCTTTTTGTGGTGCGGGATGCGCCCTTTATGACCGGAAGCATCCTGCGGCTGGACGGCGGGTATGTTCTGGCTGGCGAGGCCGTGGCACCCATGCCAAAAGGCGTGCTGTAAAATCGGGGGGCCATGCTGAAGTCAGGAAAAGCCCTTCCTTCGCAGGGGCAAAAAGACTTTTGCTCCTGCCGATCTTCAGATCTTTTTGGGTTTCAGCAAAGGGGATGATTTTCCCCAGACAAAGAGCTCGATCCAGGCCAGTCCGATTCTCAGCAGCTCGACATCATCGTTCCTGGCTTTATCCAGAAGTGCGGATGCAATCCTGTAGCGCTTTAAAAAACTGCTTTTAAAAACAAATTCCCGAAACGCGTCCATGTTATAGGCTGCCATGAACGCCATTTTTCCCCGCTTTCCGTCCGGTCCCTCGCCGGCCCACGGATCGCTTCGGAAAAGGCGCATCAGCTCGGACCATCTTTGGGTCATTTTGTTGTAGTCTTCAGCGTCCTGGTCCTTGATCCATGCGGATGGCGTCCATTGTTTCCGGCTTTTTGACCCCTGGCAGAACCCGGGCGGCTTGAAATAATGAATTTTTCGATTTCTGCGGGTATTGGCTTCATAGACGAGTCCCTGCTCGATCGGAAACATGCGGCAGGCTTCCGGTCGATGCGGATACACGGAACAGCCGGAAGGCGATAGAAACGGGCAGGGCTTTTCCGGAAGTTCCGACATGGACAAGAGCACTTCCGGGAAAAAGCAGCCGGCGCGCAGCACCACATCCACGTGTCTTTCCAGAAATGCATCCGAGGATAATTTGAGGTGGTGCGTCAGCCGGATGACATCGTAAGGATACAAAAACAGGTTGAGGTTGTGACAGCAAAGGTTAAAGCAGGAAATTCCAGGATTGCAGTCGAACGAAAACAGCGTGTCATCATCAATGGCCCCTTCGGGCAGGCATTGATGATCATTTAATTCAATGTATTTCATGTTCCGGTCAATCTCCCGGAAACCGGACGAGCGTGCCGCCAAGATACCCGGCAATGACAACCGCGCCCAGAATGACCAGGTGTAGAAACAGATATGTCATTCGGGACTGGGAATACGCCAGGGCAACCATCGGGTCCACCCATCGCCAGACAACTATAAAAAGACCCAGCAATAAAACCGTGGCGCCGCAGATCATTTTGGTTAAAATCAAATTGGTTAATTTGCCATTGAGCCGGTGTTTCCAGTCATTGTATCCGGTAAACAGGACCTTGGGCATGACCAGAACCACGATGATCATATTGTAAAATGAAGCGGTTTCAAATCCTGTAGCCTGAAACAGCATGGAAAGCACCAGAAAGAGGATGGCCACCGGTAAGACGCCGCTGGGAATATGGACGGTGATGGGATGGGCATGATATTTGACCAATAACCGGGTGGCTGCGGCGTAGTATTTCTGAAAGACAGTTTGCGCTGTTTCGGGGAAATCATTTTCCGGCCGGTCAAACCCCGTATTAATGGTTGGCAAAGGTTGTTGCGCAATTGTTTCGGAAGGTGTTGCTGGACCGGGTTCATCCTGCTGAGGGGCTTCTTCAATAAGTTCAACGAATTTGCTGCGATCCGCTCCGCAAACCGGGCATTTTTCCGGTGGTTCATCTCCCGTGTGAACATAACCGCAAACCGTACATTTCCATTTTTTCATCATATCCTCTCCTCGGTAGTCGAATAACCATCCGCGTATCGCAGCATATCAAACCGTCTTCTTAAAACCCCAAAAACGGTACGGGCATTTTTTCTCGCTAAAAATACCGATTGCTTCATGAAAAGTCAAATTATGCTTTCATAAAACACCGGCTGAAAGGCATCGAATGAATTGGATGGTTATTCTGGCTTGAATGCCGTCAAAAGCTGAGATATAAGGATAAAGATCATGAATCCATCTCCTTCTGCATTGAACAATGGCTTAAAAAAGGCCATCCGACAGGGCCTCTGGGCGGCATGGCCGATATGTATCGGTTATGTTCCGATTGGGCTGGCGTTGGGACTTCTGGCTCAGAAAGCCGGATTAAGTCCTCTTGAAATCGGCCTGATGTCTGTTTTCGTCTTTGCCGGAAGCGCGCAATTTATCGCTGTTTCCATGATTTCCGGCGGATCAATGCCGCTGGCCATCATCATGACCACGTTTGTGGTGAATTTGAGGCATCTGCTGATGAGCTCGTCTCTTTCCCTTTATTGCCGGAATGTCGGCAAGGCCACGCTGGCGATTTTTGCTTACGGGATTACCGATGAAAGCTTTGCGGTCAACCAGCCCCGATTCAAGGAAGGAAAATGGACAATTTCACAGGCCCTGACCGTCAATCAGACTTCCAATCTGGTATGGATTCTGAGCACGATTGCCGGCGGGTACGGAGGCCGGTTTATTCCGCCGCATGCTTTTGGAGTCGATTATGCCTTGATCGCCATGTTTATCTGCCTGCTGATATTTCAGATCAAAGGTCTCATCTATGTAATAACCGCCGTCATCGCGGGATGCGCGGCAGTTGCGCTTTCGCTGATCATTCCCGGTAATCTGTATGTGGTGATCGCTTCGGTTCTGGCAGCCACAATCGGGCTTTGGGTTCGCATCCGGATAAATAAAACTGAAAAGCTCAAAGAAAAATGCGCATTGTGAGCGTTGATATGCGTCTGAGCTGATCATGAAAATAAAATGCAGGAAGAAAAATGACTTCAGGAGAATTCGGTCTTATCATTCTGGGCATGGGGCTGGTGACATACATCCCCCGCTGGTTTCCCCTGTTTTTTCTCAGCAGGCGCAGCCTGCCCCAATGGCTTGTTCAATGGCTGGATCTGATTCCGGCGGCGATTCTGGGCGCGCTGCTGCTGCCGGAGCTGATCACCACCGGCCAGCCCCGGCATATTGACTGGCTGCGGCCGGAATGTATTGCCGCTATTCCGACCTTTATCATTGCCATCCTTACCCGCTCCCTGGGCTGGACGGTGATTGCGGGGATGGTTACATACGGGCTGGTGGAAAAATGGCTGGTATGAAAGGAGTCGGGACAGGTCGCTTTTTTATCCGGCCCGAATGAGTCAGTGTGCTTGTTTATTTGAAAAAAAGAATACCCCAATCCATGAAATCAGACGCGGTGAGGTTTGCCGCATTTAAAAAGACAAGAAGGAGGAAGTTATGTCCCATCATCACGACCATGACCATTGCCACGATCACGATCACGACGACCACCATCACCATCATGAGGTTCAAAGCGAGATGTCCTTCGAAGAAAAGATGGTCAAGCTCCTGGATCACTGGATCCGGCACAATGATGATCATGCCGGTACTTATCGGGGATGGGCGGAAAAAGCCGGGGAGAACCACCTGGATGTGGTGGCTGATTTGCTGAATGAGGCCGCCCGGATGACGATTGCCATTAACTCCCGGTTTGAAGCGGCCCTGGCCGCATTAACCCCCCAAGAACCGTCGTAACCGGTCAGCCGACCATCTCCCAGGAAAAAATCGATTCCTGGGAAAACAGACGGCACGTGCGGGCCACGCGAACCGATCCGGCGTTAAGGACATTCATCAGAATCATGCTCAGCCCGGCTGCGGCCAGCATCGGCAAATAGGTTAGCTCTGCCAGGCCTTTTTTGATGGGATCTCTTGCGCCGGCTGTAAGATTGGAAAGTCCGGCGATGGTTCGGACGGGAAAGCCCAGGAGTTCCGGCAGTGTTGTGATGACGGTCAGCACCTCTCTGGCCTGAAACAACCCATTCTGCCAGGAAAGCGGAACCACAACCGGATCGATAATCATGCGGTCCGGTTCGACCCCGGCTTCCAGGCACTTCTGATAAAGCGAAACCGCGACATTCAGGCGTTCCGTGCTGTCCGGCGGCACGTGTCCATTCGGATACAAGAGATAACAGACAAGTTCGGCATGATGTGCTACCGCAAGCGGCAGGATATGTTCAAGCTTGGAAGGCTCCAGAGAAAGTCCGTTGAGGGTTGCGGGGGTTTTGCAGGCAAGAAGGCCGGCTTTCAAGGCTTTGGGATTTGATGTGTCAAGGATCAGGGGAAGCTGGGTGACTTCCTGAACAGCCTCAACCATAAAGGCCATCCGGGATTCCGGGTCCCGGTAAAGGGGGCCGGAATTGATATCGATCCCGTTGGCTCCGGCCATCTGGCATCGTTTCGCCATTGTTTGCAACGGTAAAGCATCTTTATCGGCCACGGCGGTTTCAATGGCTTTTTGGGTAATCCTCAAATTGTCTGCAATTAAACGCATAATCCCGGATTACTTTTCAATGCCGACTCTGGCCTGAACTCCCTGCTCGTAATAGTGCTTGACGCATTTCATCTCGGTAACCAGGTCTGCCTTTTCGACAATCCGGGGATCGGCTCCCCGGCCGGTAATGATCAGTTCCACGGACTCCGGTTTGATGGCGATCAGCTTGAGGATGTCGTCTGCTGAAAAAAGCCCGCACATTACGGCGACATTGGCCTCTTCCATGATCACCACATCATGCTGTGCCTCCATCAGTATGGCATGGACTTTTTCAAGTCCTTTTCCGGCAGCTTCGATATCTTCAATTGAGGGTTTTCCCTTGATGAACCGGCCAAGGCCGTACTGCTCAACGCGAATCAAATCCGAAAAGCGTTGCAGCGCTTTAATTTCACTGTAATCGCCCATTTTGATGAATTGGGCGATAAACACCTTCAGGCCCGCGCCTGCAGCCCGAAGGGAAAGACCAAGGGCTGCCGTAGTCTTTCCTTTTCCGTCTCCCGTATAAACCTGAACATAACCTTTCATGATAATATCCTGTTAAACAAAAAGTGGCAGTGGATCGATCGGCTTCCGGTGCCTGCCGAGCATTGAAAGCGTGACCGCATATTTTACCGTTTGATCTCACAGATGAACAGCATGACGTATTCTGATATCAGTCTGGCGATAAAACCACAAGCATTTATCTCTATGTCAACGGGTCCTCATAATGTCAATGAAGTCCTATCAAGCCTTCAACCGGATAGATTTTGATCCTTGCATTTACACCGCTCATCATGTATAAAATCCCCATTGAATTTATTCATCAACCAGCCGTGTTATTCTCATCAGCCTGGGTGGCGGAACAGGTAGACGCAAGGGACTTAAAATCCCTCGGGGTTTATCCCTGTACGAGTTCGATTCTCGTCCCAGGCACCAATCAAAACAGGAAGTTAAAGGCGTTTATCCTCTCAACGGATAAACGCCTTTTTCGTTCAGAAAGATTTTGTCCTCAACCTGTCCCCCTTTTCAATCCGATGGGTAAAAAACTATCCAACCCGAAAACAGGACAAAAAGAAAACCCCGCCTCAATGCTTTGAGACAGGGTTCAGGATACTGGTCAGATCCGGTTCAGGCCGGAAGCGTCAAGTGAGTAGATGGATCCATGGCTATGGTTTCGGCGGTATCCCGGTTCTGTATCAAATCGGTTTAACGGACGGTTAAAGCTTCTGCCGATTCATCCTTCCCTTTAATCCTTTGCCTGCTTTAAAAAATGGCAATTTTTTGGGTTTGATTGGCACCTTATCTCCAGTTTTCGGATTTAAGCCGATATACCCCTTGTATTTCTTAATGCAAAAACTGCATAGCCCGCGGATCTGCACTTGACCTCCACGAGAAAGAGTATCTGCCATCTTATCGAAAAAAAGTTCAACAACGCTTGCGGCTTCTGTTTTGGGTAGGTTTGCTTGTTCTTTCAGAGCAGATATCAATTCCAGCTTGTTCAAATTTTCCTCCAAATTTTATTCAGGGCTCCAGAATTCGATGAACATTTTGGGATGGCTTATGCAGTAACCAACCACCAGCACCATGTCAATGTTTTTCCAAGGGGTCAAAAAACAGTAATCCCAGTCCCCCAAACAGGAAAAGGCCGGGTTTTGTAGTTTCGTGGAGCTGTAGTGCCCCAGGTGCGCCGATCACTGCCGGGTGCTTGAGAATCCTCTGCCTGATTCGGGCAGAGAGCAATCACGGAAAGATGCTGGTCCTTCTTCTATCGTCCCTCTTCCCTCTTGATCTGTTTCCGAAGCGTTTTAAGCCTTGCATCTCAGTCTATTGGCTTGTCCTTTACCCGTTGCGCCGGGAACAACGTCGATAGTAGATGGTCAATTTTCAACATTCGGCTATGGATTTCCCAATGCTCGGCTTGGATTTGCCGAAGGATTGTCAGTTGATCTGGAGTCATGGCTTTCTTCTCCTTTGATAAAAATTACCCTGGTACTTTTCCCTTTTGAAATGGTCCGGGCAATCAGTTTTATTTGTCGTTTATGTTTTCGATGTCATTTAATTCCTTAATATGTCAAATACATATAAGGTTGTTCAATGCTTGTAACGTAAAGGTAATCTGCCTGAACATTTACCAGGTACGCTTTATCCGCGATATAGATATCCTGCCTCACGTTTGGTCCGAATCCGGCCGCGTATTCAGGAGTCTTGGTGATATTCACAAATGTATAAGTGGAATATCCCCAGTTTTTATAATTGGATTTTACCAAGGTTTTCAAGGTGTCAGCGTCATAGGCTGCCAACTGATTGGGCGTAAGCACACTTGTTGCTGTACTGCTAAAAAATTTTTGTAATATTGCAGCGATAGGTGCGGTTAAGTTTTGTGCCTCGGCCTGGGTAAACTGTCCATTATCAGACGCGAACTTCCCAAGTAAAATAGTTGGCATTGGGCCGCTTGAACTCAATATCGCAAAGGGATAGCCGGAAGCAAGGGCGGATGCGCCCCCGAACAACATGACACCAATTACCATGCACAATACATACATCATAGGTTTTTTCATGGGTTCCTCCTTGGTTAAAAAGTTTTTGAAATAAAACAAGTAATCCTTGTCTCGTGAGAGGTAGCTTTCAAAAATACCATAATCCTTAAAATACCCTTGTCAATGAAGTGGAATTTATCGCAGCAATTCTCGCCACCATCCTTGCTTTCAGGTAGTACCTGTGTCAATGTACTCAACGTTAGCAGGATTCGCGTACCGGGGGCTCCCCCCATAAGGTCTGTTTTATTCGGGAGACGTGAATTGTGAATAAAACAATATGATATAATTGTAAAAATCAAACAATTACGATGCGGGCAGGAAATCAGAATTCCGCATTCATGCGGATCAACATTCAGCAATTAATACTTAGATGAATGAAACATTTTACACACGAATCCCAACCCTATCGAATTCAGAACTCCTGGGTTATATTCATAATTCTTCGAAATATAAATTCGAAGCTATTGAAGCGGCTGTGATAGAACTTAGAAAACGTGGAGTTAACATCTCAAACGAAGAATTGTTATCAATTCAGGAAAGCCTCTATCAAAAAAAAATTGCGAAGAATTTCCTCGATTTCCCTCCAAATCGAATAATAGATAAAATCGGAATCAGTTTTTATAATCTTCTATCCGTCATCATTTTGGCAATTGGTTTGGGCAGTTCAATCATTATTTATCTAACTGCCGAACCAACTCCTCTTAACCCTCTTGGTTACGACCCTTTAAATACAAAGAAGTATTTACGCGAATTGGAGGTATACGGAGGGAAGATGAACGTTCTTGCTACGGAGTTCATGCAATGGTTTGATGGGTTATGGCATGGTAGATCACTTGCATTCACAGTAGGCATTGTTTCTACTGTTCTGGCTTTTCTGGTCTGGTTCATCGGCATTCACCTGCAAACTAATCTTGATACTGAATCCCAATATGAAGCGGATCATAAGGATATTGGCTCATGAGATGCCTGACCCATGAATATTGATCTGATCGTGCGAAGGGCACGGAGTAAAATGTTGAGCATTTGCTCCAGGTCAGACAATGCCATTTTTTATCGAAACATTTCAATATTGGCTTGAAACATGCTCTATGATATATGTTCCAAGATTCAAAGCGCGAAATCCGGAACAAACTCAAATGAACCGGATACAAAACGCGGGGCTGGGCGAACCGACTTTGATTAATTGAGTTTCGAATGGCAGAAAGACGTTGTTCGTTGCGCAGATTGTGACGTTCAACGTCTTTTTATTGATATTCTTCCTTAATCGTTTAACCGGAGGGCTTTCATGCGTATCACACACAGAATTTCAGGAGTTGTAGCGGGAGTTGTTGCCTGCGTTCTGTCGGTTTCGGCAGGCATTGTGGCGGCAGGGAGTTTGGATTCTCCAGGAGCACCGGATGCCGTCATTTCTTATACCCTGGAGGACATCTACAACCGTTTGAACAGTGGGACGGCCAGAACTCCTGGTACTTTTACCAAGCCTTTCTCCGGGCCTCCAGAGAGCGTGGTTCACTCGCTGAACGACATCATGGGGATAGCGCCGATGGTGGATGAAATAAACGGAGCATCTGCCGGTGATGTGCTGGCAGGTAAAACATTCTGGGGGGAGACATCCGGCGGATGGGGGCCGCGAACCGGCACTCTTGCAACACAGACATTATCTAATGCCACCGACACGGTGGCGGCTGGCTACTATGAAGCAATGACACTGCACAATGTGGATGCCAACCTGACTTCGGCCAACATTAAGGCCGGTACGGCAATATTCGGTGTGATGGGAAATCTGGCAGGCGGAGTTTCTTGCACTTGCCCTGGAGGCTCAAGCCCCTTGGGCCGGTGGTGTGATAATAATAATGGAACCGTTACGGATACCACAACCGGGCTTGTATGGTTGAAGGATGCCGGTTGGGGCGGGCAAAAATCCTGGAGGGCATCTGATGGCTCCGATAACCCATATGATGACGCCCATACACGGGCGGGATTTTTATTCAATGGGACTGCTGGCTTAACTGACGGTTCGGTTGAAGGTGACTGGCGCCTGCCGACAAAGACAGAATTGATAACTTTGACTTCGACGGCTGGAATTGAACCTATTAGCGTGGGTTCTCCTCAAATGTTTACGGGCATCCAGTCAGATGGCTACTGGTCGGGCACTGCGAGTGCGGGCTATTCGGCCAGTGCGTGGCTCGTGGTCCTGGGTTCTGGACATGTTAACCTTGCCGGCAAGACGATTGCGTACTACGTATGGCCCGTCCGTGGCGGAAAATGAGATGATTGGTTTTTTTAGAGGGTGCGTGGGGAGATAATTCCCCCTCTTGCAAGTCAAGTTTTTTTGAGTATGTAATAGATCAAACCCTATGGCGTATTGCGAGGGAGATTGAACAGAGACACACTGATAGAGTTTAAAACACAGCCTCTTTATCGTCCAACTGGCGCCTTATTCAAGCCTTTGATGCATGTTCCCGGTGCCATCCCTTTTTCCTGAAACCAGCCGGATTGCATCTCTAATACATAATGAACCGATGCCGCGCCGCAATGATAGTCATCCGTATCGGGTTGCATGTCGGCGATATTGACGATTATCCCCTGATCGTCAATGAAAGCGGCGCTCAGGGGGATTTTGGTGTGATGCATCCACATGCAATGGGCGTGAGCCTCGGGAAAAACAAAGAGCATGCCGCAATTATCGGGAAGTGAATTTCGGTACATCAACCCTATGCCACGCAAGGAAGGAGTCGCTGCAATCTCGGCTTCAATTCGATGCATTCCGGCCATCAATTGCAGGGTTGGAAGCCTTGTTTCTGCGATAGCCATATTGCACGTCATTGCAAGGGCAAAAAGCATCAAGCATAACAAACGCTTCATAGATAATATCATGGATCGAAGTATCGCTTCTTATCTTTTTTATGCGAAGTGGAAATCCACGCCTTGTGAGGGTGGTTATGTTTGGCGGTTGAAACTGAAAACCCATAAATATCATTTACCTTAACTCTGAACAACGACCAAAGTCAAACCTATAACCCTTGCAGTCAAATAAATTCAATAGAGGCAGCGACTTTCTTGACACCCGCTGCAACAAGGTGGTAATTTTTATGTGCTCATCGCTGAGCTCGGGCACTATTATTTGAATCTTCTTTGATGTTCCCAAAACAAAAGATGAAACAAACCCTTGCCGACACGGCATTAACGCTTTTCATGCGGCATCACATATTTGTTTGGTCCTTGACTGATCAGCAATGATAACCAGAGGCGGATATACGGGATTGATGTGGACTTATCCGTTGTAATGGGACAAAGATTATTTGTCCGAAGGTAGACCCATGATCGAGATTTCCGGGCTGACGAAAACTTACGGAAATATAAGGGCCGTGGACAATCTTTCGCTCACGATAAAGAGCGGTGAGGTGTTCGGGCTTTTGGGGCCGAACGGTGCGGGCAAGACCACAACCATTAAGCTGCTCACCACATTGAGCAGGCCGGATTCCGGTAGTTGCAGGATCGATGCAGTGGATGTTGGAAAAAATTCCTTTGAAATCAAAAAGAAAATCGGTGTCGTTCCGCAGGAAAATAATCTCGACAGAGATATTACGGCCCAGGAGAACCTGCAAATTTACGGGATGCTCCACCGTGTTTCGGACAGGGAAAGAAAAATAAGCGAGGCTTTAAAGATGGTGGGCCTGTGGGACAGGAAAGATTCCGTTGTGTCCGGCTTTTCAGGTGGCATGCAGCGAAGGCTTCTCATCGCAAGAGCCCTATTGCCCGAGCCTTCGGTTCTCTTTCTAGATGAGCCGTCCATTGGTCTCGATCCCCAGATAAGGCGGCAGATGTGGGATGTTATTCGGAAAACGCGAATAGATGGCAGGACAGTTGTTATCACCACCCATTATATTGAAGAGGCCGAGGCCTTGTGCGACAGGGTCTGCATCCTTTCCAAGGGAAGACTGATCGCGCTGGATTCGCCAAGCAATCTCAAAAGCAGCGTTGGAGAGTATATCGTCGAGTTCATTGACGCTGAAGGCAGACTGGTTCAGGATATCTGTAAAAGCCGCGAGGAAGCTCACGAAATGGCAAAACAGAAAAAAAGCAGCGTGACCATTCGAAAATCAAATCTTGAGGATGTCTTTATCAAACTCACCGGGGGGCGCATCGAATGAAGCAGCCGGGATGGTATCCAATATTTCTTCGCGAGATGCTGCTTTTCCGCAGAAAACTTTTAAAACTCGGCTATCTTTTTTCAGCAATGATCTCGCCGGTTATCTACCTGATCGCATTCGGGTTCGGTCTTGGCAAAAGCGTACAGATAAGCGGCGCGGGATACTTGAGCTTTCTGATTCCTGGCCTGGTTGCGATGAGTTCCATGAACAACTCCTATACCTGGGTTTCTTCCGCCCTGAACCTCAATAGGCTTTATTTTAAAACGTTCCAGGTTTTCATCCTGTCGCCGATAAAACCGTCATCCATCATGATCGGCGAGGTAATGGCCGGCATGGTTAAAGGTCTTTTTGCATCATCTCTGATCATCATCGTCGGTTTTGTATCATCACGCGATTTTTCCATCAATATGTTGTTTGTGACTGCCCTGATTTTGAACTGTTTTCTGTTTGCAAGTCTGGGTGTTATTACCGGAATGCGCACAAAATCGCATGAAGATACAGCAACCTACACGAATTTTTTCATCATGCCGATGGCTTTTTTCAGCGGGACTTTTTTCCCTGTAGACAAAATGCCGATTTTACTCAAGGTGGTTATTTACATGATGCCGTTGACGCACACCAATATTTTGATACGAAAACCGCAGCTTGACCCTGATGGTTTGATCTCGCTCGGGGTACTGATGGCCTATGCAGCGGCATTCTTTATATATGGGTCCTTGTTGATTAAAAAATACAGCGAATAGGAACCATTTTAACCACGGAGCTGATAATTATCCCAACATCGGTTGACGCCGATGTCATTCTGTGGCGCATTCAATCAGGAGGAAACATGATTCATCAAAAAAGTATTGGAATGTTACTGTTTGTCGGTGTGTTTTCTATTTGTTTGTTGTTAAGTCCGCATTTAACTCATGCCAATTGTATAACTGACTGGATCGCACAAAACCCACTTGGGGATTCAATTACACCTCAGGAATCGTCTGACATCGAATGCATTTTGGGCTGGTTTGAGACATCCTTTCCGGGCGCTTTCTATCCCGCATCAAACACAATTATTTACGGACCATTGGCGTATCGATATTATTCTGGAAGTGGCGCCTTCTTGGCTGCATGGAAAAGCACCTCTCTTAAAATCGTCTATCTCGGGCCTCTATCTGCAAATTGTGTTATGGAATTGGGAACGGTTGACTTCTGGAAAACAATGGTTTGCAGCTCTATTCCCGCTGTAACCCCGGGACTTTGGACAGGAAGTAATGTTCAATTTTTTGTTTCTTCAGACGGCACCAAAATTACGTCAACCGGAAGTAGCATTATTAAGGGCGGAGTAGCGTATTCTTTTGTTTTGGGCCCGAATACATTTACGAATGTCGGTGCATGTGGGAATATAAATCTTACAATTAATACATCCGGTGATGATATACCCATCAAGGACAATGCCTTTGCTTTTACCACAAACGAAGGTACGATGATTGAAGGCAATTTCAGCTCGGGAAAATCAAGCAGTGGAACATATTCAGTCAATCTATACATATCTTCATGCGGCGGATACGCCGTGGGTTCGGGAGTATGGAGTGCGGCATCATCTGACGCGTATTCCTCGGCAGAGAGCAATGGGCAGTCAAATCGCCATGAGATTGTGATTGAAAATACGATTACTGAAATTAAAAATCCATAAGGTTTTATCTGACCGGGCGATGTAAACGGTGTATAAGAAGTTAAACATTCTCTCCCGGTCAGAATCAAACCATCCAGCGCTTTCGATCCTGCAAGCCAGGTACAACAATGAAAACCTGTCAGCCGCAATGCCCATTGCCGATCATTCCCACGTCCATTCGATTAAATATTCCTAATATCGCCTTGAAATCTGAAGGAAATATGAGAATTATTGTATTTGCCTGAATAGCAATGGTCTCGTAAAAGTTCAATATCTGCATTGATCTTCGGCCTTCTTCATTGCGACGCGCAATAAGTATCGACGATGCTTTATGATTCATGCATTCATGCTGAATTTTTTATATTGCCGTCCCGATTTTGACTTTTTACGAGATCATCGATCGTGATTGCCTATCTGCTTTCATTCGATAATTCCATTTTGGAGGTGGATATGAAATGCTTATATTGTAAAAATTGTATTGGCGATGCATGTGATTTGTTTCCAAAACTCGTCATTTCAATCTCAACTGACTGGGGCAATTTCTGCCGATATGGAAGATCAAAAGATGACCAGAAAAATCCAAAAACAAGTCTGGTGGAAAAAGTCGAAGTCTGCAATTGCAGAGAGAAAACAAAAGAATATCAGGAGAACAAACAAGGAACTGTCTTGATGCCTTGTGTCCATGGCCGGAAAGGTTATCAGATTGGCGGTTTAAATCCGGACGCGATTGAAAATTTCCATTGAACCGAAGAACAAAAAGACATATAAATCCAAGATCAATAATTATTGCGGCGGATTGCTGTTATCTCTGGGTCCAAATGTTTCAAAAAATCAGGTTATTAGAAAATGTCGAGCCATTTTGAAGATTACAACTGTACCGTGATGAAAACAAAAATCGCATTTGATTTTGTGACCAGACGCTCCCGGAATATAGATAAACAGATGGTGGCTTGTCTTTTTGATCCAGTATTGGAACAGGGCATGGCCCACATTTCTTGTTCGATGCCGGATGCGGGTCGGGTGACATAATGAACGAAAAGCAATGCATTCCGATTTCCGGGCTGAACGCCCGCGTTGGGGATTGGACCGAATGGTCGGGGAAACCGGTTGCGGAATCCCTGAATGATTGCTCCGGATATGCGGTCGCTGTGATTGTCCGGACCCAGGGTATTCGACAGCCATTGCTGAAAGAAGCGCTGACATCCGTATCCGTGCAATCCAATCCCTGCCTGGCGGTGGTGGTGGTTCATGCCGGTGCTGAGATACTGGAGAGGGTTGAATCGGTGTGCCGCGAAATACCATCCCTTTCCTGGGTGATGATTCATGCGGAACGGATCGAAAACAAGCGGGGATATCCGCTGAATATCGGTCTGCAACACGCGTGCGCATTGCTTAACGATGTCGAGGCCGTAGCTTTCCTGGATGATGATGACATCCTGTATCCGGACTTTTCAGCCAGGATGATCCAAGCCCTGGGGGAAACGGGTGCGGACGTCATCTGTGCAGCCAGCAACCGCAGTGTTCCGGGTCAAGCCGTGGAAGAAGGGTATCGACCGATTCCGTTTCTGAATCTCTTTGTTCTGAATTTTATTCCCATAAACAGTTATATCATCCGTCTGGCGACGTTAGCAAAAACCCCGGTATTTTTTGATGAGACGCTGGATGTGGTTGAAGACTGGCATTATTTGCTGCAACTGCTTCAAAATGGCTTTCGATTTGAGGCTATTATGGATGTTCTTTCAGAATTTCGGGTCATTTCCGATGGCAACAAGAAAATCAAGGATAACCCCGAGAAATGGGAGAATGCCTACCGCTACATTCACGCATTCATTCAGGACGGTTCATTTCTGATAAATGGGCAAATGATTCGACGCATGATGACGGATCAAAACATTAAAGCTGCTGAAAATCAGGAAAACTTAAACGCCATGCAGATGCGCCTGGAGGAGCTAGAATCCAGGTTGCTGGAAAAAACGGATCAGGTCATTGCCCTGTTAGAAAAAAATGATGCCTGAAAGTCGCAACCGGCACCAGAATAAGTTGTAAGCTGCCATCGATTCCGGGACGAGAAGGTTGGCGTAGCGCCGTGAAAAGCCGGTTTGGAATTTCATAAACAATGAGGCCTGCCCATGGACTGGCAGAAAAATGATCACAGGGAAAATCATAGAGATGCAGTCACCTCTAATCAGCGTTATTATTCCAGCATACAATCACGAGCTTTTCGTTGCCGATGCGATCAACAGCGTTTTGCTTCAATCTTTTTCGGATTTTGAAATTATCGCCATAGATGATGGATCTACGGACAATACCTTTGGGGAGATGAAAAAAATAAATGACCCAAGGATTCGATTGTTTCATCAAACAAACATCGGGGCAGCGGAAACCATCAATCGGGGGATAGATCTTTCACAAGGACAGTATATTACCATTCTTAACTCGGACGACTTGTACCATCCCGATCGACTGGCCGTTTTCAAACAGTATATGGATGATAATCCGGACGTGATGGTGGCATCAAGTCTTGTTCAGCCCGTGGATACTTTTGGAAAACATCTGAAACCCGAATCCGGCAATGCTTTCCATGATTATTGGCTGAAATGGTATGACGCTGCCGTGCAGAATCTTCAACAAGATGATAATTATTTTTTTTCGCTGCTGCAGTCCAATTTCGTGGTTTCCACATCCAATCTTTTTTTGAATTCCCGAATCTTGCAGCAGGAAAAGAAATTTAATCCGATTTTAGCCTATTGTCATGATTACGCGTTTTTACTCCGGGCACTTCAAACACATCGATTCGGATTTATCCGACAAAAGCTCGTAAAATATCGGCTTCATGATACCAACACGATCCGCCACGATCATTTTTTAAAGCGCCTTGAGGTTCAGTATGCCGTATTCCATTCGCTGAATTTTGATGAAGTCCTGTCGAATTTGTCCAATTTGCAGCTCAAAATGTCTGCTATAATTTTTCGCGGGCTTGAAAAAAATCCCGATATCAATCATGACATTCGACTGGCGGAAAAGGATCGAATGCTCGAAAAATCCGAGGCATGGTTAAAGGAATTTCAAGCGACAATCGCCCGGGACGAAGACCGTATCGTGCATGCGGAAAGCCAGATCGAATGCCTCCAGACCTTGATTGCGGAGAAAGATACGCGGATTCGGGAAAGGGACGACCATCTACATCTTCTTGCCGAAGAAATCAGGCAAAAGGATGACCACCTGCATCGTTTTGCCGAAGAAATCAGACAAAAGGATGAAGATCTGCGTCGTTTTGCGGAAGTGAACAGACAGAAGAACGAGCAATTGCAGCGTGTTTCTGAAGAGAACAGACAAAAGGATGGACAATTGCGCCGCATTTCCGAAGAGAACAGACAGAAAGACGAACAGTTACGGCGTATCTCCGATGAGAACAGGCAAAAGGATGAGCATCTGCATCGTATTGCTGAAGAAGTCAGGCAAAAAGATATCCATTGTACGGATGCCAGACCTCAAGTCGAAGATTTAATCAGTGAAATCGTGGAACTTCGGCGTCAGTGTGAAAAACAGGAAGAAACCCTGAAGATGAAAGAAAGCCATGAGATCACGCTGAAATCTCAAATCCATCTGAAAGATATGCTTCTTCAGGATATTGACCGGAAAATTATCGCGCTCGAAAACATCGTTGCGGAAAAGGAACATTTTCTGCGGGAGATTTTTGCTTCAAAAGGCTGGCGCTGGCTCACCCGCTACCGGAATATCAAACAGAATCTGATCGCCAAATCGAAGGCAGCTCCCTGTCCGCATCCTGTAATTGATGATAAAACATATCAAGCCCAGGTGTTGCATCCCCGGAATCCGAAAAGACCCAAGATCGTTCATGCCATTGCCAATTTTCTTACCGGTGGATCCAGCCGCCTGGTTGTCGATCTGGTAGAACATTTGGGGCATAAATACGATCAAGAAGTCATTTCTTTTTTTATTCCGACGCCGCTGGCATACTCAGGCGTGGCATTGCACGATTTTTCCGGGGATGTTTCGGAGAAGCGGATTGAAGCTTTTTTAAAAGAAAAAAAAGCGGAAATCCTTCATGTTCATTATTGGGGTGAAGGAGATGCTCCGTGGTACCGGAAGGTTTTCAATGCTGCGGAAAACTGGTCCGGAGTTTTGATTGAAAACGTCAATACGCCGGTTGTGCCTTATATTAGTTACCGAATCGACCATTATGTTTACGTCAGTGAATATGCCAGAGATTTTGCGACATGTGAGGAAGAAAAATCCTCTGTGATCTATCCGGGCAGCAATCTTGCCCTGTTCGATCGGAACGAAGCGCCGATTCCGGATGATGTCATCGGTATGGTGTATCGATTGGATTCGGACAAACTGAAAGAGGATGCCATCCGCGTTTTTATCCAGGTTGTCAAAAAAAGACCGCGAACCCAGGTGCTGATCGTCGGCGGCGGTGAATTTTTCAATGCCTATCAGACTCGGGTCGCTGAAGAGGGGGCCAGTGCCAACTTCCAGTTTACCGGATATGTTCCCTATGAAAAATTACCGGAATATTATCAAAAAATGTCGATATTCGTGGCTCCGGTATGGAAAGAGAGCTTTGGTCAGGTATCGCCATTTGCCATGAGCATGAAAATTCCGGTTGCGGGCTATCATATCGGGGCCTTGCCTGAAATACTTGGCAGCAAGGATCTCCTTGCAAAAGATCCGGATGTTTTGGCGGACATCATTGTGAACCTGCTGGAAGATCGACAAAAGAGAATCGAAATCGGCCAAAAAAATTATTTACGGGTTCATGAACGTTTCTCTGTGGAGGCAATGGTTTCAGCCTATGACGGGATATATGAAAAATTAATTCGCGAGCGTGAAATATGAAACCATTGAATATCCTGTTGCCGGTTCATGTTTTTTTCCCGGAACATTTTTACGGAACCGAAACCTATACTTTGGAACTGGCTCAGCGGCTGAAAGCTCTGGGGCATAATCCGACGATTCTGACATCGCTTCTTTATGGGGAAAAAGGGCCTGGAGAAGCCCGATTCACATATGAATATGGCGGGTTGACCGTGGATTGCATCGACTTGAACACACAGCCCCTTAAGAATTTTAAACAATTATATTCCCGTCCGGATCTCTACCCAATATTAAAAGATATTATTCTGGAAAGGCAGCCCGATATCATTCATGTCACTCACCTGATGGGGCATACCGGCGTGCTTCTGGAAGTGATTCGGGATCTGAAAATTCCAGTGGTTGCCACGCTGACGGATTTTTATGGTATGTGTTCCAACAGTAAGCTCATTTCTCATGACGGCGGTCTTTGTACGGGACCCAACAGGCGCTCCACCAATTGTCTTTCCTGCTACATCAGAGAACATGATTATGAATTTTCGACCCGGAAAAGCATGGCCAGATTGATCCGAAACGATCTGTCATTGCGATGGGTTTCATTCATGTTGCCCTATGTTTCCTCTTTGCCGATGTACGCCGAATCCCTGACCCGCGGAAGGGTACGGGATGCAATCGGCCGAATCGATTATATGCGGGCATTATACAGCGTTTACGCATGCATGATCACGCCGACGGATTTTTTGCACGAGGCCTATGAAAAAAACCGGTTTTATCCGGAGAAATTAAAAAAAATCAATTTCGGCATCAATCTGGACATGGTTAAAGCATACCGTCATGAGATAACGGAAGCTCTTTCAACAATAAAATTTGGCTACATCGGTCAGATCACTTCTCATAAGGGAGTCGATCTGCTGATAAAAGCATTTGTCGGTCTTAAGGGAGCAGCACAGGCGACCCTTGCCATTTATGGTCCCAGAAATCAGGACGCAGCCTATATGAAAACGCTTGACCATCTCTGCGACGGCGTGGCTGCCATTGAATTCAAGGATACTTTTCCAAGCGATCAACTGGGGAAAGTACTTTCGGAGATCGATATCCTTGTTATCCCTTCACGCTGGTATGAAAACAGTCCCCTGGTGCTTTTGTACGCACTGGCAACAAAAACGCCGGTTATCGTAACAGACATGAAGGGCATGAACGAATTTATCCACAATGGCTTCAACGGCTATACTTTCAAAAAAGACAACGCTACGCAGTTGATGGAAATCATGCAGAAAATTGTTGATAACCCGGCATCTCTTCTTCAACTTTCGAAAAATGCCGAGTATGCCAAAGATATAAAGGATCATGCCGGGGATGTTCTCGATATTTATCAAACGGTTTTAGGAAAACAAACCGAAGCCATTTGATGGGTTAAAAACATCATTCACCTTTCAGTCTTCAGGAAAACACAGATACTACCATAGGATACGCCATTTAATGAATGTTCTTGTGCTGGGTGGAGCGGGTTTTATCGGCTCCCATATTATAGATGCATTGGTTTCCAGAGGGCATGGGGTAAAAATATTTGATTTGCCAAATTTCGGTAAGCATAATTTATTGCAATGCATGGATTCGATTGAGATTTATGAGGGAAATTTCAGCAATACCCATGAATTGGCCCATGCGCTGACGGGTGTGGATGTTATCATTCATTTGATCTGCACGACGTTGCCCGGGTCATCCAACGAGAACCCCGTTTATGATGTGGATACCAATGTCATCGGAACCCTGAATCTCTTGGATGAATCTTTGAAGAAAGGCGTTAAGAAAATCATTTTTGCTTCGTCCGGTGGAACCGTATATGGTATTCCCAAACAATTGCCCATTCCGGAAACACATCCCACCGACCCGATATGCTCTTATGGCATATCCAAACTGACCATTGAAAAATACCTGGCGCTGTACCACCGTCTTTATGGCCTGGATTACACAGTTCTCAGGTTGGGAAACCCTTATGGTGAAAGGCAGCGAATCAGCGGCGTACAGGGTGCCATTGCGGTTTTCCTGGGCAACGTTCTTTTCAATCGACCTATAACTATATGGGGAGACGGGACCGTTTCGCGGGATTATTTTCATGTCAGCGATCTGGTATCCGCTGTCATGTGCGTGCTTGAAAAGGATCATTCTTCGAAGGTATTCAATATCGCAGGCGGTCAGGCGTATTCTCTGAATGAAATCGTGGCGCTAATCCAAAAAGTGACCGGGAAAAAGCCCGACATTCATTTTACACCTGTCAGAGTATTGGATGTTCCTGTGAATTGTCTGGATATTTCCCGTGCACTAAAGGAATTGGACTGGAACCCTGTTGTTTCATTGAAAGAAGGCATCGCCAGAAGCTGGGAATGGCTGAAAAATGGTAAAATGACAATGCACTCAACCATCTGAAGGAAATTGGTTTGATCCGACATCCCTCGCTGACTATACCGCCATGGTAAAGGAGACATGAATTCGTTCGAACATTATCATATCCTTAAGCGATTAAATAGGAAACTATCAGCTTTTCGGCAGCTTTTACTGGTTGATACGATTGAAACAATGCCGCAATGGGTCAGCATCCAAAATACGCATGTATGTAACCTGCGTTGTCCTCATTGCCAGACACACGGGACGGCGGAAGGGCGCCGGCTCTGTAATGACACCATCCTCAATATGGATAACCAACTCCTTGAAAGAGTGGCGAAAGAGGCATTGCCATTTGCGGATGAATTTACATTAACGCTGACCGGGGAACCGCTTACGACGCCAAATCTTGAACATACGATCCTGATGCTTGGCTCATATGGGGCAAAAATGGATTTGATCACCAATGGCATGCTCCTCACCAAGCATATCCTCCCTTTTTTGATTCCTGTCTTAAGGCGGATACAGTTCTCTTTCGACGGTGCGACGCCATTAACCTTTGAATCTATTCGGCTTGGTGCCAACTACCAAAAGGTTATCCATAATATAAAGTTGTTTACCATGACTTGCGAACTGCTGCCTTTAAAACTGCGTCCGGAAATTACTTTGTCCTTTACCATTATGGGTAGTAATATTCAGGAGCTGCCGGAGATCGTTTCACTGGCCGCTTATCTGGGTATCCAGGTTGTCAACGGCGCATTTATTCAGATTTTCTATGATCATCTATGCAATGAATCTGTTGATAAGCATAAATCACAATACAAAGCATTTTATCATGTCGCGATGAAAAGAGCTTCTCGATTTGGCATCACACTGAAGCTCCCAGCCCCTTTCAGTTGTGTTCCACTCAACATTGATTACAAAAAAAAGAGGGATCATATGATCATTAATGATCTCCCTGCGGACTATGATCCGGTATTGCCGGATATGAAGAGTTTCGTGGACCAGAAGGAATTAATTCGAGACGCCAAAGAAATTGCCGCATTGATTCTTGAGAGAAAAGCGCAGCGGAATGAAGCCCATCAATCGACTGAAATGACATCAATAATAGAATGCATGCAGGCCGACGTTAAACGATTAATAAGGCAGTATAGTTTTATCCTGATGGCTAACTATAAAGAAAAAGAGAAAAAAATAAAATATTGTGATTATCTTTATAAATCACTTTATATTTTTCCTTCAGGAGACGTCAGCCCATGTTGCTTTGGACCCGTTCTGGGAAACATGAATGCATTGAGCATCCGTGATACCTGGAATGGTTCACCATTCAATCATTTTCGGAAAAGATTTTTTTCTAATGAACCGTTTGATTGTTGTAAAGGATGCAAGTTCGTTACTTACGCTTGTCAGGATAGATTTTTATCTGAGTTGTCCAGTTTAGAAAATCTCGAAGAGATTGTTCTATCCCAAGAATTTGAATCCGCGCATCGAATGATGGTGCTGGATCCTCAGTACGGTTTTGGCGGAATCCGCGATTATCAGCAGGTGAGCTTGGAGGACATGGCTGAAAGCGGTTTAAAAATTAATTCCGAAGGGAATGATCCCATTCTCTTTTTGCCGGAATTAGGTTGTTCCGATATCGAATCGTCCTTGATCATTAAAACTGAGATTACCAGTCCAGACGATACATTCCTCCAATTTTTTTGGATCACACCCGGGAATGAAGAGACAGGGTATTCTGAAGTGGAAAGCGTCGTGCGGAGATTGAAAATGGGGCGAAATGTCGCGTTCGTGAATATTCCCCGTAACCAATTGAAGGGGCCTATCAGGCTTGATCCGGGGGAGATTCAAGGCATTTTTATCCTTCATTCCATTGAAATTCGTTATCAAGAATTCGAGCCAACGCATCGAATGATGGTGCTGGATCCTCAACATGGTTTTGGAGGAATCAGCAGTTATCGGCAGGCGAGCTTGGAGGACATGGCTGACAGCGGTTTAAAGATTATTTCCGAAGGGAATGATCCCATTGTCTTTTTGCCGGAATTAGGCTGTTCCGATATCGAATTGTCCCTGATCATTAAAACTGAGATTACCAGTCCAGGCGATACATTCCTCCAATTTTTTTGGATCACTCCTGAGAATGAAGGGGTAGGGTATACAGAGGAGGCAAGTGCCGCACAGAGGTTGAGGATGGGGCGGAATGTCGTGTCCGTGAATATTCCCCGTAACCAATTGAAGGGGCCTATCAGGCTTGACCCGGGGGGGATTCAAGGCATTTTTATTCTTCATTCCATTGAAATTAGCTCTATGTGCTGATAGGTCTTCCTGGTTTCAGAAAGGAAACATACTCCGCAATCGATTTTTTACATACGGTGTTTCAACCAGGTTCCCACAATAGATAGCGAGAAACCGTTTATGAAAGACTCGACTGGGCATCCTCTGCCATGCAAGACTGTAATTCCACATGCCATCGTCATTCTATGGTTAATCTTCCTGGGAGCTATGATATGGCAACATAATGTTCAAAGCGTTCAGCCTCCTCAATACGATCCCTTGACGTATATGCAGAAAGCCATGAATTTCTGGAAGGCTGTGGAGCAAGGAAAACTGTTTAATCCCCTGAATATTGAGCCAACGAGTCGACCCCCTGGGACGATTCTGATGTCTTATCCATTTGGATTTTCAACCGATTTTAAGGGATTCCACTTTCGATCCATTTTTTTCCCGATTTTGTGCATCGTCATTGCCGTTTATATGGTTGCAGGGATACCTCGGAGTTCTGCAGAGGGGTGGGGTGGGGCGGCAGTGGCCATCCTTTTTTCTGCGATTCCGATGTTTTATAATTTTGATTTTAATGAGATTATTCCAAGCGCATCGTACTGGGGTCTAGTCGATAACTTTCAGGCCGGTATCGCCGCGCTGGCGGTTGCAGGAATTATAAAAAGCCTGAAGACGCGATCTCTGATCTGGTTGATGGTGGGAGCATTCGTCGGTTCATTTACGATTTTGATTAAACCATCCGGCCTTATGATTATAGCACTTCTGACTGCAACATGGCTGATTGTCGTTATCATGGAATGGCTGTGGGCAAGGAAATATCAACAATCCGACTCAAATCTGCATCGTTATGTGATTATCGGCGGAATCCAGACTTTCCTTATTTACTCTGCTGTCGTTCTCCCCTGCATTTTTTCAAAATATTTTTCAACGCAAAACTTCGTATATCCCATATTCCGGACACTATTTTATGAAATACAATAAATACATTGAGTTATAAATTACTACCTGTATTTGTAGTCACAGAAATATAAATAGATATTAAGCCAATTTAGTATATAACTATCATTAATATAAAGTTATTGACGCAATAAGCATTTCATGTTAGTGTAGTCGCATAAAAATTGGACTACACTATGCATCTCAGCTACAGCGTCTCAAAATACAAAGGCAAGACATATAAATCTTATGCAGTTGCCGAATCCTATCGCATAGGCGAAAAGGTTAAAAAACGTACTATTTGGCCCATCGGAAAATTGTCCGAAGTGCAGGCCAAACAAATTCAGTTGATCTGCAAGGTCATGAAAGATGACAGTCAGATCTTGGCCAATCTAAATGATCTTGTAGTCAAAGAAACCAAGGCTTATCTGGATATTGCCTTGATCG
Source organism: Deltaproteobacteria bacterium (assembly GCA_016219185.1). Classification (GTDB taxonomy): domain Bacteria; phylum Desulfobacterota; class Desulfobacteria; order Desulfobacterales; family Desulfatirhabdiaceae; genus RAAP-1. The sequence continues at coordinate 129,742 of JACRBZ010000014.1, forward strand.
ATGCTATTTGGCAGCATTGGAAATTAGATGCTGCTTTTCAGATCGGTGTTACAGAAAGCTGTCTTTCTACGCCGCTGATTGCCAAAATATTAACGATCAACCGCTGCCTGGATCCTTGTTCGCATTATTCGGTTCCCAAATGGGTGAAAAGCACTGCCATAGCTGATGTTCTTAAGATAGACCTTTCTGCACTCAATGATG
>JACRBZ010000015.1 GCA_016219185.1 Deltaproteobacteria bacterium
GTTCGGCAAATTGCTGAAGTGGGTGAAAGCCCGTCCGACCGAAGATGTACTTCAACCCCCTGGAAAGCCATTAATGGAAACCGAGAAAACAAAGCCCGTTAATCAGGAGGAGGAACTGCCCGAGATTCCGGGACTCGACACGGGACTTGGATTAAAGCGGGTCATGGGCAAGAAGTCCTTTTACCTTGATATGCTGAAAAAGTATATTGATAACCAGGGGCAGGCGCCGGAGCAGATCCGCCGGAGCCTGGATGCCGATGATTCCGGGACGGCGGAACGACTGGCCCATACGGCAAAGGGGGTGAGCGGGAACATCGGGGCCTCCGAGCTGCAGGAATTGGCGGCCGGCCTGGAGAAAGCGATCCGGGATGGCGCGCCCGGCGAGGAAATCGGGGCAAGGCTTGACGCCTTTGCTGCGGCGCACGGCCGGCTCATCGCCGGTCTGACGGCAGCTTTTCCCGCGGCCGCGGTCCGGGAAGAGATCGGCAGGGTGGATGAGGCAAAGGCAGCAGCGGTTTGCGAAAAAATGTTGGAACTTCTGGCAAACGACGACAGCGAAGCCGTGGACTATCTGGATACGGAAAAAAATGCGCTGCGCGACATACTGGGGCCGGAGCACTTCGGGCCCTTCGCGCATGCCGTCAAACAGTATGATTTTGAGATGGCGCTGGAACTGATCCGCCCGCAGGCGGAAAGGTTCAATAAAAACTAGCAGGGGGGTTAAACGTCAGGGGTAATCCGGACAGGATGTAAATACCTGGAAATTCAAATTTTGAGGAGTCTGAAATGGCAGATACGAGCTATATGGATAAGCCGACAATTCTGGTCGTCGATGATACACCGGACAATCTTTCTTTGATGAGCGGGCTGCTCAAGGACATGTACAAGGTAAAAATTGCCAACAATGGTGAGCGGGCCCTTAAGGTAGCCTTAACCGGTACGCCTCCCGACGTCATCCTGCTCGACATCATGATGCCGGTCATGGATGGTTATGAGACTTGCCGCCTTTTAAAGACAATGCCGGAGACCAAGGATATCCCGGTCATTTTTCTGACCGCCAAAGCCGAGGTCGAGGATGAGATGAAGGGCTTCGCACTGGGCGCGGTGGATTATATTACCAAGCCGATCAGCCCGCCTGTGGTGCTGGCGCGCGTGCAAACCCACCTGCAATTGAAGCGAGTGCGAGACTATCTCAAGGATCAAAACGAATTTTTGGAAGCTGAAGTACGCAGGCGCACACAGGAGGTTGTCGCTATCCAGGAAGTAACCATTCTGGCAATGGCATCGCTTGCGGAAACCCGGGACAACGATACGGGCAACCACATCCGCCGGACCCAGTTTTATGTCAAGGCTCTGGCTGAAAAGCTCCGTTACCATCCCCGGTTCAGGCACTTTCTCGACGATGACAAAACCATTGACCTGCTTTTCAAATCAGCGCCCCTGCATGATATCGGCAAGGTAGGCATCATCGACAATATCCTTCTTAAACCCGGACGTTTTACAGAGGAAGAATTTGAAATCATGAAGACCCACTGCACGCTGGGCCGCGACGCAATCATTGCCGCGGAAAAGCGTCTCGGGGTGGAGCTGCCGTTTCTTTCCCTGGCCAAGGAAATCACCTATTCCCACCAGGAGAAATGGGACGGTACGGGTTATCCGGAAGGCTTGTCCGGTGATGATATCCCGATTTCCGGCCGTCTGATGGCCATCGCGGATGTATATGACGCCCTCATCTGCCGGCGCGTGTATAAATAGGGCATGCCTCATGAAAAGGCGGTCGGGATCATCGTTGCGAGCAAGGGTTCTCACTTCGACCCCGATATGGTGGATGCCTTTATGGAAATTGCAAATGAATTCAGTCGGATATCTAAACGTTATGAAGATTAGGAACATAAATCCTTCCGTCGCTGGAATGCGATGCATGGCCGCGTATATGTCCCGGTAACGGAAATGCCGCTGCCCAATTCTCTTCTTGGCGATATTCCCGAACACGACATCCGGGGCGGAATCAGCGTTTCCATACCCATGGAGTGCTTCAGTTACAAGTGTCTTGTCCGTGGACATGTCCTATTATGGTTCATCGGGATCGGCGGCCTCTTTTTCTGGGCCTGTCGGCTTCTGCGCAACGCTAATCGAAAAATTGACCGGATATGGTGCCGGAGCCTTACCATCAACCGCGAGGAAAAAATGATTCAACTCAAGGAGGAAATCAATACGCTCCTGGGGCAGATGGGTAAGGAGAAAAAGTATAAGATCGTTGAGTAATAAAAAGGGAGGAGAAAGTCATGAGTACGGAAAAAGAAAAGAACGGGAAAATGGGTTTTATACTTGCCGAACAGGTGCTGGAGCAACTTCCCACACCCGTCATGGCGGTAAATACGGAGTTTCAAATCATCTTTCTGAACGCTGCCGGCCGCAATTTTTTGGGCAGATCCTGGGAAGAACTCCGTGGCAAAAACTGTTACGACATGTTTAAGTCCTTACATTGCAACACCCCGGATTGTTGCATGAAAAAAGCCATTGAAGAGGGCAGGTCCCAGTTTGCCAGAAACGAGGTGAGTTCCGGCGAAAACAGGATTCCCATCGAATACTATGCAGCGCCGTTAAAGGACGACGAAGGTAACATTATCGGCGGCCTGGAATACATCCTCGACATCACCGAAAGGGTGCGACACGAGGAGCGACTGATGGAACAGGCGCGCACGATCCGTGAGATTTCCACGCCCGCTATCCAGCTCTGGGACGGTATCGTCATACTCCCCGTGGTCGGCATCATCGATTCTGTCCGTGCTCAGCATATGATGGATGTTATGCTTACCCGGATCGCCGAAACCGCATGTAAAGTAATCATTCTTGATATCCAGGGTGTTCCGGCCGTGGATACGGCTGTTGCAAATCACTTGATCAAGATCGTCAAGGCCACGCGCCTTATGGGTTCCCATGCCGTTATCTCCGGCATCTCGCCGGCCGTGGCGCAAACCATCGTTACCCTCGGAATCGATATCGGCGTAAAATCCACGGCCACACTCCGGGATGCCCTTGCCGAAGCGTTTGAAATAATGCATTGCGAGGTACGACAAATAAGACCTGCCGGCAGGAGCTGAGGATGATGGAAAATTTGCCGGTGGGTTCAAAGGCCGCGGTCAGCATCGTTCAGGGGTGTTATGTGGTATCCGTGCAGGCAGATCTTTATGATGACCTGCTAGTGAGGATTCGCCAGGACATCCTTAACAGGGTTTATTCGAAAACAGTGAAAGGGGTTGTTTTCGACATGAGCGCGGTCACGGTAATGGATACCTATGTGTTTAATCACCTTGTGGATACCGGAAAGATGACGCTTCTGCTCGGGGTTGAGACCATTTTTATCGGGTTTCAGCCGGGAGTTGTTTCCGCCCTTTTAGACATAGATGTGGATGCAACGCATGTCAGGTCTTACCGCACCATTGAAGAGGCGGTCGGACATCTGACAGCCGGCTCCTCTCATCGTGAAGACTTCGAGGGCGATGGGGAAAATGAGCCGGCCCCGGAACAGGATGATTTGGAAAGAGATGGGGATGAATAAACTCCGGATGATCGGGAATCCTGATGAAAGACATATTGTTCTTGCCGATCCATGGGACAGTCAGCATGCCGTCATAGAGACGAGAGAGTTCGCCGCCGGAGCCGGATTCAGCAAGACGGATCAGGTAATGATCTCCACCGCGGCCGCGGAACTGTCCACGAACATCCTGCGCTATGCCGGGACGGGCGAGCTGTTTTTACGAATCGTCAGGAACATGGACCGTGTGGGCATAGAGATACTTGCCGTTGATAAAGGCCCCGGCATCAATAATGTAAAAAAAGCCCTGGAGGACTGTTACACCACCACAAAAGGCAGTCTCGGTTTGGGACTGCCCAGCGTCAGGAGGATCATGGACGAATTTGAGATTGAATCCTCGCCGGAAGAAGGCACCCGTATCACGGCACGCAAGTGGAGGATGCATGGGAAGCGTTGATTACCATCTGGTTCTTCGTGCGCTCCTCGGGGCTCCCACGGAATGTGGCGATACCGGTATTATCAGAACTTACGACAGTCAATGTTTCCTGGGTCTTGTGGATGCCCTCGGTCACGGCAAGGAAGCTTACAGGATCGCTTGTCTTGCCCATGATTACCTTGAGAGAAATTTTCATGATGATCTTGTCATGATGATGAAGGGACTTCATGAACACCTGAAGGGAACAAGGGGGATTGTTGCCGCGCTGTGCCGCATGGATATTAATACTGGCGAGCTCCTGTATGTGGGGGTGGGCAATATCTGCGTAAAAATCATGGGACCCAGGGCCTTCACGTTCGTTCCGCGCGACGGCATCATCGGCTACGTGATACCTACGCCTTGTGAACAACACAGACGGCTTTATTCCGGTGACACCCTGGTGATGTACTCGGACGGGATCAGAGAACATTTTGATCCCCTGGACTGCGCCGGACTGTTCAGCGGAAGTGCGCAATCCATTGCCAGTGGCTTGCTCAGGCAATTCGGCAAAAAGGATGACGATGCATCATGCATTGCATTGAGGTACACGACATGATTGAACTTGGATATCTATTCCTGGCAGACTCCGACGGAGCCATAGACACGCGAAAGAAGATTCGGCGGCTTGTCGACAACCTTGGTTTCAGTAAAATCCATGCAACGCGCCTTGAAACGATTGTGTATGAAATTTGCCGATTTGGGTGCCGCAAAGGCAAAAAAATGAAAATAGAAGTCGGACTGGCGCCGGAAGGCTCTCGGACAGCGTTAATCCTGAACTTTCAGAGTCCCGAGAGGATTGAAACGGTAAAGGGTATCCCCCGGTTTTTTGATGTCTTTAACGTGGATCTATTTGAAGGTGATATTACACATCTTTCAACATTCATATTCCTGCCGGAGTCAAACCAATGCCCATCCGCTGAACTGATTGAAGCGCAGAAAAGCATGCTTGCCAATCCCTCCAGAAATGAATTCATGAGCATTCTGAAGGAAAAGAATGATGAACTGGAAGCAAGAACCCTGGAGATGAGCAAGCTCACCCAGGCCGTTACCGACAGCCCTGTTTCGATCTTCATCACGGATATAAGCGGACGGATCGAGTACGTGAATCCCAAGTTCGTTGAGGTCACCGGCTACAGTGCCGATGAGTTGCTGGGCCGGAACCCAAGCATCCTGAAGTCGGGAACCCATCCCCGGGAATTCTATGATTCCATGTGGAAAACAATTCTATCCGGTCAACAATGGCACGGGGAACTCTGCAATCTGCGTAAGGACGGCAGGCTTTTCTGGGAATCCACCCATATATCGCCGGTCCGGGCCGGTGGGGGCGAAGTTAAATACTTCGTGGCCGTGAAAGAAGATATCACTGAACGTAAGGAATTGGATAAAGAGATTCATAACAAGATTGAAGAACTCTCCAAGTCCCGCCGTGCGATGTTGAACATTCTGGAGGATTTGGAAGAGGCTAGAAACGAAGCCGATGCCGCGGCCAAGGCCAAGGCCGACTTTCTGGCCAACATGAGCCATGAAATCCGGACCCCCATGAATGCCATCATCGGATTTTCAAGTTTGGCCATGAAGACGGATATGGACCGCAAGCAGCGCGAGTACATCCGCAAGATCCGGCAATCGGGACAGCATCTTCTCGGCATTATCAACGATATCCTGGATTTCTCCAAGATAGAGGCGGGCAAGCTGTCCGTGGAGCATACGGAATTTGAGCTGGATAAGGTCATGGAGAATGTCTCCAATCTCATTTTGGAGAAGACGGCCTCAAAAGGGCTGGAGTTGGTGTTCAGCATCGAGAGCGGAATCCCCAATTGCCTCGTGGGCGATCCGCTGAGGCTTGGGCAAATCCTTGTCAACTATGCCAATAATGCGGTCAAATTCACCGAGAAAGGCGAGATCGTAATTTCGGTCAAGGTCATGGAAGAAACGAATAGTGACGCGCTCTTTCGGTTTGCGGTCCGGGATACGGGCATCGGACTGACCGGGGAACAGACGGACAAATTGTTCCAGTCTTTCCAGCAGGCCGACACATCCACATCCCGCAAGTACGGCGGCACCGGACTGGGACTGGCCATATCCAAAAAACTGGCCAACCTCATGGGCGGCGATGTGGGAGTGGAAAGCCAGTTCGGCAAAGGCAGCA
>JACRBZ010000016.1 GCA_016219185.1 Deltaproteobacteria bacterium
CGTTTTACTTCATTTGGATTCATGGTGTTGTATTCTCCTTTTTTATTAAGTGCCCGGAATTAGGCAAGTAAAGGAGTTATACACCAATTATGTGTTTTTCATTTTGTTTTTTCTGCCGCGTATGCGGCTTCGTCCAACAAACGGTTACAGTGATGCGGTACAACACTGAATGACGAGGGTATCGATTCACGTAGCTGCAGAAATGGCGATATGGGACTTTTGCAAGAGGTTCATAATGTTTATTATTACTAAGGAGATCAAAAGTGAGTAAACATTAAGTCAATACCGAATCAGTTCCATGGATGATTTCACAGTACCTGGGTTGATCAAATGTCTATTTAAATATGACCACCTTAGTAACAACCATATCGATCAATATATCAATTTCCCCCGCCTATTTTCCAAAGAATCGCTGGAGGAATATAAGTCCCGTTCAACTCACTATCGCTTGTTGGACCGTAAATTCGAAGCATCAGATTGAACGGTCCAGTAGCTGGAACCGGCAGCCAGTTAGCGATCGGAGCTGTTATTGGCGGGTTCGACTGAACATAAATCGTTATCGACCCATCAGGATCTACCACTAACCCGGGCGTATAAGAGGCTACAAGGTATTTGTTATACGAATTCGCAACCAGCTCAATATCCTCTGGTGTGTATGCAGTTATCGAAGCAAAGCGGCTGAAGTCAGGATAATTATCCTTCGTGAAGGTGATTGTGTAGGCGTTACTTCCATCAAGAGGGACATTATCCGAGTCCACGAACGCATGCGCATAATAGGCCGCTTTAATATTGTTAGCAAATTGTATGTATTGGTTTGCAGAAGCGCGATCAAGATAATTATCACCCCATTGCCCCATATTATTGAAATGAATCCAGTTGGTCGGTCCAACATTCGACCGCCAATGGTCGATAATCATATCATGTGCAGCCTGAGCACCTTGAATGATGTCTGATAACGAGCTGTTGTATGGATCGGCCGTTTGCCGTTTTGCTGCATTAAAACTAATGTTGAACTGAGAAATTAATTCATGGTCAGAGGCGGAGAGTGGCTCGGTAGTTGGCGAGGCCATGGCTTCCTGCAAAGTGTTCAGGTAATCCGTAGGCGATACTTGGATTGCCTCATCGGCCATTCTTTTAATAGGTGTACTACAATAGGATAAAGGAGTGATGATCGTTTGACCGCCTGATGGATTCAGTATATAGTTAGAGAGGTTTTGCATTTTCAATGCCGCTCTAAAGCCATTTGCTTCCTGAGTCAAATCTACACGCTGAGGCGAATATTTGTCGATTCTGATAAACAATTCAGATGAATTATAAGGGAGCGATACCGGGATAACACCATCTGGAAGCGTACCCGTGTAGTCAGGCCCAACCAGCGCATATGTAGCGCCTGTCTTTGTTGGCGTGCTGACTGATACGATAATACTCCCAAATACATCAAGGATGGCAACTGAATACAGATTTGAATAGGGAGGAATTGTGACGATCTGCGGTTCACTGCTCAAGTCAAGCAGAGCGCGCGCGTAGATCGTGTCATCGTTGACCGCGTTAATCACCTTAAATTCCGGACCCATTCCGTCCGGGCCACTTAGCACATTATTTAGAGAATAGCTATTGTTGCTCTGAACCCAACTAAACCATCGCGGATAAAATTGTATGGTGTAATCATAAGCCGTTAAATAGTCTTGTAAATTTGCATGTGAAGCTACGGGTAACATTAATAAGCATAACATTGCACCAATAAATACTTTCCGTTTCATGCCTCTATTCCTCCATAATTAAAATACCGTCCCATTGTTAACAGAGCACCTGGCGCTGAACCCCAAAGGCTGTACAGCCTGAGGAAAAATAAGCTCTGAGCCGATTTTCCTTGAGGGTAGGCATCAGGCTGCCTCCGCAAGTTGAATTGGATTATTATAAACCTCATCCGGGATCAGCTTGTCAAGGGATTAAATTAACATATCGCCAAGGATCACTAATTCTTGTTAAAAAACCACTTCCCGTATAAAAGCATTACTTCTGGCAATACCATGGGATTGGTGTTCATGTAGTAAAGAAGGACCATATGACCAATGAGCAGTGATAGTAAAACGAGCAGTTTCAGATATCCTTTATAAATCAAATACAATCCACCCACGGCAATGAATAAAACAGGAAAGAGAATAACAAAGACCATATTTGCTACAATGAGATATCCCTCGTTCATTTACGGCCTTTTTTTATTCATGGGTCTGTCGAGGTGTAAAATCAGATAAACTCCGTTCTCGTTCGAATCGAATAGTTGATCTCGCTTTTTATAGCGCTCATTTTGCCTCCTCTGTCCCAATTGAAAACTTTGGATGCAATCGTCTCCATTTTTTGATTTCGAAATGCCATTTCCAGATTTCGTAGATCGCCGGGTAAACGACCAGTTCCATCAGGAAGGAGGTAAAGAGCCCTCCAACCATCGGCGCGGCAATATGCTTCATGACATCGGCTCCCGTGCCGGTGGACCACATGATGGGAACAAGGCCGATCAGCATGGTAGCAGCCGTCATGAACTTGGGCCGGATACGCTTGGCAGCCCCCTGGACGATCGCGGCCCGCAGGTCATCCACGGTATTCATGCGGCCCTCCTTCAGTGCCTGCCCGTATGCCAGTTCCAGGTAGAGGAGCATGAAGACCCCGGTTTCGGCATCCACGCCCAGAAGCGCGATGAGTCCCACCCAGACGCCGATGCTCATGTTGTAGCCGAGAAAATGGATGAACCAGACGGCTCCGACCGCCGAAAACGGAACCGCCAGCAGCACGATGGCCGTCTTCATCCCGGATCATGGCCGGACCGCTCGCCACGCTCACCTCCGCAAGCTGGGAAAGGGGGATCTGCTTCCTTCCCCCGTCAAGAGGCACCAGAACCCGGCCGATGGCTTCCGGATTGCTCCGGAAGTCGCGCTGATAGCGAACGTTCACGGCATATCGCTCGCGACCCTCGACGGTGGTCGCGATGTTCTCCCCGCCAATGGCGTTTTGGACCGCCTCCTGGGCCTGATCGATGGAAAGGACGTAGCGGGCCAGTTCTTCACGATTCCAGGTGATATCCAGAAAATAGCCGCCCCCGGTTCGTTCGGAAAAAACATTCCGGGTCCCCTTCATCTTACGCAGCACTGCCTCGGCCCGGGCTCCGATTTTCTCGATCTGCGCCAGATTCGCGCCGGATATCTTGAGCCCCACCGGCGTGCGGATGCCGGTCGTGATCATGTCGATCCGTCCTTTGATCGGCATGGTCCATGCATTGGAAAGGCCGGGGATCTTCAATGCCTCGTTCATCTGGCTGATCAACTCCGCCGAGGAGAGAACATCGGGCGTCACCCGCCGGAAAACAATTTTAAGCCAGTCCGGCGCCCAGGAGGAATACCAGGTGTTCACCTTCCGCCACTGGCTTTTCGGCTTGAGGGTGATAAGTGTCTCCAGCATCGAGAGCGGCGCCGGGTCGGTCGACGTATCGGCACGCCCCGCCTGCCCCCACAGCTCCAGCTTCTTGTGCGTCTGCTCCACCACCACGATGGCCGCATCGACCATGGCGCCCACGGCAATGGCAATCCCCGCAAGAGACATGATGCTGGCGGTGACCCCCATGAGTCGAAACGGAATGAACGAGATCAGGATGGCCAGGGGGATGGTGGTGATCGGAATGATTGCGCTCGGAATATGCCACAGGAAAATGAGAATGATCAGGGAAACGGTGATCACCACTTCCAGCAGGGTCCATTTCAGATTGTCGATGGAACGGTTGATCAGCTCCGAGCGATCATAGACCGGAACAATTTTAACGCCGGATGGAAGGCCAGGCTCGATCTCCCGGATCTTCTTCTTGACCCGTTCGATCACATCCAGGGCGTTTTGCCCCTGACGCATGACGATAATGCCGGAGACCGCTTCCCCTGTGCCGTTGAGGTCGGTGCCCCCCCGTCTCAGGTCGGGTCCGAGGACAACCTCGCCAATGTCCCGGATGCGGATCGGCGAACCGTTCTCGCTCACAGACAGGGCGATATTCCCGAAATCCTGGACCGATCGGGCATATCCCCTGCCGCGGACCATGTACTCGGTCCCGCCGAATTCGATGAGCCGGCCTCCCGAGTCGTTGTTGTTCCCCCTGACCGCCTCCACCACCCGGCTGACAGGAATGTTGTAGAACTGCAAGCGGTTCGGGTCGAGATTGACCTGATACTGCTGGCGGAAACCGCCCACCGTGGCCACTTCGGCCACCCCGGACACCGATTTCAGATAATAGCGAAGATACCAATCCTGATAAGTGCGAAGCTCCGCCAGGCTTTGCTGCCCCGTAGTGTCCACGAGCACGTACTGGAAAACCCAGCCCAGTCCCGTGGCATCGGGCCCGAGTTCCGTCTGAACACCCTGCGGCAGCCGCGGCAGCACCGCCGAGAGGTACTCCTGGGTCCGCGAACGTGCCCAGTAGATATCCCTTCCTTCATCAAAGATCACATAGACAAAGGAATATCCGAAATCCGAGAACCCGCGCACGCTACGGACCCCCGGGGCGCCCAGCATGGTTGTGACAATCGGATAGGTAACCTGATCCTCGACGATGTCGGGGCTGCGGTCCCAGCGCGAGTAAATGATCACCTGGGTCTCGGAAAGATCCGGAATGGCGTCGAGCGGCAGGTTCTTCATGGACCACCACCCCGTAACGGCCGCAGCGGCGACGATCAGAAAAATGATCAGTTTGTTATGGGCGGAGAAGTCGATAATCCGGTTAATCATGCGTGTACCCGCTGTTGGTGGCATTCATGGACTGTTGGTTCATCCCGGCATCGGGCTGCTGCATGCGCGCCTCGGAGTCGATCAGGAATTTTCCGGATACGACGATCTTTTCACCCGGCGTGAGCCCCTGGAGGATCTCGACCCGTTCCCCCAGTGATCGCCCTGTTTCAATATGCCTCGGTTCGAAAAAACCGTTACCGATATCGATAAAAACCGTTTTTTTCAGCCCGGAATCGAGGATTGCATCCAGGGGAACCGTAATCATCGGGGAAAGCGTTATCGGAAATTCAACGTCAACCAGCATGTCCGGACGGAGGCTGTACCCCGGGTTGTCAGCCTCCAGACGTATCTTGAGGGTTTTGGTGGCTGGATCGAACAGGGGGAGCACCGAACTGACAATGGCCGTAAAGCTTTTATGCATGGCCGGCTGAATCACACGCACCGGCTTGCCGGGTGTAAAGAGAGCCGCCTCGTTTTCAAAGATGTCGGCAAAAATCCATACATGCGAAAGATCGGCAATGCGATAGAGCTCGGTTCCCGGCCCCACCCACATCCCCAGCGTCGCGGTGCGGGCCAGGATGATGCCATCGGTGGGGGAGCGAACCTCCACCAGATCACCGATATTTCTGGTCTTTGCCATCTCCTCGATCTGGCGGTCCGAAACCCCGATGTTCTGCAAGGATTCGACTGCCTGACGGACCTGAAGATTGGTAGCAGTATCCTGGTCGGGATTCTTCATGCCGGTGGCCCGCTGCCGATCCAGGGTATCCAGGGCATACGTATAAGAGGCTGCGGCGGACAGAAAATTGGTCGAGTAATAGGCCAGCAAGCGATCGTTCTTTTTTACCTGGCTACCGCTGGTGGGCCCGAAGATCTTCCGGATCCACAGTTCGGTGGAGGCATTGAGTCGGTAGAAGCGATCCTCATCAGGGGCTATCCGGCCCATGACGCGCACCGTATGGTGCCAGGCGGCCTTTTCGACAATCCCTGTTTTCACGCCGATAAGTTGCTGCTTGTCCGGATGGATATGGATGGTCCCGGGGGGAAGGCCGGCCAGGTTATTTTCATTGGCTTGTCCGGCAGGACCTTCGTCGGCATAGACCGGTTCCATGGGCATACCGCAGGGAGCGATGCCGGGTGTCTCGGACCGGTTGGCGGGATTCATGGGATCGATATAACAGAGAAGCTTTCGCTGCACGGAATCGGTATTTTCTACCTGCCGGTGACCATACGAGTAGGCGGCAAGCATCGATCCGGCTATCAGCAGACAGAGGAAGAAATAACGGAAATGTTTTTTCATGACCGAACCCCGGAACGATTGAATAAAGGTCCATCTTTCGTATCACATTGAATTTTTGTCATTTTATCAAGCCTCCCAGGATAAAAACGAATCCGGGGGAAAGTGCGGGGTTTGGAAAAAGCCCCTGCGCCAGTTCCGGCGCAGGGGCGAATATCTGATGAAAGGGCCGTTTAGATGCCGACCAGCGGCCTCATCATGTCGTGCTCTTCGTGCTCCAGGATGTGGCAGTGGAACACGTACTCGTCACCAGTCACCCCGAATGTTGCAAGGCGAGGGCTGGGCGGAAGTGTGGCATTATAAGTATTCACTCCGGATGTTACGGCATATTGCCGGCCGACCGGATTCGGATCCTCGACGAGTATGGCGATCGTGGTACATTCGCCAGGATTCATCTTCACCGTCTCCTTCCAGCCCTCTTCGCCGCGTTCAGGGCCACGGCCCGGACCTGTGAAACTGGGAATCCCGTTGAAGGAATTCACCTGAAAGGGCTGGCGCTTGAGGATCATCGCGTTGAACAGGTGGAAGTGCATGGGGTGGGTATCCCCCGTCAGATTATAGATGTTCCAGACCTGGATGGTACCGTATTGCACCGTCTCTGTCGGTGCATCCATATAGGACCGGCCGAAGGTACCCTTCACGAGCGGCACGTTGGTCCCCACAAGCTGCATGAGCCTCCCATAAACGTCGTAAATTTCATTTAAGGTAAGCTCCTGAGTGGTAGGCTGATAAAAGTAATTGACTCCTTTGTGGTTGATGGTTGAACCGGGGGTCGCTGCAAGCGTGTTCCCACCGTTGACCGTTGGCACGGTCGGAAGCACGGGGTTGACCGGGCTGTTGCTGAACGCCGGTGTAATTGTACCGAGGATCGATGACAGGGAAGGTCCGACATTTATGCCCGTTACCGCAAATCTCATGAGGGTGCGGGTGTTGGGACCAAAGCCCAGGGACGTCACGATGGGATTCTTCGGTGCCCCCGGATAGTAATCGTTTACCGGGGCGCCCACCGGGAAGGGAGCCTGGGCGTCGTTAAAAAGGAGAACTTTCTGTCCAAAGCATTTGCTGAAATCGACCAGGATGTCTACCCGTTCGGCAGGCCCCATGAGGAGCGGTCCCGGAAGTGTCGGCGTGGGGATGAAGCCGGCCATGGGAAGGCCGCTCTGGAAGAGTTGAACCGGCGCCGGGAGAAAGCCTCCCTCGGTGCCGATGATCCAGACATCCACGGGTGCCGGGGTCGGTGCCAGATAGGTGCCCACCGGCTCGCCGATCCCGGTGTCGATCACGAACTTCAGGTTCAGGAACCGGGCGTTGCAGGCATTGAGCAGGCGGAACCGGTAAACCTCGGCATCCAACGTCTGTTCCGGATAGACAGACCCGTTCACCAGCATGGTATCTCCAAAGAATTCGGGAATGGCCGAAGGAATCGGCGGGGCGAACTTGGGCCCGTTGATTTTCCAGCGGTTTCGCTCATACAGATAGGGATACCAGAGATCGCCCGGCTGGACACCCGTGACGTAGAGGGCATAGTTGGGATCGAGAGCAGGGTTCCAGAAGATCTTGTCCTGGAAGACCAGAAAGTCTGCGTCGAAGTGGGGGTCGCCAAGACTGCTCATCGCCGACGTCAGTGCAATCTCGATCGGGTCAGTGGGGTCGACGAGTATGTAGGCGCTGGCCAGTCCGGCGTAGGCGCTGGTCCGGGTGGTGCCGATGGCATGGTCATGGTACCACATCAGACGGGCACTCTGGTTGTTGGGATAGTAATAGTCGTTGGTCAACAAACCGGTTGCATTGGGAAGCCAACTCACATTCGATGCACCCACGGCACCTCTGGGATCGACCCAGTTAAACGGCCCGCCGTCGCTGGCCCAGGGAACGAGCCCCCCGTGGAGATGGATCGCCGCCCGGTCCTGACTGCCGCCAAGGATACCGGGGGCCGTCGGTATGGTGCTGTCAAAGGGAAGGATGTGAGTTCCCGGCAGGGCGCTGGAAAATTTTATCCTGACCGGCCTTCCTTTTGTGGCGACGATGGCATTGCCCAGGTGCACGCCACCGGCAAGTCCTCCAGCAGTCGTCCCAGCCGGTCCGTAACCGTATAGCCGGGTCGGGTTCGGCAGGGACGGATGAAGCTGGTCGCGGAACCAACCCGCAGTTACCTGATAGTAGTCGACATTGGCGTAGGTTGTCGTATCAGGTGCAGCTACCGGGATTTGAGGGCCAAAATCCCGCAAATGTTGAATGAATTTTTGCAGCGGAATGCTGTTTGAAAACGCCATCGCTTCCCGCGCGCCGAATCGCCAAGGCAGCATCGTGCTCATGCCAAGGGCGGCGGTCGCACCTGCTGACATTTTGATGAATTCTCTTCTGCTCATGCCTCTTTTCATAAAATACCCCTCCTTTCATCCATGAAACTATTAATTGTGGACAGTTCCAATTTTGCCAGGATAAGGATTGTCTCAAAACAGACTTCAGCTATATTCATTTTCTTATCCAGCATGGTTGGATTACAAAAAAATTACTGCAGCTTCTTTATGGTACAAATGCAGGAAAGAAATAAGGGGGATATTTACAACCATAACGTGGGTAAATTTATACCCATGACCTCTCTAAATATATAAGTGGTACAGGCGCGTTCTTTCGCTCGCCCGTTTGGCTATCCACCGGATATAGAGAAGAAGGCGACCGAATTGGTTTTGGAACAGGCGGAAATTCTCTGTAAGGAATGGGCAGCATCATGAGACACCCCTACCAACCGCCCTACACCATCACCTCGGCCATTCTGAATCTGGCCGCAAAAATCAGTGAAACCGCCGGACGCATATCAGCGCTGACGGATGCCGCCAAAGCGCTACGTCTCCGTCGTATCAACCGTATCCGCACCATCCGGGGGTCGTTGGCCATTGAAGGCAATACCTTGAGCGAGAAGCAGATCACAGCGATTCTGGATGGCAAGCAGGTCATCGCTCCGCCCCGGGAGGTTCAGGAGGTGCGTAACGCCATTTTTGCCTATGATTGTTTCGAGCAGTGGCGCCCAGAAATGGAAGCGGAGTTGATGGAGGCGAATCGCGTCCCGGCGCTGATGCAAGATCTGCTTCAGTGGCTGAGCACTTCCGACCAGCATCCACTGATCACCAGTTCAGTGTTTCATTACGAGTTTGAATTCATTCACCCCTTCGCAGACGGCAACGGCCGCATGGGTCGGCTATGGCAGACCTTGATACTGACCCGCTGGAAGCCGCTATTTGCCGATATCCCGGTCGAAAGCCTGGTCCATGAACATCAGACGGAGTATTACCAGGCATTGCAAAACAGTACGGATCAAACCGACTCCGCACCCTTTATCGCGTTCATGCTCAGAATGATCCTCGACGCCGTGTCGTCCACCACCCCCCAGGTCGCGCCACAAGTCACCCCCCAAGTCGAACGATTGCTGGATGTGCTGGAAGGCGAGAAAACCCGCGAGGAACTTCAGCGCGCCATCGGTCTGAAGGACCGCAAATCATTTCGCGAACGTTATCTCAAGCCTGCCCTGGCTGAAGGGTGGATCGAAATGACCATCCCCGGCAAGTCAAACAGCCGCCTGCAGAAATATCGCCTGACCGACAGGGGGCAGCGCCAGCTGCAAGAGCACGATGGAGAGTAAAGAAAAGATCAAGAGAAGAATGAGGGACGCGAATTTTTTCATGCTCAGTCCTTTTCATATCCGGACTGAACGGCGTTTTCCATCCGGGTCAGCTCGTCATCGGTCAGGAAATCGAAATGAGCCGCCTGCTTCCGGGCTGAAAGGCGGCCGTTGTTTTGCAGGCATAGTTGAATAAAGAGATCGATGAGGCGGTCCGGCATGTCCACAATGGCCTGGATTGCCTGCCTGGCCTTGTCGTAGCTGGCCAGAAAGTCCAGCTCCTCCACCAGCTCGTTTTCGATAGTGAGACTGACAAAATCGTACAGGGCCTCTGCCTGAGCCGTCATGTCAATGTATCGATACCAGTGGCCGGTCTCGCCCTGCACGGTCATCAGGCCAAGATCATTCAGGGTGTATTCGATCAGGCTCAGCAGCGGACGCGAGAATGCTTCCAGGGAATGATCGTAAAGCGCCGGATTTTTCAGCATGGCGGCGGAAACCGGAAACATGAGACCTTTCGGAATCAATCCGCGCCGGGACAGGATATTGTGAATGAGAAACCGGTGGATGCGGCCATTTCCATCTTCGAACGGATGCAGGAAGACAAAACCGTAGGATATCGCGGCGGCATGGACAACGGCCGGCGCTGTGCTCTCTTTCATCATCTGATGCGACAGCAGCAGGCCTTCCATGAGATCTGGAAGATCCGCGGGTTTTGGGCCGACGAAATGGACGCGTTGCTTCTGAAAGGAAAGCGCCTGTCCCACATAGTTTTGACTCTTCCGGTAATCGGAATCGCAAAAGCGGGAATCGACAATGCGGTTCTGCACATCGATCAGTAAAGGTTTATCGCAAAAATCCTTGTGCTCTGCCATCTCCAGCAGGCCGATGAATTTCTCCGTCCGGGAAGCGCTCGGGTTGATGTGCTCGATCTCAAAGGATGACCTGGTCTCCTTGCTGTAAAGGTAGCTCAAGGCACGACGAAGCAATTCCGGGGGGTAGGCGGTGACAACCTCCTCACAGCGCTTGCGCAGATCGATTTTCTCCATAGCCAGCAGCTTATCCGTGCGCCTGATGACAGGACAAAAAGAGCGTCCACCGAGAAGATTGTCGAGAACCCGCTGGCGCTGAATGCGCCGACCGGGTGCGGCAGTGTAATAGCGCTCCGGCTCCAGAGCTTCTATGTAGTTTCCCCGGGTCAGATTTGGCAGAGGGAGATTTTTCCCTGTCAGAAATTCAAACAGGAACCAGATCCTGCGGGCGTATTTCCCCGTGGGTTTCGAGTTGATGTAACCGAGGATCTCGTCTTCGGAGATCGTCTCGAAAAGGACCGACAGGATGCCGAGATTGACGCCGTCATACTTCAGGGCGAATTCAAGATGATTCCCCGCGCTGTCTCCGGGCCAGTAGGATGAGGGGTAGACGGACTCAACCTGGCCCTCTTGGATGGTCGAGCGCAACGTTCCTGTCGGACTGACCGATGACGCATGCCAGTTCGGCATGACATTCAGCCGGTACTTTTCAATCAGGAACGCATACCCTGCCAGCCGATTCTGTACCGCTTCCGGATTCATCTCATCCCTCAAAAAAGAGTTACGAACCATAAAAAAACACATATCATGTGGGCTAATATAAGAAATATAGTTATTTATATGGATAATTTCAATAAAATAATTACGATACTGGGGATTTTAGAAACAATTCGGGTGGATTCCGGAAAAATGTTTAGTTTAGTAGAAAAACAATTACAAATCACTACTCAAACACGAAAACGATTACATAATGGGTTTCGTCATAACCGACTCAATCAACAAGCCCGACATGATCCTGAGCGACTTTTCCAGGGACAGGTCCGCTGGTAACATCCTTTTCGGGGTCCGCGCAAGTCGGCGGGCTGCCTGATTCATGCGTTGACAATTCGAATACCGCCTTATATACCATGCACAAACCAGTTGTATGCCGTTCTTTGATGTCACTATCCGGAGAGAACTCCAGATAAATCCCGCTTTTTTGACAACCCTTTGTAAGAAAAGGAGGAGCATATGAAAAAAGCTTTATTGGTTGTGGTTGCATCCGTATTTCTGTCCGGCGCCATTTCCATTACATACGCCGGTGAAAAACTCATGGTGTATACGTCCATGAAGGAAAGCCTTATCGGAAGCCTCCGCGACGCCTTTGTGAAAAAACATCCCGATATCGCCTTTGATTATTACTCTGCCGGAGCCGGCAAGCTGATGGCCAAGATCGCCGCAGAGCGGCAATCCGGAAAGTTGACCGTCGATGTCCTGTGGCACAGCGAGGTTCCCGATTTCTACAAGCTGAAACAGGACGGCCTGCTTGAGAAATACGTTTCCCCGGAAGCCAAATACGTGGAAAGCCCGGTAAAGGACCCGGACAGTTATTTTACGCCGGCGCGCCTGGGCACCCTCGGCATTGCCTACAATACCAAAAAGGTGACCGTTCCACCGAAAGATTGGGCGGATCTTCTCGATCCCCGTTTCAAGGGCAGGTTTGGCATCGCCAATCCGGCCCTGTCCGGCACCTCCTTTGTCAGCGTCGCCATGATGGTCAACACTATGGGGTGGGAATATTTTGAAAAACTGGCCAAGAACGGCGCCATCATGGGGCAGGGCTCCGGACAGGTCGTCGATGATACGGCATCGGGCGATCTGCTGGCGACCCTTGCCGTGGACTATATCACCATCGATAAAATCAAGAAAGGCGCTTACCTGGGATTTGTCTTTCCCAGGGAAATGCTGGTCGTGCCGAGCCCGATAGCCATCATGAAAGGCACCGAAAACCGCAGGGCCGCCGAGAAATTCATTGATTTTCTGCTTTCAAAAGAAGGTCAGACGCTGATTGCTGCAAGCGGCACGCTTCCCATTCGGACCGATGTTGCGGTATCAAAGGATATGGGGCTGGTTCCCGCGGATCAGGCCGTTGAAAGGGCCATGAAGCTGGATTATATCAAAACAATGAACGAAAAAGAGGAAATCATCAAGAAGTTCACCGCGATTCTGAGAGAGAAAAATTAGAGGTTTGCGGCGGCCTTCCCGCTTGCAGCACCGCGCATCCCTGGAAGAAAAGGAACCCATATGGCGGATGTGATGCTGGAAAATGTCGGCAAGACCTATGGCACACACCGGATTATTTCTGATTTCAGCGTCACCATCAAGGACGGGGAGTGTTTTACCTTTCTCGGGCCGTCCGGTTGCGGAAAAACGGTAATCCTCCGGCTGATCGCCGGTTTCGAGCGCCTGACGGATGGCTGCATCTTTATCGGAGACCGATTGGTCTCCAGCGCCAGGGATAACATCCACCTGCCGCGGCAAAGAAGCGAACTCATGCCGCCATCCATCTCATTAGCCTGACCGGCCTTGAAACCCGAATGCCTTTTCAGCTTTCCGGCGGCCAGAAACAACGGATCGCCCTTGCCCGCGCCATTGCCATCAACCCCACGGTCATGCTGCTGGATGAGCCGCTCTCCAACCTCGATCCCAAGCTTCGCGAGGAGATGCGATTCGAGATCAAGGATCTCCAAAGAAAATTCGGCTTCACGATCATCTATGTCACCCACGATCAGTCGGAGGCGATGGCACTCTCCGACCGGATTCTTGTCATGTCCGATGGCATGGTGCAGCAGATCGACACGCCGCTGAACATCTACCAGAACCCGGCGAACCAGTTTGTATTCGGATTCATCGGCCTTTCCAATTTTCTTCCCGTTGAAATCGAAGATGGCGCCATCTGGATCGAAGGCGTGAAAAGCGCCGGACCCGTGAATGCGGCGCTTCCCTTACAGCCCGGGAATCGGCGGCTGATGCTTGCCACAAGGCCGTCCGAGATCGATTTTGTGCATGAGGGCGAGGTCCGGGGTATCGTCAAACGGCTGACATATCTTGGCGACATCATCGACTACCGGGTTTTAATCGGCGAAGTGGAGGTGCGCGTCCAGAAGAACCGGAAGCGGCAGATCTTTCGTCAGGGAGAGCCCTGCCAACTGAGCTTCAACAAGGTCCTGTGGTACGCACGCAAGTCTTAATTTTTTGGTTTGTCCCCCTTCATGAGCCGTGAATCAGCTCAACCAGTTCCAGCGCGCGGGAAAGAAGCGCTCTTCCCGAATCCAGCCCGGCCTGATCCTCCTGTATCCCGACACGGACAGAGGGGTCGAATTTTCCTTCACCATGCCTGCTGGCAACAGCGGAGGCGCCCATGGGGCTGATGCATGAGTGAACGGTCGCCGGAATCATGTCCAATGTCATGAAGGCATAGAGATGCGACAGGTGGGTTGTTTCCATACCGCCGTGCCGCAGCCAGGAAACACCGGCGCTGATTCCGATTTTGTTTCGCAGTTTTCCTCCCGCCATGTTACCGAAAATAAAAACACGAAGGCGATCAATAAAGGTGGCCATCATTCCGCTGGTTCGCATGAAATAAACCGGGCTGGCCAAAACGATGATATCCGCGCTTTCCAGTTTTTCGAATATCGGCTGGGCGTCATCTTCAAGCGAGCAGTATTTTCCCGTCTTTTGTTTGGCAAGACAGAAATTGCAGTGGATACAGTTTTCAATTTCCATTTTTGAAAGGCTGACTGTTTCCGTTTCGATTCCTTTTTCCCGGGCCATTTCCATGATCGACGCCAGAAAAGTATCCACGTTTCCATTTTTTACAGGGCTTCCTGAAATGCCCAAAATTTTGTATGACATGTTAGCTCCTTAAAAATTTCGGCGGCAGGCTGCCTGACCCGATATATTTAACAAGATCGTTAACGGATTGTTTGTTGCGGGTTACCATCAGTTTGGATGTTCCGTGAGCCAATACGGTTCCATTTGCGTCAGACATCTTCGCTTCGGTAAGATACAGGGTTTTTCCCGATTTGATCCGCCTCCCGGTGATGATGATTTTTTCGCCGGAAACCGGCGCCAGAAAGTCCACTTTAATATCAATGGTAATCAGCCCGTTATCTTCCGGAAGATCACAGTAAGCAGACCAGTAGGCGGCGGTATCGATCGCCGACGCATATACGCCACCATGCAGCCCGCCGAATGGATTCATATGTTCTTTTCCGACGTCCAGCGCCACCACGGAATAGCCAACCCCAATTTCCATGACGTTCATGGACAAATGCCTGAAAAAAGGAGCATTGTTGATTGCGATGATGGCAGCCTTCAGATGTTCGGGATTTAGTTCGGGCAAAATGATTCCTCCGATACCGGCGGCAGGTTACTGTTCCAGCCTGTTAAGAAAAGACTGCATCTGATCCCATTCCTGCCGGGTAAAACGGTTCAGATATGTCCGGTTGGTTTCCTCAAAAAGCTTCAAAACAGGCTCCCGATGTTTTCTTGCTTCGGGGGCAAGGAAGATTCGCAGTGAGCGTCGGTCTTTTTTGTCCGGCCGCCTTTCGATCCATCCGTCTTTTTCCAGACGGTCCAGAAGGCCGGTTGTGGTTGAGCGATCCTGGGCAGTTTTATCCGCAAGTTCGCTGGGCAGCAGCCCTTCTTCTTCCATAATCGCAACCATCATAAAGAACTGACCGTGAGTGAGCCCATAGGAAGCAATTTCTTCACGGTACGCCCTTGAGACTTTTCGCACGGCCTTGCCCAATCGAAAGCATATACAATCTTGAAATACCATCCGCGCATCCTTTTGAGGGTGTATGATGAGGTCATCTAATTAGCATACATATAGTTTAAATACAAACTATAAATCAAGGGGACATTGTAGTCATCCAGAAATCAAGACGGTTTTTAATCATGTTTCCCTTGAAAGAGAATCGGATGTCGCGGATATGGCGATACTTTTAAGCGGGGTTTCCGCAGCGGATTGTAATTCCATTTTGCATTCAAAATGATATTCCAGCAAGCATTCAGGCTGAGACCGCGAAAGTGAACTGGAATAGGCAGGTATCATTTTGATTATTACTTGCCAGGAAAACGGTTCGATAATGTCCTTGACAGCATTCAGGACAGGTGCTAAGCAAAAATCAGTTTCTTATCATCTCAACTTAGCATTGCCGAACCTCATGCAGCAGCCGATGTGGGACTTCTTGCCGGCCTTCCATGGATTGCATGAGGGGCACAGAAAAATCCCAACGCACTGGACCACTCCGCTCGGTTGTCCGGCAATTCAAATCCCGGCTCCCCTTCAGGGGTTTGGGAAGCTCCTGAACAAGTGACCGGGTGAACTTGCTGACGAAAGCGGGTTGATTTGGAACAAACAGAGGTATTGCACGAATTGCATCGTCGAGCGCTCTGGACAGGGGGATGGCATATACTTGGCCTGCTCACCATCAGCGCATGTCTTCTCAGAACGTGGCCTGCCGAAGTCGTCCTCCAGTGGCTCCTCCAGGCCTTCGTGGTCTTAAGCTACGTTCATTTTCAATTATTCTCAAACCTTGGCCAAAACCATCCACCGACAACCCGGGAGCTTCGTCCATCGCTGGGCGTGGCCAATGGGATTACGCTGGCCAGAGGGTTGGGCGCAAGCTGCCTGGCCGGTTTTTTTATGCTTCCCAGTAAGTCGCTTTTGAGCGGCGCTTCCTGGATTCAATGGACCCCGGGCCTGCTATATCTTAGCATCGGGTGCGCGGATTTCGTGGACGGGTTCTGGGCGCGCCATACCCTGACCGAATCGGTGCTGGGTCAACGCCTGGATGTGGAAATCGATGCGATGGGGCTTCTGGCCGCTTCCGCGCTAGCCGTCCGGATGAATCGCCTGCCCCTGTTCTACCTCATGGTGGGCGCAAGCTATTATCTCTACAAGCTCGGCATCCGGTATCGTTACAAACGCGGAAGAATTGTCCTTCCGCTAAAAGACCGCATCCAGGCCCGCATCGCGGCCGGTTTGAACATGGGTTTTGTGGGAGTGGCCCTCTTGCCCGTATTTGCGGAGAAAGTATTGAGCCCTGCCGCATGTTTTTTCGCCATGCCCCTGATAGCCGGCTTTGCATGGGATTGGCTGGTGGTCAGCGCGCGGTTGACGGATGACGCCGCGCATCGCATGCAAAAGATCCTCGATCTTGCTGTCGGTATCGCGCCGCTACTTGTCCGGTTGGCCCTGCTGGTGTGGGGTCCGGCCGTTACCTGGACGATTTATAAATCATTGCCGGCCGCCACGGCGCTTGCCGTGCTCTGCCTGTGGACCATGATGGTGCTGGGATGGCTGGGTCGCACCGCCGCCCTCATCGCCGCCTGCTGGCTGACCCATGCGGCGTCCCCGGGCAATGCGCCGCAGGTTCTCATCCTTGCTTTGAGCGCCTCTCTCGTGCTGCTCATATTGGGCTCCGGCCTTTGGTCGTGGTGGAAACCCGAGGACGTCCTTCTATCCCGCAAAGCCGGAAGTATTCCCTGCACCCGCCGGTCCGGGCCGATCTCTACGAAATGATCAGAGAACACACAACACAAGGCTAAACCATGGAACAACCTCCCGGGATTCGAAGCATCGAGGATCTGCAACAGGGTTTGCAGCACGTCAAATCCGGCTGCCGGCCGACGGCAAGACCCTTTATCCTGATCAGTTACGCCCAAAGCCTTGACGGCAGCATCGCTACCCTGGATCGCCGGCCGCTCAAAATCAGCGGATCGGCATCCCTGATGCTCACCCATCGACTGAGATCGCTCTTTGATGCCATTCTCGTCGGCATCGATACGGTGGTGGCCGATAATCCCCTGCTGACCGTACGACTGGTCCCGGGCGTGAATCCCCAGCCGGTGGTGTTGGATACCCACCTTCGCATCCCTCTGGAAAGCCGCCTGCTTGAACGGTCGGACCGCCGATCCTGGCTGGCGGGCGTAAAAGACGACGCCTCTGCCCGCACGGACGCCGTCAGCCGTGCCGGTGCGGAAATTCTGCCCTGTCGTTTGAACGACCAGGGTCAGATCGATATCCGCCACCTCATGGGCCTGCTTTTTGAGCGCGGGATCCGCAGCCTGATGGTGGAAGGGGGCGCCAGGGTGATCAGCAGCTTCATCCGCGCCGAACTTGCGGATCTTTTCATCATCACCATTTCTCCCACATTGATCGGCGGGCTGCGGGTCATTCAGGGACAAAACGGCTGCCCGCCTTCCAGACTGACACTGACGCAAATTCACTATGAAGATCTGGAAAACGATTTGATCCTGTGGGCCGAGCCGGCCTGGAATCGGCCATGAAAAAACTGAGCCTTTACTTCAAGAAGCCGCTGGTGATGGAACTGAGAGAGCAGCCCGTACCGGAACCCGCTTCCGGTCAGGTGCTCGTGGCCACCCGGCTTTCTGCCATCAGCGCCGGTACGGAGCTGCTGATTTTCAAGGGGCTTTTCCCGGAGCACATGGCCGTGGACGCCACCATCGCCTCGCTATCCGGACCTTTCCACTACCCGCTGGCCTACGGGTACAATTGCGTGGGCCATATCGTTGCCACCGGAGCCCGTGTCGATCCCGGCTGGATCGGCCGGCAGGTGTTTGCCTTCCATCCCCATGAAAGCCATTTTACAGCAGCACCGGAAGACCTTCTGGCCATACCCCAGGAAGTGTCGATGGAAGATGCCGTGTTTCTGGCCGGAATGGAAACCGCAGTCAACCTGGTGATGGATGGACGGCCCCTCATCGGTGAACACGTGATGGTTTTCGGCCTCGGGATCATCGGCTTACTGACCCTGGCCCTGCTGACCCGCTATCCGCTGGCGCACCTTTCGGGCGTGGATCGTCTGGCACTGAGGCGAAAGACCGCCCTTGCGCTCGGCGCCGACAGGGTCCTTGACGGGACGGATCAGGACGGAAAAGCCGCGCTTGCAACCGCCACGGCCGATTCCCACGACGATGGCAAAGCGGATTTGATTTTCGAACTGACCGGTAATCCGGGAGCGCTTAACGGCGCACTCTCCTGGTCGGGCTTTGATACGCGCATCGTGATCGGTTCCTGGTACGGCGGCAAATCGGCAGCCATCGATCTGGGCGGACGCTTTCATCGTGATCGGGTGAGGATCGCATCCAGTCAGGTGAGCACCATCGCCCCGCATCTGGCCGGAAGGTGGTCGCATGTCCGCCGACTCCGGACAGCCTGGAGCATGATAGAAGCCATCCGGCCGTCGGCCCTGATCACCCATCGCTTCGACATCACCCGGGCGCAAAGCGCTTACGATCTTCTGGCCGAAGCCTCTCCGGATGTGCTGCAAGCCGTATTGGTTTATCCCCACACATAAGGAAACCGTCATGTATTCCCTCTGCCTTCAAAAAAACTTCATCGCGCGCCACTTTTTGTTCGGCGGCGACTGGGGAAATGAAAATGAGCCACACGCGCACCCCTACCGGGTCGAAATCCGGTTGTCCGCCGAAGATCTCGATGCCCACGGCTATCTGGCCGACCTTGCGGAACTGGATCCCATTCTGGATGCCTGCGTCGAACATTACAGGGATCGGCTTCTCAATGAGTTGCCCGAATTCTATCTGACAAACCCGAGCATAGAGCATCTGGCAAAGCGTTTTTACGATCGTTTCCTGAAGCGGCTGGGCCCTCACCGCTTCAGCCGCGTGGAAATCCGCATCTGGGAAAACGAAATGGCCTGGGCATCCTATCGGGAGGCCTTCCCGTGCACATAGGGTTTATGATATACGGGTCCATCGATACGCTGACCGGCGGTTATCTCTACGATAAAAAGCTTTTGGATTATTTAACGGACAGCGGTCACCATGTTGAGGTTATCTCGCTGCCCTTGCGCCGCTACCCGCTAAGGCCGGCCGATAATTTTACCGGCGCGCTGCCTGGCCACATGACCCGCGCAAGCTACGATATCCTTCTCCAGGATGAATTGTGCCACCCTTCCCTCTTCCTGTTGAACCGCCGCCTGCACCAAAGGACATCCGTGCCCGTTGTCTCCGTGGTTCATCACCTGCTTTGCAATGAGCCGCGCTCAAGGGTGCTTAATGCCCTGCTGGCCTTGCCTGAAACGCATTATCTCGATTCGGCGGATGGCTTTGTCTTCAACTCCCGGACCACCCAATGCGCTGTTTTTCACCTGAGTCCGGCACCAAGGCCATTTGTTGTGGCACCGCCCGGCAGCGACCGTTTCAGGGGCCGCATCACTTCGGCCGAGATCGCGGCGCGAGCCCCGGGACCCGGACCGCTGCGGCTGCTCTTTGTGGGCCAGATCATCGAGCGCAAGGGGCTGCTGCCCCTGATCGCGGCGCTGACTGGCGTGCCACGGGATCAATGGAGCCTGGAAGTGGTGGGAAATACGACGATCGCGCCGGATTATTTCCGGCGGGTGCGCCAGGCGCTCGACACGCATGGACTGGCCTCCATCGTCCGGTTCCCGGGTTCCCTGGACACGGATGCGCTGGCCCGAAAATTCGCCGAAAGCCACCTGCTGTGCATGCCCTTTGCCTATGAAGGCTTCGGCATGGTGACACTGGAAGCCCTCAACTTCGGTTTACCGGTGCTGGGCGCTAACGCCGGGGCAACCCCCGAACTGATCCGGGACGGCGATAACGGACTCCTGTTCAACCGGAACGATCTTTCCGGCGTGGCAACGGCGGTGCAGAAGCTTCATGCGGACCGCTCCCGCTTGCTTCGCATGAGCGCTGCTGCTCTTGAATCGGCCGGAACCCATCCCGTCTGGCAGGAATCGATGCAGGGGATCGAAGAATTTCTGATAAACTTTCATGCGTTGATGCGTCGCCGATGATCCCGTCCGACACCTACATTTCCTATCTGGCAGCCAAGAAGAGCGTGGATGACCGCGCGTTGAACCGTTACGTATGGCAGAAACTCAAGGCCGGCCTGCGGCCTTCGACGCCACGCGAACCGCTCCGGGTGATCGAGTTCGGGGCCGGAATCGGCACGATGTTCGAAAGGGTGGTGGAATGGGGCCTGGCCCCCCATATGCACTATACCCTGGTGGAACAAAACCCCGACTACCTCGACGGGTTCAGGTCCCGCAGCGTTCCGGAGCAATTCGGACGTTCCCATACGCCGCATGAGCGGATATCCGACAAAGCCGCGGCAGTCGAAACTCACGGTAGCCCTGCCGTCGAGACCCTCTGCGCGGACCTCTACGACGTCATCGCCGAGCCCGGGCAACAAGGGCAGTGGGACCTGATCATCGCCCATGCGGTAATGGATCTGGTAGAGGCCGCAGAGGTGCTGGCCGGCTTTGCAAGGTTGGTGAAACCCGGCGGACTTTTATACCTTTCCCTGATTTATGACGGCTGCACCGAATTTCTGCCTTCGGAAGATCCGGATTTCGAACAGGCGCTTTTATGTCGTTATCATCTGAGTATGGACAGGCGGGCAACTCGGCACGGTCATACGGGAACCAGCCGCGCCGCAAGAGCCATGTTCAGCCGATTGGCAGCGCTCAATCTGCCCATCCTTGCCGCGGGCGGCTCGGATTGGCTCGTTTACCCGCGGGCAGGACGCTATCCTGCCGACGAGGCATTTTTTTTGGATACGATCATCGACACCATCGACCGGCAACTGCAACAGGATCCGGCCGTGGACCCGGATCGGCTCGCTGCCTGGGCTTCCCGTAAACATAACCGGGTAAAGGCAGGAGAGTTGATTTTCATGGCACGGAATATGGATTTTCTGGCTCGCGGGCCGGCGCTGCAGCAGCAGGCCGTAACCCCGCATCAGCCCATTTGATATGAGACGCCATGCACCTTACCGGCCGTCATAACTTAAAACTTGCAGTCCAACTGATCCTGGCATGGCTCTTTTTGAACCTGCTGATCAACATGGATTATCCGGCGCCGTCATTCCCGTCTCCGGAGCTTTTGAAGCCATCTCTTGAAGTTTGGGCACTGCTGCTGGCCTTAAGCATCCTATCTGTTTTCAAGGCCGCCGATTCAGTCTGGATCTATGTTCCGATGATCCTGGCAGTGGTGTTCCTGCGTCTGTTTCGACTGGGCGACACCTTGATGCCCGCTTATTTTTCCAGACCCTTTAACCTCTACATCGATTCGGGATACGTGCCGGACCTGATCCATCTGCTCTATCATTCCCAATCCTTGCCCAGGCTGATGTTCTATGTACTGGCTGCCGCAATGCTCCTTAGCGCCTTGCTATGGGGAATCCATAAATCTTTAAGGCTTGCCCTGCGGGCCTTTTCGGCTCAGCGCCTCCGGCGGCTCTTCTGGGGGCTTACGGCGCTTCAGGCAGCGTGGGTCGGCCTCTACCTTTACGGAATCGCTCCATTCGGCGCGAACTTTCCGGCCGCGACCTGCTCCCCCCGTCTGATGGAGGAGGCAATCTTCATCCTCAAAATCGGCGAAATCAAACGCGAGGGACTTGCCGCAGTTCAAATGGCCGGCTCCCGAATCCAGCCTTTCACGGCGCCGCTGGCCGGGCTGGGGAAAAGCGATGTCTACCTCATCTTCATCGAGTCATACGGAGAGACCCTTTTTGCCGATACCGCTCATGCAAGGGAATTTGCGCCAACCATCCGGGCATTTGAGACCGCGCTGACCCGATCCGGCTTCACCGCGTGTTCCCGCTTTCTCCAGTCGCCCACCTTCGGCGGCGCGTCGTGGCTGGGCTTTGGAACCCTGGAAAGCGGCCAGTGGCTCCCCGACCAGCTCCGATACAATTTCCTGCTTAACAGCAGGGTTGCGCCTCTGGCCGAATATTTCAACCGGGCCGGCTATCGCACCATATCCGTGATGCCGGGCACCACCATGCCCTGGCCCGAAGGAAAGTATTTCGAATACACCCGGACCTATTACGCCAAGGATCTGGAGTATCGGGGACCGCCCTTTGCCTGGTCGCCCATGCCGGATCAATACACGCTCCATTTTATTTACACACGGGAGATCGCCCAACGCCGGGAACCGCTCTTCATCCGTTACATGCTCACCAGCAGTCATGCGCCGTTCAATACACAGCCCCCATACGTGCAAAACTGGGATGAGATCGGCCACGGAGAGATCTACCAACGCATCCGGCCCGTCACCTTCTCCTCTGACTGGCCGGACCTGAAGGAGGGGGGGCGGGCCTACGAAACGGCGATTTGCTATGATTTCACCGTCCTGCAAGACTATCTTTGCA
The DNA here is from genome assembly GCA_016219185.1 of Deltaproteobacteria bacterium. Lineage (GTDB taxonomy): Bacteria > Desulfobacterota > Desulfobacteria > Desulfobacterales > Desulfatirhabdiaceae > RAAP-1. The sequence continues at coordinate 22,701 of JACRBZ010000016.1, forward strand.
GCTTTGTCAAGGACGGGGCACTCATCATCATTCTGGGCGATCACCAGCCCGTGGTGCAAATCACGGGACCGGGAGCATCCAGGCTGGTGCCAATACACGTGATCAGCCGCAACCCTGCCCTCATCGATCCCTTTATCCGAATGGGCTATGCCCCCGGCATGATCCCCAGCCATGCCCCTTCCGTAAAAGGCATGGATGATTTTCTGGCCGATTTTCTCACTGCCTTCAGCACCCCATGAACTCGCATCACCCCACCAGGTAGGACTGGGCGCGTTTCAGGTAGCGTTCCACCTGATCCTTCTGCCAGGCTTCGTCTTTTCCAAGTTCCCGAGCCATCACGCGGGCCACTTCGGGCGCGGCTTCCATGCTTGCCCGGGCATCCAGGATCAGCGCGCGGGTTCTTCTGGCCAGCACATCATCCAGGAAATAAGCCATTTCGCTTCTCACGGCCCATACCACTTCGGAAAAACGGTAGGGCAGACGTTCGTGGATGGGCTTATCCAGCCATGGATCTTTATCCACAAGCCGTTTGATGAATCTGGCGTTGTTTCCGTACAGCGCGTAGGGGGCGTTGCCTTCATCGTCCGTGGACCATCCGTTGAGACTGAGATTTCGTGTCCGCGATTTTCGAGGATAAAGGGCTCCGATGGGAATCGCGGCATCAATGGTATCCTCACCCATTTTACGGTACGTGGTCCATTTCCCGCCGGCAATGGTGATGAGCCCGGATGGTGACACGCTCAGATGATGATCCCGCGACAGGGATGCCGTATTTTTAGCGTTTCCGGTGTTGACCAGCGGCCTGATGCCGGCAAAAGCGGAAAGAACATCACTGGCCACCGGATCCTTGGTCAGGTATTTCGTCGCATGATCCAGAAGAAAGGACAGCTCTTCCTTAAAGGGAATGGGTTCGAGGCTGGGCTTATCTATCGGCGTATCCGTGGTGCCGACGATGACCCGGCCATGCCAGGGAACGGCGAAAAGAACCCGGCCGTCTTCGGTATGGGGAACCAGAACCGCGGTATCGCCGGGAAGAAATGTTTTATCCAGAACAATGTGAACCCCCTGGCTGGGTGCGATGATATTTTCATGATCCCTGGCATCCATTTTTAATATGGAATCCACGAAAATACCGGTGGCATTCACCACTGTCCGGGCCATCACTTCATATTCCCTGCCCGTCAGCTTATCGACGGCGACCACGCCAGCGACAAGGCCGCTTGATTTAATCAGAGAGATCACCTGCGCGTAATTGAGCACGCAGGCCCCCAGATCTTCGGCGGTCTGGGCCAGAGTCACGGCCAGCCTGGCATCGTCGAACTGGCCATCGTAATAGATGACGCCGCCCTTCAGATCCCGGGGTTCCAGGGTGGGAATTTTTTCAAGGACCATTTCCCTTGAAAGAACCGTTGATTTTTCAAGGCCTAGTTTTCCGGCAAGCGCATCGTAGACCTTCAGGCCCACCCCGTAAAAAGGACCTTCCCACCAACTGTAATTGGGGACCACAAATGATTGATGGTGAACCAGATGGGGGGCGTTCTGTAAAAGCAGCCCGCGTTCATGAAGGGCTTCGAGCACCAGGGTGATGTTTCCCTGCTGAAGGTAACGGATACCGCCATGGATCAGTTTTGTACTGCGGCTCGATGTCCCTTGCGAAAAATCCCCTTGTTCGAGAAGAAGGGTGCTGTATCCCCTGGATGCGGCGTCGACGGCAGCGCCGAGCCCGGTCGCGCCTCCGCCGATCACCACCACATCCCAGATCTTCGATTCCTTATCCAGTCTTGACAGCATCTCACTACGAATCATGATCTCCCTCCTCTGAACTCTCTATCGATTTATTATCTATAATTCCCATGGAACATCGGCTGGTTTAACGCGGCAAGCCGTTATATACGAGAAGACCATAGGCCAAGCGCATTCGAATTGCAATAGCAACGGCGATAGACAATTGACAAAACTACTGTTAGCCGGTACGGTATGTCTACAAAAACAGAACAAACACATCCGCATCCTTTCAACCCGCAGGGCCACAACACATGCATAAAATATCCATCAAAAAACGGATGAACAATGCAAGGGTTTATCTGGGGCTGTTCATTTCCCTTGTTTCAGTTTTTCCTTCCCTTGTGTTTCCGGTGAATGCCGATAGCCTCCAGCAGAAAAATGTCTTGCTGCTGCACGCCGACAATCCGTTGCTTCCGGCAAATATCATGATGGATCATAATTTCAATTCAATTTTAAAGCTCACCAATCCCAGGCCCGTGGCGCTTTACAGTGAATATCTCGAGATGGTGCGATTTCGTTCGGAAGGCATCGAAAAAAAGACCCTGGATCTTTTAAAAGAAAAATATTCAACGCTCAAGCTGGATCTTATCATCGTTACCGACGACCAGTCCTGGGATTATATGATTGCCCATGGAAAGGATGTTTTTCCGGAAGCACCCATCGTTTTTTGCGGAATAACGGCCGGCATCATTGATGTAAATACGTTGAAACCCAATGTGACGGGCAATTTTAAACGTCTTGATGTAAAAAATAATTTTGAAAACATCTTGCATATCCAACCGAATACGAAAGAAATTTATGTGATTGTCGGCACCAGTGAACAGGATGCTTTTTACGAGGCATTTGCTCGCAACGTCGCGGCTGAATTTGAAAAGAACATAAAAATAACCTTTATTAAAGGGCTGAGCATCGAGGATACGCAAAAGAAAATATCCAATCTTCCGCGCAGCACGGCGGTTTTTTATATTGCGATGTATAAAGACGGCACGGGTAAAACTTTCAACCCCAGGGATGCTCTATATCTGTTGAACAAAGCTGCGAATGTGCCGATTTATGCGCCATCGGATACATATTTGGGATATGGCATGGTGGGCGGGAATTTATTGAGCTTTGCCGATTTCAGCAGAAACGCCGCCGAAATTGCACTGCAAGTCTTAAACGGTAAAAACCCCGCCGATATTCCCGCTGTAGTCAGTCCCAATAAAAACTATTTTGACTTTAAAGAAATGCAGCGGTGGGGAATCCACGAAAAAAATCTGCCCCAGGGAAGTATCATCATCAACAAGCAACCCGGTCCCTGGGAGTTGTATCGATGGCAGGTTATCAGCGTAATATCCATCGGGGTGTCGGGATTCGTGCTGATTTTATTCCTGATTTTCCAGATCCGTTTGAAGCGCAAAGCCAGGGCGGAAGTTTTAGAAGTGAATGCCGAACTTGAAAAGTCGAATCGTATGCTGGAAGCGGATATCGCCGAGCGTATGCGGACAGAGAAGTCACTGGCGGAGAACGAATCCCGTCTGCGCACGCTGCTGCAAACCATCCCTGACCTGATCTGGCTGAAAGATGTGGACGGCGTTTATCGATTCTGCAACCCGATGGCAGAGCGGTTTTTCGGAGCCAGGGAAACGGACATTGTCGGCAAAAGCGACTATGATTTAGTAGGCAGGGAACTGGCCGACTTCTTCCGCATGCACGACCGCAAGGCCATAGCAGCCGGCAAGCCCACCGCCAACGAGGAATGGCTCACTTTTGCCGATGATGGTTACCGGGGACTTTTTGATACCATCAAGACCCCGATGCGTAATGCCGAAGGCAAGCTGATCGGTATACTGGGAATCGCTCACGACATCACGGCCCGCAAACAAGCGGAAGAGGCACATAAAAAGCTTGAAGCACAGTTCCGTCAGGCGCAGAAGATGGAGGCCGTGGGACGGCTCGCCGGCGGCGTGGCCCATGACTTTAACAACATGCTGAGCATCATCATCGGATATGCGGAACTGGCGCTGAACTCGATTGATCCGTCCGCTCCGCTCCATGCCAACATCCATGAAATCACAAAGGCCGCCCAGCGTTCCGCGGATCTCACCCGTCAGCTCCTTGCCTTTGCCCGAAAACAGACGATTGCTCCAAAAGTCCTTGATCTCAATGACACCATCGCGGGTATGCTCAAAATGCTCAGGCGGCTGATCGGTGAGGATATCGACCTGCTCTGGAAACCGGGTGGCAATCTGTGGTCGGTGAACATGGACCCGTCCCAGCTTGATCAGATTCTGGCCAACCTGACGGTAAATGCCCGGGATGCGATCTCCGGCGTCGGGAAGATAACCATCGAGACCGGCAACGCAGAATTCGAAAAGGATTACTGCGAAACCCATGCTGGTTTTATTCCCGGACATTATGTTCTGGTGGCGTTCAGCGACGATGGATGCGGTATGGACAAAGAGATCCTCTCTCAACTCTTTGAACCCTTCTTCACCACCAAGCCGCTGGCAAAGGGAACGGGCCTCGGCCTGTCCACGGTATACGGCATCGTGAAGCAGAACCACGGCTTCATCAATGTCTACAGTGAGCCGGGAAAAGGCACGACATTCAAATTCTATCTGCCACGGCACGAATCCGAGCAGGTGCTGGCCGATGAAACGCACCCGGCGGGCAAGGTGCCGACCGGCACTGAGACCGTGCTGCTGGTTGAGGACGAAGCATCGTTGCTCGAACTTGCCAGGATTCTGCTCGAAAAATTGGGCTACACGGTGCTGGCCGCCGGCAGTCCGAACCTGGCAATCCAACTGGTAATGGAATACACGGGCGAGATCCATCTGCTGATGACCGACGTGGTCATGCCGGAAATGAGCGGCCGCGACCTCCGGCATCGGCTCGATGCCCTGCTGCCGAACCTCAAATGCCTGTTCATGTCCGGATACACCGCCAATGCCATTGCCCATCACGGTGTCCTGGATGAAGGTCTTCACTTTCTCCAGAAGCCCTTTTCCCGGGAGACGCTTGCCGCAAAACTTCGCGAAGCGTTGAACGATTAGAATACGAATCTTTAATATGCGTTGTTTGGAGGGATTATCATGTCAATGAATAAAGCTGTAAAACTCTGGTTCGTTAATGTCATTTCTTTTGCTTTGTTTTCGCTTCTGACCCTTACGGGCCTGATAAACTGGTTGTTTATCCCCAGGGGCGGCGGCAACGAAGGCGGGTTCGCGGTTCATCTCAGGCATTTTCTTCGAGAAGTTCACGAATGGACGGCCTTGATGTTCATTGTCATGATCCTGATCCATCTGGCCCTGCACTGGACCCATATCAAATCCAATTTACAGAAATATGGAATAATCAAGTAACAGACGTCTGGCACAGCAGTTTATCGGATTGCCGCACAAACGCTGCCGATTGCAGATCAGCGGGCGTTTGTGCGTTTGGTTAATCCGTCATGCCTTGATATCGACAATGTTTCCGACCAACGAATTGAGATTACCCGACCCTTGCTGATTCTGTTGACTCTGGCTCGCTCCCTCGGGATGTTCCAGGGCATATGCCATTTCTTCTTCATAGGAAACCGTGCCGTCCTTGTTAATATCCTTTTCATCATAAACCTTGCTGTCTGATTGGGAACCCGCACTCGATGCGGATGCTTTTTGAGCTCCGCCAGTCCCGCCTCCCCGCCCTCCCGCCGGCGGTCCCTGCGATATCTTTTCCTGAATCTTGGCATATGCTTCTTGAGCTGCCTTGAGATCGCCTGAATCCAGAGCCTTGCCGAGAGTGTCAATATCCGCGCTCATCGGATTGGTCCCCGTGCCGTTTTGGGTGGGACTATCCTTTTGAAGTTGGGCATAGGCCTTTTTTGCATCGTCGAGATTTCCCGATTTCAGCGCAGTGCCGAGGGTTTCAAAATCCTTCTTTATCTTGTCAAAAGAAGTGGCTTGATTCGTCTGATATGTATTCACGCTTGAAGAAATTCCCGAAATCGACATTTTTGATCTCCTTTTGTTTAAGTTGAATAACTGTTGTCCGTGATGTTTTTTTAAGTTGGCTGCTTTTGTTTTTATTATCTGCATATTATATTATTTTATAAGTCAATTTATCGTTAATCTTGTGTAAAGTTTTGTAAAGTAATTAGACCCCCTCCGGTTATTGTTCTATATTGCAGGTGAAAAGCAATTGACGAACGCATGATATTCCAACCATACATGATCACTGCATATTTAAATTATGGTTGTTTTGCCGCCTTTTGCCGGAAAAAGGAGATAACGTGGAGCGGGTTCTTATCATTGATGACGATACGGGGTTGTGTGAGTTGCTTATCGAATATCTGACTCCGGAAGGCTTTCAGGTGGATGCAGTCCATGACGGACAATCCGGGGCAGATCAGGCATGTATGCAGAATTATGACATGATCGTGCTGGATGTGATGCTCCCGAAGAAAAACGGGTTTGAAGTGTTGCAGCAGCTCCGCAGCAGAATTTCCACCCCGGTGGTGATGTTGACGGCCCGCGGGGATGACGTGGACAGGATAATCGGCCTGGAGATGGGGGCTGACGACTATCTTCCCAAGCCGTTCAATCCACGGGAGCTGGTTGCCCGCATTCGCGCGGTGCTGAGACGGGTAAAACCGGATAATGGCGAGATGAGGCACCTTGCCGGGCCGGATAGGCTGCTTATGGTCGGCGATGTCAGGATGGATCTTGGAACCCATGGGGTCACTTGTGCGGACGCACCGATAGAGCTTACCGCCGTCGAATTCAATCTGCTCGAGCATTTGCTGCGGAACGCGGGCCGACTCGTTTCCCGGAAATATCTCGCCAAGACCGTTCTGGGCCGGGAGATGTCCTCTTATGATCGAAGCATCGATGTTCATGTCAGCAAACTGCGCAAAAAACTTGGCCTTGAGCCGGCGGGCATGGAACGGATTAAAACGATTCGAGGCGTGGGATATTTGTATGTGCTCTCCGGTTGACATTTATCAAGACAGAAAAATCCGGGAACGATTATGCCGAAACAAAGCATTTTTTTAAAAATTCATCTCTCATTCTGGCTTGCCACTGTCCTTATCGTTGCCACTCAGATTTCCCTGGACCGTTTGATGGACCCGAGGCCACCGATGGATCACCCGCCGCATCAACACCTCGATGCTTCCCTTGTCCTGTATGGAGAGGCAGTCATGGGCCGGCATCTCGACGGCAATCCTGAAGCCGCCGTTCAAAGAATCACAAACCAGTTTCAAAATGCTACCGGCATCAAGGCTCATTTGCTGGATCCATTGTATCAGGATATCGGCAGTCACGCCCTGTCTCCGGAAGCGCGCAATCTTGCTGAGCGCGCCAGCCAGAGTCAGAAACCGGAAACATCTTCTTCAATAAATCCCTTGATGATGGCAATACCCATGAAAGGGCCGGATGACAAAGGGTATATCGTTGTCGGCGAATTTCCGCGTGAACCCCGCGGACCCCGTCCAGGCGGCGCCTTACATCTGGCGGAGGGACTCTGCGTCATTATGATAATTTCCGGCGCGGTTTGCTACATGCTGGCCCGCTATCTGACCTCGCCGGTCATCGCCCTTCGGGAGGCGACGCGACGCGTTGCCTCGGGTGAACTGAGCGTTCGCATCGCGCATACCATCGGCAATCGGAAAGACGAGCTTTCAGAACTTGCAGGTGATTTTGACCATATGACGGAGCGCATCGAGCTGCTCATGACGTCGCAGCGGCAATTGCTCGGGGACATATCTCATGAACTCCGGTCGCCGCTGGCCAGACTGAATGTGGCCCTGGAACTGGCCCGAAGATATACCGGCCCGGAGGCTGAAAACGCCCTGACAAGGATCGAGCATGAAGCGCGGTCCTTGAATAAACTGATCGGCCATGTACTGACGCTGACCCGGCTTGAATCCGGATCTGACAGGATTCAGATGGAATCCGTCAATCTTTCCCCGCTTGTGCGGGAGATAACCGCGGACGGAGACTTTGAAGCGCGGGGAAACAACCGATGCGTCAAACTGTCGGCAATCGATGCATGCATCGTTCAGGGAAACGATGCATTGCTGCGCCAGGCAATTGAAAATATTGTCCGGAATGCCATCCAGTATACGGTTGAGTCAACCAGTGTCGAATTTTACCTGAAAAAAATTGAGATCAACGCTGCACCGTATGCTGAAATCACCGTGAGAGATCACGGCCCCGGCGTTCCGGATGCAGATATCCGGAATATCTTCCTTCCATTTTTCAGAGTATCGACCGCCCGTGAGCGAAAGACGGGCGGAACAGGGCTTGGCCTTGCAATCGCCGAACGCGCCGTGCGCCTTCACCACGGTACATTGAAAGCCGCCAATGCCCCTGACGGCGGTTTTGTGGTTACCATGCATCTTCCGCTGTGATTGGGTTAACTTTTGCAGCAGAAAGCACCCCGACATGCCACATTTTGTGAATCAATACTTTCTTGACATACATGACCACTCCTCTTATCCTCTCATCTCAAAGAAGCGACGTCTTATCTAACCCCCATGCCCGGAGCGGGCACAACGAAGGATGAAAATTGGTCATTTTCATATAAAGCTAAACAAGGATGATGTATTGCAACCATGTTGAGTAGAAATTTTATTAAATACTGGTCTCCGGTTATTCTCTGGATGGGTGTTATATTCTGGATGTCCACCGGATCGTTTTCCTCGGAGAATACTTCCCATATTATTGAACCGCTGTTGAAATATCTTTTACCCCAGATCTCCCCACATGCCGAGGAACTTATCCATGGTATAACCAGAAAGACAGGACATGTTGCCGAGTATTTCATCCTGGGACTTCTTTTATTTCGTGCTTTTCGCGGCGAATCCATGCAAATATGGCGTCTGCGTTGGACAATATACACCATTACCGGCGTGGCGCTTTTTGCGCTAAGCGATGAATTTCATCAGGTATTCGTTACGACAAGAGATGCTTCTCTCATTGATGTCGGTATTGACTCGGCAGGCGGCGCTCTATCTCAACTTGTAATGATGCGCTGGAATTTCCGACGCTGGAAATAATTGGATAACCCGACGGCATGATATGTTGTTTCCATCGCCATTCCGCCCTTGTTTTCGGATAGTACTTGAGTCAACATCCTCAACGTTTGCAGGATTCACACGCAGCGGACTTTCATCCACACTTCCCGGATTCAACCTGCCCGCCACGAAATTGATGATGTGTAACACCGGTCAAAGAATTCCATCAATTCCCGGTATTGCGCCTGATACGTCTGCCTGTAAAACGGTATGGTTCAAGATCACCATAAAACCGAAAATCTGCCGTTAAAAATTAATTTCGCTTGTGCGGCCACACATAATGCCCCAGGATGAACGATCACACCCCAGATATATCAGTCTTGATAACAAATCCTTTTTGTCAAAGATAGTTATTGACTTGTAATGCTGTATTTAATCAGCGTTGTCTGGCTTGAAAATTGCTTGCTGGCAACAATTGCCCACCGGGCGCACCTTAATTTTTATAGCTTGAAGGGGAGCAAAATATTTCAAAAAATATGCGCTGGTACCATTTTTTCTCTTGACATTTAATAAAAA
>JACRBZ010000017.1 GCA_016219185.1 Deltaproteobacteria bacterium
GTTCGGCAAATTGCTGAAGTGGGTGAAAGCCCGTCCGACCGAAGATGTACTTCAACCCCCTGGAAAGCCATTAATGGAAACCGAGAAAACAAAGCCCGTTAATCAGGAGGAGGAACTGCCCGAGATTCCGGGACTCGACACCGGACTAGGCTTAAAGCGGGTCATGGGCAAGAAGTCCTTTTACCTTGATATGCTGAAAAAGTATATTGATAACCAGGGGCAGGCGCCGGAGCAGATCCGCCGGAGCCTGGATGCCGGTGATTCCGGGACGGCGGAACGACTGGCCCATACGGCAAAGGGGGTGAGCGGGAACATCGGGGCCTCCGAGCTGCAGGAATTGGCGGCCGGCCTGGAGAAAGCGATCCGGGATGGCGCGCCCGGCGAGGAAATCGGGGCAATGCTTGACGGCTTTGCTGCGGCGCACGGCCGGCTCATCGCTGGTCTGACGGCGGCTTTTCCCGCGGCTGCGGTCCAGGAAGAGATCGGAAAAGTGGATGAGGCAAAGGCAGCAGCGGTTTGCGAAAAAATGCTGGAACTTCTGGCAAGCGACGACAGCGAAGCCGTGGACTATCTGGATACGGAAAAAGGTGCGCTGTGCGATATACTGGGGCCGGAGCACTTCGGACCCTTCGCGCACGCCGTCAAACAGTATGATTTTGAGAAAGCGCTGGAACTGATGCGTCCACAGGCCGAAAGGTTCAACAAACAATAGCAGGAAGCGAGATATGCGAATGAGACGCGTATTTGATTTAATTAAGCCCTTATCGGAACAAACCGAGGTACTTCATGTCATTTGATAAAATTACCAAGATTCTCGTTGTGGATGATACGGAGTTCATGCGCACCTTGATTGATATCCAACTGCGATCCAGGGGCGCCAGTAATATCTTGCAGGCGAAAGATGGTTCCGAAGCGTTGCGTATTTTACGGCAAGAGCCCGTGGATATAGTACTTTCAGACTGGAATATGCCGGTGATGACCGGACTCGAATTGCTCAATGCAATACGTACCGATGCAAAACTTTGTCATTTGCCTTTCGTGATGATTACGGCGGAAACCGAGCGGGATCGGATTGCGGAAGCAATTTCCCAAGGTGTGAGTGACCTTCTGGTAAAGCCCTATACGTCCGCGCACCTGATCGAGCGGATCGAGAGGGCCATGTCTCGGAAGTCGCAAAAAATAATGGCTGATACGCCTGATGCGTCGACGGAGAAGGTGTCAGATCCATGCATTCCCGACATGCTGATACCTTTCAAGAAAACTTCCGTGCCGGTTGCGAAAAAATCGCTTCTTCCAACGATTCTGGTGGTGGACGACACGCCGGACTTCCTGCATTACATCTCTCACCTGTTCAAGGACGAGTATTCCGTCCGTATCTCTCATACCGGCGAGAAAGCCCTGGGTATCTGTCAATCGGATAACCCCCCGGATTTGGTGCTGCTCGACATTATGATGCCCGGCATGGACGGTTTCGAAGTGGCCCGCCAAATGCGCGAGCATCCGATGTCGGAAACCATTCCCGTGATTTTTGTCACAGCCATGACCGGCGACGATGCCCGCATGAGGGGGCTGGAGCTGGGGGCGGTGGATTTTGTGACCAAACCCATTGACCCGGAGGTGCTGAAACCCCGGGTGCGTAATTTTCTGCGATATGTGGAATTGCGCAAACAGTTGCAGTCCGACTACGATGCCATGCTGGAGAATGCCCGTCTGCGAGAGGATGTGGAGCACATCACCCGCCACGATCTGAAGTGTCCATTGGCCGGCATGATCGGCCTGGTGCAGGCTTTGGCTGAAGACGGATCGATCAACCGTGAGCAATCCGAGCAGCTTCGACTCGTGGAAGAGACTGCACTGCAAGTGCTCAACATGATCAACCTGTCCTCGGAGCTGTACAAAATCGAAACTGGCCGTTTTCACCTCGATGCCCAACCGGTAAATGTCGCTGACATTCTGGGACGCGTTGTCGATATTTTTCGCCGCACTTTCAGTGAGAAACGTCTTACGGTTTCGATTTCCCCCGATGCCGCTTCGATGGGCGAATCCCCCCCGCAGAGCCTGGGGGACGCCATGCTTTGCTATTCTCTGTTTCAGAACTTGATCAAAAACGCCTGCGAAGCGGCCCCGGAAAATAGTCGTGTTGCAATCGCTCTGAACGACGGTGATCCGCTGCGAATCACAATCCAGAATAACGGGGTCGTGCCATCGGAAATTCGTGATCGATTCTTCGATAAATTCGTTACGCTTGGAAAGCCCGGCGGCACGGGTTTGGGCACTTATTCCGCCAAACTGCTGATCGAAGCTCAAAATGGGCGCATCTCCCTGGACGTATCGGATGAGGAAAATCTGTCCACGATTACGGTAAGCTTGCCGAGGTTTACGGGGGGAATCGGAATGTAACCACCTGGAAGTTAAAATCATGAGGAGTCTGAAATGGCGGATACGAGCTATATGGATAAGCCGGCGATACTCATTGTCGATGATGCACCGGATGTTCTTTCTTTGATATGCGGATTGCTCAAGGACCTGTACAGGGTAAAAATTGCCAACAATGGTGAGCGGGCCCTTAAGGTTGCCTTGAACGGTACGCCACCCGACATCATCTTGCTCGACATCATGATGCCGGTCATGGATGGTTATGAGACTTGTCGCCGTTTAAAGGAAAATCCGGAGACCCGGGATATTCCGGTCATTTTTCTGACCTCCAAAGCTGAAGTCGAGGATGAGATGAAGGGTTTCGAACTCGGCGCGGTGGATTACATTACCAAGCCGATCAGCCCGCCCGTGGTGCTGGCGCGCGTGCAAACCCATTTGCAATTGAAGCGGGTGCGAGACTACCTCAAGGATCAAAACGAATTTTTGGAAGCAGAAGTACGCAGGCGCACACAGGAGGTTGTCGCGGTCCAGGAAGTAACCATTCTGTCAATGGCATCGCTGGCGGAAACCCGGGACAACGATACGGGCAATCACATCCGGCGGACCCAGTTTTATGTCAGGGCTCTGGCTGAAAAGCTCCGTTACCATCCCCGGTTCAGGCACTTTCTCGACGATGACAAAACCATTGACCTGCTTTTCAAATCAGCGCCCCTGCATGATATCGGCAAGGTAGGCATCATCGACAATATCCTTCTTAAGCCCGGACGGTTTACCGAGGAAGAATATGAAATCATGAAGACCCACTGCACGCTGGGCCGCGACGCGATCATCGCTGCGGAAAAGCGCCTTGGATTTGCGCTGCCGTTTCTTTCCCTGGCCAAGGAAATCGCCTATTCCCACCAGGAGAAATGGGATGGCACGGGTTATCCGGAAGGCTTGTCCGGTGATGATATCCCGATTTCCGGCCGTCTGATGGCCATCGCGGATGTATATGACGCCCTTATCTGCCGGCGCGTATATAAAGAGAGGATGCCTCATGAAAAGGCGGTCGGGATCATTGTTGCGGGTAAGGGGTCTCACTTCGATCCCGATGTGGTGGATGCCTTTATGGAAATATCAAATGAATTCAATCAGATATCCAAACGTTATGAAGATGCGGAGCATGGCATAAAAACAGTAGATTAATAGCGTGACATCCCAAAAGGGATTGATTCAATGCCTCCAACTACCACACCTCTTGCCTGGTACCGGCGATATCCGTGCTGCCTCCCAACACCTTCTAAGGCGTCACAATACTGGTAAGCCGGAAGAGGCGCGCGGTGATCAGATTCTGCTACGCCGCCAGTTGTTGCTGGGTAAGGACAGATCCTTAACAACCTTCTGGGCAACCCCCTGCGTCAGAAATTCCTTGAATATGTGGGTATCGTCCGCATTCTTAAAGAGTTCCCGGCAGTGCGCCAGGCCGTAAGGGGAGTCATTGTCGGATCATATATCGTTGCATTATATATTTCTTGAGAAAAAGGTAAACATATGCTTCTATTGCTCAGGGAACAGGATTTTCGTTCCGGATTTCGACCATTACCCCCATTTGCTACCAAAGGAAATTGTCATGAAAACCCCCCTTGCCGCGACGTTTGACGTCAGCCCCCTGGTCAAGGAAAATACAGGCTTCAAGGTGCTGGGAGCCATCGGTTTTTCGCACCTTTTAAATGATATGATTCAGTCCCTGCTTCCGGCCATTTATCCCCTGCTGAAAAGCGCGTTTTTCCTCAACTTCACACAGATCGGGCTGATCACCTTAACCTTTCAGATCACCGCTTCCTTGTTGCAACCGATGGTCGGACTTTACACGGATCACCACCCGAAGCCCTATTCATTGTCCATCGGCATGGGATGCACGCTGACAGGCCTGTTAATCCTCGCCTTTGCGCCAAGTTACGGAATCCTGCTGATTGCAGCGGCCCTGGTGGGTACGGGCTCATCAATTTTTCATCCGGAATCTTCCCGGGTTGCGCGAATGGCATCCGGCGGTCGATATGGACTGGCGCAGTCGATTTTTCAGGTCGGCGGAAATGCCGGCAGTGCAACGGGTCCGCTACTGGCTGCCTTGATAATCATTCCGCAGGGCCGACACAGCATTGCCTGGTTCTCGCTGGTCGCACTTCTTGCCATGCTGGTGCTTTGGCAGGTCGGTGGATGGTACAAACGCCAGCAATCACGGGTGAGCCGGCCGGACAGGTCATCCGTAAGCTTACAGGGGGCGATTCCGGCCCGGACCGTGGCAAGGTCGATGGTGATCCTGCTGGTCCTGATTTTTTCCAAGTTTTTTTATCTGGCAAGCCTGAACAGCTACTATATCTTTTTTCTGATCAGAAAATTCCATGTTTCGGTGCAATCCGCCCAGATTCACCTTTTCGTGTTTTTGTCAGCCGTGGCTTTGGGAACCATCATCGGCGGGCATGTCGGCGATCGCATTGGCCGCAAGCGTGTAATCTGGATATCCATTCTGGGTGTCGCACCCTTCACGCTGATATTGCCCCACGTAAATCTGGCATGGACCGGACCTCTGACATTTATCATCGGCCTTATCCTGTCATCGGCGTTTCCCGCGATTTTGGTTTTCGCGCAGGAGCTTTTGCCTGGCAAGGTGGGGACGGTGGCCGGGCTGTTTTTCGGGCTTGCATTCGGCATGGCCGGCATTGGTGCGGCGGTACTGGGAAAACTGGCCGATGTGCGGGGTATCGAATATGTCTACCAGGTCTGCGCGTTTTTGCCGCTGTTCGGGTTGCTGGCGGTTTTTCTGCCGGATATCGGAAGACCTGGAAAGCGTGCCCCAATCCTTATGACACACCCGGCCATGGAACAAACCGATACCTTATCCATTGCCTCTGCCTCCGACCGCGGGAAAGGATGCTGATAAGCCCGATGCTTCCTGAGGATGATGCGCAGGGTATATGCGGAGTCTCGGTACGCTGGCAGGTTGGACCAGACCGCCTGAAAGCGGAAACATCGGTGAAATGGAATTAACAATCCGGAAAGCGTGGCGATATGAATATCATGGCCATTCAGGGCGATCGATGGGAAAGGCGGCAAAAGCTTGCCGGTTCCGCTGTGTGTTTGCTTTTGGCAGGCTATGTCATTTACCTGATCACCGCCAGCTATGGCTCACAGCTCAAAGTGCAAAAAAACACCTTGATGCGGATGGAAAGCGATGCCCGGAAATCCGCGGATGCGGTGAGTATCTTCTTTTCCGAGCGCATGTCCGACCTGAAGGAGCTTTCGACAAGAAGGGAGTTATCCACCTGTTTTGAAAGCAGCGTATTTGCCGTGTCGGGCATGCTCAGTCCCCAGGCAGGCCTGACAGACCTGGAAGAGATCTTCAGGCAGCTTCTATACGGGAAAACAATCGGTCAGACTCGCATCTATTCACGCATAGCCTTTATTGATCGTGGCGGGAGCCTGCTTGTCAAT
Organism: Deltaproteobacteria bacterium; assembly: GCA_016219185.1. Classification (GTDB taxonomy): domain Bacteria; phylum Desulfobacterota; class Desulfobacteria; order Desulfobacterales; family Desulfatirhabdiaceae; genus RAAP-1. The sequence goes on from JACRBZ010000017.1 coordinate 5,848, forward strand.
ACCGAATCGTCCGATGCGGGGATACGGGAGCAGTCGGACTGGAGCAGGCTGCTCACCCCAGGCAAGCGCGAGCCCACCCTTACTGCAGAGGCTCACCAGGGTGTTGTGCAGGCCTTGATTTCGGTACCTTACCTGCTCAAGGACAAATATCAGGGGCAGATTGTCGCCTGGGTACCGGCGCGGACAGTCTCCGATGAAGTCCTGCATGAACAGGGCCGGCATGCGGCGCAGCTTAACAAAATAATTTATGGCACTTCCAGGGATTTCATTCCACCGGAACTGCCTCCCGCACGCGCTCTCCAGGGGCTTTCCGGTCAGATGGCCACTCCCGATCGATTCTCCGCAGGGCCAGAAGACAAGACATCGGCAGACATGTTTATATTCCAGGTTCCGATCGCCCATACCCCCTATTACCTGCTTGCCATGCTGCCGATTACCGAGATGGATGAACGCCTGTCCCCCCGGCATTGGCTCGTTGCCATGTGCGGGATAACCCTGGTCATACTGGGATGTATGGTCGGTTATGTGCGCGGCCGCTCCCGGATGCTCGCGTTAAGTGCGCATGCGGACATGCAGAGGCAAATCAACGCGCAAACCGCGGAGTTTTCAGCTTCCAAAGAGCTTTTGAACCAGGAAATCAGCGAACGTCATCTGGCTGGAAAGGCGCTTGAGGAGCAGCTTCTTTTTCTGCAACACCTGATCGATACCATACCCAGTCCCATTTTTTACAAGGATAACGCGCTTCGCTACAAAGGCTGCAACACGGCTTTTGAAAACATCGCGCTTCTTGCCAGGGAAAAAATCATCGGAAAGACGATTCATGATATCTTCCCCGAGAAACAGGCCGACTTTTTGCTCCAGAAGGATATTGAGCTCCTCTTCCGGACGGGAAGCCTGGTCTACGAAACCGTCGTGACCTATGCGGACGGGAGCCTGCATGACATGGTTGTGAGCACCGCGACCTATGCGGATACCGGTGGTTCGGTGGCGGGGCTTGTGGGTGTCATGACGGACATCACCGGACGCAAGCAAAGTGATGCGGAGCGGATCCTTTTGGCGACGGTTGTCGAACAGGCCGAAGAAAATGTTCTGATCACCGATAAACAGCGAACCATTCTGTATATCAACCCGGCCTTTGAGCGTTCCAGCAATTACGCTTGCGAGGAACTCAAGGGGCAAAAGCTGGTAGCCCTCAGAAGCGATCAGCATGATGAAACATTTTACCAGACTATGAAGGAAATTCTCGATTGCGGCGATGTCTGGATGGGCATCATCATAAACAAAGGGAAAAACGGCACGGATTTTGAGATTGAAGGTACCATTTCTCCCATTCGAGACACTTCCGGGGCCATTACCCACTATGTGGCGGTGGGCCGCAACATGAGCCGTTTCCGCAAGCTGGAAAGGGAGCTTCAGCAGGTTCAGAAAATGGATGCGCTGGGCACGCTCGCCGGAGGCATCGCGCACGACTTTAACAATGTTTTGACCGCTGTTATGGGACTCATCGAGATGGAATTGCTGGGAGCCGATGATGGAAGCCGGACACGCCGCAGAATGGAGCAGGCGCTGGCCTCTTGTCTCCGCGCCAGAGATCTGGTGAAACAGATTCTCACATTCAGCCGCCAGAGCGAGCAGCGTCGCAAACCCATCGAGATCGGACCCATCGCAGAGGATGCGGTCAAAATGCTCAGGGCGATGCTGCCATCAACCCTCACGATACGGTTCGACCTCCAGGCCGGGCGGTCCGTAATTCTCGGCGATCCCACACAGTTTCATCAGATCCTGCTCAACCTGTGTACCAACGCAGCCCATGCCATGCGCGAAACAGGCGGCTTGCTGGAGATCGCCCTGAGCGAAGTGGAAATTGATGCCATCGAGGCCTCTGAACACCTTAACCTGCAACCCGGGTCGTATGTGCGGTTGACGGTAAGAGATACCGGGCAGGGAATGGATCGAAAGACCCTGGATCGGATCTTCGAGCCATTTTTTACCACCAAAGGACCCGGGGAAGGGGCTGGCGTGGGGCTGGCCGTTGTTCATGGAATCGTCAAGAGCCATGGTGGAATGATTACCGCCCAGAGCGAGCTGGGAAAGGGCAGCACTTTTCAGGTATTCTTTCCCAAGATCGAGAATGCGGTGGCGCAGGTTGACAAGCCGGTCCTGCCATTTCCAACCGGAAACGAGCAAATCCTCTTCGTGGATGACGAGGAAGTGGTGGCTGACGCGGCGAGCGACATGCTGAAGTTCCTGGGTTATGATGTCGTTGCGGTCAACTCGAGTCTGGAAGCGCTGCGTCTCCTGCAATTGCAGCCCGGCCGGTTTCATCTTGTCATTACCGATCAAACGATGCCCGACATGACGGGCATGGAATTGGCCGCTGAACTGTTACGGATCAGACCCGGTCTTCCAATCCTTCTCTGTACGGGGTTCGCAAGTCCCGGGATCTGGGAAAAAGCCCTGGCCATGGGAATACGGCAGGTCATGAATAAGCCCTTTGTTCTACAGGAACTGGCCAGAACAGTTCGCAGTATTCTTGATGCAAAGTGCGACGTCAGTCGCTTGAATTAGATTGAATTAACCCGCAATTTCACACCCGGATATCGGTGCACAGAGACGATATCGGGCAGGTCTTTGGGACTTTCGGATCATCCTGATTTTCGAGCCTTCCCGGCTTGTTTGCGCAAGTCAGTGGCTTGCCTGGCTTTCGTTTCAATTTATATCTCGTCATTGGTGTATTCACACGCTTGCCAGAAGGCGACCGAAATGAAAAGCGTCAGACATTTCTTCCCGTTATCACGGCTTCGTTTTTATCTTGACAGGTGGAATTGGACGTATTAAATATTCATTTAAAATAACAATTTTAATTATTGTCTTTGATTTTTTTGGAATGTGATATCAAGAAGAAACCCATTCAGATGGTGCCGTAACAAGTCCATCGACATCTATTGAAATCAAAATCAAGCGGGAAATTCATGACAACAGACTCTATTCCGGAACCCAACCCCACTGACGCGTCAGCATCCGATACCCCCAAAGGACTGCTGCGCCCTAGATGGCTCGTACTGATACTGGCGGGCATCCTTGTCTTCGGGACGGTCCTGTTCCAAAACAAAAGAGAAGTTCCTGGTGCCGACTCGCGATCAAAACCCCCGGCACCCGGCATACCGGTGTCGATCGCGCCTGCAAGGAAGGCGGATGTGGGTGTTTATATTTCAGGGCTTGGCTCGGTCATTCCGCTCAGCACGGTCAACGTAAGATCACGGGTCGACGGGCAGTTGATTGAAGTTCACTTTCTGGAAGGGCAGAGCGTCAACCGCGGTGACTTGCTGGCCACGATCGACCCGCGGCCGTTTCAGGTTCAGTTGACCCAGGCCCAGGGGCAGATGGTCCGTGATCAGGAACTATTGAAGAACGCCCGCCTGGATAATCAGCGCTACAAGCAGCTTTGGGAACAGGATTCCATTCCCAAGCAGCAACTGGACACCCAGGAAGCTCTGGTCCGCCAGTATGAAGGGGCCGTTAAAATAGACCAGGGGCAGATCGACAGTGCGAATCTGCAATTGACGTACAGCCGGATTACCGCACCAGCCAGTGGACGTGTCGGCCTGCGCCAGGTGGACCCGGGAAACATCGTTCATGCCAGTGATGCAAATGCACTGGTCGTGATCACCCAGCTCCAGCCGATCAGCGTGGTGTTCCCCATTCCCGAAGACAACCTGCCTCAGGTGCTCGACAAGCTTAAAAACGGTGCCCGCTTGCAGGTTGAGGCATATGATCGGGAAAAAAAACAGAAACTTGCCACGGGAACCCTGTTGACCGTTGACAACCAGATCGATCCGACCACAGGGACGGTCAAGCTGAAAGCCGTATTCCCCAACCGGAATAATGAGCTCTTCCCCAACCAGTTTGTAAATGCCAGCCTGCTCGTCGAAGTCAAGGTCGCTGCGGTTGTGGTGCCATCCGCAGCCATTCAGCGTGGGCCGCAGGGGCCGTTTGTCTACCTGGTGAAACCGGAGCGAACGGTCAGCGTTCAGCCCGTGACACTCGGCGTGACTCAGGGAGACGATACCGCCATCACCACCGGCCTTGCGCTCGATGATCCGGTCGTGGTGGTCGGTGCTGAAGGACTCCGGGACGGAAGCACGGTGGTTGTGAAGGAACAGGGTCAGAAACAGAAAAACGGGGAAAATGCTCCGGAGTCGGGTAAATGAACCTTTCCAGAACCTTCATCCTCAGGCCGGTCGCCACAACGCTTCTCATGGTTGCAATCCTTCTGGCCGGCGCGGTTGCCTACCACCAGTTGCCGGTCGCGGCCCTGCCGCAGGTGGATTATCCGACCATCCAGGTCCGCACTTTTTATCCCGGAGCAAGTCCGGACGTCATGGCGACATCGGTAACAGCACCGCTTGAGCGTCAGTTCGGCCAGATGCCGGGCCTGACCCAGATGACATCCGCCAGTTCCGGCGGCAGCTCCGTCATCACGCTGCAGTTCAGCCTGGACCTGAGCCTGGACGTGGCCGAGCAGGAAGTCCAGGCAGCCATCAACGCGGGGTTTACATTCCTGCCGAAGGATCTGCCGAACCCACCGGTTTACAGCAAGGTCAACCCGGCGGATGCGCCGATCCTGACACTGGCATTGATGGCGGACTCACTCCCGCTGCCGCAGGTGGAAGATCTGGCGGATACCCGGTTTGCCCAGAAGATATCCCAGTTGCCTGGGGTCGGGCTTGTCAGCATCAGCGGGGGCCAGCGGCCGGCGGTGCGGGTTCATGTCAATCCGACAGCCCTTGCTTCCTACGGGCTGACCCTTGAAGATCTGCGCGCCGCCATTGCCGCCGCCAATGTCAATCAGGCCAAAGGCGGCTTTGACGGCCCCCGTCAGGCATATATCATCGGTGCCAACGACCAGCTCTATTCCAGCAGGGATTTCAGCCCGCTCGTCATCGCCTATAAGAACGGCGCAGCGGTTCACCTCTCTGATGTGGCCGAGGTTCTTGACAGTGCCGAGAACCTGAATCAGGCCGCCTGGATGAATGGCACCCCGGCCGTTGTTGTCAACATCCAGCGACAGCCGGGGGCCAACGTTATTGAGGTCGTTGATCGCATCAAAGCACTGCTGCCGCAATTAAAAAGCGCTCTGCCGGCCGCTGTCAACGTATCGGTGCTGACCGATCGAACCACGACCATCCGTGAGTCGGTAAAGGACGTGCAGTTCGAGCTAATGCTGGCCGTGGTTCTGGTCGTTCTGGTCATTTTTCTGTTCCTGCGCAATCTGGCCGCGACCACGATTCCCAGTGTGGCGGTTCCCCTGTCCCTGGTCGGAACCTTCGGGGTCATGTATCTGCTGGGGTTCAGCCTCAACAATCTCACGCTGATGGCCCTCACCATTTCAACCGGCTTTGTGGTCGATGATGCCATCGTGATGATCGAAAATATCGCCCGCTTTGTTGAAGAAGGGGAGACCCCGATGCAGGCGGCCCTCAAGGGGGCCCAGCAGATCGGCTTCACCATTCTTTCTCTGACCGTTTCACTCATTGCCGTGCTGATCCCGCTTCTCTTCATGGGGGATGTGGTGGGCCGCCTCTTCCGCGAATTCGCCATCACCCTTGGCGTCACCATTCTGATCTCGGCGGTTGTCTCTTTGACTTTGACGCCGATGATGTGCGCCAGAATTCTCAAATTCACCCCCGAGGACCGGCAGGGAAAATTCTACCACGCCTCCCAGCGGTTCTTCGATCGGGTCATCGCCGCCTACGGAAGCTCCCTTCAGTGGGTGCTGCATCACCAGACAGCCACCATAGGCGTGGCCATGGCCACGCTGGTCCTGACGGTGGTCCTTTATATCATCGTTCCCAAGGGCTTTTTCCCGGTTCAGGATACAGGCGTGATTCAGGGCATTTCGGAGGCCCCGCAATCGATTTCCTTCTCGGCCATGGCCGATCGACAACAGGCGCTTGCCGGAGTGATCCTGAAAAATCCGGCTGTGGCGAGCCTTTCGTCATTTATCGGCGTGGACGGAACCAATACCACCTTGAACAGCGGCAGGATACTTATTAACCTCAAACCCCTTGCCGAGCGGGACGCAAGCGCCGGCGAAGTCATCCTGCAGCTCCAGCCCGAACTGGCAAAGATCAACGGCATCACGCTCTTCATGCAGCCGGTGCAGGATCTGACCGTTGACGCGCGGATCAGCCGCACCCAGTTCAAATATACACTCGAAGATCCCAACACCGCGGAACTGAAACGCTGGGCGCCCAGGGTGGTCGAATCGCTTCAGGCCCGGCCCGAACTGCGGGATGTCAGCAGCGACGAGCAGGGTCAGGGCCTTCGGATCGGACTCACCGTTGACCGGAGCACGGCCGCCCGGTTCGGCATCACCCCGCAGCTTATCGACGACACGCTGTACGACGCCTTTGGACAGCGGCAGATATCCACGATTTTCACGGAGCTGAACCAATACCGCGTGGTCCTTTCCGTTAAATCCAATTTTCAGCAGGGCCCGGACGGGCTGTCTTCAGTGTACCTGCGCGGGAAAGACGGCGGAACCGTGCCGCTCAGCGCCATCAGCCGGGCCGAGGAATCGACCGGAGCACTGGTGATCAACCGGCAGGGGCAGTTTCCGGCAGTGACCGCATCATTCAACCTTGCGCCCGGCGTGGCGCTTGGCGGCGCCGTAACCGCAGTCGAAGAGACGCTGCAACATTTAGGGCTGCCAGCGAGCATCCGCGGCAATTTTCAGGGAACGGCGCAGGCATTCAAGGATTCCCTCACCCATGAACCACTCCTGATTCTGGCGGCATTGATAACGGTCTACATCGTTCTCGGGGTGTTGTACGAAAGCTTCATTCATCCGGTCACCATCCTCTCCACGCTGCCTTCCGCCGGGGTGGGAGCGGTTCTTTCGCTCATGGTCTTTCACACGGAACTCAGCGTCATTGCCGTGATCGGCATCATCCTGCTGATCGGCATCGTCAAGAAGAACGGCATCATGATGGTGGATTTTGCCCTGGAAGCCGAACGCAAACTGGGGAAACCCCCCGAGGAAGCGATTTTTCAGGCATGCCTTCTGAGGTTTCGCCCGATCATGATGACCACCCTGGCAGCGCTTCTGGGGGCGCTTCCCCTGGCCCTGGGCCGGGGTGTCGGATCTGAACTGCGTCGTCCGCTGGGTATCGCCATCGTGGGAGGGCTGATCATCAGCCAGGTTCTGACCCTCTACACGACGCCGGTCATCTATCTTGCTTTCGACCGGTTGATGCGACGCAGCCGTAAAGCGTTGTCCGGATATGCAGCAGATGAAAACGAGATGGAGGTTTCGCCGTGAACATCTCCGCCGTTTTCATCAGAAGACCGGTCGCAACCACGCTTTTGACCATCGGGCTCGTTCTCTCCGGAGCCGTCTCTTTCCGGCTCCTTCCCGTGTCACCGTTGCCTCAGGTGGATTTTCCGACCATATCGGTGTCGGCGTCCCTTCCCGGTGCCGACCCCGAAACCATGTCAACCTCGGTTGCCGCGCCCCTGGAACGCCAGTTCGGCCGGATCGCCGGCGTGACGGAGATGACCTCCGCCAGTTACCGCGGCTCGACCAGCATCACCCTGCAGTTCGACCTGAACCGCAACATCGATGGGGCTGCCCGGGATGTTCAGGGTGCGATTAACGCGGCCAGGGGGTATCTGCCGTCAAACCTTCCGAGCAACCCGTCCTATCGCAAGGTCAACCCGTCGGATGCGCCGATTCTGATTCTGGCCCTTACATCCGACACCATGACCAAGGCCGGGATGTACGATGCGGCTTCGTCCATCCTTCAGCAGAAGCTCTCTCAAATTAAAGGGGTCGGCCAGGTCTTTGTAGGAGGAAGCTCGCTTCCCGCAGTCCGTGTGGATCTGAATCCCCTGACGCTCAGCCAATATGGAATCAGCCTTGAAGCCATGCGCGTTTTTCTGGCCGGTACCAATGTCAACCGCCCCAAGGGTGAGTTGGTCAAGGACGACAGAACGTGGGGGATCCGAACCAACGACCAACTCGGCACTGCTGATGAATACCTGCCGCTGATCGTCACTTACCGCTCGGGTTCGGCGGTTCGGCTGTCGGATGTAGCCAATGTTCAGGATTCGGTGGAGGATCTGCGCACGGCGGGTATGGTCAACGGCAAGCCGGCTGTCATGCTGGTTATCTTCCGTCAGCCCGGAGCCAACATCATCGAAACCGTTGACAATGTCCGCAGCCTGCTCCCGCAACTGGGAGCCGCCCTTCCCGGGTCAATCGATCTGTCGGTGGTACTCGATCGGACCCCGCCGATTCGCGGATCGCTCAGGGATGTGGGATGGACCCTCATCATGTCGGGATTTCTCGTTATCCTGGTGGTATTCTGGTTTCTGCGGAGTATCCGCGCAACAATCATCCCGGCTGTCGCCGTGGCGGTGTCGATCATCGGCACCTTCGGCGTGATGTACCTGTGCGGTTACTCGCTGGACAACCTTTCTCTCATGGCGCTCACCGTTGCCACCGGGTTTGTTGTGGACGATGCCATTGTGGTGCTTGAAAATATTACCCGTTACCGGGAAATGGGGGAATCGGCCCAGAAGGCGGCATTATCCGGGTCAAAGGAAATTGCGTTTACCGTCCTTTCCATGAGCTTCTCACTGGTAGCCGTATTCATCCCCATTCTCCTGATGGGCGGGATGGTCGGCCGCCTGTTCCGCGAATTTGCCGTCATCCTCTCTGTCGCGATCATGATTTCCCTGGCAGTTTCGCTGACCCTGACCCCGATGATGTGCGCAACGCTCCTTAAACCTGAAAAAAAGCGCAAGCACGGGATGCTTTACAGGGCAAGCGAGAATATGTTCGGTTGGATGCATGCCAGATACGAGGTGACGCTACGCTGGGCAATCCGCCACTCCCGCATCATGCTCATGCTTATGCTGCTCATGGTCGTGATTAACATTGGTCTCTTTATCCTTGTGCCCAAAGGCTTCTTTCCCGAACAGGACACCGGCCGCATTGCGGGCGCCATTCAGGCTGCCCAGGATATCTCGTTTCAGGCCATGCAGGAAAAACTGGCGCAGATTATTGACATCATCAAAAAAGATCCCGATGTGGAGTACGTAACGGGCTTTACCGGCGGGGGCGGCGGCGGCGGGGCCACCACCAATTCCGGCCGGATGTTTATTTCGCTGAAACCCTTCGGGAATCGGACCGCGGATGCAAAAGGGATCATCGGAAGATTGCGTAAGAATCTGGTGCAAGTCCCCGGCGCCCCCACTTTTCTCCAACCTGTTCAGGATCTGCGTGTTGGCGGGAGAATCAGCAATGCCCTCTACCAGTACACCCTCCAGAGTGACGATCCGAAGGAACTCAACCGATGGGCCCAAGCCCTTCTGCAAAAGCTGCGCACGATTCCGAAACTGGCCGATCTCAGCAGCGACCAGCAGAATAAGGGCCGCCAGGCGTCTCTGGTTATCGACCGCCCCACGGCCTCCCGGCTGGGTATCACGCCGCAGGCCATCGACAATACCCTGTACGATGCCTTCGGTCAGCGCCAGGTGTCGATCAACTATACCCTGTTGAACCAATACCATGTGGTTATGGAGGTCGATCCTCGTTTCTGGCAGAATCCGGAGACGTTGAAAGACATCTATGTCCCTTCATCCAAAGGTACCCAGGTTCCCTTGAGCGCTTTTACCCATTATGAACCGACCGCCACGGCCCTGGCTGTAAACCATCAGGGGCAGTTCCCCTCGATAACCCTGTCTTTCAATCTGGCGCCCGGCGTAGCGCTCGGAGATGCAGTGGAAGCCCTTGAGAATGCCACGCGGGAGATCGGGATGCCGGGTAGTATCCGGGGAAATTTTGCGGGAACGGCCCAGGCATTCAAGTCATCGCTCGCCAATGAGCCGTTGCTGATCCTGGCTGCGCTGGTTACCGTCTATATCGTGCTCGGCGTGCTATACGAGAGCTACATCCACCCGCTGACCATTCTTTCCACCCTGCCATCGGCCGGGGTGGGTGCGGTACTTGCCCTGATGATCTTAAGGACGGATCTTAGCCTCATTGCCGTTATCGGCGTTATCCTGCTGATCGGCATCGTCAAGAAGAACGGCATCATGATGGTGGACTTTGCCCTGGAAGCTGAACGTAAAGAGGGAACGGCCCCTGAGGAAGCGATTTTTCAGGCGTGCCTGCTGCGGTTTCGGCCGATCATGATGACCACCATGGCGGCGCTTATCGGAGCACTTCCGCTGGCAATCGGTCACGGGGTCGGCTCCGAGCTGCGTCGGCCGCTGGGTATTGCCGTTGTCGGCGGGCTGATTTTCAGCCAAATGCTGACGCTCTATACAACCCCTGTGGTTTATCTTTATCTGGACCGTTTCAGATTATGGATGGACGGAAAGCGCAGACGGGCGCTGCGATATGGATTGAAGGAAAATAGACAAACACCCGAGTCGCTGCAATGAGAGAAAAAATGACTTTAATGAGATGGGAAAGACTTCTGTTTGCCGTCGGACTGCTGGTATCCGTCACATCCTGCACCGTGGGTCCGGAATATGTGCGGCCGATCACCGGGATTCCGGTTTCTTACAAGGAAATTGACGGCTGGAAAGTGGCCAGTCCGAATGACGACGCCATCAAGGAAGCATGGTGGGAGCTTTTTAACGATCCGCAGATGAATGCGCTTGAAGCGCAGGTGATCGTTGCCAACCCGAATGTATGGGTTGCGGAAGCACAGTTCCGGCAGGCCAGGGCTTTGGTCCAGTCCGCCCGGGCAGGCTACTTTCCCACGCTCACGGTCGGGGCATCGGCAAAACGCGCTGCCTCATCAGAGAACCTCGGGCCCAGCACCAGCGGGGTCAGTGTCTCGGATTTTTTACTGCCGATCGACCTTTCGTGGGAAGCCGACCTGTGGGGCCGGATCCGCCGTACCGTTGAAGCGAGCCAGGCAAGCGCCCAGGCGAGCGCGGCGGATCTGGCCGCGGTCCGATTGAGCGCTCAGGCTGAATTGGCCCTGGATTATCTGCAACTTCGGACCCTCGATGCCCAGAAACAACTCCTCGATTCCACGGTCGCCTATTACGGGAAGTCCCTTGAACTGACGAATAACCGGTACAATAGCGGCGTTGTTGCCAGATCGGATGTGCTGCAGGCGGAAACCCAGCTTAAGAGCACCCGGGCCCAGGCCCTTGACCTTGGCTTGCAACGCGCCCAGATGGAACACGCCATGGCCATTCTGATCGGAAAACCGGCTTCTGAATTCTCGCTTCCGGCTGCCCCGCTTATTCCCTCACAGCCGTCCATCCCGGTTTCCGTGCCATCGGAACTTCTCGAACAGCGGTCCGACATTGCCGCGGCCGAGCGGCGCATGGCAATGGCCAATGCGCAGATCGGCGTGGCCCGTGCTGCATTTTACCCAACCGTTCAAATAGGTGCTCTGGCGGGACTTGAAGCATCGCGTGCGGACCAGTGGCTGAGCTGGCCGAGCCGTTTCTGGTCTGTAGGCCCTTCGATTTCCCAGACGGTTTTCGATGGGGGGCTGCGCCAGGCCCAGAGTGATCAGGCGCTGGCTGCCTATGATGCAACCGCCGCAACTTATCGCAAGATTGTTCTTAACGCCTTTCAGGAGGTTGAGGACAATCTGGCAGCACTCCGCATTCTGGGGGAAGAAGCGCGGGTCCAGACAGAGGCTGTTAATGCGGCCCGGCAGGCCGCAGCCGTGACGATCAACCAGTATAAGGCCGGAACCGTAAGTTATATCAATGTCATTGTTGCCCAGACAGCGAAACTTGCCAGCGAAAGAACGCTTCTTGAAATCCGGAGTCGGCAACTGGCCGCAAGCGTTCTTCTGATCAAAGCGCTGGGAGGGGGATGGAAATCAGCGGATCTCCCTTCCGTGAATTCCTTGAACTGATACGGCCCGGCAGAGTGCTTTCCGGACTTCCTCAATGACCGGGGTCCAGACGCCGCGGGTCGTCTGCCGGAATAAACGCATGACACCCGGATACCAGGGCGAATCGCTACGCTTGCGCAACCAGCGCCAGTCGGTTCTGTAAGCCGGTAGCAACACCCAGCAAGCCTTGCCCAGCGCACCGGCAAGGTGGGCAACGGCGGTGTCCACGCAAATCAAAAGATCCAACTGGTCAATAATGGCCGCCGTGTCCGAAAAGTCGGCGATATCGAACCCCAGGTGCAACAAGGATTGGCCTTGTGGAGGGTTTTTGGCTTCATCTCCGGCCAACCCCATTTGAAGACTGACAAATCGTACACCGGGTACGGTCCACAGCGGAGCCAGGGTCGAAAGCCAGGGAAGTGATCGGTCATTGTCGTTGTGGTGTTTGCCGTTTCCCCGCCATACCAGACCGACACGGAAACTATCAATCGGCAAGCGGGGCTTCCAGTGAGCAATGCGTTCGGCAGGCGCTTTTAAGTAAGGAATCCGGGTCGGAAAAGTCCCGGTTTCGCCCTTCCAGTACAACGGAATGCTTAGAGGAAGTGTCCAATAATCATGGGGCTGGATATCGGGTCCAATCTCGCTGAACGCAATAACCGAATCCACTCCCTGCAGGGTTTCCATGAGGCGTTTAAGGGATGCCTTGCACACATAGGTGATATGATGAACCCCCAATTGCTTTTTCATCAGCGGCAAATACCGGCAAAACTGGATTTCATCGCCAAATCCCTGTTCCAGCCATACCAGCAAGGATTTGCCTGCCAAGGATTCACCGCGCCATTTCGGGAATGGCAGATTCGGAAGGGGGATCCCGCTATCCGGCAGTCCCGGATCGTAACGCGCTTCATGATGGATCCAGCCCTCTGCGAAACGCCCCTGGGATAGGAGCAGGAAACCAAGATTGAGATGGGCGAGTTGATAATCCGGATCCTGGGCCAGGGCTTGCCGAAAGCGATGTTCAGCCTCGTTATCCCGTTTTTGATTGGTCAGATAGACACCCAAGTTGGAATAGGGGAATGCCGATTCCGGGCTGATGGCAATTGCCTGAAGGTAGTGATCCTCGGCTTCCGGGGAATAATCGGAGCGATTTGTCAGAAGGCTGGCAAGATTGGAATGAATTTCCGCGGATCCGGGGCTGAGTTTGACGGCTTCCCGCTGGCACGCTTCGGCTTCTTCTTCCCGCTTCCGGTTTTCCAGTAAAAGGCCAAGATTCGTGTATGCCTCTGAATTGACGGGATCTAGTGCAATGGCGTTTCGATAACACTGTTCAGCTTCATCGTCTTTCTTGCAGCCGGCGAGTAAAATACCGAGATTGGAATACGCCACCGCATTGCAGGGATTCAGCGAAATGGCTTTCCGATAACACCGTTCTGCCTCATCGTTTTGTTTATGGCCGGCAAGAAGGACACCGAGGTTGGAATAAGCCTCTGCATTGCCGGAATCCAATACAATGGCGTTTCGATAACATTGCTCGGCTTCATCGTCTTTCTTGCGACCGGCAAGAAGGACGCCGAGGTTGGTGTGAATTTCGGAATTTCCGGGATTCAACGAAATGGCTTTTCTGTACCAATATTCGGCTTTCTCTTCTTGCTTTCCCCTGGCAAATATGAGTCCAAGATTGTTGTACGCGTCAATATTTCCCGGATCTATTGAAATTGTTTTCCGGTAATATTGCTCCGCCTCTTCATCCCGCTGCGAGCGGGCGCAAAGAAGCCCGAGGTTGAAGCATGCTTGCGATGCCTTGGGATTAAGCCGGATTGTTTGTCGCCAATAATGCTCTGCGCGCGCGTGATCTCCGAGGGTAATCGCGCAAATGCCGGCAATATTGTACAAGTCGGCGTTGTTGAAATCGTTTTGCAAACAGGCTTCAGCAGCCTGTAATGCTTGCTGCACCTGACCGCATGCAAGCAGGTGCAGAGGATCCGAACTGCCATTCATCATTAACTATATCCTGCCAATTGTTTTTACTCCTGCCAATGGTATATGCCACCATTGCCACAAAATTCACCTGCCATCCGCTTCTTCTGACCGGCGCTGACAAGAAACAGATCATCCGGCTTTATAAAATAAACCACACTTCCACCCTTGTTCAAGTGAAAAACGTTTGATTCCCACGGTAAATTTGTTCTAAGCTTGAAAAGCAGATCCCATGGTAGCACCATATGAGTTTTTTTGTCATTCCCTAAGTCAATGTCATTGACCTCCAGGTAAAAACGTTTTGTGCGCACCTCTACACATGCTGTTAAGGCTCAACTCAGGGTAGCCATGATTGTCTTTTGCTTGCAATCTTGAAAGAAAGATATCGTTTGGAGCAAAATCTGTCCCAAATATTACACTTTTTGGTTGGAATTATACTTCTTCTGCTTCTTGAAAGAAATCTTGGCGTTGGGTCAGCTTTTTGACGGGAGGGTGTTTGAGGGTTGACATTCATTTCCGCCGGACCTGTAGGCCCATATGGAGATTTTCCGATACTCCAAGAAACTCGACCAATCGTCGCAATGCGCTTGGCGTCACCTCTCTTTTATTGCTCACAAGTTCTTTAATTCGTTGGAATGAAACATGGATGGTATCGATAAGCCGCTGCTGCCTTATTTCCAGGGGCAGGAGAGCAGTGAGGGGAGGATACTTATCGGTTCGCACTCGCTCCCATTCTGGCCTCGCTGGAATGATTTTAATATCATCTGATGCCATCAAAATATCTTGATATCCATGTTATAGTAGACGTATTTTCTCCTGCTCGCCAGAGTTGCCATCATAGTCACGAAATGTGGTAAATATGGCATTATAATTGCATATAAATAGTCCGGCTCGTTATTAACTTTGTCAAGTTGAAATATTTATTACGTTTTGTTTTGGAGGTTTGTCATGAAAATATGGACTAAAATGTGGCTGTTTGCACTGATGTATTTGTTCGTGGCAGGGGTTGCAAGCGCGGCCAATCCCACGATATATACTTCGCTCGGTGGAGATTACGGAAGGGCGGGGCAGGCAGATGTGCACGGAAATTATATAATCAATAATATATATAAATCTGGGTATATCCAATATTTCAGAGTGTTTGTTCCGCCAGGAGCCACGCTCATCTCCCTGGAAATTCTGGAGTGGGGCGGTCAGAGCGCTATTGCGCGTCATGGAATTCCGCCAACAAGTGCTTTTGGCCGTATTTCGCCGTCATCATCCTATACGCTGTCAGCGTTAGAAGCCGCAGATCAGTATTACCCCGGGCAGGTTAATGGCGGACGGCTCGCAATTTTATCAGATGGATTTGCCGCGCCCTATTTGCCGGCGTCGCGTGCCGGGTGGCTTTATGTAAAGGTTGATCAGCAGATCGGATCGAACTCGTATTATAACTCGGTCTCTTTTACTGTGAATGCCGATGCTTATAACAATTGGTATGCCCATTCCGGATCAAATTCCGATGGGTCCATTAACTGGGCAACAGATGTTGAAGGCGTTTCGCAATACTGGGTTACGGGAACCAAACCCGAAAAGCCGGTTGTTACGCCGATAAACAATACGGTCTGGACCACTGGAACCACGCAAACCATTACGGCCACAAGCACCGGAGCAGCCAATATCTATGGTACGTTTACCTCATCCAATGATGTCAATAATCCGCCCGCAGATCCAAGAATTCCCAGCGCAAGAGACTTTGATATAAGTGCCAATGCTACTTCCCTGGCATGCAATCTTGCAAGCGTAACAGGCGGGATTGTGATGTACAAATATCGTTTTATCGGTGCCAACAGCAGTGGTCTGAGTGATGAATCCGGTGCTTATTCTTACACCATCGATTTGAGATCCGTTATTCCCGGAGTTCTTACCGTAACCCCAACTACTTGGAATGTAGCAAAGGATACCGGTACAAGCACTTTCAGCGTTTTAAACACCGGAACAGGAACAATACCCTGGACCGCGCAGGTAACATCAGGTGGCAGTTGGCTTTCGATCACATCCGGTGCAAGCGGAAGCAATGCCGGAACGATCACCTGCGCATTCGATGCCAACACCGGCTCATCAGTACGTACGGGGACGGTCCGGGTGACAGCAACCGGAGTGACTGGTAGCTCGGTGGATGTGACGGTGACCCAGGCGCCAACACCGACACCAACGGAGGTCTCCACGCTTCTTTGGGATGGAAGCGATGGAAGCGCATCGATCTGGGATATGGATACCAGTGGCAATATGAGCAACTATAAGCTTTACGGCCCATACTCAGATTGGGCTGCCAAGAACTATCACCGGAACAGTGACGGAACTGGGAATATGCTCTGGGTGCGGACTGATGGATATACGTCGGTCTGGGATACGGATATCAGTGGCAATATGAGCAACTATAAGCTTTACGGCCCCTACCCAGATTGGACTGCCAAGAGCTATCAGCGGAACAGTGACGGAACTGGGAATATGCTCTGGGTGCGGACTGACGGATATACGTCGATCTGGGATATGGATATTAGTGGCAATATGAGCAATTATAAGCTTTACGGCCCCTACCCAGATTGGACTGCCAAGGACTATCGCCGGAACAGTGACGGAACTGGGAATATGCTCTGGGTGCGGACTGACGGATATGTGTCACTCTGGAATTTGGATAATAGTGGCAATTTAGCATCCTATAAGCTTTATGGCCCTTATACAGGTTGGACTGCACAAAATTATGACTGATATACTTCAAGTTGCATCAATTCGCGGTTTCCTAACAAACTTGAATCTTAGGGAAAGCAGCGAATCCAATTCTGATTTGTGGTCTGTAAGGCGTCATCTCGTTCATAATCAGTTAACTGTCTTCTAACATTTCGATCGGATTTGGGTCGCGTGAATGCGCCTTGCGCGACATCAAGAACGGTGGCTTCGAAATCGGCAGGACAAACCAGATCACTCTCTTTCTCATGTCATAAATAGCGGGCGGCGGGTAGGATCGTCTTTGTCATCAACAGGAGTATACAACCCACCTTGATTGTTTTCTTTACCGCCTTTTTGTGAGCATGCGTCATTTCTGGATTCCGCATGCTAATATGGCCCCACCGCCAGACCTTCGAATTTGAAACCGCCGTCTCCTTGTCGGTAAAAATGAAGCGAGTACTCCAGGTTCTTCGTGTGCCAGTTGATAAAGAAGCTGTTATCGTCAATCTTTTCAGGTTTTGCTGTTGCGATCTTGTTTTTGATCGTTGCGGTGAACATCTCATTGTAGTTCTTCAGAAAGGCTGCCTTGGATTTGATTTGCCGGAAGCGCTCGTTCGCTTCCCAGGTGAATCCGTCGTCGAAATCCGTCATACTTGCCACTTGCTCTTTATCCCCGATTTTAACCGCTTTTTGAAAGTCAGCGTAAAACTGGTTGAATATCTCATCTTTTTGCATAAGAGTCGTTGCTGCATTGCCAGCGCAAGCGCAAGACAATAACACGATGATGAATAGCCATTTATTTGACATCATTGTTGTCCTTCCGGGGGAACATTGTTCCTGATGGTAAAACCCTCGGTGATCCATTTGACCCCGATCTCTAATATATAATCTGCTTTGAAAGGCGCTTGATGATCCGATAACGCATTTTCCCCTTGATATAAAGAATAAAATTGATAAACATCTTTGATGGCTTCGTAAAAAGTCCATCTGCGTCGTTGCGCGGCATCCTTCGTCATTGCAGCGTACCCAAAAGTACGCTTCATTCCTCAGGATTTGCGCGCCTCGCATCTGGAGTTTTTTACTTTGCCATCCCAAATTTGACTTTTTACGAGTTTAACATCTTTGTTATGAAGAAAAATATGCTAAACCGAATCATCCGGGATTTTAATCAAAGGGGAAATGCCTGACCGCTACAGCACGAAATCGGATGTTTCCCGTCTTATCAGTGATTGGTGTGATGAATTTGTATCGACAGATAGTTGGATTTACAGGAAAAAGGATTGTCTCGATATGGAAAATGACCCGAATAAAACTGAAAATCAAACAGAACAGGAAGTTACAGTCGGAAATTTTTGTCCGGAAGATGCCGATGGCATTGTTCGGCTCTTCCGATCCGTTTACGGCGAAAATTATCCGATCCGTCTTTTTTATGATCCGGCCGCAATCATCGCGGCAAACAAGGACGGCCGTTATTACTCCATTGTCGCCCGCAGTCCTTCAGGGGAGGTCATCGGCGTGACGCATTTGTTTCCCTCGGCTCCCAACCCCTCTCTATACGAGGCAGGTGTCGGCCTGGTTCTCAAGGAATACCGTAACCTGGGGGTCAACGGCCGGGTGTTGCGATTTTTATACGAAGAGTTTGTTCCGCAAAACCCCCATATCGAAGAGGTCTTCGGGGAGGCGGTCTGCAACCATATTTTTCAACAGAAAGTCCTTCCCGTCCATAAATTTGTGACGACTGCCTTGGAAGTTGCCCTCATGCCGGCTGAAGCCTACAGCAAGGAAAAAAGTGCCACTGGACGTGTCGCAACCCTGGACGCTTTCCGCAGCTACCATTCCAGGCCGCACAGGATTTATCTGCCGGCAGCATATGAAGGGCCGCTTCGATGGATTTATGCGCAGCTTGATGATACCCGGCAAATAGATCTCTCCAGCACGGATGTCCCTAACACGTTAAACTCCAAAGGGAATCCGGCGGTTTTTGAATTTGCTCAGGTAGCCCGGATGGCTGTTCATGAAATCGGAAATGATTTTAATGCCTTTTTTTCGGATTTTGAGGCCCGGTCCCTGGCACAAAATGCCGTTGTCTTGCAGGCCTGGGTCAACCTGACCACGCCCTGGGTGGGAAAAGCGGTGGACATCCTCCGGGACAGGGGGTATTTCTTTGGCGGCGCGCTGCCCCGCTGGTTCGGCGGAGACGGGTTTCTGATGCAAAAACTCCTGTGCCCGCCCGATTTTGATTCCATACAACTTGTTTCCGATTTTGCCAAAAAACTCCTGTCCGTGGTCAAAGAGGATTGGCAGCGGGCAAATTCATCCGGGATCAGCGCATCCGAGCTTTTGATTTAAACCATGGATGGTCCCAATCAACACCAATTGGAACGCATTTTTCATAGCAGGATGATGGCGGCTGTTGCTTGATTTCTGGAAAGACAACCACCCATAGATGCGATTATCGAACTAATGAAATTTACAGTTAAGAACCCGTCCATGTCCAGCACGTTTTTTCCGCCTGTATTTTCAGAAACCGGGTTTGACTCCATAGCGTCAAGCCATTCGTTGAAAGTCGCTGGAAGCCTTGTCCTGTTGACGTTATGTTTTTCCATTTCCCTCTTCGGCTTTTTTTTCGCCGATGACTTCTATAATATCAAGAATGCGTTAAGCTCGGGCTGGTCCCTGTGGAAACTCATGGGGGGATACATCATTGACAGCCGAGGTTTTCAGGATGGTTGGATTACACCGCCGCTTTCAGAGTTGAAGATGCAGTATTTCCGGCCGATTTTTCTTGCCTCCCTGTTAATTGATCATGCTGTATGGGGATTGCGGGCCTGGGGGTACCATATTTCCAATATCGTACTGCACCTCATGGTGGTATCGGCTTTTTTCGGAGTTCTGCGGGAATTGATCCCCGGAAAAAGAGGCATGGCGCTCTTCGGGGCAACCTTATACGGCCTGATGCCATTCCACGCCATGAGTGTTGCATGGGTTTCCGGCCGTACCGAACTACTTCCCGCGTTGGGCATGATGGTCGCTCTGTGGTCCTACCTGCGGTTTGCCAGGGGAGGGGGCGGCATTTTCTATTTCCTGTCGCTTGGGACGGCATCCCTGGCTTTGTTTTCAAAGGAGAACGCCCTGGTATTGCCCTTTATCATACTGGCGGTGTGGAGACTGGTCCTGCTTCGGCCTCGATTGTCATTCGGGTGGCAGTTACCTTATTTTCTGATTACGATCCCCTATCTTGCATTACGCACCAAAGCTCTCGGCGGTTTCCCCCTGCCGATTTCATCCCCTTTTTACCACTCATGGAACGAACCGGGGTTCCTTACCTGGGCGATGGCAAAGGCCACGTGCGTTTTTTACAGTCTCTTGCTGCATGTCCCGATGATCTTTCCAATCGAATTGTTCCTGGTAAAAACCCCTTGGCTGATAGTCCCGCTTATTCTGGTGGCCTGTTTGATAGCTGGCTGGATAGTCATGCTCATTCATGCCGGTGATGACAATGCCTTGCGACGCACGGGCTGGTTGGCCGTTGTATGGGTGGTGGTGTCCGTGCTGCCGACCGCACCTCTGCTCGTTGCCCCGTTTTATTTCTACTTCCCATTGGCAGGGATCACCTTGCTCTATCTTGTGATCTGGAACCGTCTATCGGAACGCGGCCGACCGCTGTGGATTACCCGCTCCAGGCAGCGCAAGATAATGGCAGTAAGCTTGATTGCGTTTTTTTGCATTGGTCTTCAGGCGGCAAATGGGATGTTCGTTGCGATGTCCCGAGAGGCCAAGCGACTCTTGGGTCAGATTGGGGAACAACTGCCTGCGGGGACAGAGCCCATTGATCTCTATCTTGTGGATTCCCCTTTTGTGACAGGTCCCCCGAAGGCAGCCTTACAGTTGTTCTGGCCCAAGCACCTTTTCAAACTGTACATCCTTTCACCCTATCCCGCGAAACATGACTGGGATGAGGTCGAGTCCATGATCAAACGAACCGATCCGTTCACACTGGAACTCACCGCCATTGATGCGCCTTATTATTCAGGTATATATGGGATATTAACCATGGGATTTAGTGAACGCGCCTTCATCAAGGAGGGCCGCGAATACGCTACTGACGGTTATAAGGTGAAATTGGCGGAGGTCGTTCAGTCTGGACCCTATCGTCTGAACTTCGTCAAGCGTCTTGTGTTCCGATTCGAAAGGCCGATTAACTCTCCGGGCAATTTGTTTCTGCGATACGACAAGGACAGAGGCTTCAAGTGGTTCGAGCCTTGAGCTGTGTACCCCCAAAAAGCCGAAAAAGAGTTTTTGGCGGATTGTAAAGTACGAGGACTATTTTCAAGACCAGTCTATCACACTTCTAAAAGCATGGGAGGGCTTTATGATTGAGACGATTGATTTCAAACTCAACGGCAAGTCTGTGAGCTTGTCGGTGGACAGCGGCCGAATGTTGTTGTGGGGGTTGCGCACCGATCTTGGATTGACCGGAACCAAATATGGATGCGGCGAAAGCTTGTGCGGGGCGTGCACGGTTCTGATCAACGATGAAGCTGTTCGGTCATGCATCACGTCCATGAAAGAGGTTCAGGGCAAGGAGGTCATAACGATCGAAGGACTGGCAGGCGATGGCAAACTGCACCCCTTGCAGGATGCATTCATCGCCCATGATGCAATGCAGTGCGGATATTGCACGTCTGGAATGATTCTGAATGCCTATGCATTGCTGCACAAAACCCCCCGGCCTTCGGAAGCCCAGATCATTGAAGGCATGAATGATAACCTGTGCCGCTGCGGTGCGCATAAACGCATCGTTCAAGCCATTAAGGCAGCCGCCGAACAGATGGGAGGGAATTGATATGCAGGATGAAAAATACCCGACTCTTGATTCCGGCAACGGTCTCCCCGGTTTTTCATTAAACCGGCGTGAATTTCTTAAAATAAGCGGCAAAGGAAAGAAGTGGCGGAACATTTTTACGCCATTCAGAACCATCGCACGCAGGTACACGGTGCAAGCTGGGTGGGGACGCCCGGCTCCCATCCGTTTGCAACCGGTGCCTGGCACGCCCCGAGCAACAACACCAATACCTTTGCCAGAGAATCCCACATCGATATCATGGCCGTCAAAGCCGGGATGGATCCCGTGGCATTTCGCCTGCGTCATCTGGAGGACGTGAAAATGCGGCGGCTCCTGGAAGCGGCTGCGGAGAAATTCAACTGGAAGCCAGCCGTTGCGCCGAGCGGCAACGGCTGCGGCGTTGCCTGCGGAATCGATGCCGGAACCTATGTGGTCACCATGGCTGAAGTCGCTGTGGACCAAAAGACCGGAAGCGTTCAGGTGAAGCGGGTCCTTTGCGGTCAGGACATGGGACTTGCGATCAATCCCGAAGGTGCCACCATTCAGATGGAAGGTTGCATCACCATGGGGCTCGGCTACGCCCTGTCGGAAACCGTCCGCTTCAAGGGAGGCGAGATTCTGGATAAAAATTTTGATGCCTATAATATTCCGCGGTTTTCCTGGCTGCCCAGGATCGAAACCCTCATCCTGAATGACCGGGAAAGTCCGCCCCAGGGCGGCGGTGAACCAGGCATTGTCACCATGGGCGCGGTTCTGGCCAATGCCATCTATGATGCCGTGGGGGCAAGGATGCTCCGGATGCCCATGACGCCGGAGAGAATAAAGGAAGCCATGCATAGCGCATGAACCGATCCGTCTGAGGGCCACCTGTTTTTAATCCATCGGGTTATGAAAAAAAAATAAAGGAGAAAACAATGACTGGTGATTCACTGCAATCAAAATACGAAAAAGCGGCAAGTGTCGTCTGCAAGCAGGGAATGGTCCCTTTCCCTGTCAACGAGACGACCCTGACCATCCTCAAACGTGCGGTTGGCGATGTGGAAGCGGAGCTCGATCTGATAGCGGCATTCGAAAATAAGGCATCCCAGACCCTTGCCGAGCTGAAAGTTTCCTGCGGGATGCCGGAAACCGACGTTGTCGAGCTGGCCAACAGCCTTGCCGGAAAGGGACTGCTCTTCAATCAGCCCAACACGGCCGGTATGATGGTGTATCGACTCCTTCCCCTGATGACGGTAGGCTTGATGGAATATACCTTCATGGGGCCGCTCCAGTGGAATGAAAAAGAAAAGGAACTGGCCGTCCTTTTCCAGCGCTTGATCGACGAGGTCAGGGATCAGGTCCAGGAAAACTACGATGCGTTCGTGCCGCTGTTCAACATGTCTCCCCCGGTTGACCGGACAGTTCCCGCGCGCCGTACGGATGATGGAAAAACGATCCGGGTCATCCCGGTAAACAAAAACCTGGACATTGCCGGGGAAGTCGTTCTTCCCAGCCAGTCCGTAGCTGAAATCATTGAAAAATTTGATGAAATCGCGGTGGGGCATTGTTTCTGCCGTCAGCGCCGGGCCCTGCTCGGTGAACCCTGCGCCACGGATGCGCCGTTGGAAAACTGTTTCACTTTCGGAAAGTCCGCCCGCCATACGGCTTCTCAGGGTTTTGCCCGCATGATCACCAAGGAAGAGGCGTTCAGGATCATGCATGAGGCGGAAGCGGCGGGCCTGGTGCATAAGGCATTTCATCCAAACAGCAATGTGGCAAAACCCGAGACCAGTATCTGCAACTGCTGCAAAGACTGCTGCGATACACTTCGAACCTGGCGGGAAGGGGTCTTTCCGCTTGTCAATTCCACGTTCCATCTTTCCCGAATCGACCGGGAAACCTGCACGGGATGCGGTACCTGTGTCGACCGGTGCCCCACCGAGGCTATCCGGTTGGACGATGCGGGCAAGGCCGTCCGGGATGCCGCTGCCTGCTTCGGGTGCGGCGTCTGCGCCCGTTTTTGCCCGGAAGATGCCATCGCGCTTGAAGAGGGGCTTAGGAAAGTTTTTATTTTACCACCGAGACTGAGGAAATCCGCTGGCTGAAGCACTCAATGAGAGCCATGAGGCAATAAAGCCTCTGTTCCAACCTCCGTGCAGATCAATCCAACTAAATGCAACCGGGTTGTAATCAGGAATGCAACGGTGTCTCCTGAATGAAAGATCATGGCGGACTGTTCATGAAATCCACGCGATTGCCCCGGAGCTTTTGGCGACCATCCTGAGGCATTGCAGCATACTTATCGTACGCTGCAATGCGCTCGATAGTTGAGCATGTTGCCAGGCAACGCAGCATCCGGACTTTTTACGAAACCGTCAACAATAGCACGATAACGATGGCAGATTCATAATTTGGTTTACACCCGCTTTAAGCGATCATCGTTTTATAGCCTCGGGCTCTGCCGGATTTCGCAGACTGCTCAGAGCGCTGCCAGCGGTATGGACAGGGCGGACGGGGTCAGCGGCAGAGACTGCCCGGCCAGGCAAATCAAACCGCCCGGGCCGATGGGTAACTTCAGTTTTTCGAGAGACTGAAAATGCCGGACATCGTTTTTTCCGGGGGATGCCGTTTTTTTAATTTCCAGTGGATAGACCCGACCATCCTGAACGATGAGAAGATCGATTTCCTTTTGGTCCTTGTCCCGATAGTAATAAAATGGTGCACGCCGGCCATTGTGCCAGTAGCTTTTCAGCAGTTCCGTCAGGATCCATGTTTCCAGGATTGCGCCGGACATGGCGCCTGCCTCGATCGTTTCCGGACTGGACCATTCCGTCAGATAGGCGCACAATCCGGTATCGAGAATATAGAGTTTGGGTGTTTTCACCAGGCGCTTTGTCACATCCGTGTGATAAGGCTCCAGCAGGTAGGCGATTCCGGAAGCCTGCAGGATGGAGAGCCAGCTTTTAGCGGTGTTGGGGGAAATATCCGCATCTCGTGCAAGCTCGGATAGATTCAGCATTTGTGCGGTTCGAGCCGAAGCGGCCCGAATAAACCGCAGAAAAGCCATTTCATCGCCGACCCGGGACAGATCACGGACATCACGTTGCAGGTACGTCTGGACATATGAGCTGTAGAACAGATCCCGGTCCATATCATTATTTAAGGCAATGGCCGGAAAAGCGCCGCGCCAGATGAGCCGGTAGAGTTCCTTCAACGGGAGTGTTTCACCTGCATCGAGACGGTCCCGTATTTCATCCGGCGCAGGCAGAAACGGGCGGTCCATGAGGTTCCGGCCCGCCCGTTCTTTTCTGGAAAGACCCAGAAGAAAAACGACGGCTACCCGGCCTGCCAGAGATTCAGAAACCCCTTTCATCAGGTGGAACTGCTGGGAACCGGTAAGCCAGAACAAACCCGGTTTGCGGTCTCTGTCCACTGTCATCTTGATGTATGGGAGAAGCTCCGGCGCATACTGGATTTCATCGATGAGCACCGGCGGCGGAAATCTCTGCATGAAGAGCGCCGGATCTTGCCTGGCAAGGTCCAGAACCAGCGGATCATCAAGGGTGACATATCCCCTGTCGTTTTGGCTGATGTGCTGAAGAAACGTCGTTTTACCCACTTGCCTGGCGCCGGTGACCAGCAGCACCGGAAATTGTTCGGCCGCTGTTTTGACAAAAGTTTCAAGGGTTCTGGGTAGATACATGACGTCGTCCTTATTATCGGCTAATGTGCAGCATAATTGCAAATTAGCCGGTATCGTGCGTTTTGTCAATCTGTATCAACAATGCCTAATTTCAGGCATTCCATGATTTAGTGACCATTGTCTTCTTGGGCTGATCCGGTTCCTGAATCCCATATTTTTCAATCAGGGCATCGGCGATAATTCTTCCGGCTGATTTTTCCTTTCACAATTAACCTTCAGAACTCGCCCTTGAATAAGTTGTACTGGACCCCAATGGGGTCAGGGTAAGAGATGAAAACCTCATGCCCATAACCGCCGTTACATTTATAGGTGGGAATTCCGTTTACCTGGATAAGATGTCTCTTTACGTGTCGGCTCATTGATAAAATTACGAACCGGTTTCACCGGAAGGGCTTCACTGCGGGCATTGATCATCCGACTGCCGACTGAAATGCCTTTTGCCCATGATGGAACAAGGCCCCAGCGAAGCAGATCCAGCCTACGGGCCGAGCCTGTACTGCGAACCACGGCCGCCGCCTGCGTCGGAGCGGTATTGTACCTGGGAACAAGACCGGGCAAGTCTGACAGACCGAATATTTCAGGCAGAATTTCGATGGGAAAATACAAAGTAAATCTACCGTACATGATGGGTAGCTTCTCAATAAGTGCGTGCAGAACACCTTGCCCTAATTAGCCATTTTGCAAAATTCGGTTGCGTTCCGATTCGTTTTCAAGTAGTTGAGCTAAAAACGAATTGAATTTCTGAGAAAGAGAAAATGACTGTCCAAATTCCCAAAATATCCGACATCCCTGAATCTGAACGAACTCCGCTGGTTTTGATGCTTCTGGAAGCTCTTGCCCAGCTCAAAGAGGAGAATCAGCTATTAAAGGATGAAATTGCCAGGCTTAAAGGGCAAAAACCCAGACCTAAAATTGAACCATCGAAGCTTGAAAAAACGAAGCCGAAAATCAAATCATTGGATTTAAAACGCCCTGGTTCGGAAAAGCGCAGCAAAACACAACAGATAACGATTCATGATACGATAGAGATTCCCCCCAAAAACATTCCTGAAGGAAGCCGTTTCAAAGGATATCAGGATTTTGTGGTTCAAGACATTAAAATCGAAAGCTGCAACCCTGTATCGCATTGAACGATGGCAGACGCCCGGTGGCGACACGATAATGGGAAAGCTTCCTGTGTGGATATCTCCGGATCCCATTTTGGCCCCAACCTTCAAGCCTTTATTCTCTATCAATACTATCATGCCATTGTCACGCAGCCTCTTTTATTGGAACAGCTTCATGAATTCGGAGTTGATATTTCATCCGGTCATCTCAGCCATATTATCACAGAAGGTAAAGATCGCTATCACAGTGAAAAGAACGAGATTCTTGCAACCGGCCTTGAGATATCCGATTTTATACAGGTAGATGATACTGGCGCCCGTCATGACGGGAAAAATGGTGTCTGCACCTTTATTGGGAATAATTCATTTTCCTATTTTGAAAGTACCGACAGTAAGAGCCGTATTAATTTTATCGAACTGTTGCGTGCCGGTTATCGCGACTACGTAATCAATGCTGATGCACTGGCATATATGGTATCCCACGGACTTGGCAGTGCTCAAATAGACAAACTGACTCCTTTGTTGCCATCAACATTTGAAAATATAGACCACTGGAAGGCCAAACTCGCCGAATCGCAAATAACCGGCGCAAGGCATATACAGATTGCAACCGAAGGCGCTCTGATAGGCAGTATTCTTGAGCATGGATTTAATCGGGACATTTCAATCCTTAGCGATGATGCTGGTCAGTTCAACATATTCAACCATGCGCTGTGCTGGATTCATGCGGAGCGCACTTTTTGCAAACTGATCGGATACAGCGATGAAAATACCCGGGCACTCGACGACACGAGGTCACAGATATGGGAACTGTATGCGGAGCTTAAAGAATACAAAGAAATGCCGGCAGATCAGAAAAAGGCCAGGATAGAATCGCGGTTTGATGAGATATTTACCCGGCAAACCTGTTTTGCTTCATTGAACCAGGCGCTCAAGCGAATATATCAGAACAAATCAGAGCTGTTGCTGGTTCTGGACCGACCCGAGATTCCTCTTCACAACAACCTAAGCGAAAGTGATATCCGCGAGTATGTAAAAAGACGAAAAGTCAGCGGATCAACCCGAAGCAGCTCCGGCAGGAAATGTCGTGATACATTTACCAGCCTCAAAAAGACATGCCGTAAGTTAGCTGTATCATTTTGGGAATATATCAAAGATCGAGTAGCAAACTTAAATACTATTCCACGCCTATCAGATTTGATGCGGGCAGCAGTTTAGATATCTGTTCAATTATCTGCCCCCTAATCATTTTGCCCGTATTTATCGAGAAGTTGCCATGATGGTGGCTAACAGCCTAATTTTATTCAGCGTTGTCTGGCTTGAAAATTGCTTGCTGGCAACAATTGCCCACCGGGCGCACCTTAATTTTTATAGCTTGAAGGGGAGCAAAATATTTCAAAAAATATGCGCTGGTACCATTTTTTCTCTTGACATTTAATAAA
>JACRBZ010000018.1 GCA_016219185.1 Deltaproteobacteria bacterium
AATTCCAGAGAGACGTATATCCGTCATCTTGCACCCAGAGCATTTGTGCGGTTCCATCGCTGTTTCGGTGATAGCTCTTGGCAGTCCAGCCTGGGAAAGGGCCATAAAGCTTATAGGAGGTCATATTGCCACTGGCATCCATCGTCCAGATTGATGCGCTTCCATCGCTTCCAGACCAAAGAAGCGTAAATACCTCCGTAGGCGTTGATGATGTTAGCGCTTGTGTCATCGTCACATCCACCGGACTGCTCGTTGCGCTGGTTGTAAAAAGCAGCAACGCAAAGCATATAAAAATTCCCGTGAACTCTTTTCTTTTCATGTCAGTCTCCTCTATTATCACGCAGTTTTCAGTTGATGGTTATTTGCGTGCCTTTTTCGATTTCTATGTTCTGCCCAGTCAAGGTTTTGTCGGTGCATTCAATAGCTGGCAAGCAAATGCAGTTTGAGGGATAGCTCAAGGGCAACTCCGATGATCTTGGCTTCCGCCATGTTCGCATGCCATGTTGCCTGAATGACTTTAAATTGGTTCCTGCCATTGACGATCAGGATGGTTGCCATCCATCCCGGTCATTTTATGATTTCCCTTTGCAATCGAACTGTTGTTGTCTGCATAAACATATCTCCTTTATTTTAAGTTCATGAAATTCACGACAAAATGTATTTATCTTCTTTCCTGGAATAATTCACGGATTGTGCCCTGTTTGAATGACTCTTTCTGCCGGTCATAATATGGATTAGCAATATATATACCAGTTATGAACTAATGATAATTGTTATTAGTTATTTCTTATTATTTCATCTACAATGATCGGCATCAAAATGAGGGAAATGAATATCAAGTCAGAAATATATGATAAAAAATTGACAGTTGATGAACACTGTTATTATATCATATGATAAAAACAGAGCAAGGATTTTGCTGATGCTTTTTATCAGCCCAGCGAAGTCAATCACGGGCCATTTCAGAACGCTTGCGTCGTTTTCACCTGGGAACGCTCGGCAACCAACTCGGGGACAGTGTTAAACATAAGTCCAGAATTCTTCTGACCGGGCGTCCGACGATCAATCAAAAAGTTCTGGATGGCATTGAAAATGGCGGTGGTATTGTCACCGCCATGGAAAACTGCGGGATACCTTATCTTTAGATTGAGACGGACTATTCTCAAAATGATTCAGGACGGAATCATGGTCCTGGCGCTGATCATGCCGATTGCAAGGCGATAGAGATATGTATTTCCGATCTTCAGTCATTTTCCCGCAAAAGTGGGTTCATGGTTAGTTAATCCACGATCTTCAGATCCAGGGCCGCGATGGCGTAAATCACGGGAACCATGAGAAGCGTGACAAAGGTTGCAACGGTCAGGCCTCCGATCTGAGCGTAGCACAAGGGTTCCCAGAGCGGCCCGCCATGCACGGCCAGCGGAATCAGGGACAGGACCGTGGCGGCAACGGTGATCATCACGGGGCGAAGGCGCATGATGCCGGCATCGAGCAGGGCGGTCTTCAGGTCATCGCCATCGGCACGGCGTTCTTCGATGAAGTCAAAGAGCACGATGATGTGGCTGACGATGACGCCGATGAGGCTCACGATTCCCAGAAAAGCCATGAAGCCAAAGGGTGAAGACGATATGTAAAGCATTCCGAACGCCCCTGACATGCCGTAAGGGATTGCCGCAAACACGATCAGCGGTTTTACGGCGTTTTTGAACTGAAAGAGCAGGGCCAGATAGATGGCGGTTACGGAAATGATCAGGACCATGCTCAGTTCCGCAAATCCCTTGACCTGCTCCTCATATTCGCCGCCGATCTCCATGCGGTATCCGGGTGGGAGCCGGCTTTCGAACATTTTCAGCGCGGGTCTGACCGAGGTAATGACCTCCGAAGGCAGCACTCCGGAAGCCGGAAAACAGGACACCGTAATGGTCCGGAAATGATTGCGCCGGACGATCTTTTCCGTCTCCAACCCCCAGGTGATCGTGGAGATCTGTCCGAGGGGCACTTTCTGGGTCCCGTCAGCGGAAGTGACATAAAGATTTTTGATGTTCTCGATTCCGGCCCGTTCTTCCATCCGCATGCGCGCATAAACGGGAATGTCCAGACGCCCTTCGCGAAGACTGGTGACCTGAAAGCCGTTCATGGCCACGGCTGACGACCGGGCCACATCCAGATTGGTCACACCGGCCAGGGCAGCCTTGTCGGGATCGATGGACAGCCGGGTCCGAAATATCTCGGCGCCCCAGTTATCCTGAATGCGTTCGGTATTCGGTTGCGCGCGCAGCAATTCCTTGAGTTTTTCGGCGCGCGCCCGCAGCGTGGGGATGTCATCGCCGCTCAGGCGGATCTGAACGGGAATACCGACGGGCGGGCCGCTTTCCAGGCGCCGGGCATTGGCGCGAACTCCCGGCAGCGCTTCGTACAGGCGATCCTGAAGCAGCCGCAGCAGCGGATCCGTGTCATGCACGTCATGCACTTCGATAAGCACCTGTGCGTAATTGGGCTGATTGAGCTCCGGCGTTACGGAGAACCAGAAGCGCGGGCCGCCGGCACCCACAAAGCTTGTGACAAGCTTGAGCACATTCCTGGGCTTGCCGTCTTTTCCGGGATGCATTGCGCCAAACTCCTCGGCGGACCGCCGGACGATCTCCTCCACCAGTCTTGCGGTATTGTCGGAAGCCTGAACCGGGGCATCCTCGGGCAGCCACACGTCCACATAGGAAAGGTGCGACAGGTCATAGGGGAAGAACTGATCCTTGAGTTTTGATTTAAGGACAAATGCCAGGGCCACAAGCGCCAGGGACGCGGCCAGAACCTTCCAGCGATTATCGATCAGCCGGGTGCCCAGCCTGTAGTAAAGGCCTGCAAATCCCCGGCTGCGGATCTCTGCCATGCTCTTGCCGGCATTTCGGCCGGGCCTGAGCAAAACCATGCCGATCAGGGGAATGAAGGTCATGGACACGATGCGCGAGGCGATGAGCGAGCAGGCAATGACGACCGGCATCGAGAACAGGAACCGCCCCTTGTCTCCGCTCAGCATCAGGTATGGCAAATAGGCCACGATGTTGGTGATGGTGGCATATACGATGGCCTTGGCCAGCTTGGTGGGGCCGAGCCAGGCCGCGACTTCCGGCGGTTTGCCCGTGCGCAGTTCAAGTTTGATGGCATCATTGGCCACCACCGGATCATCCACCAGAAGCCCGAGCGACAGGATGAGCGCGGCCAGGGAGATCTGCTGGATGTCGATGCCGAGCATCTGCATCATGCCGAATGTCATGGCCAGGGTGATGGGGATGGAAAGGGCCATCAGAAGCGCCGAACGCCATTCGCGAAAGCCGATCAAAGCAACCAGAACAACGAGAAAAACTGCCTCGTAGAGGCTTGACATGAATAGGCTCACTTTTTGTGTAACCTGCCCGGGCTGATCCGAGGTGCGCGCAAGCAGCAGATCATCCGGAAGGCGCTGCTTGAGGTCATTCAGGGTCCTGTCCACGGCTTTGGAAAACCTGCCGATATTGTCTCCATTTCGCATGGTCACGGCCAGGGTGATCCCCGGCATGCGGCGCCAGCGGCCCTGGCTGTCCCGCTCCATGAGATAATTGCGTTTGAGGGCCGGGGTCTCGTACCCGCGCTCAATTTCCACCATGTCGCGCAGATAGGCAAGGGACCCGTTTCTGGCGCGGCCCACGGCGACGCCGCCAAGTTCGGTCTCATCGGCAAGCTCGCCGGATGGGTCCACGAGCAAGGCCTTGCCGCCGCTCTCCAAGATGCCGCCGCTCAGCCGGATGTTCCGGGCCGCAAGCACTTCCCTGATGCGCAAGGGTCCGATCCCGTACGCCGCCATCCGCTCTTGAGAAAATTCCAGGTAAACAGCCTCATTCTGCACGCCCCAGCGGTTTACGCGGGATACTTCGGGCAAAGCCTGCAGGGTCCTCATGATTTCGTCGGTGTAGACCTCCAGTTGCCTGAGCGAATATTTGCTTCCGGCCACGGGTGTCAGGGCCGCGGCGGTTCCGCCCGGATCGCGAACCAGGGCTGGACGCCAGATGTCTGGGTTAAATTCCGAGGCCTGTAGATTGTCCTCGATGAAGTGATCGAGGGCCTCTTTGATGCGGCTATCTTCGAGCGGTGTTTCCATGTCGAATACGATCAGACCCGGAGCCACCCGGCTGTGAATATCCTTTGCAAGGCCATTTCCGGTGATGTACGCGGAAAAATGATCCACAATCCGGTGGATGGTTCTCTCGGGTATCGTGTCGGGGTATACCATAACCAGGCTGGCCCGATCGCCTTTTCGGCCGGCGCGAAGGGAGGCAATGGTATTTTCAGCCTGTCTGGCCCGCAAAGAGATTTCAACCTCTCCTTCGAGTGGGGATGCCACGGTGAGCATCAGGCTTGCGGTATCGCCGAAATCCTTGATGAAATTAACTGGTGAAGCACCGTCCGGGAGCCCTCTGATGGCCGAGAGTTTAAGATTGATGTCATCAAAGACGTCGGGCACATTTTTGACATCATCATAGAGTTTGATGATGACAACGGCCAGGCCCGTGCGTGTGGTCGATTCGATGCGGTCCACCCTGTCGTTTTCGGCGATCTTCTCCTCCAGCTTCCGGGTAATGAGGTCTTCGACCTTATCCGCCGGAACGCCGGGCCAGGAACAGGTCACCGCGGCCAGACGTATGGGAATGTCCGGATCCTTGCGCTGTGGCATTTTGAAATATCCGAAAATTCCCCAAATCATGACGCCCACCAGAAGCACCCAGGCAATATGGCGATTCTCGACAAAATACCGGGCTGTGTTGTGTTTTTCAAGCAGCTGCGCTTCTTCCTTTGAATGCATGAAGTCTTTCCTTTAGGGCACGATGGTCAGCAAGGCGCCGTCGTGAACAATGGTTGCGCCGGCGGTGATGACCCGCTCGCCGGGAGCGATCCCCTGAAGCACTTTAACGCTTCTGCCGGCCACATCGCCAAGTTCCACGCGCCTGGCCAGGGCGAACCATTGACCGTTTTTCTCGGAGGCCACAAAAACCATGTAGCCACTGGGGTCGTCGGGCGGGCGAACCACGGACTGCAAGGGAACGGATGTGATTCCCGTGAAAGTCTGTCCCGTCGACTGAGCGGGAAGATGATCCGATTCATTCATGTTTTCCACATGCACCGTCGCGATCATGCCGTCCTTAAGAGCCCCGTCTGAATTTTGGATGGTCACCTCCACGTCGAACACGCGGCTTTTGGAATCGGCCGAAGGCGAAACAGCGGTGACGATCCCCTTGAACTGGCGGTGATTCAAGGCATCAACGACAACCGATAGGGCCTCGCCGGTTTTGATGCGGGAAAGCAAAGAATCGGGCACGCCGAAAACCGCCTTGACCGCGCTCAGGTCAACCAGAACAAATGCCCTTGTCCCGCTTGCCACAAGGGTCCCTCGTTCAACGAATCTGTTCACCACAACTCCGTCAAGGGGGGACTTCAGCACGGAATCGGCAAGCTGGTTGTTTGCCTGATCCAGTTGGGCCAGCGCCACATCCACCCGGGCGTCGGCAACATCAAGGCTCTCCTGTTTCCTGTCAAAGTCGCTCTTGGCCACGTATCCGCCCTTGACTAGACTCTGATTGCGCTCGTAGTCCTTTTGGGCCATGGACAGTGAAGCCTTGGCCTCTTCAAGTGAAGCTCTGGCCTGGCTGGCGCGAACCGTGTAGTCCTTGGTATCGAGCCGGGAAAGAACCATCCCCTGCTTCACGCGGTCCCCGGCGCGTACGTCCCGCGAGATGCCGTCCGGTCCGGGAAGACTTGCGATTTCATGCACGTATCCGCCGACTTTGAAAGCCAGTTCCACTTGCCTGCGAGGGATGATATTGGCGGAATAGCGCAGGCCCGTGACGCCTGCCACGGGCTCGGCCACGGACACGCGCACGGGAACAGGCAGAGTGGCTTCGCTGGCCCGGCACGAAAACGGCACAGAAACAACCATGGCCAGGATCAGAATTATGGCCAAAGTGCATCCGGTGATGATTTTCCAATTCAGTTCCAAGGTGTTGTTCATGAACGTGCCTTTCCCCCCGCTCTCAGACGGGCGATGCCACCCAGAGAAAAATCGGCGATGAAATCGGCAGCCCTGCCCAGGCTGTTGGCTTCCAGTGCCAGTTCCGGGCACATGCGCTGAATGATCCCTTTGGCATGGTCAAATAGTAGGCACTGCCCCACGACACTGCCCGCGCATCGATGTACGACATCCGCGCCCGCGCCCGGCAACAGATCAGCCACGATATGCTGCAGGGCCTCGTAGGTTGGCCCGATATAGCGTTCGGACATGGTATCGAAATGCTCGGATGGCTCCAGGATTTCAGCCATGAGCAGTTTTCCGAGCTTCTCGTAGAGGGGGTCCCCGTCTCCCAGAACGCGATAGAGGAACCCGCGAATGTAGGCCTTGAGGCGATCCTCGGGTGGAGAATCCGGACCCACACCGACATCCATGGGGAAACGCGAGAAGGCGGAAGAGAGAAAATCTCCCAGAACCGCATTATAAAGCCTTTCCTTGCTTCCGAAGTGATAATTCACGGCAGCCAGATTTGCTCCTGCCAGGGCACAAATCTCGCGAACCGTGGTTTCCTTGAAGCCTCGGTCTGCAAAAACCCGGGTGGCGGCCGAAAGCAGTCGCTCTTTTGTTCCGGAATCAGATAAGTTCATTATGCCTCCAACAATGTTTAATACAATGATTTAAACGTTGTTTTAATTCATGCCTCATCAGAAGTCAAGCCTCATTTGGATTCAAGGTGCATATCGATAAGATGGGAAAATTGAAGCGGACATTTCGTCATGCACCTGTCGGCGAAGTCGGGAGGCGGCAGAGAGCGGCATGGAGTTGGAGTCATGGGATACAAAAAAGCCGGGCGCAAACGCAACCTAAAATCTTGACAAATGCCGGCATCCATGGTGAATAATACACTTTCCATGCCCGGGGAGCCGGCGCATGGCGTATGCGCTGGCTCTCCGGCGGAATCAGTTCCGGGTCGTTGTCGAAAACTCGGAAAGAGAATTTTGCACGAAACCGCCAGTTGTTTTTATCGAAACAAGGATATTCTACTCGCTGTTACTGAACGGAGACACCCTATGACCTATACTTATAACTTCCCCGAATCCGTCGAACAAATGCTGAGCGGGTATGGGGTTGATGATTTGAAAGTGATCGGATCTTATCTGTTTGTTACACTGAAAAACAGCCGTGTCAGCCCATCGGGGCTCGATATTCCGGGTTCAGCCACTAAATTGCCCACTCGAAAAGCCGATTTAATTGCATGGATACGGTCATGTCTGATGGATGAACCGTTGTTAAGATATGTCTATGATCTTATGAATGATCTGGAAAAGGCCGCTCTTCAGGAAACGGTTCATGAATCCGGCAGTTATGATCCGGAACGCTTCAATGCAAAATATGGCAACGTGCCAAATACATCCATCGGCGATCAATATTCACGCAGAAGAGCGGATCGTCATGAACCTTTCCAATTCCCGGTCCTTGGACTTTTTATTACCGCTCAGGGGATGATGCCAAAGGATCTACGGCAATTGCTGGGAAAATTCGTTCACAAACCCGCCGAGGTTAAAGTCCGATCCATTGGCAGCCTCCCCGAAACCGTTTATTTGGGAAAACGCGGGATGGAAGGCAATGTTCCATTGGTTCAGCACAATACCGAGCAGGCGGCGGCAAACGATTTGATGGCAATCCTGCAACTTGTGGACATGGGCAAGATCGGCGTGAGTCCCAAGACCGGCAGACCCACGCCTACGGCCGTTCGTCAGATCCGCATGGTACTTTCCAACGGGGATTTCTATCCGGAAGGAATGGAAGGTGAAAAATACGACATCCAGTTGGGGGATGCGGGAATACGCCCATTTGCCTGGACCCTGCTGCTGCAGGCCGCCGGACTGGTCAGGATAAACGGCGGCAAACTGGAACTGAGCCGCAACGGAAAAACCGCTCTCAACAAACCGGCGCCGGAGACATTGAAGCGCATCTGGGAGCGATGGTTGAAGTACAAGGACTTTCACGAGATGAGCCGGATTGAAATCATCAAGGGGCAGAAGTCAAAAAAACGGCCGCTCTATGTGGCCGAATCCTCCCGAAACAGTATCGCCGATGCCCTGTCTGAACTGGAGGAAGGGGTGTGGATCGAGATAGATGTTTTTTTTGACTTTCTTATCGCCAAAGGCCACAAATTCGACATACTGCGGGACGGGGGGTGGGCGCTGTATCTTGGTTCTCCGCAATACGGAAGCCTGGGATATAACCATGTCACCTGGAACCATATTAACGGACGGTTTGCCCGGGCTTTTCTGCTGGAATTCGCAGCCACCCTCGGGGTCATCGATGTTGCCCTGATTCCACCCTGGGGGGCATTGGATGACATCGGGGACCTCTGGGGCGTCGATGATGTCACCTGCCTGAGTCGCTATGACGGATTGTACGCGCTACGCCTCAATTCCCTGGGAGCCTGGATTCTCGATCAGAAAGAGGAATACACGCCTGAATTTCGCGATCAGGCAACCCTTAAAATCCTACCCAATCTCGAGATCACCTCTCTGGCTGCAACGGATAATAAACCGGATGAACTCTTTCTGGAACGCTTTTGCGACAGGAAATCCGACAGGATATGGGAAATCCGGATGGCAAAACTCCTCCAGGCCATTGAGGAGGGGATAGATATCAACAGCATTGTCGCCTTTCTTGAAGCCCGCAGCCTGGAGCCGTTCCCGCAGTCCGTAAAAATGTTTTTCGATGACATGGGTAACCGTGTGAGCCTGATTCAGGATGCGGGCGAGGCCCGTCTGGTAAACTGTACGAATAAGGCCATGGCGCAACTGATTGCTAACGACCCCCGCCTGAAAGGCATCTGCATGTTGGCCGGCGAGCAGTATGTGGTCGTTCCCAGGGGATCAGAAACCCGTTTCAGAAGGGAGCTGCGGAATTTGGGGTATGTTCTGAATATTCAGACAAGTCAGGGAATCAGGTGAGAGTCCAGCCATAGAGAACTTATCCAATCCAAATGGTGGATTTCTTATGCTGTTACGCCTGTTTTTATCTTGTAATCACCGACGGTCAGCAGTTGCCATTGATCCTGACCCCGCAGCTCCAGCACCTTGTTGTGGTAATCCAGGATGCTGCTTCGGTGACCGACACTGATATAATGAATATCCAGTTCTTGAAGTTTCAGATAAAGTTTGGCTTCGTTTTCCTTGTCCAGTGCGCTGGTGGCTTCATCCAAAACGGCAAACCCGGGACAATTGATAATCAGGCGGGCAAAGGCCAGCCGCTGCTGCTCGCCTAAAGACAGGACGTCCGCCCAGGCCAGCTCTGCTTCGAATCCGCCTGTTCTTTCCGGCAGATCCGCCAGATTGACGCTCTGCAGAACGTGTCGGAGTTCATCTTCCGGGATCTCCCGCTGCATCCGGGGATAGAGCAGTTGGTCCCGCAAAGAGCCCAGCAACATGTAAGGCCTTTGGGGCAGAAAATATATATCCTGCAAGGCGGGTCGCCGAATCGCACCGGAACCCTGGGTCCATAGCCCGGCAATGGCGCGAAGCAGCGAGCTTTTTCCGACCCCGCTTTGGCCGACGACGACCAGATTGTCTCCGCCTTTTAAATCCACAGAAAGACCCTGAAACAGGGTCCGATTTCTGTTGGGTGTCAGGAGGGTGACATCGGTCAGGGCAAACCGGTCGGCCTCGTCGATGATGATTCCGGGAACCGGTGATGGCGTTGGCGTGACGGCATCGGCGAAAGTTGACAGACGCTTGACCCCGGCTGCAAAATTTGTTAACTGCTCCATCTGAGACACGATGAGGGAGAGGGCCGCATAAATCTGGGCGAAGGCAAAGTTGGCCTGCACCATGTCTCCATACTCGATCTGACCGCTGAAATATTGCGGGAACAACACCAGAAAGGGCAATACAACCGGCAGGTAACTGTAGGCCGTGGTAAAAAGCGACAGGTTCCGTTGCCAGCCGATGAGCAGGTTGAAGTTTCCGAGTACTTTTTTGAACCGATCTCCGATCTGAGAGATCTCCGGTTTTTCTCCCTGATAAAAGGCAATCGATTCGGCATTGTCCCGCACGTGTACCAGGGAATACCGAAAGTCCGCCTCATAACGCAGTTGATTGAAGTTAAGGCCGATAAGCCGCCGACCGATCAAAACGGTCAGCAGCGTTCCCACCAGTGAGTAGCCGAGCACGACGCCGACCAGGAGCACTGATTTTGACCAGAGAATGCCGGTAAAGGAAACCAGATCCATCAACGAACTCAGGATGATCAGAAGAAATCCCAGGGAAGTCCGGGTAAATGAACGGATATCTTCCATGATTCGCTGATCCGGGTTGTCAATCAAAGCATGGGTTTCAATTTCGTAATAACTGCGGTTGCTAAAATACTTTTTCAAGAATTCATTGGTCAGCCATTCCCGCCAGCGCATTCCAAGATAATTCTGAACATAGCTATAGAAGGCGACAATGGGGATGCCGATCATGAAGCCGCAAAAATAGACAACGACAAAGAGATAGGCCAGATCCTGATTTTTTTGCACCAGGGAATTGGTGAAGTAGTTGGCGATGTAACTGAAGGCGACATTGATTCCCGTCACGGAAAGAGACAGGATCAGGACTGTTGCAAGCAGCACCCAGGCTTGCCTGCGGCTGCGGACGTGGCGGCCGAACAGCATGAATATTCCTGCGGGAATAATTAGAATACCTGCGATAATCAGCCATGCTTTGGAATTGAAGATTTCTGTAATTATCGAAAACAGACCGGAAGCAATTTTTGCTGTAAGTGCGGGCGCAAAGTAATTTCCCGCCCATGTCACCCCGCTGACGATCAGGAAGAGAACGCCGAAAAGAAAGGCCAGCAGCATGATCAACAGCAAAAGCATGGCCCAGCCGCCGCCGCGGATGTCCGGGAAAAAATATGGCTGTGCAATGGTTACAAAGCGTTTCCACAGTGAACGTTTGAACTGTTCCATAACTATGAGAAGCCTCCTTTACCCATCAAGATGGCTCTGAAAAAAGACCGGTATCCGTCTTGAGTTTCATCTTATGTCATTAAAGCGTACAGTAAGTATGTTTCGATAAAGGATTGCCGCCAAAAGCTCCGGTGCCGCTCGCCGTTACCTTGAACGGACGGAATGCCGGTACTTTTCCATCCCAATTTTGGTTTTTTACGAGTGCATTAATTTTGATCAGTCCCTTCGGCAGGGGCGTTGGTGTCGGAAGCCACGATTGGGGATGCCGTTATCTTGCGAATGAGTTGTGCGGGGACCCTGGAAAAACCGCTGATGATCGCCATGATCACCGTGGCCGAATAAGGAATCGACTGGACCAGGAGCACCATGAGCCACATGAATACATCCGGGGTATCCGAGCCCTGTCGTGCCGTCACGGTGAAGATGGCAACCCAGAGGGCCAGGGCGAGCAATCCTTCCTCGCGGGCTGACAGCAATGCGTGAAAAAAGGCATGGGCGCGAGCCAGTTTCGGAGTTCGGAAGAAAGGTATGGTCTTTGTGAAAATTCCGAGCAGGATGGCCTTGGAAATGGTGTGTGAAAGAGACAGGCCGGCCAGGGCCGAAGCAAAAGTCTGGGCAATATTGGCGCCAACCCTGCTACGGTAAAGGTAAATCATTTTTGCCACCTTGAAGATGAAGAGCGACATCGGCATCACCGACAGGATCACCAGTGGCGGGTCGAATTTCAGGGGCAGCAGGCACATGGCCACGGACCAAAGCAGCGCGGATATCGTAAACAGCAGGTTGACGCTATCCGCCATCCAGGGCAACCAGCCGGCGATGAAATGGTAACGCTGGCCATAGGTCAGATTGGATTGGCCGGCAAGGAGCAGCATCCCGGCATGGCGTCGCAGAATCTGCATGGCGCCGTAAGCCCATCGAAATCGCTGTTTTTTAAAGTCGATAAAGGTGTCGGGCATGACCCCCCGTCCGTAACTTGTGGCAGTGTAGGCGGCTTCATAACCTCTTTCGAAAATTTTAAGACCCAGCTCCGCATCTTCGGTGATGCACCATTCGGCCCAGCCGTCCACTTCCTCCAGCGTCGATTTCCGTACCATGGTCATGGTGCCGTGCTGAATAATGGCGTTTCTTTCGTTGCGGGTTACCATGCCGATATAGAAAAAGCCTCTGTACTCGGCGTAGCACATGGCCTTGAACATGTTCTCGCCGTCATCGCGGTAATCCTGAGGCGCTTGAACGATGGCGACGGTGGGTTTGACAAACTGGCTTGCCAGGTCCCTCAGCCAATTGGGATCAACGATGTAGTCGCTGTCAATGACCGCGACCACGACGGCGTTCGGATCGGTCCTGGCAAGGGCAAAGTTGAGGGCGCCCGCTTTGAAGCCTGCCAGCGGATTCACATGGAAAAATCGGAATTGAGCCCCAAGTTTGGCGCAGTGGTCTTCGATCGGCTGCCAGACCAACGGATCCTGGGTGTTGTTGTCAATGACCAGGACCTCGAAATAAGGGTAATCCAGCAGCGCCAGGGCGTTGAGGGTTTCCATCAGCATGTCCGGGGGCTCGTTGTAGGATGGTACATGTACCGAAACCATGGGTAAGTCTTCGTCGGGAACCGAGACCGGCGTGAATGGCCTGCGTCTATCTGCCCACGAGGCTTCGGCCCATTCATGGGCTTCGGTGAGAAGCACCACGACCACGCCGATCATGCCGATAGTCATTAACAGGCCGACCAGGCCCGTGATAACCGTAATGTATTGCCGGGTGTAGCTGTAAACGATCCACACACCGGCGGTGGCGGCTGAAAAAGCAATGAGTCCCAGAAAGCTGCGGCCGCGTTTGCGAAGGGTCCGGCTGTCAATCAGGAGCAGAGCAAAGGTGATGACCGCGATCGCCACGGAGATTCCGGCCAAAGTGCGCCATTCGGGAATTTCAACGATGGGCGAGGTCAGGGGAAACTTGGGCTGCCGCTTCACATCAAAGACCCCCCAATAGGCGCCGACCGCTCCCTCGGTTCCCGACTTCCAGGGCTGATCAAAAGCTTCCATCACATAATAGATATATTTCTCCTGTTCTGCCCGGGCAATAAAGCGCCGCAGAAAAGTGGCCTGGTTTGCTGCCGAAGCAACGGCCGACTGGCGGGTTCTGCCGTTGCTGGGCCAGCCGACCTCAGTGATGACAACGGGTTTGTTTGGAAAAGTATCCTTCAGCAGATTGACATGGTCAACAATGTAGTCTACTGCCCGGTCCAACTGAACGCCCTCCCAGTAGGGGAGCATGTGCGTTGCAATAAAGTCCACATGCTCGGCAAGTTCCGGATGTTTGACCCAGATGTGCCAGGGCTCAGCAGTGCTGACCGGCACACGGCTGCCTGTCTCACGAATGCCCGCTCGTACCCGATCGATGTAGTCGATAAGCTGCTTGCTGGTGACTTCTTGCCGAAGCAGAGACTCGTTGCCGACCACGACCCGCACAACGTTACGCCAATTTTCGCGGGTTAACTGAATCACCGACTCGATC
The DNA here is from genome assembly GCA_016219185.1 of Deltaproteobacteria bacterium. Lineage (GTDB taxonomy): Bacteria > Desulfobacterota > Desulfobacteria > Desulfobacterales > Desulfatirhabdiaceae > RAAP-1. The sequence continues at coordinate 13,521 of JACRBZ010000018.1, forward strand.
TCAGCCTCATTGCGCTCAAGATCGGCACTGATCCAGGCCCCAAGCGTAACGTTCAGCTTATGCTTACGGGCCATTTCAGGAATCCTGGCCAGCACGCCCTGGACGGTGTAAGTGCGGATAGCGTTGGTCTTATCAGCCAGCAAGGCCAGATCGGAATTGATTTCGGTCTCGGAAGGCAGGATACCATCGATTGCGCTTTGCCCTTGTTGAAACGGAGAAAAAGAAAATCCCTGAATTCGGGAAGGCCAGGGCGGTTCCTGCTCCGGCCTGTTCAATAGCGCCCAAAAACTGATGCAAATGACGGCAATGGCGGTACAGATCAGAAAATTGACTCTCGACATGGGATTATCCTGAATCACGGTGATGTAAAAATATCCACGTTGCTTAAGCAGGGTGTATTCATTAGGGTGGCGTACAAACCAGTCTTCCGCAATCTCGATGGTTTTCGGAAATCAAAAACCCGGCAGTTGATAAAGAATATATTTACTATTCTCTATAAGAATAATATACTCCTTAAAATGAACCAAGAACCATGAACTGTCAAGACGGATCAGCAATGAAGTGGAATTTCATATGGATACGGACAACCCAGCAATGAAACGAAGTGCCTGAAAAATCGATTGTTATCACGCAGAATTTGGACTGTTTCAGACGAGGTTGGAAAAAAACAGCCATGGCTCTGAAAAACTCATTTTTTTTGTTGATTTCTGGTTTTTGAGATGTTAAAAGCAGCAGATGTAATAAAAAAAAGATGAACAAGCCAGCGTAGCTCAGTTGGTAGAGCTACTGATTTGTAATCAGTGGGTCGGGGGTTCGAGTCCCTTCGCTGGCTCCATCAGGCAGATCTTTTGCCTGAATAATAAATAAGGTGGGGTTCCCGAGTGGCCAAAGGGAACAGACTGTAAATCTGTCGGCGAAGCCTTCGGAGGTTCGAATCCTCCCCCCACCACCAGCCTCAATAAATGTCGTATGTAGGAGATTTCGCAGGCAAGATCAAGTGAAATCATTATTGAACTACATAGCTTCATCTGCAATGCATACGTTTTCTTGAGGAAACAAGATTATCCCCGAACGTCGGATAAGGGGGAGGTCTGCTGGGTGTTAAAGAGGATGCCTGTTGGCGGGAGTAGCTCAGTTGGTAGAGCTCTAGCCTTCCAAGCTGGATGTCGCGAGTTCGAGTCTCGTCTCCCGCTCCATAATTCCAACAGCCGCAATTTTCTGAATGCCCCAAATTGCCAAATTGCCCACGTAGCTCAGTTGGTAGAGCGCTTCCTTGGTAAGGAAGAGGTTCATCGGTTCGACTCCGATCGTGGGCTCCAATACAACAGATCAAGACCAAGAGACCAGGACCAAGAAGATCGGACTGGATCGTGCAGACGGAAACTAGCGTAAAAAAGACGAATGGTTAAGCCCGAGCATCCGTTTTAATCATTATTCAGTAGGGAGGACAGTGAAATGGCGAAGGAAAAGTTTGATCGGTCGAAACCGCATGTGAATGTGGGAACGATAGGACATATTGATCACGGGAAGACGACGCTGACAGCG
>JACRBZ010000020.1 GCA_016219185.1 Deltaproteobacteria bacterium
GACTTTATTGCCTTCTCCGGGAAATACGGCGTGTTGTCTGAATGAAGCAGCCCTTAATAACATTCGCATGATGGGAAACGGATCCGTGGAACTGGTGAAAAAAGTCGTGGCCCACTTTCTGAAAGACAGCCCTGTTCGCATCGCGAATATTGACCGGGGCATGCAAGAAAATCATCCGGAAACCATTTTCCTGGCCGCCCACAGCCTCAAATCCGCCAGCACCACGGTAGGGGCCATGATATTGGCCGACATGTGCAAAGAACTGGAGCTCAATGCCCGTCGGGGGTTGATTTCCGATGTTCAGGACCAACTGGCCCGCATCGAATCCGAATACCGGAAGGTGGTGGCGGCTTTGGAAAGCTATATTAACCTCCTTGGTCAAGATTGATCGATTCTGTCCGTGGCCTGCGTGCAACCGGAGGCAAAAATGACCGAAAGAAAACCAAACCAAAGTCTGCCACTGGTTCTATTGGTGGATGATGATGTCACCATGAGAATGCTGGAACGGGCATCTCTGGAAGAGGCCGGGTTCAGGGTTGAGGAGGCGGCGGACGGTGCAACCGCCATTTCAATCTTTTGGTCATTGCAGCCGGATGTGCTGCTCCTGGATGTGGTGATGCCAGGTCTGAATGGGTTTGATGTCTGCCGTCAAATTCGTCAAAATCCAAAAGCCGCGTTTACCCCGATTCTGATGGTCACGGGTCTGGGAGACACCGAATCCATTGAACGGGCATTTGATTCGGGCGCAACGGACTTTATCACCAAACCGGTGAACTGGGCAATGCTGGGGCATCACGTTCGGTATTTACTGCGGTCCAGCCAGACCGCCATAAAGCTGCACCAGAGCGAGGAACAATTCCGGTTTCTTGCCGAAAAAATGGTTGACATCGTTTGGATTCTGGACAGGGATTTTAAAACCGCCTATGTAAGCCCGTCGATCGGAAAAGTACTCGGATTTACGCCAGAAGAGCGAAAACTTCAGACCCTGGAGGAAATGCTGACGCCGGAGTCCCTTCAAAGGGTCCGGGAGATGTTCCAGGAAGAGCTTCGATGCAATGATGAGAAATCCTCGAACCTGGATAGATCCGTCACTATTGAGGTCCAATACTACCGAAAGGATGGCTCCATCGTCTGGATGGAAGACATCGCAAGGGTGCTACGGGATCCCTCGGGCGCATTGGTTGGTATGCATGGGGTGTCGCGGGATATATCCAGGCGAAAACGTGCGGAAGCGCTGAATGCCGAACTCGAGGCGCAGAATCGGCAACTCCAGAAGGCTGAAAGCCTGGGCCGTATGGCCGGGGCCATTGCCCATCACTTCAACAACCAGCTCCAGGCGGTGATGGGGAATCTGGAACTGGCCTTATATGGCCTGTCGCGGGATGAAAATCCCACTCGTATCCTGACCTCTGCATTGAATGCGGCGCACAAAGCCGCAAATGTGAGCGTTCTGATGCGGACTTACCTCGGATTAACAAATGTCAAGCAGGAGCAGATGAAACTTTCCGAAGCTTGCTGCCAATGTCTTCCCATGCTTCGGGCTGCCATACCGAAAGAGCTGACCATAGAAACCGATTGGCCTTCTTCCGATCCGGCGATCCATGCAAATGCGAATCAGATCCAGCAGGTTGTCACCAATTTGGTCACCAATGCCTGGGAGGCCGTTACTGATGGCCAAAACGTGATTCACCTGACCATCAAAACGGTTCCCGGAAAGAGTATTCGAGCCGCGCACCGCTTTCCCATCGGCTGGCAGCCACAAAACACTGACTATGTTTGCATGGAGGTAGCGGATGCGGGCTGCGGAATTGCGGAAAAAGATATCGAGAAGATCTTCGATCCCTTTTTCTCCACCAAGTTCACCGGAAGGGGCCTGGGTCTGTCCGTGGCTCTGGGAATTGTACGGGCACATGGCGGGGCTGTCACGGTGGAGAGCGAACCGGGCAAAGGAAGCATTTTTCGAGTCTATTTTCCGGTGTCATCCGAAGAAGTCTCTCTCCTGCCGAAAAAAGCAGATCCGGCCCTGAAGATGAAAAGCGGTTGCACAGTGCTTCTGGTTGATGATGAGGAAATGGTGCGCAATATGGCCAAAGTCATGCTCACACGCCTGAGTTTTGGGGTGTATGAAGCAAAGGACGGTGCCGAGGCCGTGGCAGTGTTCCAACGACACAAGGATGAAATCCACTGCGTTCTTTGCGATTTGACCATGCCGCGCATGAACGGGTGGGAGACACTTGCGGCCCTTCGCAAGCTTTCGCCCAAAATTCCGGTGGTTCTTTCCAGCGGCGACAATAAAGCCAACGTGATGGCCGGCGATCATATCGAACGGCCCCAGGCCTATCTGCAAAAGCCTTATCAGCTTAAAGAGCTTGACAGCGTGATCCGAAACGTCCTGGAGAATAAGACTGAATCAATACCATTTTAAGCCTTCGATGTGCTCGCCCCGGATATAACTGATAGTCTCGAAATCATCTTCATTAATACTGTGGCAACATCCGTGATATTGCTGTCTACATAACTTGTATAACTAGGAGATAGAGTATGTCCTTTTATAACGGTCAGATGTTCCCTGTCAGGTAAAATGAGAATAATGCGGACATCCATCAGGAAATCCTTTAATGAGATCAATTTCGAAAGTTGATTATGGTTCTGGGCGAAAAGCACGGCCACATCAATTTTTCTCGGAATCTGATATATTCTTTGAGAAAAATCGTGACTGTTTCCAAATACCTCCAAACAATTGGAAGGAATGCAAGCTTCGATAACGCGTTGAAGGTTTTTGCTCGCCGGTTCGCTTCTTTCATTCGCATAAAGAACGACTTTCATTCTTTTAGCCTTTCGATTTCGAAATCCAGATGACCTGCTGCAATTGGTTGAATTCGAAGAGTTAAAATCATCGTGTCCAAAAAGATTTGTGACCAGAATCATCTTTTCGGCCACTTTGCAGAGTCATTGTATGATGCCTTCCTCCTTTTTGGAAAAGGGGGAAGGCAAAAATATAGTTCACGCCTTTTTCCTATTGGTTTTTCAACCGAAAAACAGCAGGCCAGATTTCGCTTTCCTGTTTCTGGAAAGCTTCGAACTGTGTTTGCACCTGTCTGAGCGGTTGAAACTTCTGATCGGCGTTTCCAAACACTTCCATGAAGCCAACTCCTCCCCTGCTGAATCCGATGACGATTTCATCTCCAGCATCCGTCTCCAAACGGCCGCAAGCCGGATGGGTTGTCGAACCTTCAGAAAGAAGACTCTGCTGCCAGGCGATATGTTGAGTGCGATTCTGAAGCATGTCAAATCCCAATATTTCGAATCGACCTTCGCCTTGTTTGCCCAGGCTAAGCACGATTTCATCCTTGCCGTCGCCATTGACATCGCCGCAGGCCGGCCAGCTTTCCCCGTTGAGACGGTTATACTCCGGCCAATTGATCACGCCCCAGCCGCTGGCGTCACTTTCACTGGAATCCCGAAGATCCGTACTTCCGGTTGAAGTTTGATCAAAGATGAAAAAGACTCCTCCTGGAATATCCGGATTGCCATCGATCGGTCCAAGTCCTGCAATCACCTCGACCTTTCCATCCCCGTTCAGGTCACCACAGGCTGGCCGCATTTCACCGTTACCCCTGTTATAATCCTGCCATCCGGCCTGCAGCCACTTGACATGTTTCAACTGATGGTCCACATATTTAAAAACTTCCATGCGACCCTCTCCTCCAGGGCCGAGTCCGACAATGATTTCTGCGATTCCGTCCCCGTCAATATCACCGCAGGCAGGCCGGGTTTCGCCGTTGATTTCATTGTACTCCGGCCATTCCACCTGACCCCAGGCGAGGACGGAATAATCACTATCGAGTACTGCAAAATATCCACCCGGAATACCGGGCGCATCTTTTACCCGCCCCAGCCCCACAATGATTCTATCCCGGCCATCGCCAACGATATCTCCAGTGGCAACCCGCATTTCCCCGTTGAGCTGGTTATACTCCGGCCAGTCAACATGAACAGGAAGCGCAGCTTCTCCTCCCTGGGGTGTCAGGACCTCGATCCATCCACCGCTGCCCGGAAGAACTCCGCTTCCGGCAAGAAGATGGCTGGATGTTGTATCCGTGTTTTGTTTGCTTAAATTCTGTGTCGTCGATCTCTTTTTAAATGGGGCCGAAACACTGTAATTCGTCCGAGCACTGGGAACTGTATTAGAACTCACTCGAGAACTGAGAACGGTATTAGGACTCGTTGTTGCGACGGAAACTGTGCCCTTCTCAGCATACAGTTGCCCGACCTCCTGGGAACTTAAGGCACGATTATACATTAGTACATCATCAATCAATCCCTTGAAATACCACTGGGCCAATCCAATGGTGAGATTCGAAGCGCTTGTATTCCAGTTGATGTTTCGGGTCTCGGATATTGCATTTACGAGCACTCCATTCTGATACAAACTGATTTTCTGATGATCATAAGTCAATACCATGTGAGTCCACTGGCCCAGCACGAAAGCTTTACCCAATATCCATACCGGTCCGGCATCACCGAAATTTATTTGTCCAAGAGGCTTGTTTTGATAATCAAGCAGTCTAAAGCCTTTTGAGTACCCGTTTCCATATGCCCCCTGAATGATTCCACCGTAACTTGAGCTGGTATCGGTTGTATGCTTGACCCAAAATGCAACACTCAGGTTGGATGGCATCAGAGACGACTTGGCCGGAACAGTCACAAGACCCTTACCACTAAAAGACAAAGCATAGGACCCCACCGCACTGTCAGCGGTATAGGCAGCCCCGCTGATGGATCCGTTATTGCCTGAACCGGAACTATCTTTTGCTGTGCTGCCGCTTCCCTCCTCAAAATTCAACTCCAGCAGAGCAGGGGAAATAAAGCTTACGGAGATGCTGTGATTGGCAGTAACATTGGAAAATGTATAGGATGTCACCGCTCCGACCGATACGCCGTCGACCAGGACGCTCTGAACCTGATATCCGGTATTTGCCGTGATGGTAATAGCCTGGCTGGCGCCTTGAGTCACCGAGACGCTGCCGGAGGGACTGATGGTTCCATTTGCCCCGGCCGATGCGCTGATGGCATAGGTTTTGGCGGCAAAGGTGGCCGAGATGGTGTGAGCGGCAGTAACATTGGAAAATGTATAGGATGTCACCGCTCCGACTGATACGCCGTCGACCAGGACGCTCTGAACCTGATATCCGGTATTTGCCGTGATGGTAAAAGCCTGGCTGGCGCCTTGAGTCACCGAGACGCTGCCGGATGGGCTGATCGACCCATTTGCTCCCGCCGATGCGTTGATGGCATAGGTTTTGGGGGCGAAGCTGGCCGAGATGGTGTGAGCGGCAGTGACATTGGAGAATGTATAGGATGTTACCGCTCCGACCGATGTGCCATCGACCAGGACATTCTGAATCTGATATCCGGTGTTAGCGGTGATGGTAAAAGCCTGGCTTGCGCCTTGCGATACCGAGACGCTGCCGGAGGGACTGATGCTTCCATTGGCCCCTGCTGATGCACTGATTGCGTACGTGTTACTGATAAGTGCAAAGCTGGGTGCAATGGTGTGATTTGTCGTTACATTGGAAAATGTATAACTGCTGACCGCTCCCACGGATACCCCGTCGACGGTTACGGCAGATATCTTGTAATTGGCTGACGGCGTGATGGTAAATGTCTGACTCATGCCGAGACTATCCACCACAGCGCTTGAAGGGCTGATGCTTCCATTGACACATGGGGCGGGTATCAGCGTAACACATGGCAATTCTATGGAAAACGCACTCTCATTCCGGTTCGTATCATAAGCCGTAACCGCAAAATAACAGTTTGCGCCTTCTTGAATGCCGGTCAGGGTGTACTGAGTAACATTACCGACATCCACAGGCGTCCCGTAGGTTCGGGAGGCATATCCATAATACAGTTTGTAACCGGTCGCACCGGGATCGGTATCCCAGGCCAGCTTCACCTGGGCTGCAAAGCCCTGGGTACTGCCAGGACCGATAAAAATCAATAAAAGCAGGCTTGCGAAAAAAGTTAATAAAGGAATAAAACTGGGGCGAAAACGTGAAATGGAACTTTGATTGCTCATAAACTCCTCCTTTAATGCTTTCCGTGCAGAAAGGCATTAAAAAAGGAGCCTTTTCCCGCCCGGCAACCCTGCTACCATATTCCTAAAGGAACTTAGGCCAGGGATTTTGCGTCCCATCCTTTCGTGATGGTTTGCCTTTTACAGACGAAACGTAACGACGAAGATTGATGACTTTTTATGAATTCATCGATATTTAATCAAAAAACATGCCAAAAATATATTTTATTAAAATCGATAGTATATCTATGTGGTTATCAATTATTCGGCTCGATATTCAGCAAGAACCCGCATGATTTTCCTGAAGACAGGATTCCGATTTACAGGAAAAAGGAAAAACGGTGAGATATGGAGGGGCGTTTAAGAAGAACGAAAACCGGGGAGGTGGTGTTTTTTTAACAGGTCGTATAATCTGGATTGGGATATTCCAGAGAGATTGCAGGCTTTCTCACGGCTGTCACCGGCTTTAGCCAGCAGCATGCGAAGATAATTTTCTTCTGATTGTTGCCGAAATTCAGACCAAGATGGAAATACAGTATTTTCATCTTGTGTTTCTGTTTTTCGCTCTGTAATACTTTTCGTATGGCCGGAGTCGAAATCCAGGCGAGTTATTCGGTATGCAGGGGGAAGGTGTTTGGGCACCAGAGTGGGATCCTGTCCTGCCGCAGCCAGCGCATATTCCAATACATTGATTAATTCCCGCACATTTCCAGGCCAGTGGTGCGCATTCAGGTGCATTAAAAAATCAGACGAAACACCTTTCAACCCGAGTCCGTAACGCTGACCCATTTCGTGGATTTTATGAACAGCGATTTCCTGCAAGTCTAGTTTACGATCTCTAAGGGGAGGAAGGCTGATTCCAATGGCTCGAATTCGGAAAAGTAGGTCCGCTCTGAAGTTTTTTTCTTTCACCATTTTATCAAGGTCGCGATTTGTTGCAGAAACCAATCTGAAATCAACCGGCAGTTCCTGTTTACTACCCAGAGGGCGAATCCGATGTTCCTGGAGCGTCCTGAGTAGGGAGGCCTGAATATTCAAAGGTAAATCGCCAATTTCATCGAGAAAAAGAGTCCCCCCCCCCGCCTGCAGGATCAGCCCGTCCTGCCTCTTATCGGCACCGGTAAAGGCACCTTTTTCATGACCGAACAAGGTACTCTCCGCCAGGGTTTCGGGCAGGGCTCCACAATCTACCGTAATGAAAGGTCCCTTTGATCTTGTGCTATTTTGATGTATGGCCTTTGCAAACAACTCTTTCCCCGTACCCGTTTCACCGGTAATCAACACACTGGAATCAGTAATGGAGGTTCTGGCGATTTCTCCCAAGCAGATACGAATAGCATCTGATTTCCCGATTATATCGGTACGGTCGAGAAGTACAGGGCGTTTTGTTGCTCCCTTTTCACTGCGATACTGCAACGCCCGCGTGATATGAAGGGATGCCTCATCGAGAGTGAATGGCTTTTGGATAAAATCCCAAACGCCGTATTTGAACGCAAGTTCTGCTCCCCGGGTGTCTCCGGTCCCCGTAATAATAATCACCTCGGGTAATGAAGGGGCTTTCAACAAATCCGGCAAGATCTGCAATCCGTTTCCTTCAGGAAACTCCAGATCAAGCAGAATAACATCATATTGGTCGGAAGATGCCCGGTTGAGCCCCTCTTCCAGCGTATGGGAGGCATAAGCCTGATTTCCCATACTCTCAATCAGCCTGGAGAGGACCATGCAGATTTTGACATCGTCATCAATAATCAATAATCGAGCCATTGAATTCCACATCCGATTCCAGGATTCAGAGTTTGATTGACCGCCGTAATCAGCTATAGTATGGCCAAAAGGGCTTACCCCCCTCTTCGTCATCATAGATACCTGTTGATTCCTATCTTATGGTGCTGCTGAGAATCAGATTTCGCTGGTTGCGGAATTTTTGGGATTACATGTTGATTTGACTGCAATCTTAATAAACAAAGGGGATTAGCCGCCATCTGGTTTTCGCTGCATATACCCTGTAAGCTTCATCCCCATTCAATAACTCTTCTTCATATTTGATCCGTTGAAGCTGGCAGCAAATGTTAATCAGCCACAAGGAAATATTGTACAAAGAAAAATTGTTTATAATAAACCCAACCATGCTTAATTCATAAGAGAAATATAGTGGATGCCTTATGAACCGGTATAATCCGCTCGATACAATCCCTCTATGAGCGGCCACAAGCCCGAAGCTCCTGTTTAGTGAAAGCAACCCCGTGATGCTGATTGCGATTCCGGATATTTGAAGAAAATAGCCTATTCGGAACTCGTGTGTGCCTTTTGGAAGCATCAACATTGGCAAGGCGATTCCGCCAAAAGTAAACAACCATGAAAATAAATTTAAATCGACTTTTGTTGCCGGTTTTCGAACCAATACATAAACCACGGAGAGGCTGTAAAAAACAATGTTAAAGATGATACTGAGTTGCCCCTTTATGAAGTATTGCTTTGAAAGATAGATAACAGCTAGCGAGAAAATCAAGGCAAGGAGAATATTTGACCCAAGCTGAAAAAATCTACTTGTAATTGTTGAAGATCTAATATCGATTAAGCTTTTCATGCGTTTTCCTTTTTCGGATGAGTCGATCTTCTCACGTTAGCCGCCGATCCGGCTTTGAATGCTACTGTCTTTATTCCATGTAAGAGAGGCGTTTCTTTGCACCAAATCCTTTCCGATAATCAGTCGGACGCGGCTCCCCATTTTTTCCTTCTTGTAAAGCTCGGCACTTTTTTGGCTTTCTGGGATGACTTCGAGCAGGCGCTGAACTTCTTTGAGGTTATCAGAGTCGTAAAAGATCTTGGTACTTAAATGGGAGAATTTTTTGGCATCCGAGACTTTCACGACAGTGAACCCGTTTTGTCGAAGATGCTCGGCCACCTTTCCGGCAGCACCCCTCACCCCGTTGCCGTTTTCCACCGCAATAACGATTTCTTTGACTGCGGCTCCATCCTGATCAGCCTGACGGCCAACCGTCCGGGTGGATAAAGAGGCATCCAAAACCCTTATTTCGTGAATCTGAATAGTTCTTTCACCCTGAGCGGGATTACCACTTTCTAAAGGCTGAAAGATCGCTGAAGATAAAACAGCACCCGATTTAACCTCTTCTTTGATACCATTCTCACCATCCGCTTGCTCGCTTTGGGGTTGTACCGCCGCAATTCGGATCTCGGTGCTCTCGGCTGCCTTGGCAACGGCTTCCGTTCGCGGAGCGTTTCTGACAGCCAGCAGCACCGCTTCCGCCTCAGCCCCTTTACCAATGTCTTTCATGACAACAGCCAGCATTTTTTCGGCGTTTGCATCCGAGTCCAAAATTTTGAACTGATCGAAGGCCAATTCGAATTTCCCCTGCCTGGCATATGCCAGACCCAGGTTGTTGCGATAGCGCTTTTCTTTTTCGTTCAGGGAGATCGCCTGCTGGAAAGAGTCAACGGCGTTTTGAATGTCGTTTTTCAGCAGATAAGAGTAGCCGAGATTGTTGTAAACATAGTCCAGCTTGGAGTCGATTTTAAGGGCCAGTTTATAATAGTCCATGGCCGCATCGTTATCCCCCAGGTTATCGCAGGAAACTCCGACGGCGTTATAGGCCTTTGCGTTGACAGGGTCTCGCACCAGCACCTGTTTGAGCTCGTCAATGGCCAGCTTATGACGCCGCCGTTCCTGAAAATATAGCGCCAACCGATAGTGGGCGTCGGCTTCGCCGTCGACCTTGCGGATCGAGCTGGCGAATTTGCGAAGCTCTTCCTCGGACAAAATCTTGGGTTTGATGTTTTGACCATAGATATTTTTCACTTCAGGTGCGACGTCCCTGGAATAACAGCCGTAAATGATTCCGGTAAAAATCATCATCACGGAGGTCAAACCGATTGCTTTGTTGATTTTAATTTTTCTTCCCATTTGCTTCTCCCCGTATGGGTATATTGGGTTTATTCAGTACCCCCCGCCAGAAGAATAGCCGAAATTGCCCTGCACCTGTTGTGCTACTGCTTGGCTGCAAGCATTTTTGCCTTTTTCAGATTGTCGTTGGCCTTGGCATAAAAACTGGGTTCAATTGAGATTGCCTTTTCAAAACAGCGAATGGCGTCCTCGTATTTTCTCTTTTCCAAATAAACGCAACCCATGTTGTTATAGGCATGAGCTTCTCCGCCCCCTGATTTAAAAGCATCAAGGGCATCATCGTACCGTCCCAGATTTGCCATTGCCAGCGCCATGTTGTTGCTTACACGGCTTTCGCGAAAATTTTTTTCGATGGCTTTGCTAAAGGAATCCACGGCTGCCTGATAATGACCGGCCAGCAAACAAGACACGCCGAGATTGTTGTAAATAAAACCCTGGTCATTTCTGACCGACAGTGCACTGGTATATTCCAGAATCGCCTGCTCGTAGTCCTGCTTAAAGTCGTAAATACTGCCCAGGTAGTTATATGACAACCAAAGTTTGTGGTTTAACTCAACGGCTTTTCTAAAATTTGCCTCAGCATTGGCATAGTCTTTCAATTGAAAATGCACCCGGCCAAGCCCTTCGTACGCCAAATCAAATTTGGGGTCTTTTTTTACTACCCGATTGAATTGCGAAATGGCATCTTCGCATTTGCCGACTACCAAAAATACGATCCCTTGTTTATACTCGATGCGAATGTTGCCAGGTTCAACCTTGAGCGCTTTTTCGTATTGAACATAAGCAAGCGCAGGTTTACCCTGGTTCAGCAATCCGTCGCCAAGGACCTCGAACTCATCGCTGGTCATTTCCGGTAGCTGATTGACCGGAACGGATACGTTCTGCTGGGCTTGCGCAAGCTCCCATAACTGCCGTGAAGAATTATCCGCCGAGTTTATTTCAAACTTGACCCCTTTGCCGGCACATCCGGCCAGAAGCGCAATAACCGATACGCCTATCATCATCCGCCGTAACTTGTTGAACATGTATATTCTCATATGAGTTTCACCATTTGATACTGTCCGTCTTTATTTAATGATGAGCATCTTGTAAATACTGATGGCAGCCGGTCCCAGGAGTACGACAAACAAAGAGGGAAAAATAAATACGGTTAATGGTAACAGCATTTTAACCGGAAGTACGGCAGCCTGTTCCTCTGCTTTCTGAATGCGTTCCGTCCGGTAACTTTCCGAAAACACTCTTAATGCGCTGGAGATGCTTGTACCGAACTTGTCGGTCTGAATAAGAAGCGTCACCAGGCTGTCGATTTCGATTAAGTTGGTCCGAAGCGCCAGATTTCGCAGGGCATCATGACGCGATTTTCCGGCACGAAGCTCCAAATTTGCAAACCGCAGCTCATCGCTCAATTCCGGAAATGTGAACGCGATCTCCTGAGATACCCGTTGCAATGCGGAGTCAATGCCGATTCCGGCCTCAACGCAAATGACAAGAAGATCCAGGGCGTCCGGAAGTGCATGCAGAATGCTTTCTTTACGTTGGTCGGATTTCTGTCGTAGCCAGATATCGGGAAGGTAATAACCGAAAAGTGCGCTGAATATCAGAAGCATCATCGTCCATTGATACGTCATGGTACTAAAAAAGAAAATACGACACACAAAGATAAAAATCGGCAGAAGAAAGGCGAGCAGTAGTTTTATTCCCCAGTACACAGCCGGCGCATTTGCCTGGCGATAGCCGGCCCTGAGAAAACGAGCCCTTGAAATTTGCGAATAATCTTCATCCTTGACGGGAAAAACCGCTGATCCGATCCTGGCGACAGCACCGGCTATCCGGTTATCGGTATTTAAAACAGTTTCTTCATGCTGCTCATCCAAACCAATGATGCCTGCGTTTTTTATCTTTTGAACCATGAATTCCCTGGCCGAGCGTTCCCGTAAAAACTGATTCGCCCCCATGCAAAAAAGAAAAATGGCGGAGAAAATCAGCACGTTTGTCAGAATCGGCATGTCAGTTAAAGAAGTCATCATTTCTACCCCTCGCTCTAAACTTTTAATTTCACCATTCGGCGCATCACAAACCCCCCGACAATCATCCCCAGTACTGAAAAGAGGATCATCAGTTTTCCTATCGGCTCCGTGAGCAGGGGATTGATAAAATTCGGATTCCTGATGAACAAAAAAATGCCCATGAGGATCGGGAGTGCAATTAGAATCCACATGGAGAGACGGCCTTCTGCCGTCAATGTCCGGACCTTGCCGTCAAATTTGTACCGATCGCGGATCAGATTGGCGAGCATTTCGAGCAGTTCCGCCAGGTTGCCTCCGGTTTCCCGTTGAAGAATGACCCCGACAACGAAAAACCTCAGTTCTTCGCAGTCAATGCGGTCGGCCAGGCTCTTGAGTGCCTCGGAAACACTGACCCCATAATTGACCTCGGACAGGACCTCGGAAAACTCGGGACCAATGGGGTCGTCAAGTTCCTCAGCCGCCATGCCCAGACCACCGGCAAAGGAATGACCCGCCTTGAGCGAACGGGCTACCAATCCCAAGGCGTCGGGAAGCTGCTTTCTGAATTTCTCGATACGCCTGGCTTTTTTTCGACTCAGGGAGACATAGGGCAGGAAAAATGCCGTCACCGCCACTATCACGGCATACGGCTCAATCCGCGTTATAACAAAAACGGCATAATACCCCGCACTGGCAAGAAACAGGGACAACAACAGGTAAAAACCGACCGGGTACTTTGCATTGGCCTGGATAATCAGCCTGTCAATCCGCGCAACAAACAATACTCGCTTCAGAAGCGCATTCAGCCATGAAATATCGCTGTATGTCCGCGTTTTATAAATTTCAGTGCCGTTTCGGCCCCCTTCCACATATGTGAACCGCCTCAATCGTTTACGGATCCGGGCGTGCCGGGCGGTTTGCATGTTGCGAATGGAAAATCTCAAAAGCTCGATGACGACAATCGCAAGAACGAATATGCCCACCCCCATGACGAACTTTTCCATTTGCCTCTCCTGACAGCCTAAGCTTCGTATATAACGTTCGGGTCCAACAAGTTCTGGGGAAAGTCGATTCCCGCCATGCGGAATCTTTCCATGAACTTGGGGCGGATGCCATTAAACTTGAAATATCCCTTCACCTTGCCGCTGGCTTCGATTTTTGTCTGCTGGTAAGAAAAAATTTCCTGCATGGTGATGACATTGCCCTCCATGCCGGTGATCTCCTGCAGGCTGACCAATCTGCGGGTGCCATCGATCATGCGCGACACTTGGATGACCACATGAATGGCAGAAGCAATGAAACGCCGCAGGAATTCACTGGGAATGTCCATGCTGGCCATGGCCACCATGGTCTCGAGACGCATCAGCGAATCTCTGGCGGAGTTTGCGTGAATGGTCGTCAGAGACCCGTCATGACCAGTATTCATGGCCTGGAGCATGTCAAATGCCTCCTTGCCCCGCACCTCTCCCACAATGATGCGGTCAGGACGCATGCGCAGGCTGTTTCGCACCAAATCGCGCTGGATGACCTCTCCTTTTCCCTCGATGCTGGGGGGCCTGGTTTCAAGGCGCACGACGTGTTCCTGCTTCAGTTGAAGCTCGGCGGCGTCCTCGATGGTGACAACACGCTCATCCGGCGGGATGAACCTGGAGAGAACATTCAGGAGCGTGGTTTTCCCGCTGCCGGTGC
This sequence comes from Deltaproteobacteria bacterium, assembly GCA_016219185.1. GTDB lineage: Bacteria > Desulfobacterota > Desulfobacteria > Desulfobacterales > Desulfatirhabdiaceae > RAAP-1. The sequence continues at coordinate 13,697 of JACRBZ010000020.1, forward strand.
CGCCCGAGATAATGACATTCAAACGCGACTTTACGATACCCTTCAACATTTCCGCAATTTCCGTGGTCAATGTCTTGTATTCGATTAGATCCGTCAATTCCAATGGGTTGACCGCAAACCGCCGGATCGAAACACAGGGACCGTCGATTGCCAGAGGGGGAATAATGGCATTGACGCGCGAGCCATCGGGCAGTCGCGCGTCCACCATCGGAGAAGACTCATCGATTCTACGGCCTACGGTTGAAACAATTTTATCGATGATCCGCATCAAATGCGCATCATCCTTGAAACGCGCATCCGTCGGCTCTATTTTTCCCCTGCGTTCAACATAGATGTTCTTGTACGTGTTAACCAGAATATCGGATATCGTCGGGTCTTTAAGGAGCGGTTCGAGGGGGCCGTATCCCAGAACTTCATAAATAATCTCCGAAAAGATTTTCTCGCGCTCACTCATATTCATCGGGAGGTTATAGCTTTCCTCCCGCAGGATCTTTTCGATGGCCTTTCGGATCTGAGCCGAGACGCTCTGAAGATCCAGCTTATCCAGCATTGACAGGTCCATGAGGTCTATAAGCCTGTCATGTATTCTTGATTTCAGATCGAAATACTCATCCGGCATATAGCCGCCGGTGGCGCTCTGGGTCAATACATCGAGTTGTATTTTTTCAGGGAGCATGGTCACACCTTTCGCTTCGATTCTTGGGTCATTCGCGTTTATGCCAATCCGAAAAACATCGATTTCTTTTTTACTTCCCCTGCCTTGCTGTTGCTAAGGGAAGCCGCCAGGTCCAGGAAGGTTTTGGTAATCTGAGACTTGGGAGCCAGTTCAAGAAGGGGTTTGCCGTTGTTAATGGCGGCCATGGTCGCATCGTACTCGTTCGGAATGGTAAAGAAAATTTTCGTTCCGATGCTTGCCTCGGCGTCCTTCAAGGATATCTCATTTTTTTTGATGTATCGATTGAGGACAACCTTGATTCGATCCGGCGACATATACCCCAGGTCCGTAAGGGACTTGAGCAGTTTGTTCGTGTTGGTCAGGCAGGGGAGGCTAAGGATGGAAAGGAGCAAGAGTGTATCCGAGATTTGAAGGACTTTCAGCGATGAATCGTTGGTGGACTGCCCGGAATCGATGATGACGAAATCGAACATCTGCTTCATCAGTCCCAGAAGTTTATCCATGATCTCCGGAGTCGGACGAACATGCCCGTTCAGATAAGCCGGCGAGGGAAGCACCTGCACGCCGGACCGATGATGCGTGAGAATATTTGACAAAAACGTATCGTCCAGCCTGTCGATATGCTTGGTAATTTCTCCCCAATGGAATTTTGGCTCCATCTCAAGAAACAGTGGGATTTCGCCGAATAGCGTGTTCATGTCCAACAGGGCAATTGAATATTGGCCGGCGCACTTTGCCAAGGATACGGCCAGATTCACCGCCACCGTGGTTGTCCCGACCCCTCCCTTGCTTCCGAACACGCTGATGATTTGTCCGTTTTTCTTTCCCGCCTGAACTGCACCAACAGTCTGCCTTTCCTTGAAACGTTTCAGCGCATCCAGGATTTCCATGTCGTCAAAAGGCTGGGCGATAAACTCCTTGACCCCGATCCGCATGGCCTGCATCAGGATGGTGGGGTTCACGGATTCCGCCGTTAAAAAAACGTCCGACACCTTTCCCGATTTCAAAAGCGACTCAATACCTTTCATGATTTTCCCGACATCGCCCGAAAGCTCCATCACCAACAAGTCCGGATGCCTGGTGTCCACTGCGGCTATCACCTCAAACCCGCCTGACGAATTGATGATTTGAGAGAGTTTTTTTGTCAGGTTAAGACTGGTCAGCGCCAATTTAATTGTGTAACGCTTATCCATTTCCATAGGAGTAACTCCTTGATAATTATATATCTATTGAACCAGTACCGGGATTTTTGCCAGGATTCCGAAATTTTCTCCCTGGGTTGTACCCTTGGGTTCGTGGGGCGTGCAGCTCGGGAGAAAATAGATTGATGGTGTTGAAAACGTGGCGTATGGTGCAATACCAGTTGTTGGATTGTCGACATTCTTAAGCTTAAAATGTTTCACAAAGCTTGCCCATCTTATCATCCCGCTCTGATCTGCAGTGCAGACATTTTTGATATTCACGTCAAAATACTGACCCAAGGTGCTGCCTTCAGGCAATGATGGGAACTGTTCACCCGGATTTCCAACAAAGAATTGACTAAGGTCTGCAACTTTATCACTCAGATCACTGGCAGTGGGCCAGGTAACACCGGTTTCAGTGTCCGTCATTCTTTTTGGCACATCTGAGTATTTATCATTGTTATGTGTGATCCATACTATTTTTACTGTTACCGCTCCCAAAAGCTTAGCGCAATTTTCAACATTGTTCTTGTCACAGTCGATCACCGGCAATGTAACCTTCCATGTCTTATTTTTGTTAGTAGCATCAATCCAACATTGTTCAATCTTATTAAAATTAGGGGTTTGTTTCCCTCCGGTTGCTCCAATTCCTACATTGAATTTAAGCAGTTCAGTATTGCCACCGCACAAAACATTGGAAGGATTGGCTGTACTACAATTCGCCTGATCGAAGTTGGTCCATCCCGCTGTGTTGCTGGTTTGATTATTATTGCCGCTGTTAAACATTCTGCCAACGTTACACGAATAATCTCCATTTACCAGTATGCTCTGTTTGCAGATAGCAATCGGCTGATCCACATCTATCGGAGCTAAAGTGCCAGCAAAGCCAATATAGGCCACTGCTTTTGCCGACTGTGTAAAGCCGACGTAATTCATTATCCTTGAAAACCATGCGGCGACCTGCGTGTCTCTTCGCCAGGCAACGACTTCGACTGCGTTGATAAAATTCGTGTCCGCATCGAGCTCTTGCCAGGTTTTATCCCAGAGGCTTAAGGGAGCGAGGGAATCATTGGCTGTAAATGACCGGGAGGCAAAACTCCAGTGGCCGCGTCTGACGTCATTCGTCCCCACTTCCACCGAGACTTTTTCACTCTGGTTGGCGGTTGCAGCCGTTTGTGCGATAGCGTTGCATCCAGAATTAACGGCGGTCCCATCTGCATTGTAGAGATACCTGGCCCCGGCCAATGCTCCGGCATCCGCTGCATTATGAAGCTCGTTCTTGGATACCACCAGGTGGAAAATATCCATGCCAATGGCTCCAAATGCGAACAGCATAAATGTGCAAATGGCGACCAAAACAAGAGAAACGCCTTTTTTATCTTGAATCCGGGAAACAATTGATAGGATTTCCATTCTGATTGCCCCTTTTCTTATTACTCGCATCGCATGATGGTTTGCGCCGATAAATTCAACGTATCGGACAGAGATGAAACAAAATTCGGTAGTACAAGAAAACTATAAGGGTAACTGACGTTGACGGTCAGCGGATCTCCCGAATTGGCGCATGCCCCGGTAACCGTAGTAGTGGGATTTGCGGCAGCTCCGAACGTTATCATGTTACCGGCCGTGTAGTTCTGAACAACGGTCGAGATTTGCTCCGTGGTGATGCGGGGATCGGCGAATACGATGCCGGCACGTGCACCCTCGCGGCTTGCATTGGTTATCATCGCCTGATCGAAGAGCACCAGTCCGAATTCGATGATCCCGAAGACCAGCATCAGCAAAAGAGGCAGCACGATCGCAAACTCTACCATTGCGGCGCCTTTGGCACATTTCAGTTTTTTTGTGGTGGTGATCACGATTGATTCTCCTCTGGGCTCGTTCGACTTACTTGAGTTTCAAGATATTGGTTACTTCGGTATCCTTTTTGATTTTGAATGAATTATTATACTTTTCAATCGTATTTTCAGTGGCGACACCTTCCAGCCCCTCAACTGGAGCCTGGTTGTTTCCCGCATCGGGGTTCAATATCTGGTTGTACATGGCAGACTCGTAAGACCTTCCCCAGTTTTGATCCAGCAGTGTCTCGCGCTGAACCAATCCCCCGTGCTCACTGCAGGCAATGAAGCCGATTGTCATCAATGACAGTACAACTGCCAGGCGTAGCGATTTTCTGAACATGGCCGACTCCTTTCTATTCGAAGGTCATTATTTTAATTTTTCGGCATGGAATGCCCGAAATCGCCATCCATATTGCCGTTTGATGACTTTGCCCCTTTGGTGGCGTCACCTTCGAGTCTTCCAAGAACATAGAACTCCGCGTCGTTGGGTTCCACATAAAAATCCGTGGGCAGGGTCTGCTTGGCGACATTCAACGGTTTAACCAGATGCGGCGTGACGATGATGATCAATTCGGTTTCTTCCTTCTGAAATGACTTGCTCTGGAAGAGGGCGCCGAGAATCGGCAGTTCTCCGAGCAAAGGCCATTTGGAACTGATGGAACGCATGTTGTCCCGCAGCAACCCTGCGATCGCAAAACTCTGCCCGTCCCCCAGTTCAACCGTGGTGGCTGTTCTACGAGTCCTCAATCCCGGAATTACAAACCCCTGAAGGGTGATTGCAGTGGTGAAGTCAATCTCCGATACTTCCGGGTTGACATTGATGCTGATTTTGTCGCTGCTCAGTACCGTTGGCGAAAATCCCAGCATGACACCGAATTTCTTGTACTCGATCCCAACCGTTCCAAGCCCTTGAGGCACAGGCACCGGGAATTCGCCGCCGGCAAGAAAACTGGCCGATTGCCCACTGAGGGTGACCAATGTCGGTTCCGCCAGCACTTTGATCAGTCCGTCTTCCTTTAATGCATCGATCAACCCCGTCCAGGTATTATCCCCCTGGTTGAACCGAAAGAGAGCGTTTACTGCAGGTGATGCTTGCCAGCCCGAGAGACCCGAACCGGTCAAAAAATGAGCCTGATCCCGAGTAACTAAAGACGCAAGACTGCCGAGGGTGCTGACCCCGAACTGGCCGCTTGCATCGTTAAAGAAAAGGTTGATGCCAAGTCGCCGGGTAAGGGTGCGCGACATCTCTGCAACCCGGACTTCCAGCATAACCTGATGAACGCCTCCCACCTGAACCAGATCCTGAACCTTACCTTCCGGAGCGTAGGCACGGGCCAGAGATAGTGCCTGGCTTAAATTCGCGGCATTTGAAATTTTTCCGGACAGGGTAATGGAATCGTTCGCAGCCAGGACTTGCAGGTCTTTTTCGTTGGGTAGGACTTCGTTCAGATGCTGCTTGAAACGCGAAACATTGTAACCGACATTCAAGTCGTAGACGGCTACCACCCGGCTGTCTTGCCAGAGGGTGATGTTGGTTGTGCCGGCGGATTTTCCGGTAAGATAAATCTCCCGTGGAGAAAGCAGGATGAAATCAGCCACCTCCGGATTTGCTACGGACACACGCTTTATCGGCGTATCGCTCTTCAGCACAATGGATTTGCCGGAGGAAAGTTGGATGGAACTGGTCAAAACCGACTCCGTCGCGGATATTTCCGTTGCAACAGAGGCACGGGGCGGCAGAATCAGCATTATGGAAAAAATCATTATCGTTGCTGTCAGTTTATGAGCTCTCAGAGAATCCATGATTGCATCTCCTCGTTGCATCCTACTGTGTAAAGTTTATCCGGCTGACTTCGATGCCCTTTATGACCTCAATCGATGCGCTCGGCTTCGGTATCCATTTTTTAACAGGCGCGGTGCCGGGTTCGGCGGGTTTATTTTTAGGCGGCTCGGGGCGGTACTTTGTTAGAGACAAAGACGCAAGAAGCTTGGGAATGTCCATGCCTTCGGTGTAAACGCTTTCCATATCGGTTATCGATCTGAGCGATAGCTGAATTTTTCCCTCAGTTGCAGCCAGCGCGAGTTTTTCCGACTCCTCGGGGGTTACTTCCAGCGTGTAGACATCAACTGGAGCAGGCTCTCCTTTTTCGTTCTTCTGGACCTGGGTTCCGGTTGCAAGCACATGGATCTTTTCAAGCACCAGTTTTGTCTTGCTTTCCTTGCCGCTGTCCTTGGAACCATCGACTGTAACCAGAACATCCACACGGTTCCCCGGGTTTACCAGTCCGGCTACGCCGATCACCTTGTCTCCTTTAACAGAGACAGCGCGTTTCCCGGAAGGCAGTATGCATGCGATTCCGCCGGTTTGAACACTGACCGGTGCAAGCTTGTGCTCGGTAACCGGATCATTCGCTTTCAGGGACTCGACGAGTACTCTGTCTTTTAGATCATTGGAATTGCAGAAATGACCGGTGGGAAGACTTTCCTTTAAAAAAGGTAACATCTTAATCATTTCAGGCTGAAGTTTGGTCCCCCAGGGGATATCCGTCGAGGCAACCACAACCGGAATTGCCTCAGTCTGTTGTACCTGAACCACTTCCTTTGGCGCCCGCTGCTTCTGTACCCACTGGTAAATGACCCAGGTGCCTGTCACGGCGATAACAATCGATACCAAAAAGGGAATTATAGGCTTCATATTTCCCATGCAAACACCTCCTTGATTTATGGGATAAAGTGATACCCCATGAAATTAACCAGTATGTACGAACCCGTCCCCAAAGCGATGGCAAGACCATAACAAAGTCTGGGGCGTTTGAGTCGGCCATCATCCGGATCTGGAATGTACTCCCGCGTTGACAAAAATATCAGACATCTTTGCCAAAAATTTTTAAAATAATCCTTGAACTGTGACTTAAAAAAGAAAATGATGAGCAACGCGTAGATGCCGCCGATGATTGCAGTAAGTAAAAATGCACCCAAAACTCCTTTTGCTCCCAAATATCCACCCACTGCGCCCATGAGCTTGGCGTCTCCTGCGCCCATTCCTCCCAGCAAATACGGAATCAACAAGACCCCGATGCCCACGGCAATCCCCTTGAGGCTGAAAAGAAAACCATCAAAACCGTTTGTAAATGAATAAAGTGTCAGCGCGGCTATCATTCCTGGAAAGGTCAAATAATTGGGTATTCTGTGCGATCTGAGATCCGTAGTTGCCGAGAACAGCAAAATTACCGACAAGACGATATACAGAATTGACTCGATTTTGAATGCATGTGCGCTTATCATATTCACCTAAGTAATCCTTTAATATCTCGCATGAGGTTGAAGGGCCGACATCATAATCTTGTGCATTTGATGCCCGCCCTTCTCTAAGTGGTTTTTCCTTAACTTGACTAAAAAGCTGGGACCAAATTAAAAAGGCCTTGAGTACTCATTCCGATAGCAGTGACGGCTGCTGCGCAAACTACTAAAATCAATAGTAGCATAAGCCCATATTCAATTGTGGAGGCACCACTTTGATCAGAAAATTTCTTCACTGTTTCACCTCTCTATTTGGACCCTTTATAATTCAAGCTTCCTAAAAGTTATTATAACGCAGCGTTAATTGTGGAGAACGTTGAATCCGCACTTTTGCCAAGGGCTGTAACCGTTACGACACAAACCGCTGCGATTAGAGCCAACATAAGACCATATTCCACCATGGTCGCACCCTCTTCGTCCTTGAAAAAATTCATTAGTTTTTTAATCATTTTTCATTCTCCTTTTTTAGTGTTTTGTGCTTGACTTTGGTTTCGAGTGGTTAAAAAAAACGAATCGTTTCATTTTAATCCTTTTCTTTTTACTCTTCTCACCTCCTTTTTTGATAGGCAATCTTTAGTAGCGCAACTTTTTGACTAATAATTTACTATGATTAAATGTAATTACAAGGGGGATTTTATCTTCCCTATAATAGGTATGCGAATACCCATTCACTTTTTAGATTGAGTCATAGCTTCATTTTTAATGGCAATTAATCAATCTGATGCCCTTGATTGACAGCTCACACGATGGGCAGACAAAAACATGGATCCCTGTGTGATTGTTCCAGAAAGAGCAACACCGGCAACAGGTTTGCCCGCATTCCGGACAGGAAAAGACAGGGCCGGAATGATCACGGCCAGATGACTGGCAAATATTGATATTGTGGATCAAGTTTGTCATGTGGACCTCCTTTCCGTTTAAATGAGGGCAGTAGCTTCTTAGATATCTCTTCAATTGCCCGCCCCTAATCGTTTTATCCGATCTTATTGTGAAGTTACTAATTTTTTGTTTAAATCTTACTATTATAAAAGGCAAATACAAGGGGGAATTTATCTTTCCTATAATAGGTATGCGGATACCCATTAGATTTCAAATTTAGTTTTATGGAAGAGGGAATTCAAGGAAAACGCAGTTAATGACTGGTCAGAGTATAGATAGTTTTGCACGGAGGGCATGGAGCAGGATCAACATGGACGGACGCGGGCGCGCATTTGAAAGACTTTGGGGCAGGACGTCAAGCACGAAGACGTAAATCTAAAGATGAATCTGTCTCCTTGCTTATGCAATAATATTATGATATATCAAGTATCTACAAAATAATTCTGCCACGCGGCATCAATTCCCTCACGCGTAAGCATGGGCGCATGCATGTAGTAATGGGCGCTATCGATGATGTGGTCAATAATATCCCGAGGATGGCAGGCATTCAAATTGACACGAAGCCTTCTGTAATAATTTTCCATGAGATATTCGAAAATTTCCTTGTTAAAGGGGATCGTGGTGCTATGGCATACTTTTTTGAATATTGCCTCGTACTTTGCCTCCGAAGGATGGTCAATTTTGATTTTATAGCGGATCCGCCGCAGGAACGCCTCGTCGGAAAGCGCTTTGGGCTCAATATTGGTTGAAAATATGACGAGCATGTCGAATGGTATTTCAAATTTTATCCCCGTATGAAGGGTCATGAAATCCACATGGCGGTCCAGCGGAACAATCCAGCGGTTCAACAGACTTTGCGGCTCGATAAGCTGTCTGCCGAAATCGTCCGCAATGAACAAACCATTGTTGGCTTTCATTTGAAGTGAAGCTTCATAATATTTGGAAACAGGATTAAAATCCAGATCGAGCATCTTCAGCGAAAGCTCTCCACCTGTCATGACCATCGGGCGTTTAATTCTTACCCAGCGCTGATCGACCTGAGTCATATCATCATCGCAGCCAACCGGAACATGATTGACAGGATCAAACATAATAATAATCTGGCCGCCCACGGTGATGGCATAGGGGATATAGACCGTTTCGGGAAGCAGCGCACCAATGGTCTCGGCAATAGCGGTCTTGCCGTTTCCGGATGGCCCGTAAACGAACATGGCCTTTCCCGAGCTGATGGCCGGGCCGAGGCGTTTTAATAGGGATTCGCTCAGAACTAGATGAGAGAAAGCCTGTTTGACGGTTTCCTGGCTTACGACAATATGCCTGACAGTTTGAAACTCCACCATTTCGCGATAATCTTCAAGAGTTACCGGCGCTGGACCGACATATCGGCATAAATCCATTAATTCGATTCCTCGACTTTTGCCAAGATCGGTAATTCTGTAATTATAGGAAATCGTGGAAAATGAGCTGCCGCCCGTCACCTCGATCAGACGCTCCCGCTTAAGCGTTTCAACAATTTTATTAACCAGAGAAACAGGAAGTTTGACCCTATCAGCGACATCGGCAATCATGAATTCACCCAGGGAATTGATATGCTTCATGATCAAGTCGGCAATAAATGGTGTCGAAAGTCCCGTCTCTTCGATACTTGAGGGAACTACAGGATGCTTTTTAAGGAACCGGTTCAGTTCCTCTTGGTTGATGGCCCCGAGCGCAATCAGATTTTGGCCGAGCCTGCCGCCCTCTGTGCGCTGTCGCTTCAAGGCTCTGTTCAGATCCTGTTCAGTGATGATGCCTTCGCCGAGTAATCTGTCTCCTATGGATGCCACAATTGCTCCTTTCGCAAAGTCCTCAATCGTTAACAAACAGCGATTGGGATGTGCCCTTGGGTTTCATGCGTAGAACCAGTGGTTCAAGATTGGGCATAACGCCGATAATCCGAAGATCCAGGTAGCGGGATGTCTGCCTTTCGGATTTGAATGACGGATCAATCCATTCCACAAACCCTGCCAGTATAAACATAAGCACCAGAGAACCTGCCAGAATCATGGCCGCGGGAAGCAGCCTGCTGGACCGCCAGAAGATACGATGTCCCTGAACGATTATATCTCCTTCAGGGACGGCCGATTGAGAAGGGAAAAGGGTGGACTCAGTGTCCGGAGCATCTTTTCGCACGGGCTGAATTCGTGGAGGCCCGTTGTTCTCGGACGTATTGGCCCGGTCCAGCTTTTTCGTGCTGCGTATCAGGCCATCCTTTGATCTGCTTACAAGTCGCTGGGTGTAATAATTGACAAGCATCTTGCCCATATCCGCATCATGTCCATAATAACTCAGAAGAACATGCGCCTCATCGGCCGTTTTAAGGGACATGCTGTTTTCAATAACGCCTCGTAAATTGCGGGAGGTTGCATCTTCCTTCCGGCCATGCAAGGTCATCTCAACGTACTTGATTAAATCCGTTATTGCAAAATCATCCAGAAACAGCCAGGCTGGGTTCGAAGCCATTTCTCCCATGAGTATGATATCGACAGGCGTCTTGGAGAGAGCAATCGGTGCCGTCTTTTGGACAGCAAGCATCTGAGTAACATAAAATCTGTCCGGCACAGCCGCTGCAACCAAAAGATAGATCGCCAGGGGCAGAAAGACAAATGGCAGCCACACTCGGATTTTCCGTAAGCCGAGTCGATATCGTCGGATATAGTAGATCATAATGAAGGGTTCTCCTCTCTGTCATCACAGCCGATTCTTCCAATGATTCACCACCACACCAGCCATTTTTCCGCAGGAGCCTTCCAGTATTATCCTGGCCCGCTTGACCTGCTGGCGCGGCGTTACACCTGTCAACACCACCAGGATCACCGCATTGCTGACATTGCCCAGGATGGCCGGATCGATCATGCAGCGGTTAGGGGGAAACACCGCGGCCGTATCCACAAGGATAAAATCATAGGATTCATGCGCCTGCTTCAGAATGGACTGCGCCAACCCGGGGTTTTCCGTATTAAAACCGCCGTCATGCCCGTTTGGAGCCGGTGCGGTCAGAATATCCAGGTTTTCCAAACCCGAAGGACGGATCAATGCTTTCATGTTATTGTCCTGAGAATACCGTTTCAGGTCCCATTCAGGAACAAGTCCGAAGCATCGATGCAGACCGGGGGAGTGCCAATTCATGTCAATTGCCAGAATGCTTTTATTGGCATGCTTGGCAGCAATCATCCCCAGACTGGAAGTCAATGTGGTTTTACCTTCCCCCGAGGCAGCGCTGGTGACCATGCAGCAGAAAGGTGTGTCTCGGGCCAGATTTTCAATACCTGCCAGCATCCGCTTGGTCTCAGCCAGTTCGGATAATATTTGAACTTTCTGTTGTTCTGGAATTTCCATCGGATCATGTCCTCCTGTTTAAACGGCAGTTCAAGCCATAACGTCGAATTGATTCCTACGACAACATGATATTTTTAAACATTAAAGTCAGGTTCACGGAAAATGCCTGCTCACGAAGTTTGTAGGATTCATGCGGGTATCCAAAGAATCCATTCGGGCCTTCAACTCCTGGGTCAGAAGCCCAACATAGGGTTCAATCAGCATCGCATGGGGATTGATCGGCAATTCGATGATGTCCAGTCCGCCAGTCGCCAGATCCCCCCAGCCCAGTTTGGGGTCCGGGTAGAATTTATAATTGATGTGCGGCTTGAACAGCGTGAGCAGTCCGGAATACGGCCTCGGGTCGTAAATATCCGCGGCATGGTCGTTAAGTTTCTGCACCGAGACCTCGATCCCGGATTCGGCCCGGGCAACGCCTTCCTGAAGCGTGGTTCCCGGCATCTCGGTACGGATGTGCGCCCATCCGCCGTCTCCCGCAATCCGCTTTTTTTCCTTAATGTATCTCCACATGGTACTCGGACGGAGCTGGACCAAATTGCTCCAGTGAAATCTGATTTTTTGCATCAAAAAGGTTAAGAAGCCCACTTTTAGCGCCCGGATAAAGTTGTAGGTGTCAAACATGGCGATCATGGCAACTTTTTCGCCGCTGACCACAAGACGCTGGGCCATTTCGTAAGCAATTGTCCCACCCAGACAATAACCGCCGAGCAGGTAAGGTCCGCCGGGCTGTATCGTTCGAATTTCCTGCAGATAACGGTCCGCCATCTCTTCAATTGTCTGCAATGGCTTGCTCTGTCCGTCGAGTCCTTGAGACTGGAGGCCGTAAACCGGATAATCAGGTTCCAGCCGCTTGGCCAAAGCCCTGTAGAGCAGCACGTTTCCCCCCGCACCATGAACGAGAAAAAGCGGCGCTTTGGTTCCCCGGGGCTGGATCGGAACCAAAGAAGGCCACTCCGGTGCCGCGTCCTCATCAGCGGTCAGTTTACGGGCCAACTGGTCGATGGTCGGTGCCCGGAAAAGTATGGCAAGGGGAAATCTTCGCCCGAATTCATTCTCGATCCGATTGAAAAGCCTGACCGCCATAAGGGATTGCCCGCCCAGGTCGAAAAAACTGTCCTTGACACTTACTTTGTCAAGTTTTAGAAACTCCTGCCATATCCCGGCAAGGATCTCTTCCGTCCTGTTCCTCGGTGCAACGTAATCCTCGAAAATGCCGTCGGCTTCAGTCGGGGCAGGCAGTGCCGCATGGTCCACCCGGCCATTCGACTTTCTCGGTAGGGTTTCAAGCACGACAAATCGGACTGGGAGCATATATTCCGGCAACCTGCTGCGCACAAGGCGGCGGATTTCCCTGATCAGTTCCGCTGTTCCGAAAGACACCGATTTTTCCGGCAAGGTATCCAAAAGGATGTAAGCAACGAATCCCGGAGATCCGTCAATATCCTCTCTATAGGATACTGCCGCATCCCGGACAGCGGAATGTCCCTGGAGGATCGATTCTACTTCCGCGGGTTCAACAAGAAATCCCCGTACCGTTTTCTGCCGATCCATTCGGCCGACAAATTCCATTGTACCGTCGGGACGATACCTGGCGATATCTCCGGTACGGAAAAAACGGTTCGGACCCCGGGCGCCGATGGATTGGTATATAAATTTCTCCGCAGCCAACGCGGGCAAGTTACGGTAACCCCGGGCAAGGCCGGCCCCGGATACCAGGATTTCTCCCGGAACTCCCACAGTCACCGGTTCGAACTGTTCATCCGCCAAAACGACATGCGTGTTGTCGATGGGCTGACCGAGGATCACCGGAGCCCCGGCATGGACCCGTCCGATCATGGACACGAAGGTGGTTTCCATTGCGCCATATATATTCCACACCTCCGTACAGGCATCCGCAAGGCGCTCGGCAAGCCCGGGCTGCAGCGCTTCTCCCCAGCAAAGGGCTTTAAACCGCCGGCTGGCCTGCCACCCGGAGTTTAATAGCATCCTCCAGACAGACGGCGTTGCCAGCATGGCGGTGATGTTCTGATTTGCGATGATCCGGTGCAAATACCCGTGATCGCGGACGGCTGCGTCGGGACAAATTACGGTTCGAGCCCCGACCATCAGCGGCAGCCATATTTCAATCATCTCGAGACCGCAGGAGATTGCGCTGTGGCACAGGACCTCGTCTTCCGCAAGCATTGCCAGTTCGCGCTTCATTGTATGAAGGCAATTCATGATGGCCCGGTGGGTGATTTCGACGCCTTGCTTTCCGCCTTGGGAGTGATCCTTGCAAATTATGCAAGCCAAACGGTCGGAATCAAGCTCGGCAGAGGGTAAAGCATCACCTTCGCGCATCCGATCCGTGTCTTCCTCGTTGAGATGAATTATCCTGGCGGTGGTTGCTGGTAATCTTGATCGTGCGTGATCGTCCACCAGAATTATCGGCACACCGATATTGTTGACGATATGGATCACATCATCACTTGAAGAAAGTGGATCTATCAGAACATAAGCCCCACCGGTTTTGAGAATGGAGAGCAGCGCCACCGGCAACTCCATGGAACGATCCACACACACACCTACCACGGTATCGGGCCCGATCCCGAGAGTGGCCAGGTAGCTTCCCAAACGGCTCGAACGATGGTCCAGCTCCCGATAGGTCAACACCCAGCCCTCCCCTGCCGCTGCGACGGCATCCGGCGAAACCCCCGCCTGCGCTTTGAACATGCCATCAACCGTAAGCGGAGGGACATCTGTGGTTATTAAGCCGGTATTGATCGATAAAAGTCTCTGAGTCTTTCGTTCGTTCATCATCGGCAAACGGCCCACGGGCAGATCCGGATTTTCCGCGATCTTTTCCAGAAGCGCCTGGTAGCCGGCCACCCACCTGAGGACAACTCTCCCGTCGAACAGCTTGCGGTTGTAGTCGCATTCCACATGGATGGTATCTCCGTCTTCCACCAGGTTGAAGCCCAAATCATACTGGAAATAATAACGCGGCCCCGTAATGAAGCTGTGCTTCAAGTCCCCGAACTTCACCTTGGACATCGGCGGATCGATGTTGAACAGTACCGATACCAGGGGAATCCTGCTGGAATCCCGCGGCAGATCCAGACAGGGAATCAGGCGTCCATATGTAAAATTCCAATGCTCTTGTGCGTCGAGCACCGAAGACCAGGTTTTCTTTAATAGACCGGAAAATGATTCCGTCGGGTCGATTTGGACCCGTAAAGGCAGTATGTTCGCGCACTGTCCGATGAGCGTGTCCATCCCGAGCTGGCTTTGCGCGGCAAATGGAACCCCAACGACCAGGTCGCGGGCTCCAGTGACACGGTTCAGCCACACATGGAAGGCAGCCAGGAGAACCGCGAAATAGGAGTTCTTCTGTTCTTTGGCCAATTTCCTGATGCTCCCGCAAAGCTCCGCAGGCAGTGTCAGCACCTGGCGATCGCCTTCAAAGGTGCGGGCGGGCGGGCGGGGGCGCGCTGTTGGAAATTCGATGGGTGGCGGAACCGTTTTAAACTGCGACAGCCAGAATGCCTCACACTCGCGCGCCTCGACGGATCCTGCATTGGCCTGTTCCCAAAGGGCAAATTCGCGCATCGGAACGGCAGGATCGAGAAAAAGCTCCTCTCCTTTGGTAAAAACAGTATAGAGCGCCCCCAAATCTTCAAACACGACATAATGAGACCAGCCGTCGCATACGATCATCTGGGCGGTGAAAATCAGCATGTGCTGCCGGGCTGATAATTTCAAAATCCGAAAATCAACCAGTGGGCCTTTGGTCAAGTCAAGCAGCCGCCGGGCCTCCTGATGAAGAATCTCGTTCATCCGCTCTTTCTGCCGAGGCTCTGGAAGATCGCTGAGATCGTCCAGAGGGGCTTCCGGAATCGGCTCCGAATGAAGTATCGCTTCTGTTCCCTCTTCGCCGAACGTGCACCGCAATCCTTCATGCCGCTGCACCACCACGCGGATGGCCCGCCGCAAAGACGCCATGTCAAGATCCCCGTCCAGATAAATCCCGGTGCAGGCATGATGGGGACCGGCGGCTTCCGGTTTCATCTGTGCTCCAATCCACATTTCACGTTGGGCTTCGGCCAACGTAAATCGCTGAGCATTCGGGGGAATTCGCGCATCCGTTGACTGCGCTTCCACACTCCCGGTTACGATGACAGATGATTTTTGATCACTCCGGGAGATAGAATGGGAACTCGACTCCGGCAGAAAACCGCCGGCCTGCATTTCTTCGACGCTCTCCTGGAAGGCTTGCAGCACTCGATCCATATCTTCATCGGTATGGGCCACGGAAAGGTGACCCACCCGGCCTTCCCAGATATGGATGCCGCGGTCCCTGAGATAGTAGAACAGCAACCCGGCATACTTCAGATCGGTGTGAAAGTCGTAGTAAAATGTCGTGCTGAACTTTTGTAACTGCATGGGCAGTTGCATCCCCTGGAAAAATGCGTTCGCGCTGTCCACAAACCGGGCCGTCACCCGGTTGGTCCGCTCCTGCAGAGACGGACCAGCCGATTTCAGGTGTTTCAGCACGGCGTGGGCAGCGGCCATGGCCAGTGGGTGCCTGACAAAAGTCCCGGCGAAAAATGTAACCCCGGTAGGCGGCGAGGAGTCGTCGCCGTATTGCCAAAATCCTCCGTCCAATGCGTCCATGTAGGTGGCGGAACCGGCAAGCACGCCTATCGGCATCCCCCCCCCGATCACCTTGCCGTAGGTGGCCAAATCGGCCTTCACGCCAAAGAATTCCTGAGCGCCGCCCGGTGCAATCCGAAAGCCGGTAATCACCTCGTCAAAGATCAGCGCAACTTCATGCTCTCTCGTAAGTTGCCTCAGTTCCTGTAAAAACTCCCGGGGTTGAAGGGCGGGATGACGGGATTGCACGGGTTCGACAATCACTCCGGCGATTTCACTTGCGAGCTGTCTGATAGTATCCAATGAAGACGGGTTGCCGTACTCCAGAATCATCATGTTGGCCAGATGGGGAATGCCCGGTGCAATTGGCATGGCCCCGGGCACGCCATCAAAAAGCGCCGGCCGTCCCAGCACTTCATCAAAAACGCCGTGATAATCACCGTAGAAGTAAACAATTTTATCGCGGCCGGTCACGGTGCGTGCCAAACGGAACGCGGCCATGACGGCTTCTGAGCCCGTGTTGCAGAACGTGGCGCGGTCCATGCCGGTGAACTCACAGATCATTCGGGCTACTTCGCCGGCGATGGGCGACTGGGGGCCGATTTCAACCCCCAGTTTCATCTGCTCCTCTACCGCGCGCATGACAAAGTCGGGAGAATGCCCCAGGTAGTTGGCGCCAAATCCCATGGTAACATCAATGTATTCGTTGCCGTCGATGTCCCAGATGCGCGATCCCTTGGATCTTGCGCAAGCTATGGGGTAAACCATCTCCTTCCAGAGCTGCCGGAAATTACCGGCTGCCCGGGGGTCGCAAAAGCATGCGCGCTGCTGCTGTGCAAGCGTTTTGGACTTTGCCGTCCTGCGGTTGTAACGCGCGATCAGCTTGTCCAGCGCGGTTTGCTGTCTTTGCGTAAGCCCTCCGGCCGCTCCCTTCTCGATGGCCTTGAACGGCCCGAAGTGACTATGCTTTTCCAGATTCACGGCGGTAACGACCGGCATGTTGGATGCTGTGCCCGGATGGGCCGTCTGGTGAAGCTTTGCGGGCATGGCAACTGCGGTTGCACCCGCCTGGCGGAGCAAGTCGAGCTGCTGTGCCATAATGGCCATCTGCTGATGAATAACCGTCTCAACCAGCCCCCCGGTGCCAGACGACGCTATCCGGACAGGAGCTGGTGGCGCCATTTGGACTGCCGCAACGATATCTTCAGGGGCTGCCTTTGCGGACGAGGCTGGTGTCGGCCCCGCATCGGGCGGGGTCAGCACGTCAGGCGGCATCTTCGCATCCAGAAAAGCAGCCAGGCTGTCCAGCGTGCAGAGATCTCCGAGCATCTGGCGAAAGGTCACTTTCACATTAAAGCGTTTGCTGATCCCCTGACTGACCTGGGTGATCAGCAATGAGTCAAATCCCAAATCCATGAAGGATTCGTTTGCGTCTGTTCGGCTGTGATCGGCGCCCGAGTAATTCTGAAGCAGTTCTCGCAGCGTAACTACCAAACGGTCTTTTCTATGTGGGATGGCAACCGTGATCGATGGCTGGGCGGAATGCATTTCATCTCCATTGGTCTTTGTTGGTTCCCTGGTGTTATAAACGGCGGCTTGGGTCGTTTGCGGGATAATGGCTTCTACATTGGCAGGCTCGACCCAGTAAAGTTTCCGCTCAAACGGGTATGAGGGTAGGGCCACCCGTCTGCGCCGTTCTCGGGCAGAAAACCCCTTCCAGTCGATGCCAACACCGGAAATCCACAGTCGACCCAGCGCAGTCAGCATCGCGGAAAGATCGCCTCCCTTTTCGCCAACCGTGCCCATACTTGCAATCACGATCGCATCCGCCGGCTTTTTGGCATGCTGCCGGGCCAATTGACTAAGGCTCTGGCCCGGCCCGACCTCCAGCAGGATATTCCGCGTATCTCCGATGACCGACTCCAGGGTCTCGGCAAAACAGACCGGTTGACGCACCTGCCGCGCCCAGTACTCTCCGCCGGCAAGATCGTCCAGACGCATCCGGCTGCCGGTACAGGTGGATACCCAGGGCAGCTTGGGAGCCTGGACGGGTGTTCGCCTGGCGGCGATGGCGAACTCGGGAAGCATGGGATCCATCATCGCGGAATGAAATGCATGCGAGGTATGCAGCAATCGAACGGCAATGCCTTTTGTTTCAAGATCCTGATGGAATTCACGCAGGAGTTCCGTCGGGCCCGATACCGCGCAAAGCGCTGAACTGTTGATCGCAGCGATGGCGACACCGTCGGGAATAAGGCGTTCGAGCTCACCGGCTCCCAGCCTGACAGCCAGCATCGTACCTGCCGGAAGTGCCTGCATCAACCGCGCGCGCGTCGATAGCAGGGCAAGCGCGTCATCCAGTGAGAATACTTCGGCCAAAACCGCCGCGACGTATTCACCGATGCTGTGACCGATCAGTACCGCAGGCTTCACCCCCCAGCTCATCCAGAGCCTTGCCAATGCATATTCAACTACAAAGATGGCGGGCTGAGCAAGCCACGTCTGGTTGATATGCATTTCTGCCGCTACGGGCGCTTCAGTATCCGGATAAAGCACCGTACGAAGGTCAAGATCCAGATGGCGTCGAAGAATCATCGCGCAACGATCGACCGATTCGCGAAAAACCGTTTCCCCTTCAAAGAGCTCGCGACCCATGTCGAAATACTGTGCCCCCTGACCGGGGAAGAGAAACACGACGGATGGCTCCTGTAACCTGGATTTGCCGGAGAGCACATATTTTGCATCAAGGGATCGCAGGCGGGTTGTGGCCTCTTCTTTGCCCGATGCAACAATGGCACGTCGAAATTCAAACGATTTCCGGCCGCATTGAAGGGTGAAAGCGACATCAGCCAGATTCAGTTCAAAGTGATTCTCCAAATGCGCCGCCAGATTGGAGGTCACAACCTGCAAGGCAGTGTCGGTCCTGGCAGAAAGCACTATCAGTTGCCGGGATTTCGACGGGCCGCTGCAAGTTGGCTCGGGTGCTTCCTCCACCACCACATGGGCGTTCGTTCCCCCGACTCCAAAGCTGCTCACGCCGGCACGCCGGGGATTTCCGGGCTGCCGCTTCCATGGCTGGAGCTTTGCAGCAACATAGAACGCACTGTTGTCGAAACAGATGTTCGGATTAAGCTTTGAAAAGCCCAATGTCGGCGGTATCTGTTCCCGATTTAAGGCCAGTACCGTCTTAATCAAGCCGGCCGCACCCGAAGCGGCCGTCACATGCCCCAGATTTGATTTGATTGAACCCAGTGCACAGTAACCGAGCCTGGTTGGCGATTCACCGAAGACCTTCCTGAGGCCTTCGGCTTCGATCGGGTCCCCGAGCGGGGTGGCTGTCCCGTGGGTTTCAATATAGCTGATTGCCTCTGGGTGGATACCGGCGACGGAAAGCGCTTTGGAGATGACTTCTGCCTGCCCTTCCGCGGTCGGCGCACTGAAGCTCATCTTTTTTCCGCCGTCGTTATTCGTGGCGACGCCGCGGATCAATGCATGAATCGTATCTCCCGAGTCAATCGCATCGGACAAACGGCGCAGTACCAGCATGGCAGCGCCGTCACTGAATACAGTTCCGTTCGCCCCTTCGTCGAAG
This sequence comes from Deltaproteobacteria bacterium, assembly GCA_016219185.1. Lineage (GTDB taxonomy): Bacteria > Desulfobacterota > Desulfobacteria > Desulfobacterales > Desulfatirhabdiaceae > RAAP-1. Next base: position 33,176 of record JACRBZ010000020.1, read on the forward strand.
GGGCAAGTGTGCCCATCCGGGCTGAGCATGCCGCCATCCTGATACAGGTATCCGCTTTTTTGCGGACAGGTAACCGCTGCCGCACCTGCCAGGGCAAGATCGCACTGGTGTGTACGAAGCGCATAAAAAGCATGGGCAACCGCAACAAGCGATGTTGAACACGCCGTGTGAATGCTGAGAGCAGGCCCTTTCAAATCCAGGCGGTGCGCAATTCGCGTTGCAACGAAATCTTTTTCGTTGCCTATCATGGCCTGGAATTCACCGACATTCGCCACCATGTCGGGACGCTTGAGAACATTATTCAGATAGTAGGTATTGTTGTACACGCCGGCATAAACAGCTATCTGTCCCGGGAAAAGAGAAGGATCGACACCGGCGTGTTCGAGCGCCTCCCAGGCGATTTCCAAAAGCACGCGCTGTTGGGGATCGGTTACCTCCGCTTCCCGTGGGCTCATCCCGAAGAATTCAGGATCGAAAAACCCTGCCCCATCGAGAATGCCCCTTGCTTTTACATAGGCAGGATCGGTAATTAGCGTCGAATCAAGCGAAGGGTCGAGGTCTTTGTCTTCGAAAAATGTAATGGCTTCCTTCCCGCTAACAAGCAAATCCCATAGCGCATCAATATTGCCGGCGCCTTGAAACCTGCCTGCCATTCCCACGATAGCAACGGGTTCATGATCCCCGTCACCGGCATGATTCCGACAGACCCAAGCGCTGCTGATTGACGCCGGTTTTTTTCCCTTCTGGCTAAGATATTTTGCCAGTGCTGACACGGTCGGATACTGAAAGAGCGACACCACATTGATGTCGCGGTCCAGAAGTTTCTTAAGTCTCCCGGCTACCCTTACCAAACCGAGACTCGATCCTCCGATGTTGAAAAAACTTTCCCGTGTGCTGACGTTTTCCATGCCGAGAACTTCACACCAGGCTTGAGAAATAATCCGCTCGAATTCGTCGGATGGCGCCACGAAAGCCGCATTTTTCTCATTCCCCTTGACCATCGGAGCGGGCAGCGCCTTTCGGTCGACTTTTCCATTCGCCGTCATTGGAATCGACGGAACTGACACGAATTTAGCCGGTACCATGTACTCCGGCAAACTGGCCCGTACCGCCTCACGCAACTCGCCTGCCGACCGATCGCTGACCACGTAAGCCACTATCTGCGTTTCGTGGAGGTTATGCTGCCACGGGATTACGGCAACATCCCTCAAGAGTCCGCTCTTTCGGAGCACGGCTTCGATTTCACCGGTTTCAATGCGAAACCCGCGGATTTTAACCTGCTGATCGATACGCCCCAGGTAGTCGAGCTCTCCGGTCGGCAGTAACCTGACAAGATCTCCGGATCGATAGAGGCGCGCGCCCGGCCTTGATGAAAAAGGGTCTGGAACAAAACGTTCGGTTGTGAGCTCTGGACGTTCAAGGTAACCTCGCGCAAGTCCTGCTCCCCCCACAACGAGTTCACCGGGAATTCCCGGTGGCAGAAGCTGAAGCGTCTCATCGACGACATAGGTGGATAAGTCCGGGATCGGCAAGCCAATGACGCTGGTTCCTCCGGAATCGAGGTCTGCCATTGAAACCGGTCTGTAGGTGACGTGTACGCAAGTTTCGGTAATCCCATACATGTTCACCAGGCGGGGGGACTGATCGCCATGGCGTTCAAACCAGGGTCGCAGACTCTCAAACTCGAGCGCCTCTCCACCGAAAATCACATGCTGAAGTGCGAGATCACGGGATCCGGTCTCGTTTTCCGCCTGAATGAGTTGGCGGAAAGCAGAGGGAGTCTGGTTCAGGACAGTCACTTTTTCGCGCACGAGAAGTTCGAGAAAGACATCGGGAGATCGGCTGGCAAGGTAAGGCACGACTACCAGGCGGCCGCCATGGATGAGCGCCCCCCAGATCTCCCACACCGAGAAGTCGAACGCCGCCGAATGAAACATCGTCCAGACATCATGTTCGTCGAATTTGAACCAATCGGCTGTCGCCTTGAAAAGGCGAATCACGTTGCCATGTTCGATCAGAACGCCTTTCGGCCGACCGGTCGAACCGGATGTGTAAATCACATAAGCAAGGCTTTCGGGATCCACCACCTCTTCAGGATCTGTCTCCGGTTCAGAGGCAAAGGCGGCGCCTCCGGGCTCAATGACAAGGGTCTTTGCCGAAGGAGCGTACACTTTTCCTTTGAGAGCGGGCTCCGTCAACACGATTTGCGCCCTGGAATCGGCCAATACGAAATCGATGCGCTCCTTCGGGTTTGCAGGCTCAATCGGTACATAAGCGCCGCCGGCCTTGAGGATGGCCAGCAACGCGATAATAAGCTCCTCGGACCGTTCCATGCACAAGGCTACGGCCATATCCCGGACAACACCCGAACGTCGGAGCCGATGCGCAAGCTGGTTGGCCCGTCTGTTCAGTTCACGGTAAGAAAGTCGCGCCTCTCCCGAGCAGACAGCGGTGTTTTCAGGATTCAAAGCTGCTGCTGCAGAGACAAGGCCATGGATCGTCATTTCACAAGAAAACTCTTTCCGGATGCCGAGTGTTTCCAAAATCCATCCGCGTACCTGTGGCGAGCAGACGGGAATCCTTTTTACAATTTCATCAGGTCGATCACACATCACCCTAACAAGCTCTACAAGGTGTCCCGCTATATGTTTAATTGTATCCCGCTCATAAATATCGGTGCGGTAACCGAGGCTAAGCGCAAGGGCAGGTCCTCTTTCTTCGAACACCACATCCAGATCTGCATCCACTCGACCTGTAGGAACAGATAGCCAAGCATGCTCATCTGCACGGATGCGATGTGCGAAATGCACTTGGTAAATTGGCATCCGGCTCGGATCACGCTCAGGCTGCAGCGCATCAATCAAAACTTCAAAAGGCAGGTCGCGGTGAGGTTCCATAGCGGTAAGGCTGTCACGGATCTGCTTGACCAGACAATTCCCTGTAACAGTATCTTCTAAAACCACCCTAAGAACCGTGTTGTTTTCAAAAGGGCCGATGCAAGAGTCGCAGCCAAGTGGTCTTAAATCTGTCGATAGACCAATGACAACATCGGGTTGCCTGGATACACGGCCGAGAAACCCTGCCAATGCCGCAATCATGACTACTGCTGGATTGATGGACTCGGCTGCCGCAGATTCCTTGAGAGCTTTCTGGACTGCCTCAGGAATCTCTATTTCAAAGATGTCTCCCTTATTGTTGTGCACAGGGGGTCTTGTTCTATCGGTCGGCAAATCCATCTGAAATGCTGCTCCGGCGAGAACGCGTTTATAAAAGGCAAGCTTCTGGCTTTCTATCTCCTTTCTATCCAAGAACGAAAACTGGTTTGTCCAGGAAAGAAAGGTTTCATCATCGGCCTCAGGAATAACATTTTTATCGATTTCCTCCAGTAAAAGCATCAGTGATTTTTCGTCAGCAATGATGGGGGGTGCTACAATGGCCATCGCTGATTCCTTCTCACTCCCGTATCCGGCATGAACGAGCACCGCGCGCATGGCTGGAGCCTCAGAAATTGAAAAAGAGGCTTTCGCGACTTCTGTTGAGAATCTGGCGATTGCAGAAGCAATCTTTTCATCCGGCAGGGCATACCGGATGATCAGAGGGACATGAACCTCCGGAAGGATCGAAGCGCAGGGTTCTTCTGTGTTGAACACCATTCGCAGCACGGGATGTCGCTGGAGAGCCGCCTGAAGTCTGTTGCTGACCACTTTTTCGTCAACCGGCCATCTTAATCTTCGAGCAGATGCCACAACACGATCACTGCGTCCATTGGCTATTTTCCAGAGGAGCCATTCGCGATGCTGGAAAGCGGAGATTCGTACCGATAGCGGATTGCCATGAGCTTTTAATTTGCAAATATCATTCATATCGGATCCTGAGCTTTGCTTGGTTCATGTGGCGAAATTTGTTGATAACGTATTTTTTTTGTAAGATTTGGAATTGCTGATCGTTCACGTGTAAAAATTGTTCACGTATTCCGTTTTACTGCCAATAGGTCTTGCTACCAGCCAAGAAAAAAGAACCAGAAGATCCTTAGTTGAGTATTTTTTAAATTCTGGTGCAAGCAGGACCTTGTTGAGATCATCAAGCGAGCCGGACGTGTTGCGTTCTTCAACAATTTCCCATCCAGTTTGCTCAATGAGATTCCGATAGTCGGTAACGCGCAGACGGTTTTGCGGAATAACAGGGTTGTTGAGAAGATTCCACCAGCCATCAGTGTATTTCATATAATTATAATATGTTATTGATTTATCGAAGTCTGCGTATTGGTCGGCAATCCCCACATGATGGCTCATGACGGCATGCGGCGAGGCAATGCGCCTGAACTCGGCAAGCAGTCCATTTAAGGTATCCGCGCTGGGGTGCTCAAAGACAAAATTGGAATAAACAAGATCGATGGACTTATCCGGCAATTCCGAGCTTCGCGCATCCCCTATCCGTGTATGGATCTTCAGCCTTTTCAAGAGCTCTGCCGGCGATTTTTTTTCGACCTGCCCAATTAATTCTTTAACGCGCTGAAGTCTCTGTGGCTGCACGTATTTCAGGATCCGTTCCAACTCCCCTGTGCGAGCAAATTCACAATACAGTTCAAGCGTACGTCTTAAGGTGTCTCGGCGAAGTACAGGAACCAGGTCGTAGGTCCAAATCTCAGAGGCTCCGCACAGGTAAAGACCAAGCGGAATGATCGGCCACCATCCAGTCCCCAGTTCCATCGCGGTGAATCCTGGTTTGGGTGCAGGGCAGAATTTCAGGTAGTGGTCCAGATGCTGCCGACAGCAATTAAGCTTACCCTCGAAGCTTTCCCGACTCGGGTAGTACCCCTGGGTGACATATTTCTGAAACAATCCGTTCCACCAGTAGCTTTTGGGCAACCGGCCGATGACATGCTGCAGAGCTGTTTTCAAGATCCAAGATGGCATTAAAGCTCTCCTAAAGCGGCATAGAACATGCCGCGGGATGAATATTTATCGAAAGTCGGGGATGCTGCGGATCTTCTCGATGTCGATTGCAGTCACATAAGAAGCAAAACTGCCGGGCGCGGACCGCCTCTTCCGGTGAAACCAGAGCTTTGAGCTTCTCAGTCACGGACACCGACAGATCGAGTCTTAAGAACCAAATGTCCATTTTGCCGATCATGAAGCCCGATAGCTCTTCGATTGGACTGTCCGATGATTCAGAAAAATTTTAAGTGATGCGTAAATACAGGTATTTGAGAATGGCTTTTAAATCGCCTCCCCATTTGATGTTGCCGATGATTTTTGAGCCGCTGCTCTCGGTCAGGATATGTTGATTGCTGTCATAACTTTTTACGGTTACCCGCCGCTCGTCAAATTGGAATCCCGTAATGTCCGCACATTTTTTCAAATCATCGTAGAGTGGCCCTGCGGTGTTATCCGGATTGTGAACTGAAATGCGGGAATTGGGGTAGAGAATGTATTTCGCGGTATGATAATCGAGTGCAACCGGGTCGCTGCAGGCAAACACGGCTTTTGTATGAGCTGCCGGAAGATCGGTCCGTGACGCCAGACCGGCCCATTGGGCGGTTGTAATATTCATATCCGCTTTTCTGACGATATTCATGAAGGTGCCGACTTCACCGCCCAGCATGCCCGGTACAGGGCCGGATGACCATTTGTTAAACGGGAAGGAATGAAAATTATAATACCGAGAGATGATTTTCCCCATATTTTCCGGATCAGGTCCACCGCTGAGATCAGTGATGCCCAGATAATTTTTAATTGCACTGGTAGTCCCGCAGTATGAACTGTGGTGATTAAGGGCCGCAAAATTGATAAATTTCAAGAGCTGTCCCGTATAGGCACCCTTTGCCCAGATCCCGTGTTTAAAATCCACCGTCGTTCCCCTGTCTGTTGTAAATATGGGGTATGTCATGATGACCTGCCGAAAAGCACTGCCGGTGGCGCAATTATCATATTTCAATAACGGCACGCCTCCGGTTCCGTCGCAATACACATACCCCGCTCCCTCTGACGGGCCGAAGATGCGTCTGGCCCCGGCCTGCACATCAACAAAATGGACTCCGGAGAACCTGTCACCATACATTTTTTTCAGATGCGAGGTTAGATCATTCAGGTTATGGATGGAATCGATGTCAGCGTTTCGCTCAAAAATATGAGCCCATCCCGAATCTTGAGACATCCAGGGCTGCGGGCCGCGATGACAATTCTCTCCGATGATTACCTCACCATGGAATCCACCCGGCCGGTTCATGATCAGATCGATGAATGTTTTCAATGCGCAAAGATTGGGCGATCCCTGGTTCCACCATTGCACATTCGGCTTAATCAGGACGATATCATCAGGGCTGATAATCGATTCGATTCCGCCCATTATTTCGATAAGCTGAATCATATTCGCCGATGGAGATCCATTAATAACCCTGTACAGCGTACAGGAAGGGATCTCGGAGGATGGATTCATTTTCTCCGACGCATGGCCCGTACCGCAGAGCATCAAAGACAACAGACGGGGAAGTGTATTACACAAGAATTCTCTGCGTGATTCCCCCATATTCCCTCAATCACGGGTTCTTTTCTGTATGATGGGCCGAAGGCCCTCGACAAAATCTTCATATTCGTGTTCCGAGGTCATCGGAACGGTAATCCGGGCCAGTGGCCCGGACTTTGGGTAACCCCAGAAGGTAAAAGGAGGAACACTGCCTGAAACCGTCGTTCCTCCCTTGATGACGGCGCCTTCTCCAATTCTAACGCCTGGCAAAATTAAAGAGTGGGGTCCGATATAAACGTTTTTTTCAATGACGACTTCCCTGTACCCGCCGTTATTTTTTCTCTTGCCCCAATAGGTATGGGTGATGATGGAGGTTCGAATGCCGATGGTGCAATTGTCATGAATAGTCACGCCTTCCGGATGCAACTCATCAATATAAACGTATTGACTGATCCAGACGTTTTTGCCAATGAATGCCCCGCGAAATCTGTGCAGACTGGGCCTGACCGAAAAGCCTCCAGGAATCACAAACGCTATTTTATGTATAAAACGGCTGAGAATATTCCTTAAAATTCCCATGCAATATTCCTTCATCTATCCAGTACGGTATGGATATTTCTGATTTCCTGCCTTTGGCCAGTCAGCGGGCAGCTTGTTTTTTAAGCAACGCCATGATGCTGCTTTTAAGCGAAATTTTCTCAATTTTTCCGTTGGAAGTAAGCGGAAATTTTTCAACAAAACAGATGTGTTTGGGCATCTTAAATCCCGGCAAATTTTGTTTGCAGTGCAGAAGAAGCATCTCTTTGTTACAAGAGCAGTCGGTTTTCTTTATAATACAGGCAACGATTACTTCGCCCAGAATTTCGTCCGCCACACCAAAAACCACGGCATCCTCAACCGCGGGATGCTCCAGAATGATCTCTTCGACTTCCTTGGGGACGATTCTGTGACCACCGCTTTTAATCATTTCACTTTTTCTGCTGACGATATAAAAAAAACCTTCTTCATCCATTTTTGCAAGATCCCCAGTCCACAGTCCTTCCTTCCTGAGCACCTTGGCCGTTGCTGCGGGATCCTTCCAGTAACCCTGCATGATGTTCCGGCCGCAGGCTACGATTTCGCCAATCTCTTCTGCCTTGACGGGTCTGCCCTCTCTGTTTATCAGTTTAAGGGCTACACCGGGGATGGCCTTGCCGATGGAACCGGGCTTTCTGTAAAATTCATCCGGATGCAGGAATGAAAGACGGGCGGATGCCTCGGTCTGCCCATACATGACATAGAGATCCACTTCGGGAAAGGTGAATTTAATTTCCCTGGCAAGCTTGGGTGAAAGGGGGCCACCGGCCTGCGCGAAATATCTCAGGCATGGAAACGTGTACTTTTTGACGATCCGGGTGGATAAAAGAACGGCAAATGTTGAAGGGACACCCGACAATGCGGTTGCATCTTCCCTTTGCATCAGATCCAGAACCAGCTTGGGATACATCATACTTTGATGGACAATCATTGTGGCGCCGGCAGCAACATGAGTGAGCATCACGGAATTACCGAACGCATAGAAAAATGGCAGCACTACCATATGGCGCTCATTCGAAGTCAGCAGAAGATACTGGATAATCGATTCGGTATTGGCCATTAAGTTTGCGTGTTGTAGCATCACTCCTTTAGGCTTTCCCGATGTTCCGGATGTGTAAATGATCTGTGCCAGATCCGCATCGCAGCCTGCTGAAAATGCTGGTATTTTATTGTTTTGAGCGTGTCCACACGGATTCATTTGACTTGAATCGATCACTTTGATGCTCCGATTGATGCTCCGAGGCATTGGGTGCGGCGATGCAGGCCCCTGAATAAAAATTGTCCGCAAGCTTGGCATGCTGTCGCCAATATTTGTCAGGTACCTGATAAATTTAACCTGCGTGACAAGTATGGTTATATCGGCATCATTGATGATCTGCTTCAGTGTTCTTGAGGTTGTCTGGGTGATTAACGCAACAACGACGGCACCTGCCATGAGAACGCCAAAATATGCGGAGACATATTCCGCCGGATCATCCATGAGAATGCCCACCCGGTCACCCGGCGCAATGCTTTCAGAAAACAGCCATGCCGCAATTTTTTCGGCGCCGGCGGCTATTTCCCGATAAGTACTGCTCTTATACAGCTCAACGATCGCCTGTTTTTCAGGATACCTTTCAGCTGCTTCCATAAGATACTGTTGAATGCCCATAATTGTATCAAGCAGTTCCGGTTTTTTTTCTGAAAATGAAGGATGCAACGCAATCAACGCTGTCAAGATTATACGGTATGACTTCATCGTCTTCAAATGTGATATGGAATTCATCGCCGATAAACGCCATCAACTCAAGCATTCCCGTGGAATCGATAATCCCTTTCTCCAGAAAAGAATCAATATTGCATAATGTGGTTTCATCATCGGTAAATAAGAAATTTTCTAAAATAAATTTTCTGACTTTAGAAATGGTTTCTTCCATGGATGTTTGCATCCTTATTGATAGCATCAGCTTGATTTTGTTGATTCTATTTATTTATGATCCGGTTATTTCCGTAATTTCCTGTAATGTAATCGCTTTGAGGTGGAGGTGGCGGGTCGTCGAGCGTTTCGTATCGATGTCATCATAGACGCGCTTCACCTGTTCAGGGGATAGTCCGCATGCAGAAGCGGCGGCTGCCGGAGCAATGTCATGGTTTTTGGCATACAGACAAAGATCCATCAGTTGATAGGGAAGTGAGAAATAGAACTCTTCCTGCCCCTGCGGCATGGAATAGGTGTCGGTTGTCGGAAGGCGTTTTTGTATTTCTTCAGGGACTCCCAGATATTCGGCCAGTTGATAAACCTGGGATTTGTAAAGATGGGCGATCGGCTTGATGTCCGCAGCACCATCACCCAGTTTGACGAAGAATCCCTGATCATATTCTAGTCGGTTCGGCGTGCCGGCTACTGCAAAATTCAGACGGTCGGCATGATAATATTCAAGCATCTTGCGGGTGCGTTGTTTGAAGTTTGTGGCCGCCACAATTTCAAGATAGGGTTTCAGGGGAAGGCGCTTCCGGAATATCGACCCATCCGGGGCCTGCGCAACCAAAGAGGATAGACTGAACCCATTGTTGTCGAAGATGTTCGAAATGACTATTTTTGATTTCCAGCCATCGCCATAATCCGAAATCACCATCCGCACGGCGTTATCGTAATGCTGGTAAGCCCCGACTGCTTGAAGAACGGGGGAGATATCCATACGTAGCGATTCGATCCCGAGATATTTTATGAGTGAACTACTCAGTTCAGTGGTTTCCTTTGCCGAATGGAACTCCGGCAATTCGAGGCCGAAGACCCGTTCCCTGCCCAGAGCCCTGACCGAAAGGGCTGCTGTAACGCTGCTGTCGATGCCCCCCGATATGCCGACAACAATCCCCCGACGCTTTAAGTCATTTCTGAGGGCAGCTCGAATACCCGCGACAATACGCTCGGTTTCCTTCTCAAGGTCTATGTTGAGAACAGCGGCAGAAAAAATGTTCATGGGGGGGTTCCTGAAACGTCTATGATGTGCGAATGATTTTTTTGGTAATTTCGATCAGCATTATCCGGTTAGGTTTTTGCATGCGGGTCTTTGCCCGCGTTCCCTTGGGCATGGGCTGGATCAGGAGCCATAAATCCTGTGTGGCGTAGCTCATTTTTGATATGGTTGCGCAGTTGCCTGACCCTTGCGATTGA
>JACRBZ010000021.1 GCA_016219185.1 Deltaproteobacteria bacterium
AAATTGGGGCTGCAGGTGATTACTCTTGGACTCAAGCTGAAAGAGATGGTGGTTATCCCCAATCTTGCTGGAAACCTGAGTCTGTAACAATCGATGTATTTTCTGCCACAAAAAACACGAATTAAAGACGTAAGATACTAAGGCCAACATCAACATCTTCCACAACGGCGTCTACACCTTTGTCCGTGCCGTGCGAGGGGAACAATCCCGGTCTGCATATGTGAACAACGGCAACGGCACGGTCACGGATACTTCCACGGGCCTGATGTGGCAGCAAAACATACCGGATAATCCCATGACATGGGAACAAGCGCTATCATATTGCGAAAATTTAACTCTTGCTGGCTATACGGACTGGAGGCTGCCCACCCAAAAAGATCTGCGAAGCCTCGTGGATTACAGCCGGTATAATCCGGAGATCAATACGACTTATTTTCCGGACACAATTTCGTCTTTATATTGGTCTTCTACTCCCTGCGCATTCCAGGTGAGCTCATATGGCGGGCCTTACAACTACGGCTTCGCATGGGGCGTGAATTTCAGCAATGGCTACAACAACTACTCCAATAAGAGCGACAACTACGACTATATCTACTACGATTATGTCCGCGCCGTTCGCTCCCCACCAAATCCTGACATAAAAGCCAACGGGATAGGTGGCGAGATAACCGTCTCGCCAGACACTCCTGTTTCCGTTGCGATCGGTCTTATATCAGGAGATAAAAACGGAAAACCGGCGGACTGGTGGTTCGCCATAAACTCACCCTGGGGCTGGTATTTTTTAACGACTTCCGGATTGACCCAAATACCTATTCCTTTGTATCAATCAACTCCTCTGTACGATTTTTCCGATCAGAAAATGATGGATGGTCAACTGCCTGTCGGGGAGTATGAATTCTTTTTTGGAGTCTACATAACTCCAAACGATTCTATTGAATCACCCCTGTATCTGGATTCTGTTAAGGTTCATGTCAAATAGAGTGCGTTAACACTTTTCTTATCTCTTCCCGTGGAGCCATTTTTCATTTATACCCACGGGAAACGGGACGCACATGGATTGGGCACTTGGCATGATGCAACAAAACAGCGTCCACCGGCTCTATGTCTGGGGCCCGAACGCAAATACAATTCTTGGCACGCTGGCATACCGGATATCGTGGGCCAGATCTATGGATTCTGCAACGTTTGCAGCAGAGGAATCAGCAAGAATGGCGATGCCAAAACAGAAAGAGCCATTCTTCGATTGCCCTTAACTGAACTGAATTGTGAAAACCCCAATCTATGCGTGGATGGAGCCGCCGCTCACTCGTAAATCTTTTCTTCTTCCGCAAAAGCCTCTTCGGCGTCGGCCTCGAAATCCCGTGTCAGGTTGGCGGCCCGGGCCTTTTTGCATTCCCTGTACCACTCATGGGCCGCAATCATGGACATGACCTCGCTGGTTCCCGTCCAGATGCTGGCCAAGCGGATATCGCGGTAAATGCGCTCCAGAGGGAAAACATTCGTATATCCGATGCCGCCCACGACCTGCATGGCGTTATGGACAATCTTCTGGCAGGATTCGGTGATGAATTTCTTGGATTCTGAGACCATGCGCCGGATTCTGTCCATGCCGCAGCCGGCATCGACGGCCCTGCATGTGGCGTACCCCATGGCCTGAGCCGCATCCAGCAACATCGCAGCCTCCGCCACCTGAAAGCTGACACCCTGGAACGTATTGATCACCGCACCGAAAGCCTTTCGCCGGGTGGTGTAATGGGTGGCGATTTCCAGTGCCGTACGGGCGGACCCGATAGTCATGATGGCCGTTCCCAGGCGCTCGGGAATCATCATGGTGTTGAATACGTCATAGGCCCCGTTGATGCGGCCCAGGACGTTCTGTTTCGGCACCCTGACGTCATTGAAAACGAGACGGGCCGTTCCCCCGCCGCGACAGCCCATGAGATTGTAAAGGTATTTCGTGTCCACGCCCGGACCGCGATCGACGATAAACGCCGTGATCGACTCCTGGGGTTTGGCATCCGGCGCGAAATTGGTTCTGGCATAGACCAGAAAATAATCCGCTCCCTCGCCGCCGACGATGAAGCGTTTCTGGCCGTTCAGGAGAAAATAATCCCCACTGTCCTCGGCCTTTGAGGTGGCGCCAAAAAAGTCCGACCCTCCCCGCGGCTCGGTGAGGCATTCCGCGGCAAAGATATCTCCGCGAAGAAGGGGCTTGACGTAGCGTTCTTTCTGTTCATCCGTTCCATGCCGGATGATGGCATCGCAGACCAGTTCCGCTCCGACCCCAAAAACGCAGGACAGTTCATACCCGATGGTGCCGATTTCTTCCATGACCATACCCGTGCTGACCCAGTCCATGCCCCGGCCGCCCCACTGCCTGGGATAACGGCAGCCCATCAGGTTGCGACGGCCCGCCTCCCGGAGAAATTCCTTGGGAAACTTGATCACGTCCTTATCCATGTCCAGAACGAGCTGGCGCGGAACCCATTTGATGAATTCGCGCACCTCGTCCCGCAATGCGATCTGGTCCTTTGTCAATAAATAATCAAACATAACCTCTCCTTATTAAAGTAATGCTTAAATCAATGTCATTGAGAAATAAGAAATGTATTCGGGTACATCTCTTACTGCCGGTATGTTTTCCGAAGTTTATATTTCATGATTTTTCCGGTCGGCGTATACGGCAGACTCTCTACAATCTCCATGACTCGCGGCACTTTGTATTTTGCCAGCCTGTCAGCCAAAAAGGCCCTGATCTTCTCCGCATCGATCGCCGCGTCCCTGGCCGGAACCACAAAAGCGGTAACCGTTTCCCCCCACTCCGGATGAGTAATGCCGATCACGGCAGCGGCCGCAACCCCCGGACAGGCCGTAATGACATCCTCAACTTCCTTGGAATAGACATTTTCGCCGCCCGTAACGATCATATCCTTGATACGATCCACCACAAACATATACCCGTCTTCGTCGATCCGGACCACATCGCCCGATTTATACCATCCCTTTTCAAAAGCATTTTTTGTCGCTTCCGGATCATTGAAATACCCTTTCATCATGCTGTCCGCCTTGAGCCATATTTCCCCGACCTCACCCGGTCCGGCTTCCCGCGTAGGGGACTTCATCACGACAATATCACAGCCTGGCAGGCCGGAGCGGCCGATGGACCCGGCCTTGCGGATCTGGTCTTTAGGCACGAGGGTGGCGCCCGTGGGACCGGATTCCGTCATGCCGTATACCTGGTAGAACCGGTCGCTTTTATATCTGGCCATGATCATCCGCACCGTATCCGCGCCAATGGGTCCGCCGCCGTAAACCCAGGCCCTCATGGAAGACAGGTCAAAGGAATCGAAATCGGGAATCATCTGAACCGGCATGATATAAGAGATGGGAGCGCCAAAATAAACAGTGCATTTCTCCTGCGTAATGGCCTGGAGAAAATGCAGGGGGTGATATTCCCGGATCAGGACGGTGGTTCCGCCAACATACTGAATGCCGGCAAACCAGTTGTTCAAGGGGGAGGAATGCCAGATCGGCATGGCCATGAGAAGCCGGTCGTCCGCATCCATCCGGGTGGCAATGGCGCCGGTTATGCCGCTCATGACAACACCCCGATGGGTATGCACACAGCCCTTGGGTTTTCCTGTCGTGCCCGATGTATATAAAATCTCCGCCGGGTCCCCATCGCTGATCTCAACCGGAGAAAACGCCGCCGCAGAGTCGCAAAGATCCTCGAACCGGTCATATGATGCCACCGGACCGTCCATGGCCATCTTCCGGATGCCTGTCGTCAGTTTGTCCGCCACGGAGACCAGGGATGCATCGAAAAGAAAGAATTTAGGCCCGCTGTGATCGAGGATGTACTCCACTTCCGGCGCCATGAGCTTGTGATTGATGGGAACAACCACACCTCCGGCCATTAACGTTCCATAAAATGCCACAACAAAGCTGACCGTATTCTGGCTCATGACGGCGATGCGATCGCCTTTTTCCAGCCCGAAACCTTGAAAAAGACCTGCCGCCTTTTTGGCCATATCTCTTACTGCCGGGAAAGCATAGCCCTTGCCATCGGCCCGAAGGCAGTCCCTGGTCGGATTTTTTCGCGTGTTGCTTTCTAAAATCTCAACAAGATTCATTGATTTCCTCCTTCATTTTTATCCCTCGGGTGGTCAACGACCCAGATTATATTCACCGCAATAGAACATGGCTTTTTTCATCAAGCCATTCAGGCGATATTCTCAACCTCCCGCAGGGCAAGGTCCTGATAGGCATGAAAGAATTTGCCGCAGAAGATATCCCACCGCCTGCAGATCTCAATGGTTTTTTCATCCATTTGAAAGAGATGGGGATGGGCCAGAAGATCCGTGATTTCTTCGGACAATTCCTTAATCCGGGTTTCATCCAGGCCATCGAGGATATTTTTAACAAATTCGGACGGACTGTACCACCCCGTGACCTGCTGGAAATCCCTGTGAACCTGCGTCAGAAGAACATTTCTGGGGCCTTCCCACAACTCGTTGATGGCAGCGTCCCGGTAAAGACGCGGCAGGGATGAAAAATCCTCCATAACGCCATGGCCCCCGAATATCGACATGGCGCCACGGATCACGTCGGTGCTGTCCCAGGAAGCAGCCATCTTCTGCAGCATGATGAGTTCCCGGATGTCAAAACGTTTCTTTTCGGCTGACTCCGGTTCGTTCGCAGCCGGCCCCGTTTTCAGCCCTCCTTCAAACGTCAGAAAGTCCCGGTACAGCTTGAAAGCGCCAGCCGTTGTTCTTCTGGCCGCATGCTCCAATCCGGCAAGCTGCCCCGCTACCATGGGCAAGTGGCCGATCGTCTTGTTGAAGGCCTGCCTGAATTCCGCATATTTTTTGGCCTCTCGGACCGCCCGCGTCATGCCTGCGGCCGCAGATAGCCCCACGGTCAGGCGGGAGTATGTTAGAACAATGCCGACCACATTGGCCACACCCTTCTCCATAGGGCCGACGGGGTAAGCAACGGCACCGTTGAAGGTGAGCTCACCGGTGGTCAGCTCGCTGGTCCCCATCTTCCATTTGATCCGGTCTATGGTGAAGTTATTCCGGATTTCCTTCTCCTTATTGCCGGGAAGCCAGGAGGGAAGGACAAAAAGTGCGACTTTTTCCGATCCCGATGGTTTTGCCGTGACCACCACGTAATCCGCGTGTGTTGCCGAACAGAAAAATTTACTTCCGTAGAGCCGCCACTCACCTCCTTCGTTGACCGCCTCCAGCACATTGGCCGGAATGTCCGATCCTCCCTGGATTTCCGAAAGGTACTGGGCACCTATGGCATGGTCGCCATCGACGCCTTCCTTGCAATGCCGAAGGATTTGCCGGGTTTTCGGGGTGTCTGCGAATTTCTCCAGAAGCTTTACGAGTCCTTCCGTACAGGTAATGGGACAGGCAATGCAGGCCTCCCCGTTCTGATAAATCAGATACATCTTGATCAGCTTGACCCACGGAGAGGTTTTATCCGAAAAAAACGCTTCGGAGAAAACTTCTGTTTCGAGGATTTTTGTTTCCATGGGCCGGACAATGCGATCGATGCGGTTGTGATGGCCATCGTAGTGCATCACATAAGGGCGATTTTCAGGGCGGGCGATGCACTCTGACAAATCCCGCCAGCGGAAAGACGCTTTTTGGGAAATGGCCCGTGCCTGGCTATCCACGATTTCCCATTCACTGCCTGAAAAATGCCGAACGACTTTCTGGATAAACGGATCATCCCGGTAATAATCAAAATTTTGCCGCCATGCCAAAAATTCATTAAACGTGTAGGGATTGTTTCGATCGGGTAATGACATGAGATCTCCAATGAAATTTTAGATAATGATAATAACCATTGGTAATTTTATAAACCATTGGTTATAAGTGTCAAGTTTATTTTAATGCAGATCATCCGTACAATATGATAAAAGGGGAATAAGAGGTTTGACATGAAAGATAAAAATACATTCGCAGATCTTAAGACCCGGGAAAAAAAAGCACGCCAGGATGTCATCACCGATGCCGCCGAACGCGTTTTTGCCGTAAAACCCTTCAGCAAGGTCAGCATCCGCGATATTGCCAGGGAAGCCGGTATTTCCCATGCATCCATTTACCGGTATTTTCCGGATCAGCAATCCCTTTTTGTCGAGGCATTCATTCGCGGAGCCAGGGAAATTGTTCAATTTCTCGCCGATATGATCCGAAACAGCGAGAAGGGAGACATCGAAAAGGTGAGCGAGGCCTATCTTACCTATCTGATCATGAACGATCAGTATTTCCGGATGATGACCCATTTCATGCTGGATGGAACGCTCTCTGCGGAACTGATCGAAAAGCTGAACGCCGCCGAGCGACAGATTTTCGATCAGTTCGACATTCTTTTCCGGAAAATGAAAAAGAGGGAACCGGTAAGGCCCCTGTCGCACGCCTTTTTCGCTGCCCTGAACGGGGTTCTGATCACGTTCAGGAATTATCCGGGTAGAAGCAAGGATGCCGTGCGTCAGCACATGTTGAAGATCGCAAAGGTGATTGCGACAAAATTCCTGGCAGAATAACGCATGCTAAAATCGGGATTCGTGGAGGAGGAAAATATATAATATACTGAAGGAGATATCTCTTTACTTTGCCAACCTGCCGCGGGCATTTGGCGGATTTACATCTGGATGGAATAACTATCTGCAAAGGCAGGGCATAACCCATGCCGGGACCGGAACTTCGGAAATTCCGGTCCGATTCGACACTCGATGGGAGGTATTGGATTCATCCTTTTGCATAGAAACCTGGCTTATTTTATCCCGAGTGACTCCAATGTCTTAAAAGCAATGGCAGAACTTACAAATCCAAGGGACTTCTGATAATCAGCGACCGCTTTTCTCGTAGCTGCCCCCAGCTTTCCATCCGCAGCACTCAGATCATACCCTTTAGCAATCAGGGCGCCCTGAAGTCGCTTGATAATATCATGATTTGCATTTTCATCACAAAGAACCGCATGCCATTCTTCCCTGTCCGGAGTTACCGTGATTCTTCTTTTTTCCGTACGGTATTTCGCCGGAATTTCAACCGTTTTGGTTGCAGCATCCGATACCAGTATCTGTCGTTTAATTTTCTTAGTTACTGCGGGAATTATCTGTTTTTCTGTTCTTTCAGGATGATCGACAACCTGTTTTTTCACTTTTTTGGTTACCGCCGGAATAATTTGCTCTTCACTTCTTTCTTTTTCAACCAGGACCTGCTTTTTTACATCTTTATACTCGTCAGGCTCCATCACCAGCTTCATGATTTTACCTTCTTTGTCCGTCGCCTTCCATACTTTCCGGGCCGGATGTACCATGACTTTCTCGGTCACTTCTTTATACTTGGCTGGAATGATAACAGTTTTTCTGATTTCAGGAGTTACCACTACATCCTCTTCAATCGTTTTATAACTTGTCGGTATTTTTACAATTTTGGTGCCGGCTTCTTTAATGGTGATTTCGTCCTCGATCTCCTTGAATTCCGCCGGAACCGTAGTCGTTTTTGATATTGCTTCGCTGACCAGTACCGTTTCTTCGACTTCGGAATATTCACCCAGAATGGTCACTTTGCCCATACATTCACCAAGTTTCGCCATATCCGGCGGTGGTAATTTGGCAAATTCTATTTTTGATGCCTGAGAGGATTTTTCTTCTGATTTGGATAGTGCCAACGGGTCGGTTTTTATTAATTCTTTCCCATCTCCGCATGGATGTACCGCTGTTTCTTCTTTTTTACTGTCTTCGATTGATGCCACCTGGGCTGGCCTTGCAACAACTTCAGAAACAGGGCCCGGGGTTTCCGTTCGGGATGATAAACCGGCAGGTTCCGGATCCGTTAATGTCATCTGATTGACTGGATCCGGTCGGTCATTAATTGATTTTGAACAGGACTGAAAAGAAATACCAGCCAACAACACCGCAGAAAGAATCAAAACCTTTTTCATCTCAAAATCCTTTCATCTCAAAATCCTTCAAGTAATAATATAAGATGAACTTATAAATAACCGCCGATTCGATGGATGAAGCACAACGCCATAGTCTAACTTTTTAGAAGTCACGACATCACTTCGCTATTATTACAATTAACGGTTTTATGATATGATTTAAAATTGTTATTGTTCTTCTTAGCCCGCATCTGGACAATAGATGACTTTCGAATTACTCACATTTCAATTGGTAGCAATATAACCAACTAAAATATATAACAATTCAATTACATGACCCACATGCGTGACATATCAGGATTTTCCCCATACCACAACATTTACTATTGCCCTATATCATCCTGATCAACCGTTATCAACTATATTATATTTTTTGCAAAGCAGCCGAAGGAGGCCGTATTGTATCATACGCTAACGCCAAATAGCGCAGCCAAACGCATCCTTATCTTTCTTTCCATACTTGGTTGATTGTGTTATTGCTGTTTCGGATGGATGATCTCCAGCAAAGGATATCCCGGACATACCTACTCCGGAAGTTAACCATTCGAAATAGCTTGGGGCCGTTTAGCCGCTTATTGGATAATAATGGGCAGCTTGCCCTTTGCCGCGTTTCTTCAGATAATTTTTTTTAACCATCATTTCAAGATCGTATTGAGCCGTTCGAGTCGGGAAGCCCTCTCCCAGCAATTCCTGATATTCCTGCCTGGTAATCCCGCCATTTTCAAGAATAAAAGGAAATATTAACTGCTGACGCTTGCTAAGGCCAAGTGGCAGGCCCTCCACCCGCCCGGTGCTGGCTGATCGCCATCGTGTCCTACCAGGGACGGCCTTCTCTTCAACAAATACGCTCCCGGTTTGAATCACCTCTGCCTCACCCATGGCGGCAGCCCGTGAATTTCTTCCGTTGAACACAGAAGATTCTTCCCCAGACCTGATCTTTTCCTTTTCAGCTTCCTTTTGCTCCGCCCTGATACTTTGATTGTTTTCAAAGGCGGGACATTTCTTCATTCCACTGGGTCTAAACACGGAAGTGGAAAGAATATGGATGGTCACGATGATCACGATAGTCATGGAAATCATGATCATGAGAAAAAAGTAACGGGGCTGCATGAATTCGGAGAAAATCAGCCTGGATCGGTCAAGGTAAGCAAGCCCGAAAATAATTTCCGGTTCTCTGCCCATATGGGACTTAAATGAAATGGGTGCATAAACCAATGAAAAACAATCACCCAGCCCCCCTGGTTTCATCCCTTTTTGATCAGTTCTGATCAGGCTGTGATTCCCTGCCCGAACGGCGGTAACCATTTTCCAGTAAACCTGATTTTCATCGTCCGGCAGAAAAGCGTTCTCAAAGCCGGGCTTACCCACTATACCCGCCACGCCCTTTCGTATTCGTACAGCAGATAATGGAATGAGGGGATCATCCATATTTTCGGATTGAAACAAAATCCAACCCTGCATATCGAAAAGATAGCTGCTTCGAAGATCAGGAGATTGAGGAAATGCATTCAGAGGCGATTTGGCGGAGTTATACAGCGTTAAAACATTTCTCAGATACGCCATATCAATCCCGATAGAAAGAAAACCTTTCGGTTTCCCGTTTTCATTCCTACATGGCACTACCAGTCGGATGACCACAGAAGAAGTTGAATTTCCGTTTTGATTCTGAGGAAACGGATAATCTGTTTCACAAATATCAGAGACATAAACTTGATCCGGCTCAAGCAATCGAATATTATCAAAGAGAACCATGGGATCGGGTTTTATCTCTTGCCATTGATCCGGTTGGATTTCCAGAATAGAAATTCCCGTGTTCCATATTAAAAATCGACGGGAATCTTCTAAACCAACATAAGCCAGTTCCCTGTAGATACTTCCGCCGGTCTGGTTCTGACGTTCCAGAAACGCCTTTGCCTCTTTAATTGTGGTCCGGTTTTGCGACAGAAAAATCAGCTCGATACGGCATCTTTCCAATATTTTTTCAATTTCATCCGCTTGAGCCAGACATTGAATCCGATAGGATCTCTCCAATGCCACATCGGCAAAATCAGAAAAAAACCGGTTATAGGCCAATCCGACAAAGAACAGGGTCAGGATTACGGGAGGAATAATGGTGACGGTGAGTTTTGACCGCATACTCAATCTGGAAAATCTCATGGAAATGATGGCTGCTTTAGCGTAAACAAATTCCATGAAGACAAACTTCATTTTTTTCTCTTCCAGTGCATTAGTGATAAACGGTCATTATTAGAAAACATTTTTTTGAGTTTTCAGTTAACACCTGTCCTGAATGCTGTCAAGGACGTTTACGAGCCGATTTCCTGACTCCTTATAACAAAATTCATCAGTTGATGCCATTGTGTCGGGAGAATCATGGGCAGTGCTGCGAAAATTGGTCTTAAGGCGCTGAAATTAACCGATAGAATCGAACCGGATGCCGGCTTTCGGCGTCTTGGGTATTGACAAAGTGTTTCCAAATATTCTATGTTCAAGCCAAAAGGGCCTGTTCATGCCCGCTATAAACATAAAATCTTGCTGCAGATATAAGATAACCCTTTGAAAGGATATACAAAATATTGGTAATGTTGTCATTGGCTCGTTCAGTATGACATCTTGAACCCGGGGGGCAGAGCGTCAGCTCGATTTAAGTGAATTTCCGCCTGCACCTCATCTTGTTGCCAACGAATGTGAAACAATGAAAAATCGAACTGTTCATAATCAAACTTTCAAACACTTTTTTTCAGTCGTTTGTTGCCTTCTTTTCATTCTGACATCCGCAACTGTCCACGGCAAACAAACCCAATCCAAACCCGGCCAATCGAAGAACTCCTCGGGCCAAAAAGTCTCGGCTAAGACGGCGGATAAAAAATCCGGCACCAGCCAACAGAAAAAAAATACCAGCTCAAAACTCTCCGCTAAAGTCCACAGCAAACAAACCCAATCCAAACCCGGTAAATCAAAGAATTCCTCGGGCCAAAAAATATCGGCTAAGACGGCAGACAAGAAATCCGGCACCAGCCAACAGAAAAAAAATACCAGCTCAAAACTCTCCGCTAAAAACACGGGAAAGAAACGCAAAGCAAAGCAGGCCCTATCAAAAAGGAAGTCGACCTCAAAGGTCACAGCAAGTATCACAACAGAACCCCGACCAAGTCCGTTCCAATATTCTCCATCAGATTTTCCGGAAGAGAAACTTCAGGAAGAAATGAAGGAATATTTAGGCATTCCTTATCGAAGCGGCGGGACCAGTTTAAAGGGAATGGATTGCTCGGGATTTGCCAGAACGATTTATGCGAACCTGTTTGGAATTGAGCTGCCGCACAATTCCGCCGCCCAGTTCAGCTTCCCCAAGCTTCAAAGAATTGACGAAGACGAACTTCAAACCGGAGACCTTGTGTTTTTTTCACAAAAAAAACGCATCAATCATGTTGGGGTTTATCTGGGGGAAGGAAATTTTATACATGCCACAAACGGCAACGGCATCGTGATATCCAGTCTGGACGACGAGCACTGGAAATCCCGGATGGTCGGAACCAAAAGACCGATGTCATTTGATAAAACCGGCATGGATACCCTGCAGCTTCAGGGAGGTTTTGACATCCCGCTCAATACAAGCAACCATATCAAATCTTATGCCCGCGACGAATTCCGTCCTTCATACGAATTCGGCAACCCAGGCCGATCCAATGCGTTTCACGAAGCGAACAATGAGGTCTATGAGTTTGATAACGGTCATCTATATGCTTATGAGGTTGAATTCAGTCATAAACTATGGAATGACACCTGTAACGTCAGCATGAGCGCCATTCGGGAAAAACTGGATAAAGCCAGCGCCTGGAATGTTTATGACCGTGAACTGGATGCGGACAGGCCTTTACATAATCAATTCTTGGACGATACATCTTCAACCGTCCGCCACGGTTTCAAGCTGGCAAGTGAAATCTCCCCGTTCGAAGGACTCAGCATCACGCCATCCTTTGTTTATCTGGATTACGATCAGCAATCTCAAACCAAAGAAATGATGGAAGTTCCCAAACGCATTTTTGGTTTGAATACACAGATCACTCCCATGGCCAGCCCTTGGTCCGTTTCAATGGCCATGCATTACGCGGATCAGCTGGATATGGTGGATTCTCTCTTTAAATCCTCCGACTTGTTAAATACAATGGATATGTCCTTTAAACTGGGATATTATTTTTCAAAAAACCTTGAATTCTCCGTCATGGGGAAACATGATTTCAAGGCCCTACCCAACCGGACCGACCTCACAACATCCTATGACTCACCAATGAATAGCGATTTCTTGTTTAAATTGGACATGAAATATTAATGGTTTTTTAAAAAATCCGATTTCTGCATTGAGCTTTGTCAGTGCGGCGTACTATGTACGCCGCACTCCTCAAGGCTTCCTTTTTCTGCACTCTTCCCCCTACCGCCTTGCAATCGGTGTATAGCGGGTCTCACCAAGACCGGTATAGATCTGACGCGGGCGGCTCAGCCGCCAGTTGGGATCATCCAGGCTTTCCTTCCACTGGGCAATCCAGCCCGGAAGCCTGCCGATGGCAAACATTACGGTAAACATATTGGTGGGAATTCCTATGGCCCGTAGCACGATCCCGCTGTAAAAATCGATGTTCGGGTACAGGTGGTGTTCGATGAAATAATCGTCGGTGACCGCCGCATCCTCCAACTGTTTGGCGATATCCAGTAGAGGATCGTTGATCTGTAATTTATCCAATACCTTGTCACACATTTTTTTCATGATTCTGGCCCGCGGATCATAAGTCTTATATACCCGGTGACCAAACCCCATCAGCCGGAACGGATCTTTTTTGTCCTTGGCCCGCTCAATAGCCCGTTTGACATCCCCGCCACTCTTATGAATGCTTTCCAGCATTTCGATCACCGCCTGATTGGCGCCTCCGTGCAGTGGCCCCCAGAGCGCCGCAATCCCTGCGGAGATCGCGGCATAAAGATTCACCCGGCCGCTACCGACCATTCGAACCGTTGACGTGGAGCAGTTCTGCTCGTGATCGGCATGAAGAATCCAGAAAACATTCAGCGCATCGACGAGCGTGTTGTCAATACGATAGGGCTTGACCGGGTTATCGAACATCATGTTCAGAAAATTGGCGGGATAGTTCAAATCCGGTCTGGGATAAATGACCTTGTGTCCCCGCGATATTTTATAGGACATGGCGGCAAGGGTGCGGACCTTGGACAGCAGTCGGGTCACCGTCAGGTTGATTTCTTCTTCCTCGTTGATTTTCAGCTCCGGATAAAAACTCCTCAGGGCTGTCACCATGGCGGACAGAATCCCCATGGGATGGGAAGCCCTTGGAAAATTCTGGAAAAAAAACTGCATATCTTCATGAATCAGAGAATTGTCATTGAGAAGGACAGAGAATTGATTCAGTTCCTGACTGGTCGGCAGTTTTCCATTAATCAGCAGGTAGGCGGTTTCCGTAAAAATGGAATGCTCGGCAAGATCCTCAACCGGAATCCCCCGATATCGCAAGATGCCTCTTTCTCCATCCATAAACGTGATGGCACTGGCACAGCTTCCGGTATTGGCAAAGCCGGGATCAAGGGTTATCAGTCCGGTGCTCCGACGAAGTTTTGAAATATCGATGCCTTTTTCGCCTTCCGATCCGACGACAATCGGCAGTTCGCAGACTTTATCCCCATAAATTATTTTCACTGTTTCCATGGTATGCTCTCCCTATCATTTCCATAATCCCTGTTTATTTCATTGACATCAGGACCATGATCTTCATAATATTAAATTCATGAATAACACGCCCCCCCGCCCACTTGAGCACATCAGCGCCATTCTTCCCAGAGCCATGAAGGCGATTCACCCGGATAAAATAGACACATTTATCGCCATCTGCAGCCTCTGGGAAGACATTGTCGACAAATCCGTATCCGATCATGTTCGCCCGGCAGCGTATAAAGAGCCCCTTCTCATCGTTCATGTGAACAGTTCGGCCTGGATCCATCATCTGCAGTTCACCAAGAAAGAAATGATCGAGAGAATCAACAAGATGCTCAAAAAAACGGCTGTGACCGACATCAAATTTAAAATCGGTCCGGTTTAAATGCACAGGCGTTCAGGCTGAAAGCTTTTGACGGTTGAAATATTCTTTTCATCTACCTACCTGAGTAGTTGATAGACGGGTAACATTTTCACTCCGGGCTTTCAATAAAAAAAACCCGAACCGGCAAACCGGTTCGGGTTTTTACAGCTTTAAAAATTACAGTTAACGTCAGTCCACGACCGGCCTGGGAAGAACTTTTGCTCTTTCGGCGATTTCCGGAACCTTATGCTCCCATTCAATGGCCATCAGGTGAACACCAGCCACGCCTTTCAACTCCTTGAACTCTTCAATCTGCTCACAGGCGATTTTGATGCCTTCATCGGCAACCTTGGTTTTATCCACGCCCTGAAGCCGCTTGATGATCTCATCCGGCACATCCATGCCCGGAACCTTGGCTTTCATATACCTGGCCATACCCACGCTCTTCATGGGCGTAACTCCGGCAAGAATATAGACCTTTTCGGTTAGTCCCATGTCATTGGCTATCTTGATGAAGTTGCGGAATTTTTCCATGTTGTAGATACACTGGGTTTGGATAAAATCCACACCAGCCGCTACTTTTTTGGCCAGCCGATGAACCCGCCACTCAAAGGGATCGGCAAAGGGATTGGCTGCCGCGCCGATAAAGATTTTTGGCGGATGCTCGATGTCCGTCCCGCCAAGAAACTTTCCCTCGTCGCGCATTTTTTTGACCATGGCAATGAGCTGCATGGAATCAATGTCAAAAACCCCCTTGGCCTGCGGATGATCCCCGAATTTCTGGTGATCTCCGGACAGGCACAGCATGTTTCGAATGCCAAGGGTGTATGCGCCCAGAATATCGCTCTGCATGGCCAGACGGTTTCGATCACGGCACACCATCTGGTAGTTGGGTTCCAGACCTTCCTGAATCACAATCAGGGAGGCGGCCCAGCTCGACATGCGAACCACGGCGGTCTGATTATCCGTAATGTTAACGGAATCCACCATACCCTTTAAGAAAGAGGCTTTATGTTTGACTTCTTCAACGCCGGTTCCTCTGGGCGGCCCCAGTTCGCCCGTAAATGCAAAATGACCAGCCTTTAAGATTTTTTCTAAATTGCTTCCTGATTTCATATCGGCTTCCTCATTATTTTCCGGCTGTTTCCGGTTTGCTGTAACCGGGCTGAATTACGGTTCGGGGTATCTGGTTCTGCCAGTCATTGGCCGGGGTAATTTCCAGAATGCATTCCAGACGGCCCTGTCCCTTTAAGCGTTCGTATATCGCATACCAGGCACAGGGCTGATTGGCATCAATCTCGCAGCTACCCTTGTTCGTACCGCCGCAGGGACCGTTATAGAGGCCCTTGGCGCACATGGTCACCGGGCAGATGCCGCCGGTTTGCCCCAGAACGCAGCTACTGCACGAGCGGCATCTTTCCTCATACCAGCCCACGGCCTGATTCACACCGATAAAGGTGGTATCCACCGCCGGAAGCACCGGAATCTTCGGATAGCGTTCCGCCAGAAACTGAATTCCGGCGCCGCAGGCCATGGACAACAGGGCCTCGTACTCACCGACTTTTGCATCCAGCGCTTCCAGATATTCCCGGTCGCACTGTCGCTCGACGGTGATTCCGGATATTTCAATCGGATTATCATCGATCTTTCTGGCCATATCCAGCTCAGCGTTCAATACGGAAACTTCTTTCTCACCGCCGGCCAGACAGACCGCAACACAGGTACCGCATCCCACATTCAGGACTTTTTTGTAGCCTTTCAGAAGCTGCTTGATTTCTTCAAAAGGTTTTCGTTTGGCAACGATCATATTGCCCTCCTCTTAATTATTCGGCCGTCTCCGGATGGAATACATTCACTTCTTTCAGATCATCCCCCAAGTATTCCCGTTCGTTCGGCCCGAGTATTCCCAAAGAAAGACAGATGAGCGTCCAAAGGTGAACCACCGGGTAATTACCGCCGTAATGCTCACTCAGTTCATGAATCTGGGCATGGCAATTATGACATCCGGCAATGCAGTAATCCGCTCCCGTGGCTTTAATCTGCTGATCTTTCAGTTTTCCATACTCCAGGCGCTGTTCCTTGAACCCGGACTGCAAGAATCCGCCGCCGCCGCCGCAGCAGTAGTTATTTGATTTATTGGGCTGCATGTCAATGAAATTTTCTTCACCCACCACGGACTTGACCACGAAACGCAGGTCATCCGCGATCGGATCACCATAGCTCTTTCGAACAATCTGGCAAGGATCCTGAACCGTGAATTTGATTTTCAAGTCCTTGTTCCAGTCGGAATTGACCTTCAGTTTTCCTTCACGGATCCATTTGGCATAATATTCATAGATGTTCTTGACTTCGAAGTTGTGTTCGATGTTGAATTTTTTCAGTCCGGCCCGGACTGAGAATGTAACGTGCCCTCACTCGGTATTGAGAAATATCTTACTGCCCAGCTTATTGGCCTGACCGACTGTTGTTCGTGTAATTTTTTCCCAGGAATCATTATCCGCCAGGAACAGACAGTAGTTTTCCCCTGCCCAGCCATGGCTGCCATACGTCCAGTCCACCCCGGCGGTATGGAGAATTTTCCATAAGGGGACCATTTCATTTGGCTCGGTCACCGGTTCTCTGGAATTCTGATTCAAAAAGAATTCAGCACCTTGTTTGTCGATGGGTGCCTCCATATCGGCAAATTCGGGCTGCGCTTCCCTGAACTCCTCAAGCACATCCTGCACAACGAATATAAAATCATCCGGAGAAATACCCATGGCGCTGGTGCTATCGTTTCGAAGCTGCATATCACAGGATCCCAAAATGCCCTTGGGCCGCTGATCCCTGGGCCTCAGGCCCCTGGCATTGAAAACGAGCTGAGGGATGTCTATCTTCATCGGGCATACATAGATGCACCGCTGGCACATCGTACACATCCACGGCCAGTCGGATTTGATGATTTCCTCATCCATCCCCAGCGCAGCCATGCGAAGAAATTTTCGGGGATCCATTCCGTTAAGTCCCGTGGCCGGGCACCCGGAAGAGCAGGCACCGCAGGTCAGACACAGGTTCAGATTTCCCCCGTCAGGGATAATCTCCTTGACTTTGTCAATAAACATACTTTTCTTTTTGCCACCAAGTTTGATTGCTTCCTCTGCCATAATCTACTCCTTAGGTTAGGCTTTTGCCCATTTTTTTAATGGATTGGGTCCAAGCGCCTTAATATGTTCAGTCATCTCTTTTGCATACGCCGCAAATGTCGGCCCTTCTCCGGAAGAAAGGTTATACATGCGAACGCGATCCCCTTCAAGCCCCACTTCATCAAGCAAAGCGCGGGCTTGTTCCACCCTTTGCCTGGCCTTGAAATTTCCTTGTTTGTAATGACAGGATCCTTCCAGGCAGCCCACCACATACACCCCGTCCGCACCTTTCTGAATCGCGCTCAGAAGGTACATCAAATCCACTTTTCCGGTACAGGGAACCCGGATAATTTTAATATTTGCCGGATAATCGAGTCGCATCGAACCTGCCAGGTCCGCGGCTGAATACCCTCAATAATCGCAGCAAAATGTGATAATGGTTGGTTCAAATTCGGACATCACATCCCCCCCGCCAGCAAGGCTTCTATTTTGCATAAAATCTGGTCATCTTCATAATAATTGAGCTGAATCGTCTGTCTGGGGCATACGCCCGCGCATATCCCGCATCCGTGGCAGATGGCCTCGTCAATTTCAATAACCTGTTTTTCAGTATTAAAAACCGGCACGCTAAAGGGACAGGACCTGACGCAGGTCAGACATTTCACGCAGTGTTCCGTATCCACCTGGGCTGTAATGGCCGATAGCTTTATTTGAGATTTGGACAAAAACGTCGTGGCCCGGGATGCCGCGGCCTGGGCCTGGGCAATGGTTTCCGTAATCAGTTTGGGGCCGTGAGCCGTACCGCAAAGGAATATCCCGTCTCCCGGCATATCCACCGGGCGAAGCTTGACATGGGCTTCAATGAAATAGCCTTCGGGATTGCGGTTGAACTTCATGATCCCGCAAAGCTCCGTGGTATCCTCAGCCACCATGCCGGCACTCAAAGTCACCAGATCCGCCTGAATCTCAAGATTCCGCTGTAGGATATGGTCTTTCACCGTCACCATCATGCCTTCGGGTGAAGACGCAACCTGGGGCGGATTTTCCGATTCAAACCGGATAAAGATGACGCCCAGGTTTCTGGCTTCCTTATAAAAATCCTCCATCAGGCCGTAAGTTCGAATATCCCGGTACAGCACATAAACATTGGTTTCGGGATTTTGCTTCTTGATGATCAGGGCGTTTTTAACCGCATTCTGACAGCAGATCCGGGAGCAGTTTTCATTTTCATCATTTCTGGATCCCACGCACTGGATCATGACAACCGCCGACAGATCCGCAGCACCTTTTTCTTCCAAAATATCGCCAAGCTGAACCTGGGTTACAACACGCGGATCCTGGCCGTAAGCATATTCCTTGGGAGTATATTCCTTACCGCCGGTTGCAACAATAATGATTCCATGTTTGATGGTGCGTTTTTCATCATTGGAACCCATAACAACATCCGTGGTAAAATTGCCTTTATAGCCGCTGAAATCAACGACCCTGGCGCCGGTTAACACCTCGATTTTCTCATGAGACGTAACGTCTGAAACGAGTTTTTTCAAATAAGCCCGAATATCCCCGCCTTCAATGGTATGATGCAGTTTTCTGGAAAATCCACCCAGCTCGGTCTCTTTTTCAAGAAGCGCCACATGAAATCCCTGCTTGCCAAGTCCCAGCGCGGCATTCATGCCAGCCACGCCGCCCCCGATGACCAGGGCCTGTTTATTGACCGAAATCACTTTTTCCTTGAGCTGCTTCAAGGTTGCAGACCGGGCAACAGCCATCCGGACCAGGTCTTTTGCCTTTTGCGTGGCAATCGCGGGGGTTTTGGAATGAATCCAGGAGTTCTGGTTGCGGATATTGGCCATTTCAAACAAATAGCGGTTCAGCCCGCAGGCCTCCAGAGTTTCCATAAACATCTGCTCATGGGTTTTGGGACTGCAGGATGCCACGACCACGCGGTTCAGCTTGTGCTCGATGATCTTTTCCTTGATCTTATCCTGGGTGTCCTGAGAGCACGTAAAAAGGTTGTGATCCGTGTATGCCACATAAGGAAGACCCGCGGCATATTCGGTGACCGCCGGAACATTCACGACTCCCCCGATATTGATACCGCAGTTGCAGACAAAGACCCCGATCCGCGGGGTTTCCGAGGCCACATCCTGCTGATCCGGCATCTCAATGACCTTGGTATCGGTCCCGCGAGCCACGCTAAGATCCGAGCCCGCGGCGCAGGCAGCCGCGCTTGCCTCGGTAATGGAGCCAGGAATGTCTTTGGGGCCTTGAAAAACCCCGCAGGTATAAACCCCTTCCCGTGACGTGGAAACCGGGGTAAAAGGATCGGTTTCCACAAAATTATATTGATCTAATTCAATCCCTAATTGCTGGGCCAATATTTTTGAGGTTTCAGGCACCTGAAGCCCCACGGAAAGAACCACCATGCTGAAGGTTTCTTCCAGGATTTCACCGGCTTCATTTACATAGCGCACGGTCAGATCTCCGGTTTCCGGAATCTCCGTAACCGTATGGACTCTCGACTTGATAAAGCGGACTCCGTCCTTGTTCTTGGCCCTCAGATAATATTTTTCATAATCTTTGCCGAAGGTGCGGATGTCCATGT
The DNA here is from genome assembly GCA_016219185.1 of Deltaproteobacteria bacterium. Taxonomy (GTDB): domain Bacteria; phylum Desulfobacterota; class Desulfobacteria; order Desulfobacterales; family Desulfatirhabdiaceae; genus RAAP-1. The sequence continues at coordinate 19,770 of JACRBZ010000021.1, forward strand.
TAAAAATGGCGCAATCCAGATTACCGTGCGCATGTTCCTTGGCAATCATGGCTTCTTTGACCGCATACATACAGCAGACCGAAGAACAATAGCCATTTCCGCATTTATTGGTGTCGCGGGAGCCAATACACTGAAGCCAGGCAATCTTTTTGGGTTCTTCCCGGTCCAGGGGACGACATAAATGTCCGCGATACGGGCCGGATGCGCTCAGTATCCGTTCGAATTCCTCGCTGGTAACCACATTGGTATATTTCCCGTAGCCGAGAAAATCAAGCTTGGAAGGGTCATACCCCTGACTGCCCGACGCCAAAATGATGGAGCCGACGGTCAGAGTGGATTCCCGCTCGATTTCATCATACTGGATGGCCTTGGCAACGCACATGTTCTCGCAGAGCCCGCAGCCGATGCAGGTATCGGTGTCAATCCCGAAAGCCAGGGGAACCGCCTGAGGATATTCTATGAAGGCGGCCCTGCGGTCGTCCAGCCCCTTGTTGTAGCGGTTGACGGCTGTAACCGGGCAATGACGGGCACATTCTCCGCAGCCCGTGCATTTTACCGGATCAATGTACCGGGGATGGTTGACCAGAGTGACGGTAAAATTTCCGGGCTCTCCTTCAACCGTTTTGATTTCGCTATTGGTGATGATATTGACGTTCAGATGCCGGCCGACCTCGACCAGTTTGGGTGAGATCACTCACATGGCGCAATCATTGGTCGGAAAGGTCTTATCCAGCCGGGCCATCATGCCCCCGACCGTCGGCAGCTTATCAACGAGATGCACATAATAATCTGAATTGGCCAGATCCAGAGAGGCCTGCATGCCGGCAATTCCGGCGCCCACGACCATCACTGATCCACTTGTCTTGCCACGAACCGATCCCATGGAATAACTCCTCTAGCGTAACACTCTACACTATGTTATACGTAATGATATATTTTTTATAACGCCCCGAAAACAGGAACACATTCCGTATGGCCCTTGAACTCGACCATATTGGTCTTTTCCATATCCGCCAGAAGATAGGAAATCCGTTTCAGCTCCAGCCCGATGCGCTGGCTGATGGTTCTGACAGATGTAAATCCCGCGATGATGGCCTGGCGGATCAACTGCTTGTGGTATTCCCTTTCGAGAACTTCATCAAGAATCGCCTCAAACCGTGCCTTTTCACACTTACGGCCATAAACATCGCCTCTGGTTAGAAGTTTCACTTCTTTTCCAACCATCCAGCGCAGGGTTTCGGCTTTTAACGTTTCTTCAGCAGCCGCAAGCTCCATGGAAAACAGCGCGGGATCAAAATTACCCTGCGCTTTGACGCTGTCAATGACACCTGTGGATATATCGACAAAACGCTGGGCTTCGGCAGAAGAAAGCCATGCCAGATGGAGCCGGTTCTCACCGATACCGGAGAGTTTCAGCAGTTTTTGGGTCATGAGAATCTTTTTTTCAGCTTGAATATTACCTTCCAGGTAATGGCAGTCGCCGAAATGTCAGCCGGCCACCAGTACGCCGTCGCACCCGCTTTTCAGTGCCTGTACAATAAAGAGCGGATCCACGCGCCCCGAACACATGACCCGGACGGTTCTCATATTCGAGGGGTACTGAAGCCTGGATACCCCTGCCAGGTCGGCCCCGGCGTAGGCGCACCAGTTACAGAGAAACGCAACGATTTTGGGTTCAACTTGTTCCATATTTACACCTTTTGGATAGTGATTAATAATTCACCGCGTTAAACTGCCGCACAGACAGCCGCCATAATCTGTTCATCCCGGAAATGCAGCATATCAATGGCCTTCTTTGGACAGGATGAGGCACAAAGCCCGCATCCCTTGCAAGAAGCGGAAATGTTTTTGGCTTTAAATCCCTTTCCGTCCGCATCTTCCTGGATAATGGCGCCAAAGGGACAGACTTCGGTGCACAGGCCGCAGCCGATACACAGATCCCGGTTGACCTGAGAGACCAGCGGGGATATCTGAATGGAAGTCCTGGCCAGAACCGTCGCTGCCCGGCCGGCCGCCGCCATTGCCTGGGCAATGCTTTCATCCAGCGACTTGGGATAATGGGCCAGACCGCAGACAAAGAGGCCATCCGATGCAAAATCCACGGGTCGCAACTTGGCATGGGCTTCCATAAAGAATTTTTCGGCATTGACAGGAACCTTGTAAAACGCGGCAATATCCTCATTCGGAGAAGGCTCGATGGCGGTTGCCAGATTCACCACATCCGCATGGATCAAAAGCTCTTTCTGGAGAATCGGATCAAATACCCGAACATCGAGTCCATCGGGGGCTTCCGTCACAACGGGTTTTTTCTCCAGGCTGTAGCGGACGAAGATCACACCTTTTTCTCTGGCCTTTTTATAGAGAATTTCCCGTTCACCAAAGGTTCGAATATCCCGGTAAAGGACAAAGACATCGGTTTCCGGCTGTTTTTCCTTGATTGCGATGGCCTGGGATACGGATGCCGAACAGCAGATCCGGGAGCAGTAAGGCCGCTTTTCATCCCGGGAGCCTACGCACTGAATAAAGACCACGCTCCCTGCTCCGACCAGTTTTTCCGGGTGGTTCTCCAGATCGTGCCACCGGGTGACGGACGGATGCTTACCGTAAAGGTATTCTTCGGTTCCGGCTGCCTGACCACCGGTTGCCACAATGGCAACACCGTGTTGAATGGAATGGCTTTTTTCGCCGGCCTGAATCCGGGTTTCAAAATTTCCCACAAAACCGGACGCCTCGACAACTTCAGCCCGGGTCAAGACCGAAATCCGGGGATGCAGGCTGATGCGTTCGATCAGATTCTTTAGAAACGCCTGGACATCTTCCCCGGACCAGGTGCTGTGCACATCCCGGGCAGAACCGCCCAGAGCTCCGGATTTTTCAACAAGGGTCGCACTAAAACCCTGATCCGCCAAGCTGAGTGCCGCAGTCATGCCGGCAACGCCGCCGCCGATGACAAGGGCGGACTTGTTGACGCTCACGGACAGCGATGGAATCGGCTCCAGCAGTGTTGCCCGGGTGATCGCCATTCGGACCAGATCCTTGGCCTTCTCCGTTGCCTTTTCCTTTTCCCCCGAATGAACCCAGGTGCACTGATTCCGGATGTTTGCCATTTCGAACAGATAGGCGTTCAATCCTGCGTTTCGAATGGTTTCCTGAAACAGCGGCTCGTGCGTTCTCGGCGTACAGGCCGCAACCACGATGCGGTTCAGGCGCTGCTCCCGAATGATCTCGACCATTTTCTCCTGAGCATCCTGGCTGCAGGCAAAAAGGGGCTCTTCGGTATAGACCACATTGCCCAGCTCCCTGGCGTATGCTGCAACGGCCGGGACATCGGCAATACCGCCGATATTGATGCCGCAGTTGCAGACAAATACGCCAATTCGTGGCTCCTCATCCTGAACGGCCAGTTCATCCGGAAAGATTTTTTCCTTTACCAGAGTGCCTCTGGCCGCTGAAAGACTGATTCCGGCAGAACAGGCGGCGGCGCTGGCTTCAACCACGGACTGCGGTATATCCTTGGGGCCCTGAAGCGCGCCCGCCACAAAAATCCCTTCCCGTGATGTAGAGACCGGGGCGATATCGGACGTTTTGACGAATTTATAGGAGTTCAGCTCCACGCCAAGGGTTTGGGCAGCCTCGATGGCGGATGCCGCCGGCTCCATGCCCACGGAAAGCACCACCATGTCGAAGTCTTCGGACACGCGCTCCCCGGCGTCCGTTGCGTACGCCAGGTTAAGGGTCCCGGTCTCATCGATTTCGGTAATGGTATGAACCCTGGAGCGAATAAAACGGACTCCCTGGGACTTGGCGCGTTCATAATATTTTTCAAAATCCTTGCCGTGGGTCCGCATGTCCATGAAAAAGATGGCGGGCTCGAAATCCGGTCCCAGATGCTCCTTGGCAATCACCGATTCCTTGATGGCATACATGCAGCAGACCGAAGAGCAGTATTCATTGTCGCAGCGGTTCAAATCGCGTGATCCGACGCACTGGAGCCAGGCGATTTTTTTGGGTTCTTTTCCGTCCGAGAGACGATGAACATGACCTCCGAAAGGGCCTCCGGCAGACAGAATCCGTTCAAATTCCATGCTGGTAACCACATTGGGGAATTTGGCGTGCTGGAAATTATCAAGCCTGTCCGGATTAAACGGGGTAAATCCCGCAGTCAGGATGACCGAACCCACATTGAGGGTAATATCCTTTTCGGTATCATCAAAATTAATGGCGTTTGTCGGACAGAATTTTTCACAGGCCCGGCATTTGCCTTTCTGAAAATAAATACACCGATTTTTATCTATGGCATACTTCAGCGGCACTGCCTGGGCATAAGGGACGTAAATGGCTTTTCGCTTGGCCAGCCCTTCATTAAACGGGTCCGTGGTTTTTACAGGACATTTTTCCGCACAGGTTCCACAGGCAATACATTTTTCCATATCCACAAAACGGGGGGATTGCTTGAGGGTAACGGTAAAATCGCCAGAATCGCCAGAAATAGAAGTAACTTTGGAAAGGGTGAGAAGTTCGATGTTCATGTGCCGGCCGACCTCGACCAGTTTTGGAGAAATAATTCACATGGAACAGTCGTTGGTGGGAAACGTCTTATCCAGCTGGGCCATGGCACCGCCGATGGCCGGGCTTTCTTCAACCAGGTAAACATAGTATCCAGATTCGGCCAGATCCAGAGCCGACTGCATACCCGTGATACCACCGCCCACAACCAAAACAGATCCTACCGGAGTTTTGTTGCTCATTTTTGTCTTCCTGTTTTTCTCGGTAATTTAAGGGTGTCCACAACGCAAACAAGCCATAATATAATAGGTTATTTCACTGCAAATTAATACACAAACGATATCAATGTGTTATAAGAATATGGCTTATTTCTAATAACATCATTAATGGCCTGAATTTAAATCATTGCCAAATAATCTATTGGGTGTCAAGGAAAATTATTAGGTTTGTAATTAAATGATAATGATTATCGATATCAATTTTTTATATTATACACCATAACCCATCTTTTGCAATGCCTTCATTGGCTTAACGCTTCTTTTGGAGGTAATTAATTTTAATTTTCATAAGATAGTTCAAAGCGGTGTAAGTTGTCCATTGGTTTTGCTGAATTTCGCAGTAATTCAATGAAAAATGAAGATATTGGGCGTTTGATGAATTCTGACGAATTGTTCACAACTTGTTTATAACCTGAGATCACCTTAAAATGTTTGACAAATAAACCGGTTTTTAAAAAGCTGTATTTCTGGTCAGTTGCCTGTTGTTCATCAATTATATCATTACAAATCTGATAGATATGTTGTGGGTACATTTTTATTGGCGGCCTTTCACAATTCGGTTTTATCCCGGTTGACTCTTACCGGATGCTCAGATAAAACCAGACTCACTTGAACGAAGCCATCAAGTTCACCCATTATTTACCGTGAGACAATTCATGAATGTGATAAGTCTTTTCTCGTTTCACCCATGCTCTACACTTTCACATTTACTGATGTCTTCAGGTTGTGATTGTTGCTCCAACATTTTCCATCTTTTATAAATAACAACATTCCCATTTCACACGCATCCTAATTTCACAACTTACCTGAGCTGGTGACACCGTTATGGATTCTATCTGGAACAAAACCAAGGCCGTTATTAAAACCCGAATGCCCGGTCACAGTTACCGAATGTGGATTGAGCCGATTGAATTTAACAACGAGAATAATGGCGTCGTGGTGCTTTCCTGCCCGAACCAGTTTTCAAAAAAACGGGTTCTTGAGTATTACAGCGATCTGATTCTATCGGAAATACAGAAGATTTCGGGCAAGCCCTGTCAGATTGCCCTGGAAGTATCCGAAAAGCATCTCACCTGTCACAGTCAACCGGAGATCAGCCATCAAAAACCCCTTTTCCCCCAGGCCGAGGCTCAGCCTTCAAGCGGCAGGTTTTTGAGAAGGGATTATACCTTTGATCAGTTTGTGGTCGGCGGTAACAACGATTTCGCCTATTCTGCATCCCTGGCCCTTGCTTCGCGAAAGAAAACCCAGCAGCATTCGCTGTTTTTGCTTTCAAAAACCGGTATGGGGAAAAGCCATCTGACCCAGGCCGTCGGCAACCATATATTAACGGAAAATCCGATGGAAAAAGTATATTATATTACGGCAGAAGATTTTTCCAATGAAATGGTTTCCGCCTATCAACATGATACCATCGATCAGTTCAAGAAAAAATATCGAACCGGCTGCAATGTCCTACTGCTGGATGACGTGCACTACCTCAGCGGTAAGGAACGTACGCAGGTCGAGCTGGCCATGACACTGGATACCCTGTACGATTCAGGGAAAAAAATTATTTTTTCCAGTTCCTATCTTCCTGGAGACATTCCCAAACTGAATGACAAACTACGCTCAAGGTTGTCCAGCGGATTGATTTCAGCCATTGACCCACCCAATTTCAGGACACGGGTCAGAATTCTTCAAAAAAAGGCAACAGCCAATGGCATTCATATCCCGGAAGACATTACCCAGTATCTGGCGGGCGAACTGACTGAGGATGTGCGCCAATTGGAAAGCGGTTTGATCGGCATTACGGCCAAATCATCCCTTCTAGGCGCCCCGATTGATATGGCGCTTGCCGAAAGCGTTATTAAAAACATTGTCCGTCAGCGCAAACTGATCACCATCGATGGCATCAAAAAACTGGTTTGCCAGGAATTCAACATCTCCCATCACGATATTGTCTCTGCTTCCCGCAAACAAGCCTTGGTAAGGCCCAGACAGATTGCAATGTATTTATCCCGGCGCTATACCGACTCGCCCCTTCAAGCTATTGGAAAGTGCTTTAATCGTTACCATGCGACAGCACTGCATTCCATCAGCGCCGTTGAAAAAGGAATCCGGGACAACCGTTCCCTACAGAAACAGATCGAATACCTTTGCGCCAAGCTTGAAGAAGGGGTCTGCTGATACCGGTAAAAACCGAAAGAGACAGATGCCGAACCCGTACCGGGTCGGATGGCAGGACGTAAGAAGCGGTTACTGATTTTTCTCGGAAAACGATTCCGAATACATCAAATCTTCCAGGATTTCAGCCCGGATGTAGTGGTTGCTTTCAATGGCACAGCGTAAGCTGAGCGCACAGAATTTAAAACACATTCTATCTTCGGCATTAAAATCTCCAAGACATCCCAGATCATCACTCAGCACTTCAGCAGTTACGGCCTTCTTTTTTTTCATGCATCTTCCTTTAATAGCCTGAGCATATCTTCATGTATCCATCCATTGGTTGCAAGAATCTGGTTGTCGTAGATGGAAAATGCCCGATTTGAAAAATCCGTGATGTGGGCCCCTGCCTCCCGAGCAATCAAATAACCGGCTGCCGTGTCCCAGGGTTTCAGATTCTGTTCCCAGAATCCCTCGAATCGCCCGCATGCCAGAAAACAAAGATCCAGAGCAGCCGAACCCAGCCTCCTGACACCCTGCGAGGCCTTCTGACAGTTTGAAAACCGCGCCATCACCTCTTGATAAATCTCGCTGAAATTATAGGGAAACCCGGTAACAAGAAGGCTTTCCGAAACCAAGCGGGCCCCAGAGACTTGAATCGGCCTGCCATTAAGCTGAGCGCCCTGACCCTGTACTGCCGTAAACAATTCACCAGTCACCGGATTCAGGACAATACCCACAACAATTTTCCCTTCCATCTCAAAAGCAATGGAAACCCCGAAGAGCCCAAGCTGATGGGTATAATTGGTGGTTCCATCCAGAGGGTCGATAATCCATCTGCTCCCCTGGTTTTCACCGCTCATTCCGCTTTCTTCAGCCAGAATGGCGTGATCCGGAAAAACCTTATGGATCGACTCGATGATGATTTTTTCTGAGCCCAGATCCGCTTCGGTGACCAGATCGTTTGCACCCTTATGGTCCGGGGCTTTGATTTTCCCCAGAAAAGAGCGAAGGACCCACCCACCGTTATAGGCAGCACCGACTCCAACAGTTTTGATGCGTTCAAGATTCATATTGTCTGTTTCGCTTATATGCCCTTTCCAGAGGATGTCAACCTTTTTGTCGCTGCTCAATGGCTTCAGCCATCGCTTCAATCAGCGGCAGCAATGTAGCTTTGTTGTTGGCGGAAATGGCAATGCCGCCATAGCGGTTCAAACACCGCTCAACCTCGGCTTGAGCCAGTGCATCTTTCTTGTTCAGAACCCGCAGGCAGAGGATTTGATTCAGTTCCAGACTTTCCAGGATCGCTTCAACCGATTGGATCTGATCCTCGCAGCGGGGATTACTGATATCAATCACATGCAGCAAAAGGTCAGCGGTTTCAAGCTCTTCAAGCGTCGCACGAAAGGCAACCTGCAAGTCCTGGGGAAGATTCTTAATGAAACCGACGGTATCCGTGATGATGACATCGATATCCCTGGGAAATCTGAGCCTTCGGCTGGAAGGATCCAGGGTTGCAAAAAGACGCTGTTCGGCAAGAACCTGGCTCTGGGTCAGGGTATTTAACAGCGTTGATTTGCCGGCGTTCGTATACCCGATAATCGAGATCACCGGCAGGCCCTGCTTGCGACGCCTGGCTTTTTGCTGGCCGCGCTGCAAAACCACTTCGGTCAAGGCCTTTTCCAGACGGGCAATGCGATCTCTGGCCCGCCTTCGGTTGATCTCCAGTTTGGTTTCGCCCGGTCCCCTGCCGCCGATGCCGCCGGTCAATCTGGACATGGCGGTATTTTTGGTCACAAGCCGCGGCAGCAGGTATTTAAGCTGGGCCAGTTCCACCTGAAGCTTGCCCTCGCGGGACCGGGCACGCTGCGCAAAAATGTCCAGAATAAGCTGAGTCCGGTCAATGACCTTCATCTCGATCTGGTCGGCAATGGAGCGAATCTGCGAAGGGTTGAGTTCCTGATCGAAGATGATGAGGTCAGCCCCTTTTTGAATGGCCAGGAGCGCAATTTCCTGAAGCTTTCCAGTGCCCATCAAAAACCGCGGGTCCGCCTGCCTGCGGTGCTGAAATACCGTATCCACAACAAATATGCCGCTGGAGTCGGCCAGCTCTTCAAGTTCACTCAGAGAATCCATGGCAGCCTTGCGCGATTCCGTCGAAACGCTGACCAGAAGCGCTCTTTCCCGCCCCAGTTTGGAACCAGTTTTGGATTCGCGTACAATGCTGACCTGTCCCAGTTCGGATTCAATGGCCTGAATGAGATTCAGGCAGTCCATATCCAACTGGCTGGCCGGGAAAGGCGGTAGAATTCGATACGGAGCAGCAGCGGATGCCGATGGCAGGATGTGCGCGGCCATGACTTCCAGGGGCTTTCCATTCGGCGTCAGGGTCAGCACGGCCATGAGATCCAGGCGCAGCAGCGAAAGATCCGTCAGGTCATCATGAGAGAGCGGCTCGGCTTTCAAATGGGTATGAATGCATCGGATTCCCTTGAGCCGGTCCTGAGCACTCCGGTATTCGCTGATATCCGGCAGCACAATGCCGTGATAATCTCCGACGATGACTGTTGTGACCTTGCCCTGACGGTTGACCAGAATCCCGATCTGCCGTCGGATTTCATGGGAAAACCTGCAAAGTTCATCCGCGATTTCAGGGGATACCAGAAAATCCGGAGAAACACGCTTATCGTAGATGTCTTCCAGGCCGGCAATCTGGCTGGCCTTTAATCCGGAAATGTTGCCATGGAGTTTTTTCATCTGACTTCCGGCGCCGGATTTTCAAAACGGGTATAGGATTTCAGGAATGTGAGCGGCGCAAGGCCCGTGGGTCCGTTTCGGTGCTTGGCCACAATGACTTCGGCCTTTCCCCTGTTTGGATTATTTTCATCCCGGTTGTATACTTCGTCCCGATAAATAAAGGTTACAACATCGGCATCCTGCTCCAGGGCGCCGGATTCACGCAGATCCGATAACTGGGGCCGTTTATCGCTACGCTCTTCCAGTTTTCGGTTCAACTGGGACAGCGCGACAATGGGCAGGTCCAATTCCCTTGCCAGCGACTTGATGGATCGGGATATTTCGGAGATTTCCAGATCCCTTCGATCATTGGTTACCGCGCTTTTCATGAGCTGAAGATAATCAATGACGATCATTCCCAGGTTTTTTTCCATTTTTAACCTTCTGGCTTTTGCCCGAATGGTCATGGATGATATTTCCGGAGAATCGTCAATAAAAATAGGCGCTTCGGAAAGAACCCCGGCCGCGTGCGTGAGCCGCTCCCAATCATCATCGCTGAAAAAGCCATCCCGTAGCCTTACCGAATCAATTCTGGCCTCGGCGCAGAGCATTCGCATGGAAAGCTGCTCTTTGGACATTTCCAGGGAGAATATGGCGCAGGGAACATTATGGTCGACAGCGGCGTTTCGAACAATATTCAGGGCCAGGGCGGTTTTTCCCATACTCGGGCGTGCCGCCAGAATGATCAGATCCGAGCGCTGAAATCCGGACGTCAGATGATCCAGCCCGGTAAAACCCGTGGGTACGCCGGTCAAGAAGGTTTTATTGCCCTGGCGTTCTTCCAGCTTATCAATATTATTTTCAATCAGGGTAGCGATGTGATTGAAGGCCGGCTTTATCTTGTTTTCGGAAATCTCGAAAATAGCGCTTTCTGCAAAATCCAGGACATCGTCAACCTCACCCTGGTCTTCAAAACACCGCTTGACGATATGATTGGCTTTTTCAATGAGCCGGCGCAAACAGCCTTTGTCGTGGATGATTCTGGCATAATGAACGGCATTGACGGCGATGGGAACCGACTCCAGAATCTGTACGATACTGGATACGCCGCCCACGGTCTCAAGGTGTCCTTTAGCTTTCAGGGCATTGGTCAGGGTCACCAGGTCAACAGGCTCCCCCTTGCCAAAAAGCTCCAGCATGGTTGCGTATATTTTCTGATGGGCGGAGCGATAAAAGTCATCCGCAGCCAGGACTTCCACAATGTCCATCAGGGTGCTGTTGTCATGAAGAATAGCGCTGATAATGGCTTCTTCAGCTTCGAGACTGTGGGGAGGAAGGTGGTAAAGAGATGGGTCTTGTTGGGATTTCATAAAGAATAACCAGGATGTAAGGTTGAGAAAGTTGAAGTGGTTGAGTTTTTTCTCAACCACTTCAACCATGCTCAATCTTATTTAATCAGATACGATTTCAACCGTAATTTCAGGCTCCACCCCTTTGTACACGCGAATCGGAATGCGGAATGCACCCAGGGTTTTGATGGGCTCTTTCATCAGGACCATTTTCTTTTCCACGATGATTTCCTTGACAGCCAGCGCGTCAATAATATCGCGAGTCGTAATAGAACCATAGAGGCGGTTTTCATCACTCACCCGGGCAGGAATGGTGCAGACAACGCCTTCCAATTTTTTGGCCATTTCTTCAGCAATGCCTTTTTCCTTGGCAATTTGAAGATCTACCCTGACCTTCTGTTGAGCAAACAGTTTGTGGTTTTGCAGACTGGCCAGAACAGCCTTTTTCTGGGGCAGCAGATAATTCCGCGCATATCCATCGGCAACTTTGACTTCACTGCCGATGATGCCCAGAGATTCAATGGTTTCAGTTAAAATGACTTTCATAGTATCCTCCACATATCATCAAAGCTGACCATTGAATCATCAGGTCTGCCACATCCGGCGGAACTCACGATTCACTGTTCAGCTTTTCGTTCTTATTAATTTTTCTAAAATCAATCCATAAATCGAAAAAACCCAGGCCAATTACCAGCAAGGAAAACAGTTGCTGCACCCCGATAAGGCCATACAGCACCCATCTTAAAATTCGCGGAAACTTCCTTTTATCAAAATAAAACGAAACAATGGAAATCCCCTGAATGAAATAAATCATGATCAAGGCAATCACGATATTCAGTCCGATAATCTTCAGGGATTTTACCGGAATCATCAGCAAAACGCCACCGGCAATCACGACCCAAACCAGAACTTCGGGCGACTTCCATTGGGTCAGACTGCCAAAATCCGGCGTTTTCAAGCCCCTGAATCTGACCAGCGATCTTGTCAGCAGCAGATTGACCCAGGTTACAAAAAGGGTGGACATAACGGCCATCCCGGGAATAATCCGAACCAGCACGTACTGAATGGTCTCCAGCGACCGTGAAAGGGTCTGAAGGGTTTCTTCGGGCATTGACATTTGTCGATAGAGCTCAAGGGTCAGCTCCAGATTCTGCTTGACATAAAGATTGACAAGACTGCTGAGAGCTGTCTGACCAAAGGCGCTGTAAAATAACGCCAGGGCTACGCCGGAGCCGATGACCGACAGACAAGGATAAAGAACCGTCTTTTCAACAGAGGCTCCCTCGTCCAACATCTCCCCGAGCACGAAACCCAGTACCAGAAGCATCGCAAACAGCGCAAGATCAAATGAAAGGCCTTCAGTCATGATCGTCATGACGATACAGCTTATGGCCAGTATCAGCCCCCCTGCGGATCTTCCCAGTTTATACCGGTAATAACTGACCGGCAGCGGAATCGCCACGACACTGATGAACCCGATGATGGGAATATACAGGGTCGCGGCAAATAACAGGCAGGTGAAGCCCACACCAGCCGCAATTTTTTTCAGTACATCCCCATCCATTGGTAAAAACACAGGGCATATCCTCTTTACAGCATCACCCGGGAAGCCTTACAGCTCGACAGATCCGACAAAAGGCAGCAGTGCAATGGTTCTGGCACGTTTGATGGCCTCGGTCAACAAGCGCTGGTGTTTGGCACAGGTCCCCGAAATACGTCTGGGAATGATTTTTCCCCGTTCAGTTGTAAAATATCGAAGTGACTTTGAATCCTTATAGTCAATCACAATGGTGGCGTCCGCGCAAAAGCGGCAGATTTTCCGGCGATGAAAAACCCGTTTTTTTCGGGTTACGGGTTTACGTTTATTTGAACTGTATGGAGCCATATTTATTCCTCCTCCTCATTATTTTCAAATGATGAATCGACGTTTTCATCAAATGGCGATTCCGGTTCGCCGGAAATGTCGTCCACGACGGGCTTAACGGGCGAAGATTTGGCAGCAGCGATTTCTTCCTTGATTTTTTCGACATCGGCATTTTCAGCCAGCATGATGGTCATAAATTTCAAAAACCGATCATTGATTCGGAAAAAACGCTCAAGCTCATCAACCACAACACCGGTACCGCAATAATCGAGGCGGAAATAATACCCTCTTATTTTTTTTCGAATTTCATAGGCCAGTCGTTTAATTCCCCATTCTTCAAGTTCAATCAATGATCCATTCTTCTGTAAAATGACATCCTTGATCTTGTCACAAAGGGAATTGCGCTCATCCTCGGGAACATCAGGATCAACGATGACAATTGTCTCATACCTTCTCATAAAACCTCCTTGTGGATATTAAGCCCTGAAACCATTCAGAGCAAGGACGAGTAACCCCCAACCGTGTCAGTACCATCTGACTGATTTTAGAGATTTCTCAAAATTTTTAGTATAGCCTTATGATTATCTGGATGTCAATAACAATTAAAAACGACCAAACTGATTCGACGATCGAAGAATCATCGTCGAATCAGTTTGGTATTTCACCCAGCACATTGCACACTTTATTGGAAAGCTCCAAGATATTATATGGTTTTTGAATGAACCCATCGCATCCTCTGCGCATGATTTCGTTCGCTTGGCGTTGATGGCGTATCCGCTGGAGAGCAAAACCGGCATCCCGGGCTGGATCTCGCGAATGAGATCGAACGTCCTGCCGCCGTCCATCCCCGGCATGACCATGTCAAGGATTACCAGATCGATTTCGTTTCCCATGTCCGTGATCGCCTTGACGGCCTCCCCTGAAAACAACGACACGATAGCCCAACATCGATGAGCATCTCTTCGTCATCGACCAGAAGAATAGTCGCCGATCCCTTGATGAGCCCTCTTTCCAGAGGAACCTCTCGACATGCTTCTTGATTAGATACCGGCAAATAGATATTGAAGGTGGTCCCATGACCAATTTCGCTGTAAACCGTAGTCATGCCGCCGTGATTTTTGATGATTCCATATGTTGAAGCCAGTCCCAGTCCGGTTCCGCGGCTTTTTTGCTTGGCCGTGAAAAACAGGTCAAAAATTCTCAAACGAGTGGCTTCATCGATGCCAGCGCCAGTATCCGTTATTGAAACCATGCGTAGTACCCCGGTTTTGCCTGATGGGGCTTACAGTACGCATCATCCAGCGTGACGATCTTTGTTTCCAGATACAGCTCGCCTCCATCGGGGGGCATGGCCTGCCATGTGTTGACATGTTCAGGAGCACTTGATCGATCTGCCCCCTGTCCGCTTCCACCACCAGCGACGAATTCTGACATTTGGTATGAATCCGGATTTCTTTTTTTGTCGGACCGAACATGGCTGAACTGCTGAGCACCAATTCATTCATATCGATGGGTTTTACTTCGTATTTGCCGCTCCGGGCAAAACCCAACAATTGCTTGGTGAGGTTCGTTACACTTGTGGATTTAAGTATTCGGTGGGGCATCAGTGCAAGAACAAATAGAAATTACAAGCAATTGAAAATAGGCATTTACTCGATGAACCAACATCTACAGACCTCAATTCTGTTCAGATTCATTATGAATGCAATTAAAAAGACCGACTTGCATAATTCATGAATTTTGGAGGAAATAATATGGATGATATTCTTCAAATTCAGCACCATGGTTGAAAAACATCGATATGGCATGCAAAGTGGTACTTTGCCCAATAATCACTTTTCTTGGGACGCCGAATAGACTCTTGAAAATGAATGAGTTATAATTATTCTAACTATAATAACCATTCTGGATAATCCGATTGAACGCTTCTTAAGGTGTAAGAGAGATCAGCAGCGCCATCCTCTATATATACAAAGATGGATGGACCGCCTTGTGAAGAAGGGTGTCAGTCTATAAATTATCTGAATGGAAGCATCATTAACAGCATGGTTAATATTACGGCGAAGGCGGGGCACAGTCAATTGTTTTAACAATTTCAACCGTTTTTTTACGTATGTAAAACGCGGTTCATCATTCGGACAGGAGGTGAATTATGGGAAAAACGGAATTGAAAAGTTTCGGAAAACCCGACGAGGTTAGAGAGTTCCCAAAGGGGCGACTTGAACTCATCAAGATCGGCGGTGTGATTGTTGGTAGGGCCGTTTTAGAGCCGGGGTGGAGATGGGCAACCTCGGTCCAACCCATCGCCAAGACAAAGAGTTGCGAAGCACCCCATTTCCAGTATCATGTATCAGGAATGCTAAGAGTACGAATGGACGATGGCAGCGAGTTTGACTGTCGGCCAGGTGACGTTTCCTTTCTATCTTCTGGCCATGACGCCTGGGTGGTAGGAGATGAGCCGGTGGTTATCGTGGACTTTCAGGGGATGGTTGATTACGCTTCAACCCGATAGCCGAACTTTGCCCGTTCTCGTGAGTACCGCACAAGTATATCTGACCCCCAAAGATTGGATCTGACCTGATAATGTCAGATCCAATCTTTGCACAATTCATCCGCTATCCTTCTTGTTTCCGTTGACGATGAGGAATACTTTGCCGCAAACTCGTCGCCAATGGAAGTTTTATCGGAACGTCTTCCCATAGCGCCCCGCTTATTGTTCAGGATGGCGGCAATCCTGATAACCATTTCATGTCACGCGACCCATAGACCCGAAATCCAGCCAGTTCCGGATGCAAGCGCTCATCTCAGGTTTTATTTCGTTTTCCAGTCGGTATTGCAGATGGTGGAAAAAAACCGGCGGGAATCATTGCGCTCCTCCGTATCGGAGTTTGTATTATGCCAATCCATATAAGATGTCGTAATAAACCACTTGACATGGCGCTATCAAATAAATAGAAAGTGTCAACTTGTCGTTGTCATTCGCTCCAGAAGAGTGTTATGCGGATCAATCTGAGTTATTTTGTTAAGCCTTTTCCCAAGTAGCGAACAGGGTTATCAATGTTAGTAAGAATTATGCAAGCAGACGACGTTTCAGAAGCGTCCGTTGTTCACAGGAAATCATTTTCGAGGCAATCCTCATCACGCGAATGGATTGAAGCCAATTTCAACGCGTTTCCGAAGGTGATCCCGTATGTAGCTGAGCTTGATGGCCAAATTGCAGGGTACATCTTGTGGTCTCAGAAAAGCGGCTTCAGGCCTGAAGTTGTGCTGGAACTGGAGCAAATTGCAGTTCACCCTGCCTTCCGAAACAAAGGCGTTGGAAAAGCACTCATCGAGGACTCATTGCCCCAGGTCAGAGGACAGCTTTCATTGCAAGGTTCTTCACTTAAGCACATCATTGTCACGACGAGAGCAGACAACCATGCTCAAGAACTTTATCGGAAAACTCTTGGCGTTGAGATTGAGGCGGTAATCAAAAACTTGTACTCAGATGACGAGGTCTTTATGGTATCTAGACACCTAACCCGGCATAGCCGGAACCAAAAAAGTACTGGAACAGACATAATCAATCGTTTATATCCACTCTAACGTTTTCATAAAAATGGGAGATGGATATATGGAACTTATGACTGACCGTTATGCAGAAAACATTTCTGG
>JACRBZ010000022.1 GCA_016219185.1 Deltaproteobacteria bacterium
GTTAAGCACGCCGCCAGCGTTCATTCTGAGCCAGGATCAAACTCTCCAATTAAACTTATTTAATGCCCGCTCTCGCAGACAAATTAACTGGGTTCCTTAAACTCACAAGCTGTCACTATCTAGTTTTCAAAGATCAAATCAGCTAATGTTTTTCGATTAGCCTTGGGATAACATTTATCGTCTTCCCGGAGTCTTGTCAATCAATATTTTTTTAAAAACAGTCTGACTTCTAACGTAGATCTTAGAATGATTTTACTTTTTTGTCAAGAAATATATTTTAATTACTACTTAAAACAATTCATAACAAACTAGTAAAATATATATGAATTTATAAAATGTGTCAAGTAAAATAAATTATGACTCAAAATTCATATTCAAATCTTCATACAACAAAAAATACTCGATGTCAGAATCAGTTATTTTCGAAATCCAAATCCCACTTAGCATCGAGAATTTGTTTTTATATAAAAATAAACCACTACTGTCAATGAATATTTCATCAACAATCTCGGATGCCAAATGGCATCTGTGTCTCATTTCAAGCTACATTTAATTTTATGAAACCTTTTTTTCCCAGAACTGAGCATAATCTCATCATTGAAGATATCCTTATCCGTAACCTGGTAATTCGGATCCTCAATCCGTTTGCTGTTGATATAGGCTCCTCCCTGTTCGATCAGTCGCCTAGCTGCACCACCGGATCCTGCCAAGCCCACGCTATGGATCAATTTAAAAATAGCAATTCCATTTTTCAATTCGCCGACATTCATGAAAGAATGTGGCATGGACTGGTCGTCCACTTGTTTATCCTGCCTGGGAATGGCGCTTGTCGGCAAAATATCCTCAGAAATCCTTCTTGCTCCAAAAACACCCGCAGATGCTCGATACGCCTTGATGGCTTCTTCAGGCCCATGCGCCAGTGACGTGGCTTCAAAGGCCAGAACCGACTTTGCACAGTTCAAATCTGCATTTTTCAACTGTGTTGTTTGCTGAATCTCTTCTATCGGCAAAAAAGTAAAAAGAGACAAAAACCGTGTCACGTCTCCATCATCGGTATTCACCCAAAATTGATAATAATCATACGGGGTGGTTTTGACAGGATCCAACCAAACCGCCCCCTTGGCTGTTTTGCCCATTTTTGCGCCCGTACTAGTAGTAATCAGCGGAAATGTAATCCCAAAAGCAGATTGCTGTCTTATTCTGCGGATCAGTTCAATACCAGCGACAATATTTCCCCACTGGTCACTGCCTCCCATTTGAAGCCTGCAACCCAGACGATCAAACAATTCCAAATAATCATATGCTTGAAGCAACATATAGTTGAATTCAATAAAATTCAGACCATCTTCTGCTTCAAGCCGCATGCGATAGCTTTCCGATTTTATCATTCGATTCACAGAAAAGTGCTTGCCAATATCACGCAAAAAGGGAATATATTTCAAGTCCGTCAGCCAGTCTGCGTTATTCACCAGTATCGCTTTCTGCGCATCAAAATCAAGATATTGCGAAAGTTGTTTCTTGATCCCAGCAACATTTTCATCAACCTGTTCTTTGCTCTGCAATTTGCGGGTTTCGGTCTTTCCGCTAGGGTCTCCAACCAAGCCAGTCCCGCCCCCAACCAGCGCAATGGGCCTGTGTCCGCATTTCTGCATATTGGATAGCGCCATGATGGGAATCAGACTGCCAACATGAAGGCTGGACGCTGTCGGATCAAAGCCGATATAGCATGTGATCTTGCCTATTTCCAAATAATCTCGAAGTTCTGCATCATGAGTGGTCTGCTCGATAAACCCGCGCTCTCTAAGAATATCCATTGCATTTTTCATAAACTATCAATCCTGATGAACTCGTAAATAGTCAAAGTTGGGATGGCACAGTAAAAAATTCAAGATCAAGGCGAACAAAACCTGAGTAATGAGACATGCTGATAGTACGTCGCAATAACAAAGAATAAAGCTCAACGCGGAAATTGGACTTTTAACGAAGCCATCAATCCTATTTATTTGCATATTCAACTGCCCGGGTCTCTCGAATCACCATGACTTTGATCTGGCCCGGAAATGTCAGCATTTCCTCAATTTTTTTAACAATATCTCTGCTTAATAGCGTCGCTTCTTCATCGGTGATCACCTCACTCTCAACAATCACACGCAGTTCCCTGCCAGCCTGTATCGCATATGAGTTTGAGACGCCACGAAATGAATTAGCTATATTTTCAAGATCTTCAAGACGCTTTACATAGTTCTCCAGAAGTTCTTTCCGTGCACCTGGCCTGGCACCGGAAAGTCCGTCCGCAGCCTGTACTAGAAATGCATAAACCGTACTGGGAGGCACATCCTCATGGTGGGCGGCAATGGCGTGTACAACCTTGGGAGACTCGCCGTATTTCTTCGCCAGCTTTGATCCGATCAGAGCGTGTGGTCCTTCAACTTCATGGTCAATGGCTTTCCCCAAATCGTGAAGCAACCCCATCCTTCGAGCCAGTTTGGAATTCAATCCCAACTCAGAAGCCATGATGCCGCAGAGAAAGCCAACTTCTACGGAATGCTGCAGAACATTCTGGGCATAACTGGTTCTAAATTTGAGGCTCCCAATGTGTTTGATCAAATCCGGATGAATTCCATGCACCCCAAGATCAAAAGCCGCTTGCTCCCCCGCTTCCTTGATGGTTACATCCACCTCCATCGATACTTTTTTAACAACATCTTCAATTCGTGCAGGATGAATTCTTCCATCGGATATCAGCCTGAGCAAGGATAGCCGCGCAACTTCACGCCGAACCGGATTAAAACCAGACAGAATCACCGCCTCCGGCGTATCATCAATTATCAGATCAATACCTGTGGCAGCCTCAAGCGCACGAATGTTTCGGCCTTCTCTACCGATAATTCGCCCCTTCATTTCATCCCCGGGAAGCGGAACAACCGATACCGTTCTTTCAGATACAAACTCACCGGAAAATCGCTGAATCGCTGTTGAAATAATTTTTTTAGCTTTTTTTTCTGCCTCTTCAAGGGTTTCAGCTTCAATTCTTTTAATAAGTTTGGCGCCCTCATACCGAGCCTCATTTTCCATGGCACGAATCAACAATTCTTTTGCCTGTTCAGAGGACATACATGATATCTTTTCCAACTGTCGTTTTTGTTCTTCTATTAACCCCTTATATTCAAGATCTCTTTTTTCAATCTGTTCTTCACGATCATTCAAAAATTTTTCTTTTTTCGTAATTTCTATGTCCCGGCGTTCTGACTGTTCAATTTTTCGATCAATATTCTCTTCTTTTTGTATCAGCCACCTTTCTTTTTTCTTCACTTCAGCCCGAGTTTCTTTTGTCTCCAAATCAAAATCACTCTTCATTTTAAAAATTACATCTTTTGCCTCCAACTGGGCCTCTTTTGTCAGCGTTTCCGAGCGATGCCTGGCGTCTTCCAATATGCGCCTGGCATCTTCTTCTGCATGGATGATTTTATCCTTGAGGCTTTTGATCTTCAACCAAGTTGCAGCAATAAACCCGGCAACAAAACAGACAACGCTTATAAATATGCTATATTCATTCATTCATTATCTCCTAAAGAGACCACCCACAAGATGGTAACCTCTTGGTATTAAAACAGGTTGTCAAGTGTCGCTTTTCAAATTAAACCGTCTGGGTATTCTTTTACATCAATTTTCATCAGAAAGATAGGTTGTGACTTTCGCACTGAATTGCAGTAAAAACAGCCGATTCTAATGAAAACACCTGAGAAAAAAATTTGATAAACAAATGCTGGGGAAAAGGGGAAAAGCCCTAATAAAAGGGAAATGAAGAATTGAAGAGAGGAAGCAAACCGATTGCAAGGGCACCCGGAATAACGTCATGACATACCAAATGAAAATGTGTAAAACCCCCGCCACTATGCCGTTTTGTAAGGCCTTTGAGCCAAACGCGGAATTTGGGGAATCCCTGTGATTTTTTTAGGCTTTTCTGTACAAGCAGAACTTGCTCACCAAAATCAGTAAAGGCCCCTGAGTATTATATGTTGGGACAAAGATCATCTTCCAATAACGAACACGGCAGGGGTATTACACATAAGCCGTTACCATCGTATGTGATATGTATTTTTTAGTCATCCGCCTGTTGGAGCGATTCCATTTAACAGGAATAAAACACCTACATGGTTTCAATAAATGTCGAATCAGAAAGTGGAACGATACATTCATCCAGTCGATGGATCAATTCTGCTGACCGGTCACTAAGTTTTGACAACTGATGCTGATAATTGTTTTTTAACGCAATTTTCTCAAGGGTGATGTTGAGAGCAGCTAACATCAAAATGACAAATTTATTAATATGAATGGATTGTTGATATTGGGACTCCACTTTTTTGACTTCACTGAGCAGCATATCTACAGCCTCTGATCCACTCAGGTCATCTGACTCGAATTTGAAAGTATAGGTTTGGCCAAAAAGAGTGATAGTAAGATAATCTTCCAAGGAAAATTATTTGCCTTTCTCCGCCTTTTCACTGTGATGAATTCGAATCCATTTCTGCAATATTTTCCAGCTTCACTAAAAGCGTATCAATTTTTGATCGGATCAGGGTTCTTTCTTCAGAAAATTTTTCTAATGCCTCAGTCTTTAATTGAAGTTCTGCTTCAAGACTTGACATGGTGTTTCTGATTTGAATATTTTTGACCTCAAGTGAACTACAGATCGCGATCAAGCGTTCTACTTTCTGCTCTATTTCTTCAAATTGCTGCAACAGCAGCATTTCATTTTCCACCATTTCACCTCATAATTCATATACTCATGGAGAGTTACGAAAGTCAAGATTTTTTGATAGCTTCAATCGCATCTGCCCTTCCGCAATTCGCAAATCTTCCTGGCTGTTCACACCCATCATCTCGGTGGCATCTTCACTGATTACCGCGGTAATCGCTTTGTTTTTTAGAAAACCGATTTCGACAATATCCGTTAAATACAATTCCTGCTGAGCATTGTCATTCGTCAGGGCTCCGATTGCATCCACTAGAAATGTTCTATCAACACAATAAATACCAGCATTTACAATTTTAATATTTCGCTGAACGTCTGTCGCATCGGTTTCTTCCACTATCCCGGCAACCCGTTGGTTCTCTTTTAACAAAATTCGACCATACCCTGTTGGATTGTCCATGTTGACTGCAAGAACGGTTAAGTCGTTTTTTAAATTCAGATGTGTGCGGATCAATAATGCGATTGTTGATTGCGAAATGAGCGGGGTATCCCCGCACAAAATGACAACTTGCCTAATCTGTGCATCCAGATAAGGAAGAGCGCACGAAACGGCGTGACCGGTACCCAACTGTTTTTCCTGATAAACATAATGAACATTATATTTATTTTGAATCGAAGACCGAACTATCTCAGACTGATAACCAACAATCACATAAACATTTCTGTCGACAAACTGCATGGCAGTTTCCAGAACATAATGAACCATTGGTTTTCCAAGAACCTCGTGAAGCACCTTAGCCTTATCAGACTTCATCCGTTTTCCAAGGCCTGCGGCCAGAACAATAAATGCCAGGTTCCGTGAATATATATCCATTCCCTATCCTTACACCAGCATTGCCGTCTCTGAAATCATCATCGACGGAAATTTACTATTTTCGAGGTCTTGGAATTCGCAGGCTTTCGTCTTCATCTTGGAATCCACAAGCGATTGCACATTAATTGTTTCAAGAACAAAAAGAGCAGGCCATCTTCAAGATGGCCTGCTCTTTTTGTTACAATAACACGTAAATGAATAGGCTATTTACGTGTTTCAGCCAGTTTTAATCGATACAGGGCCCTGTCTAAAGCCGCTTTTGCTCTGACAAAGTCCACATCTTCTTTCGGCTTGGCTTCAAGACGGGATTTGGCTCGTTCATATGCTGACTTCGCACGCTCTATATTAATATCGCGTCTTCTTTCCGCAGCTTGAGCCAAAACCGTCACTTTGTTGGGAAGCGCTTCAGCAAATCCACCGCTGACAAAAACATAGCGCTCAGCCCCTTGAACGTCCTTATAACGGATGATGCCCAATTTCAGAGTAGTTAAAAATGGTGTATGGCCTATAAGCACACCGAATTCTCCCAAACTTCCAGGAGCAATTACAATCTGTGCTTCTTCGCTGACAACAGATTTCTCTGGTGTAACAACCTCAAGTTTTATATTTCCAGCCATTCATTTGCCCTCAACCTGATTTTATTGTGCTTCGGCCATTTTTTTAGCTTTCTCAACAGCGCCTTCAATGCCGCCAACCATGTAAAAAGCCTGTTCCGGAAGATCATCATGTTTTCCCTCACAGATTTCTTTAAAGCCTCGAACGGTATCCTCGATTTTACAATATGCACCAGGCATACCGGTAAAGGTTTCAGCAACATGGAAAGGCTGAGAAAGAAATCGTTGAATTCTTCTGGCGCGAGCAACGGTTATTTTATCTTCGTCAGACAGTTCGTCAATGCCAAGAATTGCGATAATATCCTGAAGTTCTTTATATTTTTGCAGAACCCTTTGGACGGTTCTGGCTACGAGATAATGCTCATCGCCAATATAGGCAGCATCCAGAATTCTGGAAGTGGAATCCAGAGGGTCAACTGACGGATAGATTCCGAGTTCTGCAATCTGGCGGGAAAGTACAACCGTTCCATCCAAATGCGCAAATGTGGTTGCAGGAGCCGGGTCGGTCAAATCGTCTGCAGGCACATAAACGCATTGAACAGCCGTAATGGCCCCCTTATTGGTGGAGGTAATGCGTTCCTGAAGTGTGCCAAGGTCGACCGCCAGTGTGGGCTGGTAACCAACCGCAGACGGCATACGTCCGAGCAAGGCGGAAACTTCGGACCCGGCCTGGGTAAACCTAAAAATATTATCAATAAAGATCAAAACGTCCTTACCTTCAACATCCCGGAAGTATTCTGCAGCCGTAAGTGCGGAAAGCGCAACACGGGCGCGTGCGCCGGGGGGCTCGGTCATCTGTCCATAGATCAGCGCAGCATTGGGAAGAACACCGGAATTCTTCATTTCGTGATACAAGTCATTTCCTTCGCGTGTTCTTTCGCCAACTCCTGCAAAAACGGAGATTCCTTGATGATGCTTGGCAATGTTATTGACCATTTCCATCATGATAACGGTCTTGCCGACACCGGCACCTCCAAAAAGTCCCATCTTCCCGCCTCTGGGAAACGGCACCAGCAGATCGATCACTTTGACGCCGGTTTCCAATACTTTCACCGTTGTATCCTGTTCGGTAAACTTAGGAGCTTCACGGTGAATCGGCATCATTTTTTCCTGACTGATCGGGCCAAGACCATCAACCGGTCTGCCGACAACATTTAATACGCGTCCCAAGCCCGCTTCGCCAACCGGCATCATGATGGGGTTTCCAGTATCCTTTACCGGCATTCCCCGAACCAGACCATCGGTAACATCCATGGCAATCGTACGGACAATATTGTCGCCCAGATGCTGAGCAACCTCGATTACGAGATTGTCAGCTTCATCATTAATTGTAGGATTACTTACCAGCAGTGCGGTCAGGATGTTGGGCAATTGACCCTGCTCAAATTCAACGTCAACGATAGGTCCCATCACCTGTTTAATATATCCAATATTCTGTCCCATCAAATATCCTCCTGTCCTTCGATATGCTGCATCAATTATTTAACCTTTAAGCGCTTCGGCACCGCCGACAATATCCATCAGATCAGCCGTAATAGCCGCCTGCCTGGCTTTGTTATAGGCAAGAGTCAGGCTTCCGATCATGTCATTGCAGGCTGTTGTGGCATTTTCCATCGCCATCATTCTGGCAGCATGTTCGCTGGTAGATGTTTCTAAAAATGCCCTATGCAATTGAACATATACATTCATTGGCAACAATTCGCCCAGCAGACCCGCTGGTGACGGTTCGCAGATATGTTCAGCCAGATACGGCTGATCTTTATCAGCAACCGGGCTTTCTTCGGATTCAAAGGGGGTAATGGGCAATATTTTCTCAACTAAGGGCACTTGTTTGGACATGGTTCTAAACTCTGAATAAATTACGTAAACCTCGTCATAAACGCCGATCAGAAATTCATCAACCAGCTTACGCCCTGTTGTCGAAGCATAATTAAAACCAATAGTTGTCCCAATAATCCCAAGGTGTTCACTGACAATGGGCATTTTGGTTTTTCTGGACCAATCGCGGCCTTTCTTACCAAAATTCGTAAAAGAAATTTCCAGTCCTTTTTCTGCCATTTCCTTTGCAAATTTTTCGGCTTTGGTAACCAAATTGTTATTAAAACCGCCACACAATCCTCTGTCTGATGTACACAAGACAATGTGAATTTTTTTAACTTCTTCACGAGGTATCAGCAATGGGCTTGCGCCCTCCCCTGCTTTTTCCGCCAGGCTGGTCAATACTTCAGCGAATTTATTCGCATAAGGACGAAAAGCCTCCATGTTTTGTTGCGCCCCACGCAATCTGGAAGCTGCTACCATGTTCATGGCTTTTGTAATTTGTTTGGTCTTTTTAACCGCGCTTATTTTAGTTTGAACGTCTTTTAATCTTGCCATATCAAATCGTCCTTAATAAAAAACACCAGAGATGTTAATATTATCAAGCATTATTTAATTGTATCTTTAAATTCTTCATCATATTCATCCAAGGCAGCTCTGAGCATTTTTTCAATCTCTTCGTTGATTATTTTTTTATCTGCCAGCTCCGTAAAAACCTTGGGATGTCGCTCTTCGATGAATGTATAAAGGCCTGCCTCATATTTTGCCAGAACATCAATGGGGTATTTATCCAGGAAACCGCGTGTCCCGGCAAACAGTATCGTAACCTGCTTTTCCATGGGAAGGGGTTTATACTGCGGCTGTTTAAGGATTTCAACCATACGCGCCCCACGGGTAAGCTGATTCTGGGTGGATTTATCCAGGTCGCTTCCAAACGCTGCAAACGCTTCAAGTTCCCGATATTGAGCCAGATCGAGTCGAAGTGTTCCGGCTACCTGTTTCATACCCTTGGTTTGCGCTGCACCACCGACGCGGGATACGGAAAGCCCGACGTTGATAGCCGGTCTGACGCCTGCAAAAAAGAGTTTGGGCTCCAGATAAATCTGCCCATCGGTAATGGAAATAACGTTTGTGGGAATGTAGGCGGAAACGTCACCGGCCTGGGTTTCTATGATAGGAAGGGCTGTGAGAGATCCGGCACCGAGTTCATCATTCAATTTTGCAGAACGTTCCAGCAAGCGTGAATGGTTGTAAAAAATGTCCCCGGGATAAGCTTCACGTCCGGGAGGACGTCTAAGGAGCAGGGAGACCTGGCGATAGGCGGCAGCCTGTTTGGAAAGATCGTCATAAATAATCAGAGAGTGCCTTTTGCTGTCTCTGAAATATTCGGCCATGGCACATCCGGCATACGGCGCGACATACTGCAGCGTTGCAGGATCGCTGGCGCACGCAGCAACAACCGTCGTATAAGCCATTGCCCCATGTTTTTCCAGAATGGCCACAATCTGAGCAACCGTGGACTTCTTTTGGCCGCAGGCCACATACACGCAGAAAACGTCCTGACCTTTCTGGCTGAGAATGGCGTCAATGGCGATAGCGGTTTTTCCGATCTGACGGTCGCCAATGATCAGCTCCCGCTGCCCTCTGCCCACCGGTGTCATGGCGTCAATGGCCTTCAAGCCTGTGACCATGGGTTCATGAACGCTTTTTCTGGCGATAACGCCCGGTGCAACCATTTCAACGCGTCGGAATTCCGTGGCGTTAATGGGTCCTTTTCCGTCCAAAGGCTCGCCAACTGCTGAAACCACTCGGCCTAATACCGGCTCACCAACTGGCACCTGAGCAATTCGACCGGTTCTTTTGACAATATCTCCTTCCTTGATGTGAACATCGGATCCCATAATGGCAATACCTACGTTATCTTCTTCAAGGTTCAGGACAAGCCCGAGAATCCCACCGGGGAATTCTACCAGTTCAAGGGCCATTGCTTTCTCAAGGCCGTAGACTCTGGCAATACCATCGCCAACCGACAAAACGATCCCTGTTTCGCTGAGTTCAACCTTTTTGTCGTAATCCTTGATTTGATCTTTAATGATCTGACTTATTTCTTCAGCTTTTAATTCCATTATACGCTCTCACCCCTTTTTAAAGATTCTCTCATGTTGAGTAATTGTGTTTTGATACTGCCATCCAAAACAAGATCCCCAATTTTGGTAACCACCCCGCCGATGAGCGCCGGGTCTGTTTTGATATCCAGGACAATGTCCTTGCCTGTTTTCTTTGACAATGCCTTGCGAATCTTTTCAACTGCTTCGGATGAAAGCTCATTAGCCGAAACCAAGCTGGCGCGAGCTACACCCTTGAGATCATCTGCCAGCTTCTGATAAAATTCATTGATTGCGCCCAAAAAACCGAATCTTCCCTTATCAAAGAGAAGTTTTAAAAAGGATGCCATGACCTTGGATAGATTCAACTTCACAATAAGGGCCGACAGTACTTTTTTGCGTTCTTTTGCATTGTACAGCGGGTTATTGATTACCTGTTCAAGCGCCATTTCTCCGGCTATCAGGCTGGCAAATCCATTCAATTCATCCTTATAGTTATCGGCCATGCCATCGGTCTTGCCAATCATCAGAAGCGCCCTGGCGTATCGCCTTGCTATAGATTGATTTTTCACTATGCCACCACCTTGTCGAGATATTCATCCACCAATCGGTTCTGGTCATCTGCGGTAATGTTCTTTTTAATGATTTCTTCAGCCTTAATCATTGCTTTTTCGAAGATGTCCTGCTGAAGGAGCTGCTTTGCCACTTCAAATTCGTTCTCGATGTTGCGCCTGGCCTGTTCTTCCAGTTTGTATGCAGACGCCTCGGCTTCTTTGAGGATTCTAGCCTTGGCATCATTGCCCTGCCGGATATACTCCGCAACAATCCCCTCGGACTCCTGACTTAACCGGGCAATCTTGGTATTATACTCAGAAAGAATTTTTTCAGCCTCGGTCTTTTTGGCTTCAAGATCTTCCAACTGTGTTCGAATACCCTTGATTCTGGAATCAAGGGCCTGCGACAGAGGTTTGCGCAACAGAAACACCAGTGCACCCGCCAGTACTGCAAAATTCATTACTCGGTATGTATCGGTTGCCACCCATCCCTTTGCCTTGTGCGCATCGCCTTCGTGGGTCGCTTCACCGTGTTTATCTGCGCCATGCGTTTCTGCGCCGGACGAGGCCAGCGCCAATCCGCCCCATAGCAGCACCAGCATTGACATCGCAAGCAGCAGACCTCGCCACCGCCCCTTCCTCGTAACCAGAATTTTCATTAAACAGCCCTCCCCAATATTTTTTGACCTATTGCATTGACAAATGTATCAAGTTCTTTTTGAAGGGAAACGCGAACTGATTCAGCATCTTTCGCGATTTTTTCACGAGACTTGGCGAGTTCAGCCTGAGCCTTTTTATTGATGTTTTCGACGATAATTTTTTCTTCATCGGATCCGGATTGTATCAACGCTTGTTTCTCTTTCAATCCATTGGATCTTGCCTCCTTGATTCCGGAAGCGAATGCATTTTCTTTTTCCTGCGCCTGGGTGTTGAAGTCAGCAATACTACCCTCCAAACCCAACACTTTCTCTTTTCGCTGAAGAAGCACCTTACGTATGGGTTTATACAAAATCATGTTCATTACCCAAATCAAAAAAATAAAATTAGCGATCTGGATAAAAACCGATCCATCAACATTAATCATACGTTTGCCCTCCATTTTGATTGAATTTCAGTTTGTAAACATCGATAAATGAATAAAAATCTTTGAATATCATGCTTTGGACTGGGGGTCTATAACATCTGCCAGAACATGTTGTCAAAAGTTTTTTTGATTTTTTTAACCACCAGAAATTCATATTCAATTTATCCGGTTTATCAAATGGTTATTTGTCTGTTTTCAGATTGTGGAATTTTCAACAAATCCTTATTCATGGTCTGAACAAAATTTATTCCGCTGGATCAATACAGAAAACTTCATTTTTCTATCAGGTATTTGCGCATGCTGATATTCATGAGGATTCCCATACACAGCATCATACTGAGGATTGCCGAACCACCATAACTGATAAACGGCAGAGGAATACCAACCACCGGCATCAGTCCCATAACCATTCCAATGTTAATGAAAACCTCCCAGCCGATCAATGCCGTGATTCCAATTGCCAGAAGCGCGCCAAAAGGATCCCTGCAACCATGGGCGACGTTGAGTCCCCAGACAATCAGAAGTAGAAAAATCAATAATACAGCCGCAGACCCGATAAAACCCCAGTCTTCTGCCAGAACTGAGAAAATAAAATCCGTTTGATGCTCCGGCAAA
Organism: Deltaproteobacteria bacterium; assembly: GCA_016219185.1. Classification (GTDB taxonomy): domain Bacteria; phylum Desulfobacterota; class Desulfobacteria; order Desulfobacterales; family Desulfatirhabdiaceae; genus RAAP-1. Next base: position 12,361 of record JACRBZ010000022.1, read on the forward strand.
AATGAAAGCGCATTCTGTGTTCCCTTCAAAAAACCTTTCCCTGAAATCATTCCCGAACCTATGGCGATTTTGGATTGAATGATATGATATCCTGCGCCAAGCGGATCCCTGTCCGGCTCCAAAAAAGTCAGAATTCGCTGTTTCTGATATCCTTTCAGAAGTAACCAGATTATGGGAATGGCCACAGTTCCAGATGAAATTATGGCAATCATTGCTCGCTTTTCGATCTTGATAAACACGGTCATGGTAGCAGCAATCAGTAAAATCATCATGGCAGTTCCCAGATCTGGCTGTTTGACAATGAGAAAAAATGGAACGGCAATCAACACCATCGGGATAACCAAGTCTCGAAGACGCATCCCCTTGATACTGGCTGTTCTTGAATAATAACGCGCAAGGACAAGAATCACCGCAACCTTTGCCAGCTCGGAGGGCTGAAGGGAAATCGGGCCAAAAACCAACCACCGTTTGGACCCGGCAACCAGTTTTCCCGCCAGCAGCACCGCTGTCAACAGGAAAATGCATATGGTGTAGGCGGAGTAGGCATATTGATCAAAACGCTTGTAGCTGACGAGAAAGGATGCGGTCATGACCAGAACACCTACGCCATACCACGTGAGCTGTTTGAAAAAAAAAGCCTGCGTAATGTCCAGGCCTGCATGTGCCGCGCTGTAAAGGGTTATAAGTCCGGATACAGCCAGCAATACGGTGATGACTATCAGCATCCAATCAAAATTCTGGACCAGTCGGCGGTCAAACATGATTTCCTCTTATTCTGACGTTGACCTTCCGGTCACGAGTGGTTACGGACAAGAACAATGTTCACTTGCCGTTTTCAGATAAATACGCCCGAATCAGTTCACTGGCAATGGGCGCTGCAGCACTGGCGCCGTGCTCGCCGTGTTCGATAAGCACGGAAACCGCAATTTTCGGATTCGCCGAGGGCGCATACGCCACAAACCAGGCATGTGACTTGAGATGTTGAGCTCGCCTTGCTTCATTTTCCGAATCTGTTTTACGGCTGAAAACCTGGGCTGTTCCAGTTTTACCACTGATCTCAATCCCCGCAATGCTGGCAATACGACCGGTTCCGTTTTTGCCGTTTATAACTTCCCAAAGTCCTTTTTTGATGATATCCAGGTTTTTGGGGCTGACGGGAAGATACCCCCTGATTTCGGGAAAATATTCCTTGATGGTTTCACCGGACGCATTTTGAATTTTCTTGACCATCAGCGGCGCAAACCGGGTTCCGCCATTGGCGATGCTCGAGATCATGGTCGCCAGTTGCAGGGGGGTTACCAGATTATATCCCTGACCGATCGAAACCGACAGGGTTTCTCCTCCCTGCCAGGCAACTCCCAATCTGCGTTTTTTCCATGCGGAAGTTGGAATCAGACCGCTGGATTCCTGTTCGAGCTGAATCCCTGTCAAAGCCCCCAATCCGGCGCCCTTGGCGTATGACGCCAGCCGATCCACTCCCAGCCGGAGTCCGACCTGATAAAAGAACACATCACAGGATTCTGCAATGGCTCTGCCTATATTGAGCGATCCATGTCCGCCTTTTTTCCAGCACCGGTAATCCCGATCTGCATATTTATAAGAACCCGGACAAACCAGTGTGGTTTTTTCATCAATCACCCCTTCTTCCAAACCTGCCATTGCCGTGATGATTTTGTATGTGGAAGCCGGAGGATATTCGGCCTGAATGGCTTTGTTTTGAAGCGGATGTGAAGGATTCTTGATGAGCGTTTCCCACTGATCCCGACTGAAACCGTCTACGAACATGTTTGGGTCATAAGAAGGACTGCTGGCCATTGCCAGAATATACCCCGTCTTTGGATCCATTGCCACGACCGCGCCCGTAACATCCGACAGCAAGTCTTCGGCTTTTTTCTGTAAATTCTGGTCAAACGACAGATAAATGTTGTTTCCAGGAACTGCATCAACGGTTTTCAGCACTCGCATGAGTTGTCCGGTCACATTCACCTCAATCTGGCGCCCGCCCCGTTCTCCTCTCAGGTAGTCTTCAAATGACTTTTCAACCCCGCTTTTTCCAATCAAGTCCCCCCGCTTATACGCGGCATATTTCACGGATTTCAACTCATCACTACTGATCTCTCCGACATAGCCAAGGATATGGGCTGCGCTCTGACTTTTCACATAAAGCCTCCGCAGACGGACATCCACAACGGCCCCTGGCAAATCAAAGCGTTTTACTTCGAGGGCTGCCAGGACATCCCTTCCGATATCCTGTTTCAATAAAACCGGCTTAAAAGACGGCTGATTATGGCTTTTCTCAACTTCCCCCCACAACAATTCCAGAGGAATTCGCGTATATTGAGACAAATGCTGAAGTGATGTTTCCAGCGGCCTGGCATCTTTAACCACAATACTCAAATCATAGGAAGGACGGTTGTCCACCAGAAGCTGCCCATTTCGATCAAAAATCAATCCTCTTGGTGGATCAATGCTTTGCAGGCGGATGCAGTTATTTTCTGAAAGCCTTCTGAAGTTTTCTCCTTCAATAATCTGAAGATAAAAGAGTCGCAACAATAAAAAAGCAAACCCGGGTATCACAAAGCATATCAGCCCGACAATTCTGCGCTTGTACCAGTCACTGTCCGGAGTTTGGTTCTTGAGAAAGGAGTTCGGGGAAGTTGCATCTGTCATGATGAAAGATTATTTCGATTGCACATAAACTTACTGGTGATCCCTGGCATTCAAAAGTCTGATGAGAAAGGGGCCCAGAGCCAAGGTCCAGAACAACTGATAAGCCATTCCCCGAAAGGATTCGGATGAGAACACAGTTTCCTGTTTCAGGGCAACCGTTCCAATAAATAACATCAGATTCTCGAATCCAATGGCGATTCCCAACAGCAACCGTAACGTGTGCGCATTTTTTAAATTCAACAGTGTCACAAACGGCCTCAATCCGACAATGATCCAGAAATATATGGACACATACAGGCCGAAAAGCCCTCCGGTGATACTGTCCATGAGCACTCCCAGCACCAAAATCAGGACAATGCTCTCCAGAAAGGGCAGAAAAAGCCCGGCGTAAATCACAAAAGTGATCAGCAGGTCCACAAAATGATTCAAGGCAGGAACGGCGTAATAAATCGTTGTCTGAAAAATGACCAAAAACAGAATCAGTCCGATTCGTGCCATGGGATTCATGAAAGAACTCGAAAAAAAGAACCTGTTGGATGCGCTTGCGGAAAACCCATGGTTCCAGTCTTTATCAGCGATTTCTGCTCTGTGATGGCGGGCTGAGAATTACCAAAACTTCTTCGATTTTATCAAAATCAACGAAAGGAGAAACCTCAATATCCTGAAATATCCCGGATTTATTCCGTATGATATCCGTCACTTTTCCAATCAGAAAGCCTTTGGCAAAAACGCCGTCCAGTCCGGATGAAACCACGGCATCTCCGATATTGACGATCTCCTTTCGGGAAACGTAATTAAGCAGACAACGACCTTCAGAATCTCCTTTTATGATGCCATGAGCTCGGGTTTCCTGAACCAACGCATCCACAGCGCTGTTTGAATCTATGATCAGCAGAACCTTTGCATAATGGTCCGAGGCATCAATCACCTGCCCCACTACCCCCTCCGGAACCAGCACAGGAAGCCCCTTGGTGATTCCTTCGGAAACACCTTTATCAATAACCAGTGTTTTATACCACTGGGAAGGGTCCTTGCCAATCACCCCGGCAGAAAGGAAATGAAGTTTACTGGCGCTTTTAAAATCAAGCAGTTTACGGAACCGGTCATTGGAAAGTTCTGTTTCCTTACACTGGTTGACGTCATAGATTGTCTTGGCCAGCATTTTTTTCAGGCTGTCATTTTCTTTTTCCGTGGAAACCAGAAAAAAATAATGCGTCCACATGGACCTGAGCGAATGGATAGACTCTGTTACCGCTTTTTGAAGCGGCGAGATGATCCCCATTCCCATATGTCGGGAAGCCGATGAGGAACTGACATATCTTGCTGAAATAAAAAGCATGATGATATTGACAACAACAAAGCCGAATACGCCAGCGATTACCATCATTTTTTTTGAAAACATAAAACTTAAGTAATTACAACCTGTCTAAGGATTTCAAGACTATCCAGCGTTTTCCCACACCCCAGCGCAACCGTTGACAGGGGATCATCCGCAATCCTCACCGGCAGGCCGGTTTCCTCCATCAACAGCTTATCCAGATTCTTCAGCAATGCGCCGCCTCCGGTCAGCACAATTCCTCTGTCCACAATATCAGCCGACAACTCGGGCGGCGTTTGTTCAAGAGCTATCTTTACGGTTTCCAAAATAGCGTCCAGTTGTTCTGAAATGGCGATACGGATCTCTTCGGAATCTATGGTAAGGATCTTGGGAATGCCGGATACCAGGTCCCTTCCCTTGACCTCGATGGTTTCAAGGGTCTGAGTATCCGGATACGCATTACCAATCGTGGTTTTAATAACTTCCGAGGTTCGCTCTCCGATCAGCAGGTTATATTTCCGTTTGATGTACTGCATGATGGCGGAGTCCATTTTATCGCCTGCCACCCTCAAAGATCTGCAATACACGATACCGGCTAAAGAAATGACGGCAACTTCGGTTGTCCCGCCACCGATATCAACAACCATATTGCAGGTGGGCTCCGTGATGGGCAAACCGGCACCGATAGCCGCAGCCATGGGTTCTTCGATTAAAAACACTTCCCGTGCGCCTGCGGATTCCGCAGATTCCCGGACAGCCCGCTTTTCAACCTGCGTGATTCCGGAGGGCACCGCAATGATGATTCTGGGCCGGACAAAGGACCGCCTGTTGTGAACCTTGTGGATAAAGTGCCTGAGCATGGCTTCGGTGACTTCAAAATCCGCGATGACACCATCACGCATGGGCCGAATGGCAACGATATTTCCCGGGGTTTTCCCCAACATATTCTTTGCTTCAAGTCCAACAGCCAGAACCCGGTTTTTGGATCGGTTGTCGGTTCTTACCGCCACCACGGAGGGCTCGCTCAACACAATGCCCTTACCTTTCACATAAACCAGGGTGTTGGCAGTCCCCAAATCTATGGCCAGATCGCTTGAAAAAACCCCTAAGAATCCATTAAAAAAGCTCATAATGCCTCATTTACAGCTTAACGTTAACAGTTATTTCTGGAAAAAATGGAAAATCAGACGGGTTTGAATCAGATGGTTGCTACAAATGATTTTCTACCAGATCAAATTCTTAAAGTTACCAGAAAATCCTGGCATTCTCAAGGGAAATATTAAGCTTTAAACCGAATCAAAATATCGATAAGAAGAATATTTGGCTGATATTTCAAATTGATAAATCCATATTTACCATGATTTCATTATGGATAAGGGGCCTGAACCGACGTATTCCGACATTGTAGCGGGAAGGGTGAACGCGATTGGTCAGCAATACGACAAAGAGCGACTGCTCCGGATCAATCCAGAACGAAGTCCCGGTATAACCCAAATGCCCCACGCTGGTTTTGGGGAAATATTGGCCGCAACTGGCGCCATCAGCCGAAGGCATGTCGAACCCCAGAGCCCTTCCCGATGGCGTCTGCCGGGACCAAAAAACCTGAATCAGATCTGAGGTAAAAAATGATCGACTGGATTGTCTCTTGAAGCCCGACAACAGGACCGAAATCAGTCGCGCGACATCGACAGCGGATCCAAAAAGCCCGGCATGTCCATCAATGCCGCCCGTGACAAAGGCATTGTCATCGTGAACCTTTCCCTTGAGCAAAGTATTTCGCCAGGCACAAAGCTCGGTTGCTGCGATATTTTCATTGCATGGTTGCTCCTTCAGGTCAATAAAAAAAAGACGTTTCAATCCCAGCGGATGGTATAGAAATTCAGACAGGAAATGATCCAGGCGTTGCCCGGCTATCGTCTCAATAATCCAGCGCAATACCATGAACCCCATGTCGCTGTAAAGCACCTGTCTCCCCGGAACATTGACCAGGCGTTCACGGGTCAACATTTTCTCTAATTGTTCTTTTCGCTCTTTCAAAGGAAATTGCCGCAGATACAGGAAATAGGGGCGGTAATCCACAAGACCTGAACTATGTGCAAGGAGATGCCGAATGGTTACCTGAGACATCAGCGGATCCAAGAAAAATGGCAAAACGGATACAGCCAACTGATCCAGACCCAGCCTGGATTCCTGAATGAGCTGCATCACCGCCAGCGTGGTTGCCAGAGGCTTTGTTAAGGATGCAAGGTCATATATCGTGTCTTTTGTCACCGGTGCGCCGGAAAACAGATCAGCACAGCCATAAGCCTCGAAAAACTCGATCCGGTTATCTCTGGACACCAGAAGAACCCCTCCGGGGAAAATCCGATCCGCGATGGCCTGATGCATCAGACGATCCACTCGCTTCATGCCCGCTATCCTGCAATGAGACGATACGTCAACATATGATGATCCGCATCCAGAACCGCTTCAAAGCCAAAGGGAACAGCAATATTGTCGGGTCCATGTCCGATATCGAATCCGGCAAGGATGGGAATATGGATTGGGTTAAATATGCGGGTAATGATTTCAAGCAATTCATCCGCTTGCCCGCAATTTTCAAATGCGCCGATCCCCAGGCCGCAAAGCCCGTTGAATACCCCGGCAAGCTTCATCTGGGTGAGCATACGATCGATTCGATAAGGTTTTTCTCCCGTATCTTCAATGATCAGAATGTGCCCGTTCATTTTCGGCTGAAAAGGCGTTCCGATGAGATGACACAACGTCGTCAGATTTCCACAGATGACAGGGCCGGCCCCTTTTCCCGGACTCAGGGTAATCCCTCTTTCCAACTGAATTGCGGGCAGTTCACTTAAAGTCAACACATTGAACACGGACTCAAGGGTTTTTGAACCGGCATCCTTTAAGGTTGTCACAACCGGCCCGTGGCAAGAGACAAGGCCGGATCGCTGATACAGCGAACACAGGAGCGCCGTAATGTCACTAAATCCCATCAGCAGCTTGGGGTGGCGGCCAATGGTCTCATAATTCAGATAGGGCAGAATCTGCATGGATCCATAGCCGCCCCTTGCACACACAATCGCATGAACAGTGCTGTCTGCAAAAGCAGCGTTTACCTGAGCCGCGCGATCCACATCTGATCCGGCAAGATACCCGGATCTTGCGAATATCCCTTCTGGAAAACTCACTCGAAATCCCATGTCCTCCAGTATACGGATACCGCTGAAAAAATCCGTTTCTGCAAAGGGACTGGCCGGTGCCACAATTCCAATGCAGTCGCCCGGTTTCAGGCGCATGGGAATTTTTTTATCGATGTCGTTTATCATGTTCCATGATGTAAACTGGTTGATTGTATTTGTCAACTGAATGCCCTATCACAGATAGACGGTAATAAGACGGAATGCTTTCATAGACGAAGTTCTTGCAGTACTCACGAAACCGCTGAACATTGTCGGAATCATCCATGAATATGGCCGGAGAGTCTTGAACCTGCAGACAAACTGCCTAATCATCACAATTAAGCTTGATAAAATATCAAATTGAATTATTGTTAAGGGTTTCGTGAAGCACCGAAAAAAAATTGAAAGGAAAGTTTGATGTCTATCATTCGACAGCACACGATTGCGGGATTAACACCAGGCGCTACCTTTACTGTTACCCGAACATTTTCAGAGTCGCAGGTCGAACAATTTGCCGATATGACCCGAGATTACAACCCCATTCATTTTGACCCGCGGTTTGTTGCAATAAAGGGATTAAAAGCCAGAATCTGCCACGGACTTCTGGTCGGCAGCATGGTCACGGAAGTTGGGGGACAAATTGGATGGCTGGCTTCCGGCATGAATTTCAGGTTCAAGCGCCCCGTCTATATGGGCGAAACCATCACCTGTACCCTAACGATCACGGAAATTGATGAAAAATGCCGCGCACGGGCAGACGCAGTTCTTGTCAATCAGGATGGTGAGGTAGTCCTGACCGCTCAGTTGACCGGCCGCGTACCGGGAAAGGCCGAAATCCAGGTTCTGAAACAAATGGTTGAAGAAGGCGACCCCACCAATGGGCTACGAAATGGAACTCAAGACTGAATGACAAATTTTCGTGACACGGCCAAATCCGGCATCATGTCCGGTATTGAAAAAGGCTGGAGCGGTTATGTCTGGCTGCTCAAAATTCTGATCCCCATCTCGTTTCTCACGCTCCTTCTGGATTACAGCGGCCTGATTCAGCGGACGGATTTTATGCTTGCACCCGTCATGAAACTGATAAACATGCCGGCTGCTGCTGCGATTCCTCTGGTGGTTGGCATGTTAACGGGGATCTACGGGGGGATTGCCGCCATGATCGTACTGCCTTTTTCTGTAAACCAGATGACCCTGATCGCCATTTTTTTACTCATATCCCACAATCTGGTCCAGGAGGGAATGGTACAGGGCAGATCCGGATTAAGGCCACTGAAGGCCACTGCAATCCGGCTTGCAGCCTCTATCGCCACCGTGATCGCAGTGGCCCAGTTCATGGACTTGCAGACCGGCGCATCCGCTACGGTTGCTTTTGGCCCGCAGATTCAGAAAACCCTATGGGAAGTCATCGAGAAATGGGGAATTTCCACTTTTTTTCTCTGCATCAAAATTTTTCTTATTGTAATGGCGCTGATGATCGCCCTGTGTCTGATGAAGGCCTTTGATATCATTCCTTTTCTGGTAAAGGTATTAAAACCTTTCCTGAAAATCATGGGGCTGGATGAGCGGGTTGGGCTGCTGTGGCTGACGGCCGTGGTGTTTGGGATTGCCTACGGCGCTGCTGTCATCGTTGAAGAAGCCAAAGAAGGGAATTTCAGCGCTGAAGAGCTCGAGAGGCTTCACATCTCCATCGGCATCAACCATTCGATGGTCGAAGACCCGACACTTTTTGCGTCCCTTGGCCTCAGCGTATTCTGGCTCTGGATTCCCCGGGTAGTCACCGCAATTGTCGCGGTTTATCTTTTTGATATCTGGAAAAAATGGTCAAACAGGGGCAACCGGCCGGTTGCCCCTGTTTGAGATCGAAAAAGAGAAATACTTATTTATACTGAATCCTCAGATCTTTCTTGCTGATCTTTCCGACGCTGGTTTTGGCAATGGAGTCAACAAGAGCCACCTTGCTGGGAACGCCGTATTTGGGAATGGTTCCGTTATCCACAAACTTCATGTAGAAATCCTTCAGTTCGTCTTCAGTGACCTTTCCCTTGTATTCAGCTTTTAACACCACTAAAGCCATGGGCCTTTCTCCCCATTTTTCATCGGCAATGCCAATCACCGCAGCCTCACTGACCGCCGGATGCTGACTGATAATATCTTCCAGCTCGAGAGACGAAATCCACTCGCCACCGGTTTTAATCACATCCTTGACCCGATCTGTAATCTGCAGATATCCTTCGGTATCGATATTGCCGATGTCGCCGGTATGGAGCCAGCCGTTTTCCCAGAGCTGCTCGCTGCGTTCCGGGTCCTTCAGATACCCTTGCGTCAGCCATGGAGAACGCACCACGACTTCACCGGTGGCTTTCCCATCATGGGAAACAGGTTTTCCTTGCGGGTCCACGATTTCAAGATTGACCATCGGAATTGGCATTCCGGTTTTGCACCGCATTTCAACCTGGCTATCAATATCCCAATCCAGCATAAACGGCTTCATGTTGGCGGCAGTCAGGAGCGGACAGGTCTCGGACATGCCGTAAGCGGCCGTCAGGCTGATGCCCAGAGACAACGCTGCTTTGCAAAGTCCCTTGGGAAGGGCTGATCCGCCGATGATGACTTTCCATTTGGAAAGATCAAACTGCTTTACGGCCGGGCTGCTGACCAGCATGTGAATAATGGTGGGAACACAGTGTGAAAAAGTGACTTTTTCCGTTGCAATCAGCTTGAGCAGCACAGCCGGTTCGTATTTGCCCGGATAGACCTGTTTGACTCCCAAAAGCGTGCACAGATAAGGAATGCCCCATGCGTGGACATGGAACATCGGAGTCATGGGCATATAGACATCGCCTGAATTCAGATTGAGCTGGGATTTATAAATACACAGGCCACTCATGAGCCCGTAAGTGTGAAGAACAAGCTGGCGATGGCTGTAGTATACACCTTTTGGCATTCCCGTAGTGCCCGTGGTGTAAAATGTGGTGGCCATGGCGTCTTCGTCGAAATCCGGGAAATCATAATTGGCGCTGCACGCGGAAAGCAGGGCTTCATATTCTCCCGAAAGCTCAAGGGATGTTGGCGGCGCCTGATCCGCATCTGTCAGGAGGACAAATTTCTTGACGGTTTTAATTTGATCTTTGATGGTTTCCAGCATGGGAAGAAAATCGGAATTGACCAGAATAATATCGTCTTCCGCATGATTGATGGTATATGCAAGCTGTTCCGGCGACAGCCGGATGTTAATGGTGTGGAGGACCGCCCCCATCATGGGAACAGCAAAGAAACATTCCAGATACCGGTGGCTGTCCCAATCCATGACCGCAACGGTATTTCCAGAAGCAACTCCCAATTTTTCCAGCATATTGGCCAGTTGCGACACCCTGCTGTTCAGAGCTTCGTAATTATAGCGCATCTTGTCCCGATAGATAATTTCCTGCTTGGGCGCATACACCAGAGGCATGCGAAGGATGTTTTTGATCAGCAGGGGATAGGCATAGGCAGATGGAGTTCGTTCAATTTTTCGGATAGGCATGTTTCCTCCTTTAATAGAAATGCAATTAACCAATGAATAACATTAAAAAAAACGTGACCTGAAAACAGGTTTTTCATTTTCACAACTCAATTGATTCATTGATGATCCGACGGTAGATCTCTTCCTGTTCATCTAGAATCTCGCGAAGCACACCAGGGGTTGTCATGGGATTCATGATCACACATCGAAAAACAACGATATCCTGTCCCGGATATTGATGAACTCTCAGGGTGGTTCGGGATACAAAGCTTTTTCCGGCTTCACGCTGGAGTTGCTGGACTTTACGCGTAATGGCGTTGATCTGATCATTGATACCGAGCGCTTCCTCAGCGGTCCCCTGTTCAAGCCGGAACCTGCCAGGAGATCTCTTGGCCGGGGGAACGAGTCTATACGTGAGGATATTGAGTTCAGGCGGCGTAATCAATTCAAAAAGCGGCCTTCCTTGAATTTCCGCTGCAAACTGCCGGGCGACTTCGATGCCATGCTCGATCAGCAAGGCATACCCCTGAGTGCCCATAATCTTCAGGGTGCTGTCGAGAATCAGCGAACTGGCTTCACGCGAGCCGGACAACGATTTTCTTCCCAGATCCACGGACCCCGGCCGGTTGACATAGCCGGCATGATACTCGACGGCATCCAGTTTCTTCGGATCTTTGAAATACACCATTCCACACGTCATGGGCATGTAAAACTGCTTGTGGCCATCTATGGTCACGCTGTCTGCCTGCTCGATTCCGGCAACTAAATGCCGGTATTTATCCGACATCAGGGTTGGACCTCCCCAGGCCGCATCCACGTGAAAGTGAATGCGGTGTTCGGCACAGATTGCCGCCAGTTGACACAGAGGATCAACAGATCCGGTCTCCGTGGTTCCGGCAATTCCCACAACAGCCAGAACTCGGGTTTTTTTGCCGCTATCATGATACTCAGCAATCTTTTGCCTCAGACAATTCAGGTCCATCCGGTTATGCGCGTCAACCTCAACCGCGATCACATTCCGGTTCCCAATTCCCAGAACTCCGCCCGCTTTTTTAAGGGAGTAATGACCTAATCTGGATACCAGCACAACCAGCCGTTCAATTCCATACGCCCGGTAGGCTGCCGAAAGCCCTTCTTTCTCAATTCCCTCAAAATGATCTCTGGCAGCCAGTAATGAATTGCGGGCGACCCAGAGCGCCGTGATATTGGCCAGCGTCCCGTCTTCAATAAAACACCCCAGCGAGGTCTGCGGGTTCTGCACATGCTGCTGATAGAAGGCCTCGCTTTCCTGATATATCAGACGATGAATCTTGGCCAGTACCTGCTTTTCAATAACGGAGACCACCTTTGAAGTCTCCAGCTTGATGACATTCTGATTCAGGGCCGCAATAATCGTTTTAAGATGAACCATGAAAAAAGGAAGGGCCGAAGTCATGTGTCCCACAAAATATGGAGAGGCTACATTCACCGCATGAGGGGCGATATCTTCTATCAGATCGGTAATCACATCGGCCAGTTTTTTTTCCGGATGTTTTCCGATCGTTGAACTGGTAAAGTGTTCCGACAATTCCTTCAAACTGATTTCCTGGGTGACGCCAACATGCCGGGTTAAAAATTCATGAAGTCCGAACAGAATCTTTTCCATGTACTTCAACAGTGTCAGCCGCGCGGCATCGCTTTCCGGCCGAATAAAGATTCGCATCAGGGCATCGCGGTCAGCAACCAGTTGTGTGGACCTATGCCTGGAAACCGGATGTTTTGAGAGATTAGAAGTTGTCATAAATCATGGCCTCATAAAACGTCAAAGATAATTTGATCATAATCTTATTGATTTTATCATGTGGGTTATTATAGGAATCATTTAACGATCAATTCATTATTGTGATAACCTTATAGCAAGCAATCAGGAGAATTTCATGGAAATAATTAAATCCGGAAAAGAAAACAATGCGCTCATAGTCAAGATCAGCGGAAGAATGGATGCTGTAACTGCTCCAGAATTTGAAAAAGCTTTAGGCGCGTGGATTGATGAAAGTGAAAAATACTTCGTAGTGGATCTAAGTTCTTTGGAGTATATCAGCAGCGCCGGCCTTAGGAGCATTCTGATTATCGCGAAAAAACTGAAAGCTCTGAACGGAAAGATTGTTCTGGCAGCCATGGAGGAATCTGTAAACGAAGTTTTCGAGATTTCAGGGTTTAATTCCATTATTCCCATTAATGACTCTGTGCAGGCCGCAATCCGTCACTTTTAACAATTTTTATAACGGATCAATTTCGGAATCCGTAACATCCAACTGGAATTTTCGGGGTCTTCCATGTCCAGTATTCAACTACCAGCTAAAATAGAAAACATGGAGCTATTGGTTCAGTTTATTTCTGACATTGCCAGAAAACTTGGCTTTTCTGGCAAACGCGTCAAGGAAATCGAGTTGGCCACTGAAGAGGCACTTGTAAACATCATCAATTATGCCTATCCGGATCATTCCGGCGATATCAAGGTTACCTGCACGCAAGATCCATCCAAAGCACTTGTTATTAAAATCGAAGATACCGGCATAGCCTTTGATATCTCCTCTTTAAAAGATCCTGATATTTCCGCTGGCATCTCTGACCGAGAAGTAGGGGGCCTTGGCGTTTTTCTGATCCGAAAATTAATGGACAAGGTCCGGTACCACCGTAAAAACAAAAAAAACATTCTTGAATTGGTTATTCATATCCCCACGAAATAATCTTCAGAAGGCTGACGACACAAAAAAATGGATAACGTTTGCTGAGCATTCCAGACTTATAAAAATATATTTTTTGCCAATTAAGGATATTATGAGAATTGTAACCCGATCCGATTTTGACAGCGTGGTCTGCGCTGTCCTTCTCTATGAAGCTTTGAATATTCATGAGCCAGTCAAGTGGGTTGAGCCCAGTGATATCCAAAAAGGCCTTGTGGATATTCATGAAGGCGATATTATCGCCAATCTTCCATTCGCTCCAGGCTGTTCCCTATGGTTTGATCACCATTTTTCCAATCAGGGAGCGCAATCCTTCACAGGCGTTTTTCGAATAGCTCCTTCTGCCGCAGGAATCATTTTTGACCATTACCGCGACAGATTTCAACGGGATTATACGGAACTGGTTCAGGCCGCTGATAAAATTGATTCAGCGGATCTGACTCAGGAAGAGGTACTATACCCGGAACGCCATCCCTATATCCTGCTTTCCATGACCATCGGCAGCCAAATCAACTCCGATGAACCTTACTGGAACCATCTGGTTGATCTTTTAAGAATCCTGCCGATCCATAAAGTCATGGAAGATCAAGCGGTGAAAGCCCACTGCAATGCGGTTATCAATGAAAACATCAAGTATCAAACCCATCTCAAAGAACGCACCCAATGCCTCGGTCATGTTGCGGTTACTGACTTTCGCTCCTTAACTCCGCCCCCTTCCGGAAACCGCTTTATGGTCTATTCCCTGTTTCCCGAGTGCTCGGTTCAGGTAAAGATACGCCTCGATTCCAATCGCCCCGATATGGTCCTGGTCAGCGTGGGTCACAGCATTTTTAACAAGACCTGCAAGGTCAACGTCGGTCAGCTGCTGACTATATATGAAGGCGGCGGCCATAAAGCCGCAGGCGCATGCCGTTTTCACATCTCCAAGGCAGATCAGTACATCCCTCAAATTCTGGATGCCCTCATGCGGAATTCAGATCACTGACAGCCGCTACCCGCCAAAATTAAAAACCCAAAATCAAAAATATGCTCTGATCTTCTCAAATTCCGCAACGATATTCCGGAGCACGCCATCATCAGGTAATTTTTAACCACATGCTGGCTTCGGTCCCAGAAGGCAGTCGATTAATCAATTCGATACGGCCTTCCATCTGGCTGAGCATCTTTCGAGAGATGGAAAGCCCTAACCCGGAATGGCCTTCCCGTGTGGTAAAAAATGGCAGAAATACTTTTGACTGGATTTCAGCAGGGATACCCGGCCCATTATCAAGGACCTGCACCACGAGACTGCCGGGATGCGTAAAGGCCGCCAGTTCAATTTCCGGTGATTCAGCCCCCGTAACCGCATCAACGGCATTGTCAAAAAGGTGGCCCAGAATCTGATAGATGGCTGCAGGACTGATCAGAATACTATAGGGTTCGGCCTGAATATGCTGCTTGAAACCGATCTGTTTTCCGGTAAGCCTGGATTCGGCCAGACCAACGCATTCTTTCCAGAAGGAAATCATGGGAATCTCTTGAGTTTCACCGACCACGGCGCGTGCGTAAGATCGCATGGCATCAAGGAATCTATGCTGGCGTCCGACCTGTTCCGATGCCCGATGCAAAAACTCCAGTTTGGTTGAATCGTTAAACGCTCCATAATTACTGATTAAAACATCCAAGGTCATATTCAACGTATTGACCGTGTTCCCGAATTCATGACGCAACGTGGAAAATATCTGCTCCAGATCTTCAATCAGGTGTGTCGTATCAGTCACGGCAGACGATCTCATTCTCTCGAAAGCAGCTGCCGGATTTTATCCAGATATTTGACAATGACCAGCCGGACATTCCCCAGTGTGGACTGCCGATTCACCACAAGCCCTATATAATAGGATTTGGCCACCAGTCGGCAAACCATCCAGGCACTGCTAGCCTGAATAATTGTTTCTTCAAGCTCTCCAGCCCCTTCGATGTCCTTCATGGATTTATCCAATAATCCCATTATCATGGAAGACTTTGCGGCAAATGCATCGGAAGGGATTTTAGAGGGGTTGTGTTCAGCGATTACAATGCCATCCATATCCATAAGGGCAATCATCATTACGCCATTCATCTCTGCCGCCATATTTTTGAAAAGATCGGCAATCAGTTTCAAAGTTGGGTTACCAGTTCCGGGATGATCACATTCAGGCAAGCGATGCTCAATAACATCTTGATTTTCCTTGGGTAGCAAAACAGTCGGACCTGGACATTCCGGAATGATCCAATCCGGTTCAACAGCCTTCTGGGGTTCTATTGGGGGCAATTGGTCGTTGTCCATGTTTAATGAAATAAGGGTTTCTTCAATCGATTCATCAAAAACGCTTAAATCTTTTTCCTGATTTTTCTCGTCTTTCCGACGTGCAGCTTCCATCAGAATGTTCATCAGCTCTGAGTTAATGCGCTTTGTGATTTTATGAACAGGAAGGTCCTTGAATGAAAGCCTTACCTGGGTCCACATGACCATCTCAATGGCAGCTTCTTCTCCCACCAGAGTACCACAGACGGCATCATGCAAACGTCCCTGATAAAAAAAATATAAACCTCTTTTTTTTTGGGCACGAACTTCAAAAAGACAGGTTTTTTCTTCCATTTCGATAAGCTGGAGAAAGCTCCCCACCGAGATTCCGGTTATGGTTCCGCTCTGAGAACTTCGCTGTAATCCTTCTTCAATGCTTTCAAACAGTTCATTAAAATCAATCGGTTTATCCAAAAAACCAATGATACCAATGGATTCAAACTGCCCTTCGATTTCCCGGGTCCCATAAGCACTCATAACGATGGCGGGAATAGCGGGAAAATTTGCATTCATATAGACCAGAAGCTCAAATCCGCCCATTTCCGGCATTCGAATATCGGTCACCACCAGATCAATCGGATAGGTCGTTAGAATTCCAATCGCTTTTTTTCCATCTTCTGCCGTAAAGAGATTAAAGCGGTCCTTATAAGGCTCAAAACCAGCCTTTATGCTGAGAAGTAAAGATGTTTCATCATCAACAATCAGGACATTTTTCATGAGTTTTCTGACTCCGGAGAAGGTCGTAAAAAAAAATCAAAAACGAATTTCTCTTTATCGGCAAAAATAGAAAACAGGACATCTTAAAACACGTTCGATTTGCAGATCCGTCATCCTTCAAAAGACGCAGAAATATATAACTGCGGCGGTGTGATGAGGTGTTTTTTTACAAAACACATTTCAGCGGTTCGAATAACTGCTGATTTGTATTTTTCCGGAAAACCCGAAGGCAGCTTGATCTGAATATCGATTTTTTCAACCATATGCGTGGCAGCATTCCGGATAAAACTGAGAATCAGACGAAGATCTGCCGTATCAATCCGACGTTCATTGCAAAAAGAAGAAACATAAATCCCCGCGCAAGTGCCGATAGATGCCAGAAAGAGGTCAAACGGTTCTGGCGCGGTATTTTCCCCGCCTTCGCTAACAGGTTGATCCGTATGAACCGTAAACCCTTTATAATTTGAATCCACTTTTTTATTACCAGGGAACGTGATCATCATATCCATCGTCAGATCTCCTATCGTGTTTAAAGGCACATCATTGAAAAACAGGATCCGGCAAGTCGGGCTTCTTACCTGAGACAATGGGGCGCCTCGTTTTTCTGTCGGCTGCCCCGCTTCCTTATTTCGTTGTGCTGGAAACCCAGGGGTTATATGAATCCCGATCCACGTTTTTCTTATGCTTTTTACTGTAATAAATCAATAATGAACATTGCTGTTACATCACCAGCACCGCCAGCAGTCCATAACGAATCAGTTTGCCGACGAATACAAGCAGCAAAAAAACGCCGAAATGGATGCGGAGCAGTCCGCCTGCCAGGCAGAGCGGATCCCCCACAATGGGAAGCCAGGAAAACAACAGGGACCATGCCCCGAACTTTGCGTAGAACATTTCAGCGCGTTTCCGTGAAAGCTCATCAAATCGAAGCAGTTTCCGAATCACCCAGGCGCTGCCATAAGCACCAATCCCATAAGTGGTGCAGGCCCCCAGGGTATTACCCGCTGTAGCCGTGGACACGGAAAGAACAGGATCGAATCCTTTTATAACCATTGCAACCAGAAGCCATTCCGAGCCAAGGGGAATAATGGTGGAAGCCAAAAAACTTAATATAAAGAGCACGCCATAGCCATAATGCGATAAAAATGTCATCATTAAAAACAGATACCCTGATGCGGTTGAAGCGACATGTCGGAAAAAAATTCTCGGCCCGTCGGCTCCTGGCGACTTTCATATAAACGTCTATTGACCCGATTTGCCTTCTACTATAAATTATAATGATGGAAGAATATGAAGTCGTCAACAGTGAAAGGCTATAGTGTGACACGTTTTTATATTTTTATTTTAAGAGTCATTCTGGGAGCGGCATTTGCGGTAATTCTCATGCGCATGTTTTATCCCCAAACCCAGATGATTTATACAGTGGGACTTTGGGGGCTTCTGGTAGGTATGGCCTATGTGTTTGAATATTTAAGAGCAAGGAAACCATAAACACATTGCCCGGAAAATCACGCTGAAGGAGCAACATACCATTGAAACAGATCATTCTTGGAACAGCCGGACATATCGATCATGGGAAAACCAGCCTGATCAAGGCGTTGACCGGTATCAACACGGACAGATTAAAAGAAGAACAACTCAGGGGCATTACGATTGAACTGGGATTTGCATCCATGGATCTTCCCAGTGGGCAACACATTGGCATTGTGGATGTTCCAGGACATGAGAAATTCGTCAAAACCATGGTGGCTGGCGCCACCGGCATCGATATGGTTGTCATGGTGATTGCCGCCGATGAAGGTATCATGCCGCAGACCCGCGAACACATGGAAATTTGCACGCTCCTTAACATTCAGCACGGCCTGGTTGTTCTGACCAAAAGAGACATGGTGGATGAAGAATGGCTGGAACTGGTCATAGAAGATGTCCGATCTTTTGCCGCGGGGTCCTTTCTCGAAGACGCCCCCATCCTGCCGGTTTCTTCCACCACCGGTCAAGGCATTCCTGAACTCATACAGGCCCTTGAAACCCTGAGTGCCTCGATTCCCGAACGTTCGACAACCAATTTATTCAGGCTCCCGGTGGACCGGGTCTTTACCATGAAGGGATTTGGAACGGTCATTACCGGGACGCTGATATCCGGAATGATTCGCGTGGGTGATCCGATCATGATTTACCCCTCGGGTGTCACCTCCAAAGTCAGGGGAATTCAGGTGCACAATGCCAGCGTGGAACAAGCGGTTTCGGGGATGCGAACCGCCATCAATTTCCAGGGACTTGAAAAAGCATCCATTAACCGCGGTGATGTGCTTTCCAGCCCGAATGCACTGACTTCAAGCTTTATGGTGGATATCAGGCTCCATTATTTAAAAAGCAATAAAAAGCCCGTAAAAAATCGAACACGAATCAGATTTCATACCGGAACCAGCGAGGTTTTGGGAAACCTGATCCTTCTGGACAGTGAAGAGCTCTCTCCTGGCGACGCTACTGCAGCTCAGCTTCGACTCGATGCGCCGGTTGCGGTGGTCAAAGATGACCGGTTTGTGATCCGAAGTTATTCGCCGGTTCGAACCATCGGTGGCGGCAGCATTCTTAATCCCATTCCTCAAAAACACAAGCGCTTTAAACCCGAAATCTTTTCAGGCATTCAAAAACTTGGCGATCTCTCCCCCGAAGAAGTAATCACGTATCATGCTGAAGACGCAGGCTATCAAGGCATCAGTTTTTCCGATCTTCGAATCATGACCAATATCTCGGATAAAAAACTGGATGGATCCATTCAGCGGCTGCTGTCGGATAAGGTGCTTCTATTGATCGACAGAGACCAACGCATTTTCATTCATCAGAGCTGTTTTGAACAACTGACATCCGAGGCATGCAGCCTGCTGAGTGCTTTTCATAAATCCAACCCGCTGAAACCTGGTATGCCCAAAGAAGAGCTGAAATCCAGACTGCCCCTTCAGATCAGCACCAAACTCTTTACCCTGATGAGTCAACAAATGGTCAAATCCGGTCGGTTAATCCAGGAAGAAAACATGATTCGCCTGTCAACCCATTCGGTTTTACTGGGTCAGGATCAGACGGATGTTCGCAAAAAAATCCTGGACGCCTATCAGCAGAATGGCCTCACGCCTCCTTATTTCAAGGAATTCTGTAAAACAGAAAACCTGGATACGGCAAAATCAAAAGAAGTTCTTCACGTATTGATTGATGAAGGCTTGATTGTCAAAATAAAAGACGATCTTTATTTCCATCAGGAAGCCATCCAAATGATCAAGAAAAAGCTGGTTGAGTTCTTGAACATCCACGGTGAAATCACGACGCCCCAGTTTAAGGATATGACTGGCGCATCCCGAAAATTTGTGATACCGATCATCGAATATTTTGATGCACGGAATGTGACCATTCGTGTTGGAGATATTCGAAAACTCAGGAACGGATAAAAGGAGAAATCATGGAAGCATTTAAAAAATTTGCCACACAACGGATCGTGACCGGCCTGCTGATAGCGGTTGCAGTCTTATGGCTTACTGGGACCGTACTGGGGCTTCTCAGCAAATCCGAACCTCCCGTTACTGTCCCGCCACTGGAACAATCCACCGCTGTCCAAATCCCTTCTCCCAAAAAGCCCGAAGCCTCGCATACCCAGGCAGCCGAAGAAATCCCAAAAACCGATTCCACGGAACATATCACGCCAAGACCGTCCCCTGCAAAGGAATCCAAATCTCAACCAAACACGCAACTGCATACCGATGCAGGCAAACCGGCTCAGGCTGCTTCACCTATAGATGGTAGGATGTCAACGCTGAACGAATCCGGGACCGACGCAGGCAAACCGGTTCAGACTGTTTCGTCTGCTCCTGCAAAACCAGCCGTCCACTCGCCTGCAGCGACCCCTCATGCCCTGGATTCATCCAAGTCCATGGTTAAAAAAACCCCGGGCGTTGCATTTGTTACAGCCACCATCAAGCCTCTTTCCTATGAATTGAATGATCGTTTCTGGGGATGGCGGCCCAATGATATTTTAAACTTCACGGATAATGTGAATAATTTTCAGCTTGGCGTTCTTGAAGTTACGCGAAGAACCACCGTTATCCTGACCGAGCGTCTTTCAAGGACCGGAAGCGTGGAATCCCTGAATAAGAATTTGGAACGCGCCATGGACTGGTTGATGACCAAACCCGAGCGCTACTGGTTTCCTTCACCCGAATCCCGCTATCAGGATGCACTGGCTGAACTTGCCGCTTATAAATACAATCTTGAAAAAGGCGATGCTGTTTTTTATACCCGCGCAGATAACCTGCTGCCGCTTCTTACGGCCTATGACAATTTATTGGGAAGCTGCGATGAGAACCTGATCAAAACCAAGGAATCAAATGGCGAACCGGTTAGCTGGTTCAGAGTAGATGACTATTTTTATTATGCAAAAGGCGTTGCGAGCGCCCTGGAAACCATTCTTGAAGCTGTTCTTGAGGACTTTCAGCCTACACTTGAAACCCGTCACGGCACTGAAATTCTTCATCATGCCATTGCATCCTGTCACCGGGCTTCAGAAATTGATCCCTGGTTTTTTGTTACGGACAGCGATTACAGCGGAATTCTGGCCAATCACCGGGCCAACATGGCAGCACCCATCAGTCATGCCCGCTTTTACATTCAAGTCCTGATCGCCGTTTTATCCACATAACGCGATTGCACGGAGAGATAAAAAATGAGAACCATCGCGGGAATGATTCTATCCTCTTTGCTGGTCTTGCTGTCAACGCAGGTGCTGGCCCTGGAAAGATTCGAGATTGTGACAACTCTGGAGCTGAAGCAACTGCTGGAGGACAGAGCCGCGGGCAAGGCCGATTTTGTTCTGATCAACACGCTGGATGAGCTGATCTTTAAAGATTCTTCCATTCCCGGCTCCATCAATGTCCCCTGGTGCAAGGTTGAGGAAACCGCAAGTCGCCTGGGTGAAAACAAAAACAGACTCATCATCAGCTACTGCATGGGTTACCGGTGAGTCTTTTCCTATAAAGTGGCGGTCGCCCTTAAAAAACTGGGTTATACAAACATCAAGATTTATAATGGCGGCATAAAGGACTGGGTTGATGCGGGTCATCCTATCGAATCAACCGATCCCCTTCCAAAATATGAAGGCATGTTTATCACCACGGATGAGCTGTTGATGGCAATAGAATCCGCTGACAATAACGACTGCAACGGTCCACAAAACCAGACGTTGCTGACAATTTTAGACCTCCGAACCGATAATTTCCTTGAAGCCGATCACCCTGTCCCCGCTATCAAAACACGCTGCAAGACGATCAAATGCCTTCTTGATGATTTGATCAATCCTGATTTCAGAATGCGGATCCCGCACGAAGGATTGGTTGTAACCCTGACTGAGACCGGCAACCGTGACATTTTCGCCATGAGATTTTTGTACCAATTCGGCTATAAAAACATCAAGGGACTTGATTTTGGCATACGCGGATGGATCAAGTTAAACTATCCCGTAGAGACAAAAGAACCGGGCAAATGAAGCAAAAGTCCATTCGCACCCGGTTGCAACTTGTCATCGGGGTCATTTCCATCCTGCCCGTGATTATCTTCATCAGTTTCTGGTTGAACGAACAGGTGATTTCCACCGATGCCAGGTACCATGATATTTTGAAGCTGGAATCCTTTCTCTACGACACCATTTTGTATGAAAATGCATCGTTGCAGGATCCCAATAAAGAACTTGAACTCAAGGCAAAATATGCGGAACTGGGGAAGTCATCATTGATAGGCAATCATGATGCGCTGAAACCTTTCCTGAAAAAAAGAGAAGATTTACTGGACCAATTGCTTTGCCTGCAAAAAGAAAGCGGCTCGCTTTATTCCAGTGTGCACCAAGTGTTACCGGACTTACTCGAAAGCGTCCGATATATTCATAAACACCATATCGCTTATATGAAAAACCTCTTGGACCGCGGAGCCTATGCCAAAGGCTACGATACAGGGGAAGCATTTAAGAGAAGCCAGATCAGATCGGCGCCGGAGATGGATATCATTGCCGCTGCCATCTCCATACAGACGAGTCTGCTGGACATTTTAAGCGGGTTCTACGACCTGCAGCAAGGCTCCCAACCCAGCAATGTGAAAGGCGGATTCGAAGATCGAATCCATCGGTTCTATTCCGCGGTCAATATCTTTGAGGATTATTCTCTGGATGCTCAGGACGGTTTGCTGGTGGAAGACCTTCTTATAAATGGGCGAACATTTGAGGAATGGTTCAAGGGACTGCTGACCATCGAGCAGACAAAAAAAGGTTTAATGGAAGCATTGGACAAAAACCGCATGAATCTTTTCGATAGCCTGAAACATTCATGCGCGGATATTAAAAACGCAAATGATCAATTCACAAACAATATCAAAGTGCTGCAGATCATCTTGCTCTTTTCAACCCTGATTCTGGCGCTCTATATTTTTTTTCAGAATAAGCGCCTTTCCAATGAATTCCGGAGAACCGTCGAAGAGACGGAGAAGATGAAGGCAAATCTTTCTTATCAGATTCAGACAGGAGAAAACGATTTTGATGAATTTCAAATCATCTTCACGGCCCTGAATTCAATGGCTCAAACCATTGCCATGCAGATTCAGGAGCTTGAGGAAGCCCAGTCCTATCTCAGTCAACGCGTGTCAGACAGAACCGCCGAGCTGCAAAGCGCCAACAACTCGCTGCAAAAGGAGATCGAGGACCACATCCGTTCGGAACAAGCCAGGCTACAGCTTGAAAATAGACTGCTCAGGGTTCAGAAAATGGAAGTCATTGGCACCCTTGCCGGAGGCGTGGCCCATGATCTGAACAATATCCTGGCAGGTGTTGTCAGTTATCCGGAACTGATTTTGCTGAATCTGCCTGAAGAGCATCCGCTTCGAAAACCCCTCTTGCGGATACAATCCTCCGGAGAGAGAGCCGCAGCCATTGTACAGGACCTTCTAACCCTGTCCCGAAGGGGAGTGATGGTATCCGAGGTTGTCAATCTGAACGCCATTCTTCAGAATTACCTGGCAAGCCCGGAATTCCAGAAAATGAAATCATACCATCCAGACGTAAAATTCGAAGTATCGCTACAATCCGATCCCGGCAATATTCTCGGCTCCCGGATTCATCTATCCAAAACCATCATGAATTTATTAACAAACGCCGCAGAGGCCATGCCGGAAGGGGGAAAGATCGCCATCGTCACGCAGAACCGTTATGTTGACCTGCCCATCAGCGGTTATGATGATGTTAAAGAAGGCGACTATGTCAGCCTGGCGGTCTCCGATGAAGGAACGGGTATTTCAAGAGCAGATATCGAAAGAATTTTTGAGCCTTTTTTCACGCGAAAAGAGATGGGCAGGAGTGGAACCGGACTGGGAATGTCGGTGGTCTGGGGAACAGTAAAAGATCATAATGGCTATATCGATGTTCAGAGCAGCGAAGGCCATGGAACAACATTTACGCTGTACTTTCCCCTCAGTCGTTCACAGCTTCCGGAGAGCGAATCTTTCGTACCCATCGAATCCTACAAAGGAAATGGCGAGACTATTTTAGTTGTGGACGATGTGGAGGAACAGCGGCAGATCGCCACGCAATTTCTCCAAAAATTGGGCTACTCGGTCCATGATGTTTCCAGCGGTGAGGCCGCAGTGGAATACCTGCAAGCCGAATCAACCGATCTGGTGATGCTGGACATGATCATGCCGCCTGGCATTGGCGGTCTTGAAACCTACAGAAGGATTCTGGCGCTGCATCCTGAACAAAAGGCCATCATCGCCAGCGGCTTTTCGGAATCGACCCAGGTTCAGGAAGCACAACTTCTTGGCGCGGGTTGTTATGTCAAAAAACCCTATTCATTAGAGAAAATAGGATCAGCAGTAAAAAGAGAATTAAAAAATTAGCTCCACTGATTCTCTGTATACCTATCGACCCAGGATTTTCTTGATTTCTTTTCCCTGAATCTCCGATAACGATTCAAACTTTACCCCAATACCGGAAATTTGTTGTTTAAGGCCCCACTTGAGCTGCCAGCATACAACGGCTTTAATGGGTGTTGGGTCCGAGAGCTCAAGGCAGCGTAGCCATACCTCTTGCCCGTTATCCAGGGGCTGGACCGTATGCAGAAAACAACCTCCCTGGGAAAGATCCAGCAAAAACGTCTTCGCCGCTTTTTCATCTGAACAATGGCAGTCCAGAGAAAGCAGGAGATTCAGGTTGATATTTTTTCTGTTGAACACCCTTAAAGATCTTGCTGCAAAAGGTTTACACCGCTCCGCGATAAATATCCGGAGTGCAGATTCTGCTTCAAAGTGTGAAGACAGCGAGAACATGAGCAAATGTATCGTTTTGTGTCTGGCGTCCCATTTAATTCGCGTCGAAGGATAGAAATTCATGCATTCATGGGCAATGTTCTTTTCATTTTGATCCACGCGGACGAGGGCCAGAATATCAACAAGCAGGCCGTTATACGGAATATTTCTTGCCATGCTGGATGCATCGGTGAAAGAAGTCACGACATCGAATACAACACCTATTTTGCCCAGTATTTCAACATAAACATTTCTTGCAGTGTCCTCCTTGACGACCAGCAGGATTCGGGTATTCTTCATGGGAATTCAGATCCATTTGCTTCGGACAATTACGCGAAGTTCAGTCTTGATGGCCTCGTAAAAGTCAAAATCGGGATGGCAAAGTACCGGCGTTCCGCCTGTTCAAGATCAAAACGAGCAACTCCTTAAAAAGGATGCGTTCTTATAATAGCACACCACAACGACAATGGAGAAGCTCCACCCAGATATTGGGCTTATACCAAATAGCTTCCTCGAAGTTATTCTCTGATACAGCGCCGCACAGCGGCGTCACATAGCTTTTTACGAAGCCATCGTCAACGCATTGGGCGAATGGTACGGCAGGGCCTTGATTTCCTTCTCCTGTTCAGCATATTTTATCTCGCCGCGTATCCGTTTGTTGCCTCCGCCGATCAAAGCCGCCAGCTCTTCCACAAATTCCTTCATCTCTCCGGCACTACCGTTCATTTCCTGGGAAGCTGAAGCAGATTCCTCGGCATTGGCGGCATTCTGCTGAATAACCTTGTCCATCTCAGCCACGGCTTTATTGACCTGCTCAATTCCCATGGCCTGCTCCCGCGAAGCTGCTGCAATCTCGCCAACCAACTGCTCGACTTTGGTTGCGCTGGTCAAAACGCATCCAAACTCACAGTTGGTGCTTTCAACCAGGCCAGCTCCTTCGTGAACTGTCTTGACTGTCGTCTCGATCAAAGCGGAGGTGTTCTTGGCAGCTTCCGCAGCACGCTTGGAAAGATTTCTCACCTCATCGGCAACCACGGCGAACCCCGCACCCGCTTCTCCTGCCCGGGCTGCCTCAACTGCGGCATTCAAGGCCAACAGATTGGTTTGAAAGGCAATTTCATCGATGGTTTTAACGATCTTCTGGGTTTCTTCGCTGGCTCTGGAAATTTCTTTCATAGAAGCCGTCAATCGCTCCATGGATTTATTGGTTTGTGTAATGGTCTGCCTGGATTCTGTCATAAGCAAATTAGCCTGCTCGGCATTATCGGCATTCTGTTTTGTCATCGATGACAGTTCTTCGATTGAAGCGGAAGTTTCTTCGATAGACGCCGCCTGCTCGGACGCCCCTTCCGCCAGTTGCTGACTCGCGGAAGAAATCTGTCTGGAACCTGAAGCCACCTGTTCCGAACTTTCAGTTAAACCCTCAATCACAGCGTTAATGGGTTTGGTGATTGATCGAACCAGAATAAAAGACAGAACCCAGAAAAAGATGATACCCACAAGGACAATAGCTGAAATAAACGTTACGGCAGATTGTTTCTGTCCGGTTATGGTTTTATCCACTTGAACCAGAAGCGCATTGGCCGCTTCGATGATCTGTTTCCCGGAATTATTCAGAAGTTTAACCCTTTCACTTTCTTTCTCGTACAGTTTTTGAGATTGTTCTATGAATTCCATGAACTTATTCAGCGATTCCCTGACCGTGGCAGCAGTCTTAATGGAGGAATCATTTTTTGTTGCGACTGCAATTTGTTCCAGGGCAAGAAGCAGTTCCTGAACATCTCCGGATGCAAGCCTCTTATATTCAGCGATAAACTTCTCATCACCGCTCATCATGAATTGCAGTTGCAGGGCCTGCAACTGAATAAATAAGGTCCTGCAGTCTCTGACAACATCCAGCATTCCAAGATCACCGGCGCTGAGCACATCCCCTTCCATCCGCAACATGGCCTGTTTCTTTTGAATGTCCATAATGATGGACATCAACAGCGCTTCTGATTTCTGGAGTGGCTTAATCATTTCCACTTTTAAACTACTTTGTTGGCCGTGAACTTCAACAAGCTCATCAAACGATTTTTGATACCGGTCAAACTCGGTACCGATTGCATTAATGTGCGTTGTCCATGCACCATCAATTTTTTTTTGTTTAAGCGCGTTCACATGGATATTTACATCCTGGGTCATTTCGTCAAACTGTTTTTTCAGTTCGGCCGTATAGAATTGCAAATAGGTTTTTTCCGCCACCCGGGTAGCCAGAACTTTCTCAATAATCGTATTGACATCATTTTTGAGCAGGTTGGCTACTTCAATGCGCGAATAATAAAACACCCCTATCCCAACAACAGCAAGTACCAGAAAAGAGGCAATCCCCACAAACCCGTATAATTTCTTATTAAGGCTGATTTTTCCCGCATTTTCCTGCATTGAATAGCCCTCCTTTCTCAAACAGATAATAATAAGTGTTCACGGAAGCCCGGCACCGAAGTCCCGTGAACAGTTGTCAAGGTCAGTGGCCAGACATGGCGACTAACCACTTTTGTTGGCTAAGATACCGCGAACCGCAACATTTTCAGAAAAAAACAGACTGTCCCGGTTGATTATTGGAGCAATTTTTTAACATCAGCTTCCGGCAAGTCATAAACACCGCACCCAACAACAAAATCTTCTCCCTGAACATTACACAACTTCACATAAGAGACCTTCTGGGAGGGTTCTTTGACTCCAGGTTTTGGCCACATGTAATCCACCCATCCGGCTCCCTTTTCTTTAGCCGTTTTATTCATTTCATTAAAGAACCGTTTACCATTGGAATCTTTATAATCGACAAGAGATTGTCCGTTCATCTTATACTTGATGGGGTGCATGCGCATCACACCTGCCATGTCATGTATCCAGATATAAGTCCCTGCAAAAACGAATTCACTGTCTTTCCCGCTGAACTTTGAGAAACCCGCTTTTCCCTCTTTTTGCAGAAGCGCACACGCCCGGTTCACCTTGTCCATGATCATTTGTGGGGTGGGCTTGGTTATAGCGGTGGCGGTGCAGGCATCCTCGGTTTCTTTTGCCAGTTCATCCGGTGTCTTGTCGGCTATAGCAAAAAGGGTCTGAAAGCCAAGTGTTGCAAAAAACACTGCCAGTACAACGATACCAATTCGTTTCATATCATCCTCCTTATGCATTTTTAGGATTGAAAATACCTCTTTGGTCATACTCGTGAAATCACTGATTCCTTCGAGTCACTGAAATGGTTTAAGATCGATAAAATTACCCGGCTGTTCTCACCCCCTCACATTTTGAAACACGGCACCAAAATGACATTTCGCCGTAATGCTTCAATGTTACTGTCTATCAAATTAAATATTCTGCTTTGAGCATATTACATATTGTATAATTATTTGAATTCTATTTATACAATGTATCGTCGTTTTATCTATAATACTTTAATGGTTTTTTACAACGATTAAATAAAATATAGATAATGAATATGGATTTTTTGACCCATGATATTGTCAGGACAACAATATGAATCCAAGTCAACGCGACGGGCTGCGCACGGCCATACACTTGATCTCGACGCAGCCGCCCTTGGGAAGGGCGCTGACCTCGACAACGGCCCGGGCCGGCCGGTGGCCTGAAAAAAACTGTTGATAAATGCCGTTAAAGGTGGAAAAGTTTCCCATATCGGTCAGATAGACATCAACGGATACGACATGGTTCAGGTCAGAGCCGGATGCCAGAAGAATCTGGCTCAGGTTTTCGAGCGCCTGGGTGGCCTGGGCGGTAATGTCCGGACCTGCAAGGGCTCCGGTAGCTGGAATCAGCCCGAGCTGACCACTGACAAAGATAAAGGGTTCCGAAACAATGGCCTGGGAATACGGCCCGATGGCAGCCGGGGCATGACTGGTTTGGACAGATGTGATCGTCATGGGAAAGCCTCCTTTGGATGTGTGTTGAACAGGAAATACCATTTCTTTTTCACTTTTTGGAAGATCAATCAATAAGAAAATAGCCTGCTGGCCCATATTTCCGAATTGTATCGTAACTTTCTTTCAGACAGCGGATCATTATAAAAAGATAGTTTCGGATTTCAACATGTTAATCAAAGGAGAGAGAGATCATGACACTGGACCGAATGGTACTGGCGTTTGCCGGGAGCTTTATTTTGATCAGCCTGCTGCTGTCCCTGGTTCACAGCCATTACTGGTTGTGGTTTACGGCCTTTGTGGGCGCTAACTTACTCCAGGCATCCTTCACCGGATTCTGCCCGCTGGCAAAAATCTTGAAATTCTTCGGGGTCAAAGATGGAGCGGCATTCAAATAGGTCTTTTTTTCCGGCTCGTAGATAACGGCAATGCGGATGGAACACATCTTGTCACCGTCCCAATCATAACTCCGCATGGTTTTCAGGGGTTTCCGACAATGACGGTTTCTGCATCGCCATGGTGAATCAAAATGTGCGCCTCGATCATGCTGTCGCCCCGACCTTCAGGAAGGTTCGGGCTCGATACAGGCGGGATGGTCGTTTCGCGGGCTGTTGACCAGAGTCGAAACCGGATGGAGCGTCAGAAGATCGGCGGGGTACGGCAGATACAGGGACTGTAGCTGTTTGGGATTGCTCACATCCTTATCAAGCCAGAGGGCATAGGCATCGGGATGTAAAATGACTGGCATCCTGTCGTGAATGGTGGCTATCAAAGGGTTTGCCGATGTTGTCAGGATCGCGAAAGTCTCCAGGAAAGATCCTTCATGGGTTTTCCAGGCTTCCCAGATACCGGCAAAACCCATGGGTGCGCCGTCTGACAACCGAATGTAATAAGGAACTTTATGCGAGCCTTCCGGTTTCCATTCGTAAAAACCGGAAGCCGGAACAACACATCGCCGGAATCGGACGGCATTTCGAAATGCCGGTTTATCCGGAAGGCTTTCGTTGCGGGCATTGATCATCCGGTTACCGCCGGAAATTTCTTTTGCCCATGATGGCACAAGCCCCCAGCGAAGAAGATCAAGTTTGTGGGTCTTACCCGAACTGCGAACCACAGCCGCCGCCTGCGTCGGGGCAATGTTGTACCGGTGAATAAGGCCGGGCAACTCCGGCAGGCCAAAAATCTCGGCCAGGAGCTCATCGGGAAAATACAATGCAAATCTGCCGCACATGAGGTTTACGACATCCTTTTCCAAACAGCGCTTACGGTTCAGTACCACAGCAGCATGTTCGGTGTTGTTTTAAGAATCAGGATCGGTTTCAGATCATCACCGCATTTGAACTTGATATTTTCATCAATTTATTGGACTAATAAAATTCTCCAGGGTTTTATAAATGAAAACCCATAAAAAAACAATTGCCGGGCAAGGCGTCACCCGATAACGGATTGATCAAAATCGAATACGGAAGGAGACCACCCGCATGATTTAC
The DNA here is from genome assembly GCA_016219185.1 of Deltaproteobacteria bacterium. Lineage (GTDB taxonomy): Bacteria > Desulfobacterota > Desulfobacteria > Desulfobacterales > Desulfatirhabdiaceae > RAAP-1. Next base: position 42,540 of record JACRBZ010000022.1, read on the forward strand.
TGTTTTAATGCCGCAGAAGTTTTTCAACTTGCCCTTGAAATCAAGGAAAACGGCAGGGCCTTCTATGAACTGGCCAGGAATAAGATTCAGGACCCTGAAATCAAGAAACAGTTTGCTGCGCTTGCCCAGAACGAGCTGGAACACATGGACAGAATCAAACGGCTTAAAGCCGAATCGGCATGGGGCAGCGGGCCGTCAGCACCTGATCCGGAAAACGAGATGGAAGTTTATGTAAAGGCAACAGCGGATCAGCACGTCTTTAAAACGTGCGGTGCATTAAGCGTCCAACTGGACAAGATTCAGGATGTTCCGGACGTCTTGAAGCTTGCCTTGCAGTTCGAGAAGGACTCTGTTATTTTTTTCATGAGCATGCAGGAAGCCATCTGCGAAGGAAAGGATCGGGACGTCGTCGATATTCTGCTGAAAGAAGAGCTCAGCCGCGTCAAACAACTGTCCTTGCAGATTCAAAGAATGGGATACTGCCGCTTATAGCCCAAAGCTGCCTGCGGCCGGTCTTTTCTTCTTTCAGGGAGTTTGGCAACCATCGTCTATATGAACGCAAACCGTAAGGAGACTCCCCTATGCTGGAACTCAGAAAATTCGTGGCACCGGAATTTGTCTTCGGCCCGGAAGCCCGAAAACTGGCCGCGCAGTATGCCATCAATTTTGGCGCTAAAAAAGTGTTGATGGTAACCGATTCCGGAGTTCTGGACGCCGGCTGGGCATCCGAAGTTGCCGGCGCTTTTGAGACAACCGGAATCGATTGCGTTCTGTTCTCTCAGGTCACGCCCAACCCCCGCGCCGACGAAGTCATGGCCGGCGCGGAATTCTACCGCTCTGAAAACTGTGATGTCATTGTCGCGATCGGCGGCGGAAGCCCGATGGATTGCGCCAAGGGCATCGGCATCGTATGCACCAACCAAAGAAACATTCTGGGTTTTGAAGGCATCGACAATGTGGACGTTCCCGGCCCGCCCCTGATCTGCATTCCCACAACCGCCGGCACATCCGCCGATGTATCGCAGTTTGCCATCATCAACAATCCGGAAAGAAAAATCAAAATCGCCATCATCAGCAAAACCGTGGTTCCGGATGTGGCCCTCATCGACCCGGAGACCACCCTTACCATGGATCTCTATCTGACGGCCTGTACCGGAATGGATGCACTGGTTCACGCCATCGAGGCATTCGCTTCGACTGCCAGCGGCCCCATTACCGATATTCACGCCCTTGCGGCCATTGGGCTGATCCATGAGAACCTGCTGCGCGTTCTGGCATCTCCGAACGATATCATACTTCGCAACCAATTGATGCTGGCCAGCCTTGAAGCGGGCCTGGCTTTTTCCAACGCCAGCCTGGGAGCGGTTCATGCCATGGCCCACAGCCTGGGCGGCATGCTGGATCTGCCCCATGGCGAATGCAATGCCCTGCTGCTGGAACATGTGGTTGCGTTTAACTTCAGCGCCGCGTCCGATCGGTACTGCCGGATTGCCGAAATCCTGGGGATCGATACGGCCGGCAAAACCGGGTACTGGATCAAGCAGGCGCTGCTGAACCATATTCATGATCTGCGAGAAGCCGCCGGCATTGGAAACACGCTGGGCCAGCGCGGGGTTTCCTCCAGCGACATCCCGCTGCTGGCCCGGAACGCGATTCAAGACCCCTGTATGGTCACCAACCCCTGTCAACCTTCGATTCGGGATATTGAAGTGATCTATGAATCCGCAAGATAAACATCCGGACGACTGGCAGAGTCTTCGTCAAAAAATCATCGGACTGGGCGAAAAATCCATTCGAAAAAGCTATTACCCGGAACTGCGCCAGCGCCTGACGGATTTTGAGAATTTCCATACCCTCATGAACCACGTCAGCGACGCTATTCTCCTGTTTGATGTGGACTCCCTTCGCATCACCGACGCCAACCGAGCTGCCTGCGCATTGCTTCAGCAAGACCCTGAAGAAATGCGATCCCTGAATCTTTCACAGATTTGTCCCGAAATACTGAATACCGAGTCTCAAGAAACCCCATCCGTTGCCCGTTTTCTCAGCCGCGGTCAGGAGACGATTCCCGTTGAAATGACCGCCCAGGTGATCCGCAGGGAAGAGACCACTCAAGGGGTCATCATCGCCAGAGACATCCGGGAGCGACTCAAGGCGGAAGCGCGCTTGAAAAAAAGTGAAAAACGCTATCGCCGATTTTTCAATGAAAACCTCTCCGGTGCCTACATCAGCCGCCCGGACGGTGTTCTCCTGGCCTGCAATCCCGCCTTTGTCAAAATGCTGGGGTTCGAAACCATCGAAGAAGTCATGTCCCGCAATACAGCATCCTTTTATCCGGATCCGACCTGCCGCCAGGAATTTCTGGACGCGCTCCGGCGCCACAAAAAACTTCGTCACCATCCAACAACCCTTGCCGGGAAAAACGGGGAAACGGTTTATGTAATCGAAAATGCAACGGGCGTATTCACGGAAACCGGCGATCTGGAAGAAATCAGAGGGTATATGATGGATTTGACGGAGCAAAAACACCTGGAATCCCGGCTTCAGCAGTCTTCAAAAATGGAAGCCATCGGAACGCTTGCCGGGGGCATTGCCCATGATTTCAACAATATTCTGATGGCGATTCAAGGGGGCGTTTCCCTGATATCGCTTGGCACACACCCGGATCATCCCCATCACGGGCTCCTGAAACAGATTGAAAAGCAGGTTGAAAAAGCTGCCAGGCTGACGGCCCAGCTTTTGGGGTTTGCCCGAAAGGGCCGATACATAATCCAATTGGTGGATCTGAACCCGCTGGTCACCGAATCCATTGAAATCGTTTCCAGAACCCGAAAAAACATTACGGTATCAACCGAGCTTGAAACCAATCTGCCGGCCATCGAAGCAGACCGCAGCCAGGCGGAACAGGTGGTGATGAATTTGTGCATCAATGCCGCCGATGCCATGCCCGGCGGCGGGCAACTGATCCTGAAAACCCGGGCTTCCGTTGAAACCGATTTTTCTCATGCTCTTTTCAGCGTCAAACCCGGCCGTTATGTGGTGTTGACGGTTGCCGATACCGGTGAGGGGATGTCTGAAGAGACTTTGCAGCGAATTTTTGAACCGTTTTATACCACGAAATCCAAGGGCAAAGGGACGGGCCTGGGCCTGGCCTCGGTATATGGAATCGTCGAGAGCCATGGCGGAACCCTTGCCGTAGCCTCTCAAAAAGGCGTCGGAACCACATTTACCATTTATTTCCCGGCTTCGGACAAAGTGCTCGAAACAGCACCGGAAAACCCGCAGCCGATTGCAAGGGGAAAAGGCAACATCCTGCTGGTGGACGATGAAGAAATTATCCGCGACATCGGCGCCCAGATGCTTGAGCGCCTGGGATACTGCGTCAGGCTGGCATCCAGCGGAACAGATGCGGTTCGAACATACCGGGAAGAAGAAAAAGATATCTCGCTGGTCATGCTGGATCTTGTCATGCCCGGCATGAGCGGCGCTGAAACCTTTGATACGATCAAAACCATCAATCCGTCGGCCAGAATACTCCTTTGTTCCGGTTACAGCGCGGATGACCAGGCGCCGGACATCATCTCCAAAGGATGCGCCGGCTTTATTCAAAAGCCCTTCAGCCTGAGCGTCCTGTCTCAAAAAATCAAAGACGTCCTTCAGTAGCGATCCCGTTCTCCGGCCTTTCCAAAATCGCCTGAAGAATCATGCTGATGACAATCATGTTGAACCGTAACTTTACTTGTTCTCCAGAGCCTTGCGGATCGCATCGCCAAGCCCCATTAAATTATAAGGCTTCCCCAGAAAAGCCTGGGGCCATTCAGGATGGTTCCCTGCCATAACATGGGCCTGATCGTAGCCGCTGGACAGGATCACCGGAATACCGGGTGCAAGCTTACGCAAGGATCCCAGCGTTTCCCAGCCGTCCATTCGCGGCATGGTCAGGTCGCAAAGCACGCAACGGATTGTGTCCCGGTACTGCCGGAACACCTCAATGGCCTCGATTCCGTCCTTCGCTTCGAGAACCGTAAAACCTATGTGCGTGAGCATGACTTTGGCCATTTCGCGCACCGCATGCTCGTCTTCGACCAACAGTACGGTGCCACCCTCTTCAATTATCGGAACTTGGGCCGTTTTCTCCGGCTGCCGGATGACTGCTTCGGTCGACACCGGCAAAAAAACCCGAAATATGCTCCCACGGCCCGCTTCACTCTCCACCGTGACGGCCCCGCTGTGTGCCCTAACAACTCCCAGAACCACGGGCAAGCCCAGGCCACGACCGGTGAACTTGCTGGTAAAAAAAGGGTCGAAAAGCTTCTCGATATCCTTTTCAGCAATCCCGCAGCCGTCGTCCGTCACTTCCATGCAGGCATAGAGATCGTCCTGCGGCTGCCAGTCCAGGGGAAATCGGTGCGTTACGGGAATTCCCGCCGGGAAAACCGTCCTGACAGTCAGGCGGATGGCACCCCGGACTTCACCGATAGCCTCCCAGGCATTGGTCGCCAGGTGGGTCAAGATTTGCTGAATCTGGTGCACATTCGCATTGATGGTCGGCCCAGGAGAAGGCAAGTCAGCCTCTATATCCATATCTTTCGGCATGACGGCATGGAGCATGGGCAGACTTCGGCGGCAGGTCTCGGATAAATCCAGCGGTTCCTGTTTGCCGGGTGTTTGCCCGAGATAGGTCAGCATCAGCCCGCTCACTTCCGCCGCCCGGCAAGCCGCTTCCATGGCCCCGGCCAGGTTCTTTCCAATGCCCGATCCCAAAGGCAGGGCATACATGGCGAGTTCCAGGTTTCCCATAACAATGGAGAGCAGATTGTTGTAGTGGTGCGCGATAGCCCCAGCCATACGGCCCAGGCTTTCTGCCTTCTGAATCTGTCGGTATTGGATCTCGAGCTTTGCCTTCTCCACCTCCAACAACTTGCGATCGGTGATATCACTCATCACGACACGGCAGACAAGCGGGCCGTTCTCGCTATTCCGGACCACACTTGCTTCCAGCCGGGCCCAGAATTGCGGGCTATCCGGCCGCAGCATCCGCAACTCAAACATCTGGGATGCACCCGTCTCAAAGAGCGCATTGCGGTGGAGGTAATAAATATCCTGATCCTCCGCCAGGATGAAACGGGTCAGCGGCCGCCTGACCAGCGCGCCCCGTGCCACGCCCAGCAAGGTGGCAGCAGTGAGGTTGGCCTCCAGAATGAGCCCCTTTTCGGAGAGGATGCAATAGCCAACCGGCGCCAGATCGTACAGGTCGAAATAATGAACCCGCAACTCGTGGAGCAGCCGCCGGGTTTCTTCAAGCGACAAGGCCTCGCTGTTTTCCGGCGACCGGACTGCTTTTTCCCGGACCCTTTCATCGGTCCGATTGCGCAGTCCGGTAGCAACACCGGGCCGGTCATCGATTTTCATCATTGTGCTTCTCCTGCATTTTTTCAACGGCGTTTCTTTCGCGCTTGCACCCACACCGTCCTGAGGCCACCGCTCAGGCAATGTCTCCTCTAAAGCCGCAAATGAATCTGCTACAGTATTATCATGGTTATTAAGTGATTTGCAACGCGGTTTATTTCCCAGATTGGAAAAATTTCGGACAGATGCTGTCCGCGATGGAACCCGGAGCTTCAAACGACCGCAATGATCCTGGCGCAGGAAAGCACCGGGTTTCAGAAGCCCTTCGGGTTTATGGAAATCGGGCGGGAAATTGCGGAATTTTTGAATCAGAACTCTTGATTTTTCGGCAAGGGGACGAACCGGATCAATCCGGATAGACGCTTCCCTACCCGGCAGTCGAGTTGCAAATTGGACAGGCCTGGAGCGAAAGGGGTTTTTCCAGGCGGCAAGCATCCAGGAGCGCCGCGTCTTGCAGGATATCCCGGGTAGGCCCGTCTGCTTCGACCCGGCCTTTCTTAAGAACAATGGTGCGGGAGCATAAATCAAGCACCATATCCAGGTCGTGGGTTGCCAGAATAATGGTGTGCTCGAATGTTTTCAGAAGATGAATGAGCTGACGTCTGGCCCTGGGGTCAAGATTGGATGTCGGCTCATCCATGACCAGAATACTCGGGGACATGGAGAGCACCGTCGCAATAGCCACGGATCGCTTTTCTCCTCCCGAGAGCCTGTAGGGCGGACGGTCTTTCAGATGAAGCATGCCCACCGTGGACAGGGCCTGGACAACCCTTTCCTCCACATCCTCAAGGGGAAGACCCAGATTCAAGGGGCCATAGGCAACGTCTTCATGGACCGACGGCATGAAGAGCTGATCGTCCGGGTCCTGAAAAACCATGCCGACCGTGCGCCGAACCTGCTCCAGTGTTTTTCGGGTCAGGGGAAAATCGCCGATACGGACCGTTCCGGTTTCGGGAATGAGACAGCCGTTCAGGTGCAGCAGAATCGTGGATTTTCCGGCCCCGTTTGCCCCGACGATGGCAACGGTTTCCCCGTGGGTGATTCGAAACGAAACCCCGTGCAAGGCGGCATTACCATCGGGATAGGTGTAATGCAGGTCTTTGATTTCAACGATATGGTGGCTCATCTGATCAGCTCCGTAACCCTGTCGCCCATCCACTGGGGAATATCAACCAGCCGCATGAGTGCAAACAGCGTGGACCACCCCAGGAGAAATGCAGCGTCGCATCTGCCGAAGGTTAACTGCCTGAAAACCCGTATTTCTCCATCAAACCCCCGGCAGCGCATGGCCAGGTGAATGCGCTGGGCCCGGTCCAGGGCACGCAGCAGGAGCTGGCCGATCATGGACGTGAAAACCCCAAACCCCATTCCCTTCCCTTCAAATGTGCGAAGGGTCCTGGCCCGTACCATGCGCGATGCTTCATCGGTCAGCACAAAAATATAGCGATACAAAAAAAGAAGTTGCACGGCAAAGCTGTTGGGAGCGCCCATTCTTTCCAGGGACATGCAGATCGATGCAAAGCCGGTGCTGGCGATCAGGGCAAGCACGGCACCGACCGTCAGGACAAAGCGCAGCATGATGGAAGCAAAAGAAATCCAGCCCCCGGAAATGCCGACAGGACCCAGATTCATCAGTACAGCACGATCAATGAGGGGATTAAACATACCGATGAATACGGCAAAAGGCGCGGCCAGCAGAATTTTTTTCATCAGATACACAAGCGGCAAATCTCCCAGGGCAATCAGGACGATGGGATAGAGGAAAAACGGAGTCAGACCCGTTATTTCATATTTGTCGAAGGATACGACGCTGACGATGAAAAACGCGGTGGTAATCACTTTTGCACGGGGATCCAGCCGGTGGATGGGGCTTTGCTGACAGGAAAGGCTGTCAAGATAGCTGATATCCAGAAAAGATGATGCAATTTTTGCCATTAACTTTGTCGATACCGTTTTTTCAAGGCAAAGCCGATGAATCCGGCCAGTCCCATGGCCATTGTCCCCCCGACAAGCCCGGATACGGAAGTCCCCGCGCTCACAGCCGGCCAGGATTCTTTCTTTTCCGGTGCTGTCGGTGATTCATGTCCGCCCGGTTTATCCGGCTCGGTTTTCATGAATCCGTAGTCCGGTAAAAAAGCGGTTTTTTCCTGAAGTCTGGCAAAAAGCGAATGCAGCCTTTTTTCAGCAGGTTCGAGTTTTTCCTTTCCGGATGCATGGAACATGGACCACTCCAGCCCGTCCGGACGATCCGAGGCAAACCAGGACAACATGCCGCCGGTAGTTGCGGCAACCACAAGAAGTCCGACAAGCACATTTCCAATGGCAAGGCGCCCCATCGGCCGGGCCGCGCCGGCCATGTTCAGAATTTCGGGACGCGCCTTCCAGATAAAGGTCACCACTGCCGCGGTAACCAGCCCCTCGACAATGCCGATGGCCAGATGGATGGGCTGCATCAAGAGCAGGAACGTGCCGAATGGCAGTTCCGAGATTCCGGAAAGCAGCGTCTCGATAACAACGCCAAACGCACCCATTTGCAGCCCCAGGACGGACGCAACGATGGCACCCACCAGGATACGGCGCCGGGTGGGGCCCTGCCCGGCGATCTGCCTGTAAATGATCGGATAGGCAATAAAGCAGGGGAAAAAACCCAAATTGAAAATATTGCATCCCAGCGCCAGAAGCCCGCCGTCCGCAAAGAACAGAGCTTGAACCGTGAGCACCGATGCCATGGTGATAAAGGCGGCGTAAGGCCCCAGCAAGATGGCCAGAATCATCCCCCCGCCAAGGTGGCCGCTGGATCCGGTGGCAGGAATCGTGAAGTTGATCATCTGGGCAGCAAATATGAAAGCTCCCAAAACGCCCATCAGCGGTGTCCGGCTGTCGTCCAGGCATTCTTTGAGTTTTTTAGCGCTATAGAGGGTAAGGCCGGCAGTCGCGGCCCACATTGCGCCGCCGACAGCCGGTGAAATCAGTGCATCCGCCATGTGCATGGGAAATCCTCCTAACAAAAGGAAATCATTAAAACAACTTCGGCCTGCCAATGGCAAGCCCATTGATTTTCCCGAGCCAAAAAAAAACCAGGTAAGCCCCACATTATGGTGCTATCCTGGCCTTCATGACCCGACTATGCGTTTTTTTCACTACCGTACTGCCAGCGCTTCATGCCCTGTTTAAAGATCATAAATACACAAGACATTCCCCTGAGTCAACCGGTTTTATTCTCGGGTTTTTTTATAACGAAACGTCTCATCGAAACATGAAGCCCCATCTGCAGCCCCAACGCCATGCAGAACGCGAAAATGCCGCTCCCTGGCAATTTTTTAAAGACATCGGCGCGTCCTGCAACGCATGGGCCGAGGCAACTCTTTACAAAAGATAAAAGCCGGCAATCAGTATGCCGCTGATGACAAGGGAGGCGGCAATGCACATTGAAAGGGCATTCGTTGATATATTTACGCCGTCGCCATTGTTTGGCCTCGACAGGGCCCATCCCAGCACCACAAAAACAACGAGATTGATTAATCCGTGAGTTATCCAATGATGAGACGTGGCGGACTTCATCCAGACCATAACCGTATCCTCGTGTGTTTCCTTAAAAATGACGAAAAGAGCGCTAAAAAAGCTGGTGATCACAAAGGATAAGCCAAAAGATCTTGTATATTTTCCAAGTTCAGTCAGTTCCATGGTCAGCCCCCTTTCATTTTAAATAGTAACCCGATTTTGACGGCAAGGCTGATGATGGCTCCGGAGCCTTCCATTGATAAAGAGGTAGGTACGATCAGTCCGGACACCCAAAGAACGATTTTTCTAGCGGAACTACTGGAAGATAGGCGGTCGGAGGCAGCAATCGGAAGATATGTTGCAAGCAAGACGAGCATCAGAAAAACATGTTCTTTCACTTCCATGAAAAAATTATGCCCGAAAGGCCAAGGACCTGCTTTAATAATTGCCTTGTCCGCGGCATAATACACCACGTATAGATATCCTGCTAAAAAATAGGTCAGCCAAATTAACCCTGCACAAATCAAACTGACATTTTTTATCCGCGCCTCGGACGCACCGCTAACATTCAGGGTGTCTACAAAGACCCATAAGGCAGCAAGCGTTGCAAGCCCCCCGATGGCAGGATGGATTAATAATAAAAAGTTTTCCATTTTACCCTCCTTTGATTATTTAAGAAAAGCGAATAGGAAATGATCGATCTAAACTTTATGCGGGTAATGAAGAAAGTGGTCAGCAGTGACGCGGAAATTTTAACAGGGGCGATACATTTGAAATTTCAGTGGCAACTACATCAAAAATTTGACTGCTTTTAGTATTTGCATCAATATCATATTGTCAATACAAATATTCAATCCGTGTTTTTTTCACGGCCGTCGGTTTGTTTCCGACGCTTGATATGATGGTTGTATTCAATCCATTTGATTAGAATTATGGTTTAACTCCAATGCATTTAGGAACCATCCGACCCGGCAGTCGTGGTCATCTTCTCGGACTCCGTCACCCAGCCGCCTCCCATTGCCTTGTATATGTTGACATAAGAAGTAAAGGCCGACGCAAGGTACTGGGCATAATTGAGCTCGGCGGGAAAGAGCTGCTGCTGTGCGCTCAATACGGTAAGATAGGTCGAATACCCACCCTGGAACTGAAGCATCGCCAGGCGGGCGTATTCCTTACTGGCATTTACAAGGCGCTCCTGGGCCCGAAGCTGCTCGGCCAGTTTTTCACGTGCAACCAGAGCATTCTCGACATCGGCGAACGCGCTCTGAATCGAAGACTCGTAGGTGATGAGCGCTGCATCCCGGCCGGACTCCGCCTGCTTCACCTGGCCGGAAATGCCTCCTGCGGTAAAAATCGGACCGGTTACGGATCCGGCATAGCTCCAGACCCGGGCCGAACCGTTAAAGAGATTAGACAGATCCGCGCTCGAAACGCCAAAAGCACCGGTAAGCGAGATGGTCGGATAGTAGAGTGCCCTGGCAGCGCCGATCTGGGCATTGGCGGCAATCAGATTCTGTTCGGCCTGACGGATGTCCGGACGGTTCAACAGGATATCCGAGGGAAGACCCGCCGGAATGGCCGGGATGATGAGTTCAAAAATACTTCTTTCGCGCTGGATGGGTCCCGGATTTCTGCCGAGCAGGATCGAAAGCGCATTTTCCGTCTGAGCGATCTGCGACTCGATCTGGGGGATCGTCCCGGCGGCTGTTTCGTATTGGGTACGTGCCTGCTCCAGGTTCATCTGGGAGACCTGACCGTATTTGAATTGCAGTTCAAAAAGCCTGACCGACTCGGCATAGGTATCCAGCGTACGCCTGGCAATCATCAACTGCATGTCGAGCCCGAGGAGCTGAATATAGCTGGTGGCCACCGATGACACAAGGGAAAGGATGATGCCCCGCTTTGCCTCCTCGGTGGCCAGAAGGCTGGCCTGCGCTGCCTCGGACAGCCGCCGGATGCGGCCCCACAGGTCGATCTCCCAACTGGCATTGGCAAGAAGCTGATACGTGGTCTGCGGATTCGGCACCGAAGCAGGCACGGGAGTTGCACCCTGTTCGCTTGCCAGTTGCTTGGTTCCGGATCCGCTGTAGCCAAGCTGGGGAAAGAGCGGCGAGCGGGTCTGCGTGAGCACGCCCGCGGCCTTCTCGACGTTGGCCGCCGCAAGCCGGACATTCTTGTTGTTTGAAAGCGCCTCGATGATCAGCGCATCCAGGTCCGGATCTTCAAACTGCCGCCACCAGCAGGTGTTGGCCGTGTCCCGCACTTTCTTATCTTCAAAGCGGTAAGCAGCCGGAGCATCGACTTTGGGCTGAATATAATCCGGACCGACCGCACAGCCGACAAGCGATGCCGCAAAAAAAAGACCGATGAGAAAGCGCATGTCAGTTTCCCTCCCGCGTTTCAAGTAACTGGTTTTCGGGCGTGCTTCCGTCGGCCAAAGGCTCTTTTTCAAAATCCGGCATTACATTCTTTTCTTTTTTTTCGCTCCAGCGATCAAAAATATAGAAGAACAGCGGCACATAAAGCATGGCCAATGTGGCCTCGCCGATCATGCCGCCGATGATGCCGGTGCCGATGGAGTGTCTGCCGTTGGCCCCGGCCCCGACAGCGATGGCCAGGGGCAAAACGCCTAAGATAAAGGCCAGGGATGTCATGATGATCGGCCGCAGGCGCATCTCGCCGGCCAGAATCGTTGCTTCCATGAGCGATTTTCCCTGTTTGTGAAGATCGACGGCAAAGGTAACCCGAAGCAGGGCATTTTTGGCTCCCAGACCCACGAGCACCAGAAGGCCGATCTGGAAATAGACATCGTTCTCCAGACCCCGGAGCCAGTTGAACGTCAGGGCGCCCAGAACGCCGAACGGCACCGCGGTCAAGACCGATCCCGGCAGGGTCCAGGACTCGTACTGGGCCGCCAGGATGAGGAAGACGAAAATAAGTCCGAAAATAAACGCCAGGGAAGACGTGCCACCGGACTTCTTTTCCTCGAACGCCAGGCCAGACCAGGCGAATGTATAGCCCTGGGGCAGGACTTCGCGGGCGATCTCTTCCATGGCTTTGATGGCCTGGCCCGAGCTGAAGCCGGGAGCGGCGTTGCCATTGACTTTTGCAGCGGGAAAGCCGTTGAAATGGGGCAGAAGATCGGGCCCGGTCACCCACCGGGTGTTCACAACAGCCGAGAGCGGAACCATGGACTGCTGATTCGATCTTGTATAGAGCCGGGTCAGGTCTTCGGGCTTTTGCCGGAATGCCGGTTCAGACTGAAGAATAACCCACCACACCCGGCTGAATTCATTGAACTGGCTGGCTGTCAGGGATCCGAACTGGGCCTGAATGGCGCTGTACACATCCTGAACCGGAATACCCAAAAGATTGGCTTTTTCCCGATCCACATCCGCGCGAAGCTGCTGGGACGATGCGCGAAAGGTGGAATTGAGCCCGCTGAGTTCGGGTCTTTCCATGGCTTTTCCGATGAATTGATGCGTCACTTCCTCCAGTTTCCCCGGTTCGCCCGCCGCCGTGTCCTGAATCCAGAACTCGAAACCGCCGGTCGTACCAATGCCCGGAATCGCCGGCGGCGCAAACGGAATGATCATCCCCTGCAGAATGTCCTTGGCTCCTTTGTGAAAGTTTGCCAGCACGGCCCGCGCATTCTCGGTCTTAGCTTTTTCAGTGGATTTGTAGCGCTCCTCAAAAGGCTTGAGCGTTACAAAAAATGTTCCGGCATTGGTCTTGAAGCTGCCGTCAAGTAGGCTGTAACCGGCCAGTTCGGTGCGGTTTTCAACACCAGGGATTTTTTCGAAAATCTTGTCCACGGCTTCCGTCACAACCTTGGTGCGATCCAGACTGGCGGCATCTGGCATGATGATGGCCGTCATCACATAGCCCTGATCTTCACCCGGCACAAAGCTGGTCGGAAGCACACCGAAAAGATGAACGATTCCCCAGACCATCACCGCAAGCAGCACGAACGCAATGCCCATGCGTTTGATGATCAGCACCACGGCCCGGCCAAAGGCCTGGGTAAATGTGTCGAACCGGCGGTTGAACCAGGCGAACGGTCCTTTTTGGGGCGGCGACGTGTGCCTGAGCATGAATCCGCACATCGCCGGCGTCAGCGTCAGGGCGACAAATCCGGAAATGGTTACGGATATGGCAATGGTGATCGCAAACTGCTTGTAAAGCTGGCCCGTGGTGCCCGGCAAAAATGCGGCAGAGATAAATACCGCCGACATGACCAGCACGGTTGCAATGACCGGGCTGGTGACCTCTCCCATGGCCCGCACGGTTGCCTCCTTGGGCGAAAGATGGAACTGGGTCATGTTTCTTTCAACGTTTTCCACCACCACAATGGCATCGTCGACCACGATACCGATGGCCAGCACCAGGCCAAAGAGCGTGAGCTGGTTGATGGAAAACCCCAGGGCCAGCATTCCCGTGAATGTACCAATGATAGCCACAAAGATGGCAACCGTGCAGATGATCGTGGCGCGAAAATTCTGCAAGAACAAAAAAACCACCAGAACCACCAGGATCACCGCTTCAAACAGCGTATCCTGAACTTCCTTGATATTGAGCCGCACAAACTCCGTGGTATCCAGAGATATCACATAGTCGAGCCCTTCGGGAAAGCTCTTTTTCATTTCCACCATGGCCTGATGCACAGCCTTGGATACTTTCAGGCCATTGGCGCCGGGTTGCTGGTAAATGGCGATCAATGTGGCGGGAACCCCGTTCAGTTTACTGTCAATGACATATTGTCGCAGCCCGATTTCGGCCCGGGCCACATCCTTCAGGCGGACGATGGCGCTGCCATCCTGGCTGGCCCTCAGAATAATGTTTTCGTACTGCGCGGGATCCGTGAAGGGCCGCTGCGTCACCACCGGAAATGTCAACTCCACCTGTCCGGAACTGGGTTTCTGACCGATCTGACCGGCGCCGAACAAGGCGTTCTGAGAAGAAACCGCCTGCTGAATGTCGCTGGTCGTGATCCCCAGAGAGGCCATCCGGTCCGGGTTCATCCAGATCCGCATGGCCTGGTCGGGCGCCCCGAGAACCGCGGCCTGTCCGGCGCCAGGCACCCTTTTCAGGGAATCCAGAACATACACATTGGCGTAATTGGCGATATAATCGCTGCTGTACCGGTTATCCCTGGAGGTGATGGCAACAATCATCATGATGGAAGAAGACTGCTTCTGGACCGATACACCCTGCTGGGTCACAACCGACGGCAACTGCGGCAGAGCCAGATTGACCCGATTCTGCACCTGTACCTGGGCGATATCCGGATCGGTTTTAAGATCAAAATAAACCGTAATGTTCAACAGTCCGTTGGAGGAACTGGTCGATGACATATAAAGCATGTTGTCGACGCCGTTGATCTGGGCCTCTATGGGCGCGGCAACGGAGTCGGCGAGCGTTTTGGAGTCTGCGCCGGGATAGGTTGCCGACACCGTAACCTGAACGGGCGTGATTGCCGGATACTGCTCGATCGGCAGAACAGCAATGGATACAAGTCCGGCAATACAGATGATGATGGATACGACCGTTGCAAAAATCGGCCGTTCAATGAAAAATTTCGAGAACATGGGCCCCGGCCTCCTCTATTTTCCAGCCTTGACGGCATCGGCCTTCGGTTTATTGTCGACGGCTGCGGGCATCTCCCGGCTGGCGGAATAAGGCTTTGCGGTAACCAACATATCGGGCCGCAGGGAAAGCGTCCCTTCGACCACCACCTGGTCGCCGGATGACAGCCCTTCGAAGATGAACCAGTCATTTTCATGCCAGTCACCGACAACCACCGGCCGTTGATCAACCTTGCCATCCTTGCCCGCCACCCAGACAAAGTGACCCTTGGGACCCTGCTGAATCGCTGCTTGCGGCACAAGGATGGCGCGGGGACGGATGGCGCCCTTTAGTCGCACGCGAACGTACTGGTTGGGACGGAGCACACCCTTGGGATTGTCGACACTGGCCCGAATCAGAAAAGTCCCGGTTTGGGAATTATACGAAGGATCGGCAAATGTGATCCGCCCGGTATGCGGGTAGATTGACCCATCCACGAGGATGATTTCCACGATGTAGCTGTCATCCTTGGGCCTTTGCATCAGCCCCTTGTCGGCCTGATTGCGAAATTTCTGCATTTCATTCTCCGAGATGCTGAAATTCACCCACATCGGCGAGAGCACAGCCACCGTGGTAAGTAGACTGTTATTCGTACTGATATAAGTGCCGTCCGTCTGCTGGGCGGCGCTCGTAACGCCGGTAACCGGAGAGCTGATCGTTGTATAGGACAGGTTCAGCCGGGCGGTTTCGACCTGGGCGCTGGATTGCTCCACAGATGCTGCAGCGGATTCGAACTGTCCTTTTGCATCGTCAAGATCCTTCTGGGACAGGGCCTTTTGCTCGGCAAGCGGTTTGGTCCGGGCCAGATTCGAACGGGCGGTTTCAAGCGAGGCTTTCTGCATGGAAAGGGCCGCAATTGCCTGAGTGAGCTGGGCTTGAAAGGGTTTGGGGTCCATTAAAAAAAGCACCTGGCCCTGTTTCACGATCTCACCCTCGGTATAGACCCGTTTGTCGAGAAAACCGCTGACCCGCGCTTGAATGTTGACCAGATGAGAGCTCTGCGTCTGAGCAACGTATTCAATAGAAACCGGCACATCTTTTGGTATCACTTCAACAACCGAGACAACCGGAGGCTGAGGCGGTGCAACGGCTTGTTCTTTTTTACAACCTGAAAGAAAAAACGCCGTGCAAATGCAAACAGCGATGACTGACCAGAACCTTACGACCATGTTATGTCGGATAAGCCCCATTCGGAATTCCTCCTGTTCATTTTCCTTCAGTATAAAAAAACTATGTCATCGAACCTTTAAAAACGATCGTGCGGTTGATCATACTCCTGACCGGTCATATAGCCGTAATCCGCGGCAACATCAAGAGCTATTCTGCTTCTGCCGCCGCCGACATTCCTGCGCAATCCGCAGACACATGATTTCGATCAGTACGCCTTATCAGCAAACGATTTTGAAAGATGAATTTACTTCATGGTCCGATCGATCGTATCGCGGATCACCTTCAGCAGGGATTGATCGCCCGCGGCATCCTGTCCCAGTTCCCAGATCATCATTCCCCCCAATTGAGATTGGATTGCCCATTCGGTCTTAAGGCGGATCGTGGATGGCCCATTAAAATACAGGTTATCGATCTCATCGACGTCAGGTGCCGGATGGTACTTCGTGACGATTTCCCGGTACGTTGCCACCTGTTCCGGCTGTGTTATGTGCCGGCCATAGAACGGCAAACCGAGGTTGATCTTATGGGGGGGCACTCCAATCACGATCAGCGACTTCACATCCGCGCGGGCCGCATCGAAAGTCGCATGACGACCGTCATGGTCATAAGCCATGACATTGACCCAATCCACGGCGGCAATGGCATCATGGGTCAGCCTTTGAAAGTCCGCAATGGCAACGGACAGCACCAGGCCCCGGGGCTTAAAGGCGTCATGCAGTTCGACCAGTAGTTTTTCATACCCTTGCTGCTCGGACGCATCCCTGGGATGTTCCCAATCCAGATCCAGGCCGTCCAACCCCTCATCCAGGCAAACCCGGACAGCCGCCTGAACGAATTTGTCCCGGCTCCGGGCCGATCCGGCAATTGCCGCAAAATGTGCCGACCGTTCCCAGCCACCGACGCAAAGAATCAGCCGCACCCGCTCTCTTACCTTAAATTCACGGAGTCTGTCCCACGGCATCACCACCTTCAAGCGGGTCATATCAAGGCCCCCTTCGGGTGATGGCGCCGCCGAAAACACAATAAGGTCGGTCAGTTGCCGAAAGGCCGCGGGATCGAAGTCGGCGGCTCGGTAATCGGGCAGATAGCCGGCGATGCGAATCGCGGGCGTGGCCGCACCCGGACCATCCCCGGCAAACACGGGGATGCCGGCGTTTGCGCAGATCCAGCAAACGATCATGAATCGAATTGTGCGCATGATTCCTTTGGTACCATTTCCATATTCACCCGCAGCCCCAAGGTCTTACGGAGGGCAAACTGAATCTTTTCATGAAGGGCCGCCCTCTCGCTGTCCGAAGCGTTTACGATCTCAGAAGAAGCATTCACGCGGATTTTCAACCGGTCGTTCATTCCGGCCTTTTGCTTTATCTCCAGGGAATATGCCGGCCCGATCCCTTCAAAACCCGATAGGACTTCCGCAATCATTTCCGGAAAAACATTGATCCCCCGCACGGAGATCATGCGATCGGTTCTCTTGAAACTCCGGTCCATGCGGACCAGGGTCCGGCCGCAGGCGCAGGGCTTTGTGCAAAGAGCGGTTCTGTCATGGGTCCGGTACCGGATCAGAGGATATGCGCTGGTGGTCAGGCTGGTCAGAACCAGTTCCCCCTCCTCGCCTTCTTCAAGGGGCTGGCCGGTGCCGGGGTCGATGATTTCCGGAAAAAAGTGATCCTCGAAAATATGAAGGCCGGCTTTTTCCGTGCATTCGCCGGAGACCCCGGGCTCGATCAGCTCCGAGACGCCGTAAATATCGTAGGCCTTAATCCCCAGTCCTTCCTCGATGAGGCTGCGGGCGTTTTCAGGCCAGGGCTCGGCCCCGAACAGCCCGATCTTCAGGGACAGCTCTTTGGGGTCGATTCCCTGGGCCCTCATGGTTTCAATGATGTGAAGGGCAAAGGACGGGGTTGAAACCAGAACCGTGCTGCGGAAATCGCGCATGATCCGAATCTGGACATCGGCCGGGGCAATGGATGCCGGAACCACCGCGGCCCCGATCAGCTCGGCGCCCTGATTGAACCGGAAAGCCCCCATGAACAGGCCGTAATTAAAGGCGACCTGGATGATATCGTGCTCGGTGACGCCGACCCCGGCCATGATCCGCGCCACGAGCTCCCTCCAGATTTTCAGGTCCTCCCGGGTATAGCCGATGACGATGGGGTTGCCGTAATGGCCCAAGGGAAACTGAAGTCGCACCACGTCCCGGAGCGGCACCGCGAACATGCCGTAGGGGTAATTGTCCACCAGGTCCTGCCGCGTGGTAAAGGGGATTTTTTTGAGGTCTTCCAGGGTTTTGATGTCATCCGGGTTGAGCCCGGCCGCATCAAATTTGTTGCGGTAAAACCGGACATTGGCGTAAGCATGGTTGATGAGAATTCCGAGCCGCTCGTTTTGAAGGTCGAGGAGTTCGCGGCGATTCATGGTCTCTGTTTCCGGACTGAAAATGGCCATCTGCCTTCCTTTCATCGTTCCCATTTTTCCTTGTAATCATTTCCCAGAAAGGCCCGTTTCACCTCTTCGTTGTCCAGAAGCTCGGAGCCCGCACCCGTCAGGATGATCCGGCCGGTTTCCATCACATAGGCCCGGCTTGAAATCCGCAGGGCTTCCCTGGCGTTCTGCTCAACGAGAAGAATGGTGGTGCCCATGGCATTCAGGGATTGAATGATGCGAAACATCTCCGATACAATGACGGGCGCAAGCCCCAGGGACGGCTCATCCAGCATGAGGAGTCTGGGCCTTCCCATGAGCGCCCTTCCCAGGGCCAGCATCTGGCGCTCGCCTCCGGAAAGGGTTCCCGCGGCCCTGGCCCCGCGGTCCCGAAGAATGGGAAAGAGCGCGTAAACCTTCTCGATTTCCGTCTTTAACGCATTGCGGTCCAGGCGCCTGAGATAGGCGCCGAGCTCGAGATTTTCCAGAACCGTAAGCGGGGCAAAGATCTTGTCGGTTTCCGGCACCTGAATCAGCCCCATTTTGACGATCCGGTCCGGCTGCATGCCTTGAATTTCCCGATCCAGAAACAAAACGCCGCCGCTTTTCAAGGGGTGCAGGCCGGAGATGACGTTCAGGAGCGTTGTCTTTCCCGCGCCGTTGGCGCCGATAAGGGAGACAATCTCACCTTCTCGGATATGAAGCGATGTCCGGTGAAGGATCTGAATCTTTCCGTAAACCGCATCGATGTTTTTGATCTTCAGCATGAGGATGCTCTCATTTCCCTAAATACGCCTCGATCACCCGCTGGTTTTTCTGGATATCCCCGGGCAGGCCTTCGCCGATCTTTGTGCCGTGGTGAAGCACGATCAAATTGTCCGAAATCGCCATGACCAGGCGCATGTTGTGCTCGACCAGGATGATGGTCTGGCCTTTTTCCCTGAGCCCGAGAATGAGATGGCCCATCTCTTCCATTTCGCGGATCGTAAGTCCCGCCGCGGGCTCATCCAGAAGCAGGATTTCCGGCCGGCAAGCCATGGCCCTTGCAATCTCCAGGCGCCGCTGATCCAGGATGCAGATGTGTCCGGCCATGTCCCCGGCCTTTGAAAGCAGACCGAATTCGCCCAGGATACTTTGGGATTTCTCGCGAATCATCGCTTCCTCTTTTCGTTCCGACGGCAAACGGAGCATGCCCTTGATAAAGCCCGACGTGGTTCGGGGGTGCATGCCGACCATGACATTCTCCAGAACCGTCATGTTCATAAAGAGCTGGGCCTGTTGGAAAGAGCGGGTGATGCCGAGGGCTGCGATCTGAAACGGCTTCAGCCCCGAGATCGGCTTTCCCTGAAAAAGGATTTCTCCTGCGTGGAGCGGGTACACGCCGGTAATGGCGTTTAAAAGGGTGGTCTTGCCCGCGCCGTTGGGACCGATGATGGAGACGATTCGCCCCGGGTCGATGGAAAAGGAAAGGCGGCTCAGGGCCTCCAGCCCTTCAAAACGAACGGTGATTTTCCGTGCCTCCAGAACCGCGACAGCCTTTTCTTCCGACACCCGCTGGGTCATGTCTTTTTCCGGATGGCTGCGGCGCCGAAAGATCTCATGGCCGGAAACAGCCCCTTTGGAAAGAACATCAGAACCGTCATGAGGATAAAGCCGTAGACCAGGACATTGTATTCCTTGACGCCATGCAGGATTTCGGGCAGAAGAGACAGCAGAATCGCGCCGAAAACCGACCCCCAGAGGGACCCCATGCCGCCGACCAGAACCATGGTCACGGCCTGAAGCGAAAAAAAGATGCTGAAAGAGCCCGGGCTGATGAAGGTGATGTAATGGGCGTAAAGGCTCCCGGCCAGGGATGCGATGGCCGCGCTGAGGACAAAGATCTTGACCTTGAAGGTTTCCGTATCGATGCCCGTGCAACGGGCCGCGATTTCGTTGTGGCTGAGCGCGGCCATGGCCCTGCCGACCCTTGATTGGATCAGGTTCAGGGACAGGGCCAGAACGCCGATGGAGACGGCCCAGAGCAGGTAATAGATTTTGCGGTCCGAGTCAAAGACAAATCCTCCGATCCGAAGGCGGGGAATGCCCGCAAAGCCGGATGGACCGCCGGTTATGGCGCTTAGCTGAATCATGATGATGTAGACGATGACGTTAAAGCCCAGAGTTGCCATCACCAGGTAGTGACCTTCCAGCTTCAGTGTGGGAATGCCGATCAGGTACGCAATTGCCGACGTAATGGCCATGGCCAAAAAAATCGTGGGCCAGGCGGCAAAGCCGCAGGTCGTGGTGAGGATGGCGGATAAATAGGCCCCTATGCCAAAAAAAGCCGCGTGGCCCAGAGAGATCTGACCGGCATAGCCCATGAGAAGATTGAGCCCGATGACGATCATGACATTCAGGGCCGCGATGTTCAGCGCCATCAGGTAATAGTTATTCCCAAGGGCAAGCGGCAGGGTGAAAACGACCATGGCAAAGACGAATATCCGCGGATTTTTCATCACACCCTTCTCAACGCCCCTTTTCCAAATATGCCGCCGGGTTTAAGGAAAAGCACGATCAAAAGGATCAGAAAGGCAAGCACATCCTTGTATTCGGAAGACACCAGACCGGCCCCGAGGGATTCCAGGACCCCGAGAAGCAGCCCTCCGGCCACGGCCCCGATCATGGAACCATATCCCCCCAGAATGGCGGCGGAAAACCCCTTTAGCCCCAGCATCACGCCGGCATCGTAGGAAATGGTGGTAATGGGCGTCAGGATGATTCCGGCAACCGCGCCCAGGCCGCCGCTAAGGAAAAACGAGAGCGCGATCATCCGGTTGACCGGAATTCCGGCCAGAAGGGCGGATCTGCGGCTGGCGGCAACGGCCCGCATGGCTTTTCCGGTGCGGGTCTTGATGAAAAACGTGTTCAGCGCCGCCACCACCAGCACCGTGATGCCAAAGATCCAGATGCTCTGAGGCATGATGGCGGCTCCGAAAACCAGAATGGGGTCTTCTCCGGAAAAAGGCGGAAGCGTCATGGCATTCTTCCCCCAGATGGCCATGGACAATCCCTTGATAAAGATGGATGCGCCCACGGTAATCATGACCAGGTTCAGGATTTCCCTGGATTTGGATTGCCGAAGGGTTGTCTTCTCCAGAAGCAGGCCGATGAGTGCCACGGCCAAAACGCTCAAAATGAAGGCCGGCACCATGGGAAGTTTCAAGAGGCTGTAAAACGTGATCATGAACATCCCCCCCAGCATCACGAACTCGCCCTGGGCGAAATTGACGATGCCGGTGGCGTTATGAATGATGGAAAATCCGATGGCGATCAGCGCGTACGTGCTTCCGGTGGTCAGGCCCGAGAGGGTGAATTGAAACAGTTTAAGAAGCAGCGGCACTAATTCATCCTTTAAATCCGATAACCGGCATCGATGGCTGCTGTAAATTTTTCCAGTTTTGAAGGCGCGCCGGTAAGTTGCGCGTTCAGAACGGCCTGGATATCGTCCAGCGTGCAGAACAGGTCTTTTGAGTCGGAAAACCTTGCAAGAGCTGCTCCCAGCATGATGAGATTGACGGATTTCAGGTTGCCGATGGCACTGGCAAGAGACTCTGCATCAATTGATGTAATTGCAAGATCCGCGGGCTCTTGAAGCGGCTGACTGCTGTTGACGATGGCCCAGCCCCCGGGTTTGACAAAACAGCCATGCTGAGTCAGGCTTTCCGGCTTTAATGCCAGAAGCCCGTCTGCTGAAAACGGGCGGATCAGCGGGCTGGAGAAATCCCCGACTTTCAGGTGAGAAACCACGGTGCCCCCCCGCTGAGCCATGCCGTGGGTTTCGGATGTCAACACCGGATATCCCTTCATCATGGCGGCCTCGGCCAGAAGGCGGGTAACAAACAGCACGCCCTGACCCCCGACGCCACTGATGATGATCTGCTGTTTAATGGTCATGTTAAGACTCCATTGCCTATGGTCTTTCTTTTAAATAAGGCAGGCCAAGAAGGATCGTTCTGCCGTTTAAATCCCCCCTGGCCCCCTTTGCAAAGGGGGGAATCCCCATTGCCTATTGCCCGGTGCCCAATATTTTTATCGCCTTTTTCGGGCAGACATGCACACAGACACCACACCCGGTGCATCCGGCGGGATCGATGCGGACGGGCTTGTCTTTTCCGTCCGTGATCAGGGCCGGGCACTCGAAATGCTGAATGCAGTAATGGCAGGCATCACAGTCCTCCTGCGCAACCCGGACCCGAATGAACGGATGACGGGTTTCCGCACGGCTGCGGTCCAGCAGGCAGGGGCGCCTGGAAATGATCACCGCGGGCCCGGTTTCCCGGCTGTAAGCAACCGCCGATTTCACCAGGGAGATGAATTGCGGCACATCGTAGGGGTCTCCGGTTTTACAGAACCCGATGCCGCATCCCTGAACCAGTTTTTCGATCTCAACGGTGATGGTGGGCTCCCCGTCGATTCCCCTGCCACTGGAAGGCGTGGGCTGATTTCCGGTCATGGCGGTTGTCCGGTTGTCCAGGATCACCAGGACAAAGCGGACATTTTGAACCACGGCATCGATCAGGGCCGGAATTCCGGCATGAAAGAACGTGGAATCGCCCAGGGTGGCAACGATATCCGGCCGCTTGGGTTCGGAGCGGAAAGCCTGATAAAAACCCGCGGCCTGGCTGATGGCGGCTCCCATGCAGATAAACGTGTCCACGGCCCCCAGGTTCAGGCCCAGCGTATAGCAGCCGATATCGCTCGTATAGATGCCCCGGGGCGCAGCTTTTTTGATGGCGAAAAAACTGGCCCGGTGCGGACAGCCCGCGCAAAGCGTCGGCCGCCTGCCCGGCGGCGATGCCGGCAGCATGGGGCGGGAAAGGGGCGTTCCCGTAAATTCCGCAACGATCGCCTCGATGGTTTCCGGCAGGATCTCCCCAACGGACGGCACGGTACCGGAGGCCTTTCCCCTGACCTTATGGCGGTCGGCAATCTGCATCTCGATGACCCCGGTGCTCTCTTCGATGACCAGGATTTGTGAATAAGCAGTTTCAAGATGGTCGATAAACTCCCGGTGAAGGGGAAAGGGCTGAAGCACCTGGTACAAAGGCATGCGATCCCAGAGGCCGAGGTCCTTCAGCACATCACGGGTATGGGCGGCCGCAACGCCCGAAACCACAATGGCCCGGGTTCCCGCGGCATCCGGATTGCACCGGATCGGGGCCGTGGGCGCATAGCGAGCGATGTCGGAAAGCTTCTGTTCCAGGGACTGATGCAGGCGGAAGCGGAATTTGGGCGTGGCGGCCCACCGGGCCGGATTTTTTTCAAAAGCGGGCTTGCGATCATCCGGAACAACAGGGGAAACGGCCACGTCCTGTCGCGCATGGCAGACCCGCGTGGTGGGCCGGATCATGACCGGAATCTCAAATGCCTCGGACAGCGCGTATCCCATGGCGATCATGTCCTTGGCCTGAACCGGGGAATCGGGATCCAGAACCGGAATCTTGGCCATCATGGCCATCATCCGGCTGTCCTGTTCGGTCTGTGAAGAGTGCGGACCCGGATCATCGGCGCAGATGATCAGAAAGCCGCCCACGGTTCCCATGTAAGCCGCGCTCATGAGCGGATCCGAAGCCACGTTCAGGCCCACCTGCTTCATGCTGACCATGGACCTGAGCCCGGCAATGCCGGCGGTATAGGCGATTTCAAAAGCCACTTTCTCATTGATGGCCCACTGAGCATGAAGGCGGGTGTTTTCAGCCTGCTGCCATTCCACAAGCGAGGGCAGGATCTCGGAAGCCGGGGTGCCGGGATAGGACGTGGCAAGGGCGCAGCCGTTTTCAATCAAGCCCCTTGAAATGGCCTGGTTTCCCAGCATCAACATACGGTTATTCATTCATTTCTCCCATTTTTGATGGTCCCGTAAAAACTCAAAATCCGGATGAGTTGTAAAAAATCATCATTTTTTTCCTTTTCGGAAACCGAATATCAGATATATGATAAAACCGATAAACGGAACGGCGGCAACCATCATCCAGAGAACTTTTTCCCTTAAACTGCCGAATTCTCTCTGGGCCGCGTCGATTACCGCCCAGAGGGTCGCCAGCAGAAACGGAACGCTGAGGCCCAGAACAATTTTGATCGTGTGAAAATCCATTTCATCCCTTTAATTGATCGGCTATTTTCAAAATCGTTGTCACATAAACCTTGCTGTGGTTGTAATGATAGATCACTTCAAATTCAGTTTCATAACCGATGCCGGGTTTCCATCCAAAATTCTTCAAATAATTGGCGATACTCGCAATGGCATCGCTGGAATCGAATAAATCAATCCTGCCGTCGGCATTGCCGTCCCTGGCATAAGTCAAAATATTGCTGGGCATGAACTGGGCAATGCCCAGGGCCCCGGCATAAGAGCCAAAAATCGTTGTCGGATCGATTTTTTCCCTTCCGGTATATTTCAGAAAGGCTTTGAGTTCCTGATATGCCCATTCGGATTTATTGCGCGCCTTTTCTTCGAACGCGGGTTTATCGGGCCTTCGCTCCGGCTGAATACTGTTCCATACGATCTCGCGAAGCCCCGCATCCTTCATCGCAGCCAGAGATGACAGGGTGTTTAAAATGGAACTGGTCCCCAGATAAGTCCCCAGCCGGGTTTCAACCAGCATGATAGCAGTGATCACTTCCTTAGTGACGCCAAAGTTTTTTTCGGCGGTATTCAAATCCGAAAGATGATCCTGAATGTATTTCCTGGCTTTTTGAAGGGATTCCGGGGACAAAAACTGATCGTAATTGACCCTGGCTTCGCTGTGCATGAAAAACAACGTCATGGTGCGGGTCTCAAAATGGACATCGGATTTCTGGTAAAGGGTTTTCAGCATGACCGGATCAAACCCTTCTCCGGCCAGTCTTGTCTGAAGGGCGTTGAACGGCGCGGCGTTGTCTTCGGATGCTGCCGGAATCACTGAAAAAATCCAGAAACAGAGGGTCAGCGCTCCGATGCCCCCCCAGGAACAGATGCGTGTCAAGTGATGGCGAATTTTCAAAATCAAGGTTCCTTATCGAGTCGTTGTGCTTGTGAAACAAAGGAATATTTATATCATATCTGAACAAAAATAATCCAGCATCATTATTGCAGCGCATATTGTTCTTGATATTGCGATTCAGAATTGTATAATACGTTTTTGAGTTTGATGTTCACGCTCAGAAAAGATGATCCTTTGCACTTAATCCTGAAGTTTCAAATTTTATGATATCAACGGGTTTTGAAAAAATTATCGAGGAACGCATTCTTCAGGCCCAGCGTCGCGGGGATTTTGAAAATCTTCCGGGCTCCGGAAAACCGCTTGAAATTGAAGACGACCGTCATATCCCCGAAGATCTGAGACTTGCCTATAAAATTCTTAAAAACGCCGGCTGTGTTCCTCCGGAAATCGAGCTGAAAAAAGAGATTCACCAGACCCATGACTTGCTGGCCGCAATGGAAGATACGGCTCAGAAATATCGGACCTTGAGCCGATTGAATTATCTGATTTTAAAACTCAATTGTCTGCGGAAAACTTCCGTTGAGAGGGAAATGCCTCAACTCTATGCCTCAAAACTGGCTACCCGTATGGACTCAAACCCTTCAAGCTGATTTCAGTAAAACATCATGATGAATAAATCCAAAAACAGCGACGGTATTTTCAAAAGTGTTATGATCGCCTATTCGGTTCTGGTGCTTCATGTGCTTCTGATTGCCGGCCTCGGCCTTCTGGTTCTTTTCTTCCGGGGAGTCATTCAGTACATGATCTGGATATTCCTGGGCGGAACGGTTGCCATCATCGTCTCCGGCTACCGCTTTTACAACCGGATGAAACAGGAAGGCAAAACCCTTCGCGAAATGGTGAACTCTCCCCTTTTTCATGGCAGGGCCATTGAAGTCAGTATCCTGGGGGGAATGGCATCCTTTAAAATCGGCAAAGACAACAATCCCCTTGCCCTGCCCGACACAACCCGCAACCCAGCGAATCTTCTGGAAGATCCGGCATCATCCAGAATGCGGGAGCTTTCCGAACTGGTTCGCCTGCTGGAAAGCAATTTGATCACCCTGGAAGAATTCAACAGCGTCAAGCAGCAGCTCTTTCAATCATGAAGGATTTTCGATGACGAAACCACTCACCGTTGCTCTGCTTTCCGGCGGTATCTCTTCGGAGCGCGAGGTCTCGCTTAAAAGCGGCGATCAGGTTTACGCCGCGCTGGACAAGGATAAATACCGGGTGATCCGGTATGATCCCAAAACGGATTTAAGCCGCCTGGTTGCCGACGCGCCGTCCATTGATGTTGCACTGATCATTCTTCACGGCCCGTTTGGCGAAGACGGAACCGTTCAGGGGCTGCTGGATCTTCTGGGCATTCCCTATCAGGGGTCCGGAGTCCTTGGAAGCGCCATTGCCATGGACAAACTGGTTTCAAAACAGCTTTATGAAAAATCCGGCATTCCGACGCCCACCTATATCACGATAAACCGGGAAGACGCGCTAAAGGCTGAAACCTGCCTGGAGCGCATCGGTTTGCCGCTGGTCATCAAACCCGCCAAGGGCGGATCCAGCATCGGAATGGCCATTGTGAAAACACGGGAAGCACTGGAACCCGCCATTCGGGAAGCCTTCAGTTATGACAACACCGTGGTGGTCGAAACCTATATCCAGGGAACGGAGCTGACGGTCGGAGTTATCGGAAATCGGGACTTAAAGGCGCTTCCCGTCATTGAAATCATCCCCGACACCCGGTATGAATTTTTCAACTACCATGCCAAATATCTGCCCGGCGCCAGCCAGGAAATCTGTCCGGCCAGAATTGACGAGGCACTGACGGAAAAAGCTCAGGCTTATGCCAAAATGGCACACCGGGCCCTTTTCTGTGAAGGATACAGCCGTACGGATATGATGCTGAGCGGCCGACAGCTTTACATCCTTGAAACCA
Organism: Deltaproteobacteria bacterium; assembly: GCA_016219185.1. GTDB lineage: Bacteria > Desulfobacterota > Desulfobacteria > Desulfobacterales > Desulfatirhabdiaceae > RAAP-1. Next base: position 69,612 of record JACRBZ010000022.1, read on the forward strand.
ACACAATCCCGGGAATGACCGAGACCAGCCTGCTCCCGCGTGCCGCAAAAACCGCCGGAATTCCCTTTTCAAATTTCCTGGACATCCTGATCGGGCTGGGAATTGAAAACAAGCCCAAACGACTCTAGCCCATAGGATCATCTTTCTTTCGCCTGAAATCCCTGTCTTTTTCCCGCCAAATCCGCTATAAAGATCGGGGTCAGGGACCGGACGCAAACTCCCTGGTCCCTGAGCACTGATTTATAAACCCGGTGAGAGGAAGATGTGAATTCGTCCCCGAAAAACGACCTGACCATCATTACCACCCATCTGAACGCGGACTTTGATGCCGTGGCTTCCATGCTGGCCGCGCAAAAACTCTATCCGGAAGCCCTGGTGGTATTTCCGGGCTCCCAGGAAAAAAATCTGCGAAATTTCTTCATCAGTTCCATGGTATATCTCTTTAACATGGAAGATATGAAGCACATTGACTTTTCCCGCATCAAAAAACTGGTGCTGGTAGATACCCGGCAACCCGGCCGCATCGGAAAATTTGCAGCCGTCGCCGACCGGCCGGATGTCGAAATTCATATCTATGATCACCATCCGGCAATGGCCACCGATATCAAGGCCCATTACGAGGTCAACCGGCTGACCGGCGCAACCGTTACCATATTAACCGATATTCTCAAGGAAAAAAGAATAGATATCACGCCGGACGAAGCCACCATTCTTTGCCTGGGAATTTATGAAGACACCGGCTCGTTTACGTTTCCCTCAACAACCGAACAGGATTTTACCGCAGCGGCATTTCTGCTGTCCAAGGGCGCCAATCTCAATACCATTGCCGCCATGATCGCCCGCGAGATCAGTCCCGAGCAGATCAGTCTCTTAAACGATATGATCCAGTCGGCAATGCATTATATGATCAACGGCATCGACATTGTTCTGACCAATATCATCAGCGACAATTACATACCGGATTTTGCCGTGCTGGTTCACAAATTCATTAAAATGGAGAATTTGAACGCCATCTTCGCCCTTGCCGGCATGGAGAATAAAATTCATATCGTGGCCCGAAGCCGGATCCCGGAAGTGGATGTCGGAACCATCGTAACGCTTCTGGGCGGCGGCGGGCACAGTTATGCGGCCTCCGCAACCATAAAGGAGCAGACCCTGGCCCAGGTGGAGCAGCGCCTTCTGGAGATCCTCTACGCCAAGGTCCGGGCCAGGCGCAAGGCCAGGGACATCATGTCTTCCCCTCCCATTACCGTCGGCGCGGATGTGTCCTGTAAGGATGCCGCCGATCTGCTGACACGCTATAACATCAATGCGCTGGTGGTTACGGAAAACCCGGACCGAAAAGATGAGCTGCTCGGGTTCATTTCCCGCCAGGTCATTGAAAAAGCCCTCTTTCACCAACTGGGCAATGTTCCGGTCCGGGACTACATGACCACGGACATGGCCTGGGTCGCGCCGGATGCGGACATGCCGGAGATTCAGCAAAAAATCATCGAAAACAAGCAGCGGGTACTGCCGGTCGTGGACCAGAATGTCATCACCGGCGTGATCACGCGAACCGACCTCTTAAACATCCTGGCCAGGCAGACTCAGAACAATTCCGAAAACCATTTTGACCCCGGCAAGGACATCACCCACGCCAGAACCCGAAACGTCATTAATTTCATGAATGAAAGGCTGTCCGACCGGGTGATGGATCTTTTGAGAACCATCGGCGAAGTCGCCAGCCAGCTCGGGGTCGGCGCCTATGTGGTCGGCGGGTTTGTTCGGGATCTGTTTTTGTATCGGCAGAACGACGACATGGATATCGTGATCGAGGGGGACGGCATTGCCTTTGCCAGGGAATATGCCGGCAGGAACCAGGCCAGGGTCCATACCCACGCCAGTTTCGGCACCGCCGTCATTACCCTTTCGGATGGATTCAAGATCGATGTGGCTTCCGCCAGAATGGAATATTACAAATTCCCCACCGCCATGCCCATTGTCGAAATGAGTTCCATCAAGCTGGATCTCTTCCGCAGGGATTTTACCATCAATACCCTCTCGATCCAGTTGAATCCGGCGCGATTCGGCATCCTGATAGACTTTTTCTCCGCACATAAGGATCTCAAGGAAAAAAGCATCCGGGTGCTTCACAACCTCAGTTTTGTGGAAGATCCGACCCGCGCGTTTCGCGCCATCAAATTCGAACAGCGCTTCGGCTTTACCATCGGAAAGCTGACAAGCGGCTTGATTGACAATGCCGTCAAAATGGATTTGTTCTCGCGGCTGATCGGGCGCAGAGTTTTCAGCGAGATCCGGCAGATCCTTGAAGAAGAAAACCCGGTCCCCGCCATCACGAGACTGGATGATTTCCAGCTTCTGAAAGTCATCCACCCGACGCTTCAATTGTCCGCGGACATGACGGTGCTGCTGGATGCCGTGAAAAAAGTGATCTCCTGGCATGATTTGCTTTTTCTTGAAGAATCTTATATGAAATGGCCGGTTTATTTTCTGGCCATTATCCGCGGCACCGATGCCGGGGTGACGGACGATATCTGCACGCGGCTGGAGATGGCGCCCAGGCATTGCACCCTGCTCAACAAAGATCGTTTTGCCGCGGAGCGCTCTTTGTCCTGGCTGGAGAGAAATGCAACCATCCCCAACCATGTGCTGTGCGAAAAACTGTCCGAAATTAAAACCGAGCTGATTTTGTTCATGATGGCCGCAACCCGCCAGGAGCGGGTGAAACGGGCAATTTCCAATTATTGCGTCACCCTGCGCTTTATTCAGCCCGACGTAACCGGAAAGGACATTCTGGAAATGGGCGTTAAGCCCGGGCCCATTTATAAGAAAATCCTCAAGTCCCTTCGCGACGAAAAAGTGAACGGCAAGCTGAAAACAAAGGATGACGAGATGGCGCATGTGAAAATGATACTGAAGTCCGAAGAACATTCCCCCCTTTGAAAAGGGGGGCCAGGGGGGGATTTAATATTTTCTGGTTGCTTGATCCCTATGTAAATCCCCCTTTCTCTAAAGGGTAACTACATACGATTAATGATCAAAGCACATTTTTTTAATTAACACAGGAGTATTTCATGACGGCAAAAAAAAGAATTTTAAGCGGAATGCGCCCGACCGGCCCCCTTCACCTGGGAAATTACCATGGCGCGCTGGACAACTGGATCGCCATGCAGGAAGAATATGACTGTTTTTTCTTTATCGCCGACTGGCACGCCCTGACCAGTGACTATGAAAACCCGGGAAACATCCGGCGCTTTGTTCAGGAAATGGCGATCGACTGGCTGAGCGCCGGCCTGTCCCCGGAAAAATGCACGCTCTTTGTCCAGTCCAGCGTAAAGGAACATGCCGAACTGTTTTTACTGCTCTCGATGATCACCCCGGTTCCCTGGCTGGAGCGCAACCCCACGTATAAGGATCAGATCATCCAGCTCGAAAACAAGGATCTGTCCACCTTCGGATTTCTGGGATACCCGGTGCTTCAGGCCGCGGACATCATCATGTACAAGGCCAGCGGCGTTCCGGTCGGTATCGACCAGGTTCCCCACATCGAGATCACCCGGGAAATCGCCAGGCGCTTCAATTACCTTTACGGCAACGTATTCCCGGAGCCGGAAGCCATTTTAACCCAGTCTTCCAAAATCCTGGGCCTGGACCGGCGCAAAATGAGCAAGAGCTATAACAACGCCATTTATCTTTCAGACTCCCCGGAAGACATTCGCGCCAAGGTCTCCACCATGGTCACCGATCCCAACCGGGCAAGACGCAAGGACCCGGGAAATCCCGAGATCTGCAATGTCTTTGAATTTCACAAGCTCTATTCCCCGCCGTCCGTTGTGGAAAACATCAACAGCCAGTGCCGGTCCGCTGATATCGGATGCGTGGAATGTAAAAAAATCATGGCCGAGAACCTGATCAGCGCCCTTGCCCCGATTCGGGAAAAACGCAAATACTTCGAGGAGCGGCCCGAAACGGTTCAGGAGATTATTACATCCGGGAATCAGAAAGCCCAGGCCGTAGCCCGGCAGACCATGGAAGAAGTCCGGAACGCGATTCACATTTAAAATGCATTGCCGCTGCAATCAAAGCAAGGAGCCGTGCCGGGTCGAACTGGCCCGGCACGGCTCCGTCCTCGGGTTTAAAGGTTCTTTTCCAACAAGGCCCGATGGACGACCCCGTTCCCCCGAATTTTATATCTTCTGCTTTATGACCCGATACCCTCCGGTTTCTCCGGGTACGAATTCGATTCTGTGGGTGATGCACTCGAGCCGGTCCCTTTGGTGCGTGACATAGATAATGCTGGTATCCGTATTTTTCCCGATGTCGTCGATCAGCGCCAGAAGCATCCGCCGGTTGGCATGGTCAAGCCCCTCAAAGGGCTCATCCAGAATCAGCATGGCCGGAGATTTGACCATGGCCCGAACGATGAGGATCATGCGCTGTTCTCCGTAAGACAAGTGGGCAAAGGCGCGCTCCCCATATTCTTCCATTCCGACTCGCCGCAACCACTGCCCGGCGATACGCCGCTGCACTTCAGTTGCGTTTCGGAAAAGACCGATTGAATCGAAAAAGCCGGAAAGGACAACCTGAAATGCGGTAATCGGCGCCCCCGTTCCCCGGTATTGGATCTGAAATTCCGATGAAATCAGGCCGATCTTCTGCTTGATATCCCAGATGCTTTCCCCTGTCCCCCGTCTTTTGCCGAATAGATAGATCTCGTTCGCATAGGCCTGCGGCTCATCCGCCGTGATCAATCGGATCAATGTGGACTTTCCGGCGCCGTTGGGTCCAACGATATACCAGTTTTCCCCCTTGTTTACCTGCCAGTCAACGTGATCCAGGATAGGGGTCCGCCCATGGATGACGCTCACATCCACCATATGGATCAAGGTGGGGGACGCATCGTCAAAAACCGTGCCGGCAGGCGCTTTGATCTCTTCCGCAAATTGAGCCGGGGGACGCTTGATGGGGTAGAGGTCCGTGGTAAGCTGCTTTTCGCGAAGAATTCCGGCCGGACCTTTCCTGAAAATCGTGCCGTTTTTTAAGCACAGCGCATGGGTAATATGGGCCGGAATTTCTTCAAAACGGTGCGTCACCAGAAGCACCTGAATGCCGGATGCCATCAGATGATCGGTCAACCGAATCAATGTACGGGCTGATTTCGGGTCCAAACCCTCATAGGGCTCGTCCAGGATGAGTAGTTCAGGCTCTTTGATCAAGGCATCGGCGATCAACAGTTTCCGCATTTCGCCGGTGGAAAGCCGCCTGATTTCCCTGTTTAAAATGCTGCGGATGCCAAGAAGCGAGATGACTTCTTGAGCCCTGTCCGGATTGCCGGTTGTCTCGGCCGAAGCCAGCAGGAGGCTTGCCGGCGTAACAAGGCCTTCATCAAGGCGGCCACTGAAATGTCTGGCATGGTCTTTTTCCGCTTCCTTGCGGATCAAAGCCGAATGCCGGTCAAAGGAGACATAACTTGTGTGTTCACGCAATCCCGCTGCAATGAAAAAATCGCCCCGATAGTAGAGTTTTCCGAGAATGATATTCAGAAGCGAGGTCTTGCCGGCCCCGTTGGGACCGACAATCACCCAGTTCTGACGGGGTTCAATCGACCAGGAAATATTCTTGAGCACGCTTTTTCCGCGAACGCTTGTATCCAGTTTATTGAAGACAATGAGCGACATTTAAAGAAACTTTCCGGGGAACTATTCAACTATTTCCGATCCGCCTGCGCTTTATTGAGTTTGCGCAGTAATGAAACCGCGTAGCCCGACAGCAGGAAAACAGCCGCAATCAGAATGCCCCATAACACCAGGCGGCGCAAATCGATTCCCAATACGGTTTTCACGGGCTTTGCCAGCAGATTGTCGCTGATTACCGGAGGGGCGAGTGTTGCTTGCGGAAGCGCCTGCTCGTCATTGGTCTTGTAACCGGGGATCAAACTCTGCAAGGGCAGTTGCCCCGCACCGACCTTTGAATGCCCCGTTGCCAGCGTGAACGGTGCCGGTCCGCGGGTCAGGAAAACCACTTCACGCGGCGCAAAACGCAGCACGGCCGCTGGCGGCGTGGCGCCGAGACTGCCTGCGGCGCCGTCAACTTCAATCTTCAGCGCTTGATAGCTGCCGCTGTTTATCATCAGCGGCGGGCTGAGGCTTTCCCCGCTTTCCCGTGCAATGCGATAGATAACGCCGCGGCCGATCGCAAGCCACGGCTCACCCGCATGTTTCCGACCGAATATTTTCACCGGCACCAACGTGTTTGGCTCAGCGAGCTTGACCTCAAACTGCGTGAACGACACGGGCGTGGAAATGGTCCACTCCGCGGAGCGGCCATCAAACACCACGGGACTTCCGACTGGAACCGCCATATCCGGCACCAGCGGCGCTGGATCGGCGATAATCGTCTTCAAAAAAGCGGCATGCAGCGAGAACCTGGCAGTGTTCGACCAGCGGATGCGCAAGAACTGATTCTCCACCGAACCGGCATTTGCAAACCGCACTGTTGTGCGCGTGGCGCTGGTTTCACCTTTGCCCAGACGGAAAACGGGTTCGGCAGCGGCCAACGAGCGCCAGTTTTTTAAATCGCTGCTCGCTTCGACGCTGACCGGCACGAGCTTCGCACTGTCAAAATCCGCGTCCAATTCCAAGGCAACGGCTCTTGCTTTAATAGCGCGCGTATCGAGCAGATAAGCATCCACACGCGATTCAGCCTCGGGCTGTACTGCGGCGCCCTGCCCTTCAATCACGACCGTTGTTCCACCGGCGTTTTGGCGGATCTCCAGCCGGCCACCGCCGAGCGCCGCGGCATGAACGGATGCTTCCACCGGGTACACGTCCACACGCTGCGCGGCTTCTTGAGACGCGCTGTGCTCATTCGGCTGGCGTATGGCAAACGGCAGCATCTCACCAATCGCATTAAACACGCGTATATCGCTGAGCTGTGCGGACTGGCTGTAGCGGAACACCTCCGGCCGCAGCATCACGCGCTGGAAGGGTTCGGCGCCGGTGGTAATGATGTCAAAGCATGCGGCAAAGTCTCCGGGGTTAAGCACCGGACTGCTTTGAGCGAAAACTGTTGCGCAAGCCATCAGGCCTGCCAGGAAAAACGGAATTATTTTCATCATGTGGCCTCGGTGTAAAGGTTCTTTGGCGGCAGCGGCGCCAGATATCCCACAAGCAGCATCAAAGCGCCCACGCCGATGAAAGCGACGATGCGTTCAAACCCGCCGGCATTGGACAGATCGATCAGGACCAGCTTCACCACCGTCACGCCCAACAGCGCGGCGCCGGTAAGCCAAAGCGGCCGCACATTGCGGCGGGATGCGAATACCATCATGCCTGTCGCGGTGAGCGTCCACAGCAGCGCATAGCCGGCTTGCACGATGAAGGAATGAAACAAGGCGTCCGCGTGCCACGGCACATCGAAGAAATGGTGAACCGCACGGACCCACACGGTGTTTAGCCAGACAAACAATGTGCCGCCCATCAACGAAAAGCCGATGGGTCGGTCACGCAGCCAGGCAGGCAGCGGCCACGCCGACGCTAACGCATGTTGACGCCATTGCCACAGCGCGGCGACGGCAAGCAGAAAAGCCAGATCCGTCGGATTGATCAGCGGAATATGCGGCAGGGGTGACGCATCGCCGCTTTGGGTGAGTGTCATCAACACGGCGCAGCCGGCAGTCAGCACGGCAACGGGAATCAAGCCGTACCAGCCGTAGGCGCGAGCAAAGCGATCCATCGGCCAGTGGTTCCGGGCCGCGGAAGAAAAGGCGGCCTTTCCCACAACGGACAGCACGCCGGTCAGGGCAAGCAATGCCCCTGCAGGGCCCCAGCTCGTTTGCCACAGCCGTGCTTCGTCGATCGTAAAATCGACGGCGCTCCAGCCAAGCAGTACCAGCAGAAAAACACCCCCCGCGTGAACAGCCCCGTGCCACTTGGCCGGACCGGACCCGTCGATCCGGCCAAGTGTCCACAGATGCACCCCTATCGCCAGGGGCCAGATCCACACACCGCCGTGCTCGAACAGATGACGAAAGCTCGCCATGCCGAACAGCGCGCCGAGCAGCAGCACCGGCAGCGTGGCGTAGCCGGGCCAGCTCGCAATGTCCCAGTCGCGCCGCATGCCTTGCCAGACCGAGACCGCAGCACTTGCCACAAAGCCGAGCATCAACAACAGCGGCCGGTCCATGGCGGCAAACACAAACGACCACTGTCCCGCGGGCGATACCGCACGCCGCGACAATTCCAGGGCGATTGCCCCCATCCACCAGGCAAATCCATACAGAAACAGCGGCACAATGGCTGCCCGCTCGAAATCCGCATACCAGCCCGGTGCGCGCGGCAGCCGGCGATAATATAAATGAAACTGATAACTGCTGAAGATGGCCGCACCGGCCAGCAACGCGGCACCGACGAATTCGGCGTTCAGCAGGGGCCAGCCGTGCGGCGCGCGCCCCATCATCAGATGATCGATAAACGCAAAGAAGCCGCCAACCTGCAACAACAACCCGAACGCACGCGCAAGGCGGCGGTGTTGGCGCAGGCCCACCCAGATCACCGCGGCTCCTTCCACGGCCCAGGCCGCGGCCGTCCAGCGCGCATCCAGGGCAAGCGGTATCGCAAGCGAGGCGAAGATCACACCCAGCGCGACGAAACATTCAACCAGCAGACGCAACTGTTCAAGACGGCGCCAGGCCAGAAGGCCCGCGAGCAGCAGATAAAACGCGGCCGTGGCAACGGCCGACCAGGCCAGGCCAAACTCGAAATGCCGTACCAGCCCCGCCTGCAGACCGAAACCGATCAGGGGCACACCGAACACCAGCGTGCTATCGACGTAGTCCCTCAAGCTCGGCCCGCGGCGAAGCGCAAACAACACGGCAATGGCGACGTACAGAATGACAAACACAATCAAAAACGGTTGCGTGCTGGCGTAGTGCTCCGGTCGATAACGCAGCACGCCCCACAACGTGCCAATGCCGAAGGTGAACACAAAGCCCACCAGGTTCAGTAAACGCCAGTCCTTTTTCCACGCCACACCGAGGATGCCGAGGTTCAGCACCGTGTAATAGCTGAACAGCGCCACATGATCGCCCTGGCCGGTGGAGGCTAGAATCGGGGATAAAAATCCCCCTGCGGCGCCCATCACCGCAAGGGCGCGCGCATCTTGCAGCACTGCCAGCACGCCGGACAAGGCGCACACGGCCACCATCAGCCCGAACGCAAGACCGGAAGGCATCAAGGCATACAAGCGGTACGCAGTGAACATGGTCAGATACAGAATTGCCACGCCCGCGCCTTGCAGCGTGATCGCGTACCCGGTGCGCCGCTCACGCAGGCGAAACCCGAAGATCAACAAACCGACAGCCATGGCGCCGATACCCGCAAGGCGCAGCTCGGGCGGTATCAAACCGCGTTCAGCGGCCAATCGGGCAAGGAATGCAAGGCCGATGAACAAGACCGCAGCGCCGAGCCGCGCAACCGTATTGCCGCCGAAAAACCATCCCTTGATGCGCGCAACTGTTTCATCAATAATCGAAGGCTCCGATGGTGCGGACGGCTCTGCAGGCGCCTGGTACACCGCTTTGGCATCCGCTTGGGGCGCTGTATCCATCGCAACCGGCGGAGCCGTCACGGATTCAGCGGCAACCGCATCAGTCTCCGGCAACCCGGTGGACCCGACCTCCTCAAAAGATGCGGTGTCGCCGGTTTCCGGAGAGGGTTCGTCCACGCGTGTGAACACGGGTTCCGAGACCGGCTTTGTTTGCGCAATCAATTCCGCAACATGCCGATCCACTGCTTTTCGCAAGGTTAAACCCGCAAGCGCACCCAGCATTGCGCCCGCAACCACCGCAAATCCTTCGTCGTACCGGCTGTACAGCGCGCCAAGTATGGCGCCCCAAATGACTCCCCAGATGACCATTGGCCTCTCTCCTTTTCCATTTGCGTCCCTTTGTCAGCAGCATCAGACGGATGAATTGCCGCCCGGCTGCTGGTCCTGCCGTGCAATAGAGATATAGTTGGACTTATATCCCGGTCCCTGCCAAAGGAGTTCCACTTCGGTATTCACGGCAGCGGGCGCCGGGGGAAATACCATGGAACCTGATGCATCCAGTATCAGCACCATGCTCGCTGCATTCAGAATTCCTAAAACCAGATGGAAAATAAATACGTAACACATCATTGGTACTTTAATCAAAACCTGAATTGGCGTAATGATTTTTTTAGAGGCGTGAACTTTGCCCATGAAGTCGATTAAGCAGTATATCAAAACCCGTCCCTGTTTTTCTTGTTATTTTCAATTAATTTTTTTTACTTTTACGGACAAATGCTTATTTTCTTCAGTATCTTTACACAACTGCCATCAAAATAAGCAAAACAAGATGATTGGAATGGATGCCATGACAAAAGACAGGAACCTGGAACAATTCATACGAACGATACAAAGCAATTGCGATATTTCCGACGCCTCGGGTTCCGGTATTTTTTCTATCTGTGGAATGGCTCTTCGCCTCAGGGATCTCAACAAATGGGAAAAAGGCTTCCATCCCTGGGAAGAAAACAACCCATCAGAGCTTGTGGACTGGATTGACCATAAAGAACAGTTGTGGGAGAAAATCGAGGGACGGGCATTTGCCCCCCTGCCGCTATTTGAAAGGGAATACGATCCCTTTGATACAGGTGCCATCAACAAGATCTTATCTCCCCTTAATTTATTTTATGGTGCGGGATACGCCCATTCCCTGAAACCCACTTTCTTTCTTGCCGGAATAAAAGAAACCCGTTATCTGGACGGTATCCCCATCGTGATTCTGGAAAAGGAACTGCTCCGGGATCTGTTGACCATCCCGGCCCTGAATCAGGATGGTTTTATCCTGATTCGTCGTGATGCGGCCTGCTTTTTTTTATGGGACCAGATGGTCTATCTGAAAAAGTCGGGACAGCGGTTTTTGCATTTTGCACTAAAACAATGCGGCCTGCCGGATACAAGACTTGAAAGCCGAAAAACCCATTTTGAATCCATCCTGTCGGTCCAGGAGCAGACATATATTCATCATGAGATCGGGGAATTGAAAGACACGGTGTTTGATCACCAGATCTTCAGGGAAATCGTTTCCGAGTTCCCGCACACACCGGTTGAGCTTCTGGCAAGAACCGTGAAAGATCTTCTGGCGGATACCGCGGCCCATGGCACGCTTCAACACATCATCTCCACAAAAAATGCAGCCGGACTGGGATTTTATGCAGCCTTTCAGGACGGTCTTTTCCTGCCACTGTTCCCACAGCTTCGCAACGCTTTTGAAAAATTTGCATCAGACCAGGACTGGGAAAGAATAGAAGCGGCAAGAGAACAAGGGTTCTTAACTGCCCGGCAATATGCCAGGGATCTTATCGCCATTTTCTGTAACGCACCGGATAAAAACCATAAGGATCAGGTGGCGGAAAAGATTTATAAAACACTTGTGCAGCCTCTGATTGAATCATGAACATCGGGAAATTCCGGTTTTTTCTTTTCCATAAACGCTGTAATACCATGAATACATTCACCGGATACAATAAGTTCAGCAGCCATTTCAGCCTCCAGCTCAAGCGCTTTTCCCAAAGACAGGTCCTGACTCTGTCGAATAACAGCCAAAGCATGACGGATGGCCTTAGGCCCGTTTTGCGCGATTAGTTCCGCCAGGTTGAATGCCTCATCAACGGACCGTCCTTCTTCACTCACACGGTTAACAAGGCCAATTTTTAACGCTTCCTCCGCATTTACCGTACGCGCTGTCAGAATGAGGTCTGAAGCAATGGCACTTCCGACAAGTTTAGTTAAATAAGGACCTCCACCCCAATCCGGCATTAAACCCAATCGTACTTCTGAAAAACAGAGTTGAGCTGTTCGGTCCATAACCCGCAAATCGCATCGGGTCGCCAGCTCCATCCCTCCCCCATAAGCCAATCCATTTATTGCGGCAATTATCGGAACGGGTAAAGAAATAAATCCATCAACTGCTTTTCGAATACGGTTAACCAATCTTCTGGCTGGTTCTATATCGTTTTTACCCAAAACTTCCAGAAAACCGGCCACCAAAGGATTTTCAGGATTAACATCAAATCCTGCGCAAAACGCTTCGTCTCCATCGCCGGTTATGATAATCACCCTGGGAAGATTTTGCTTCAAGTCATCTGTAACCTGTTCCAAGGCTGTGAACATTGACTCATCAAACGCGTTTTTCTTCCTGGCGCGATTCATGGTCACCAATGCGATCTTATTCTTTATCTCCAATTGTACTTTACGATCAACCATGGATCCTCTCATTGGAATTCAGGGGGGAATTCAGGAAACATCTTTCTTGATTACGGAGATTTTTGCCGGCGCACCCAACAGCGGTCCGCATCTTCCGAAGGTTGCATTCAATCGCATCCATATCCAGCACCACAAGGCGTTTCGAGGTTAAATTTGTGTTTCTCAATGGCGGTCATTCACCTTGATTCGGCGCGTTAATGTCCTTGACAGTGTCCAAGTCAGGTGATACCCCAAATAAAACCTTAAAAGCAAGTTCTTAGTGCGCCGGACAAATTCCGGTGAATTTACTTTCAGGAATACGAGCGGTACGGAGGAAAAGGTAATGGCCGAATTTCAACGCGATCTAACCCGAAGCTTGTTGGGCGTTATTTTCATCGTGGCTCTCATCGGGTCGACGATCTGGATCCTGCGGCCATTTCTGGGGGCCGCCGTCTGGGCGGCAACCATCGTGGTGGCAACTTGGCCCTTGATGATCGCTCTTCAAAAGCGGCTGTGGCACAAACGCTCACTGGCGGTTGCGCTGATGACGGTTGTACTTCTATGCGTCCTGGTCGTGCCGCTTGCACTAGCTATCGGCACGATCATTTCCAACGTCGACGAAATTGCCGGATGGGCAAAAACGCTTGCGCGTTTCGAGGTGCCTCCGCACCCGGAGTGGGTGGACAGCCTGCCGCTGGTCGGCGGGAAATTGGCGGATTTTTGGGAAAAGGTCGCAGCGGCCGGGATACAAGGGGTTGCCGTCAAGGTCGGCCCGTATGCCGGCGGCCTGATCAAGTGGTTCGTGGCCCAGGTCGGCGGTTTCGGGATGCTGCTCGTGGAATTTCTGCTCACGGTCTTACTAGCGGCGATCATGTACGCGAACGGTGAGGCAGCGGCAAAGCGTGTCTTGCTTTTCGGACGCCGTCTGGCGGGGCCGCGCGGAGAAAACGCGGTCTGTCTTGCCGGCCAGGCCGTGCGAGGCGTTGCGCTGGGGATCGTTGTGACGGCGCTTGCCCAGTCGGTATTGGGAGGCATCGGTCTGGTCATTGCCGGCGTACCTTTTGCCACATTCCTTACCGCGTTGATGTTAATGCTTGCCATCTCCCAGATCGGGGTCCTGCCGGTGCTCGGGTCAGCCACGCTCTGGCTGTTTTGGAGCGGCAGCTCGGGATGGGGGGCGTTTCTTCTTATCTGCACGATCGTTGTGGGAACCATGGACAGTATCCTGCGGCCGATTCTCATCAAAAAAGGAGCGGATCTGCCGCTGCTGCTCATTTTCACCGGCGTGGTCGGAGGTTTGATGGCGTTCGGTCTCATCGGCCTCTTCGTCGGACCGGTGGTGCTTGCGGTGGCCCACAAGCTGCTGGATGCGTGGATGGAAGAAGATGCCGGACAGGATTCAACAGCGCTCCCGGAGAAAACCATGGAGACTCTTCCGGGAATGGAGCGCTTATAATCACTTTCGTAAAAAGCCGATCACGACCTTTCGAATCGCCACGGAATCGTGCCGGCTTTTTGTGTCGGCCTGGATCCTTGTTGTTCGATTCCCTTCAATGTCTCTGGGAGCATTTTTTCAGGTTCCTGGCAAGAAATACACCCGTCATTATCAAGGATTCGGGATCAAGATAGAACTCTGCATGTTTCTGAAAAAGAACAGTACATTGCGCAGGAAATTCCGCGTCACCATCATTAAAAAGCAAGAGAAGAGATATGCGAGGAAGCGCACTGAACTGCATGGACAGGTCGTATTTTGTTTCCATCTCGTGGTGAACGCCTCCCAATTCCTCACCGGCACTGGAGAGCTCGTCGAGTCTTCCTGAAAAATGTTTCGATAGGGTTCGTTCTGTATCGCTGGTAAAAAAGTTTCCATTTGTAACATGTGAAGTTCTTTTGAAGTCCTTGAAAGATACCCATTCCGTGTCATGATAGGATTTATCGGGGCATGACAAGATATACTTGGCGATGACCACGCAAGCCATGTATTCAGGTCTATTGCCTGCCGTATCAACAATTCCATTGCTTGAAACCATATAGTCCTTGTTGAAAAATGGAACCCGCATTTGATTGCCGTATTGTCTGATTCCAAGCCGATCCGTCATGGATCCGAAATCAACTTCGGCAATTTGGGCGCAATAATCATTGTAGTGCTTTTCAAATATATCCGAGTCTTGAGACATATATTGTACCCCTTATATAAGACCCCTTTCCCGGGCCATGTTCATATATTGTTCAACTGAATTGGCAGGGACGGCATATCTTTCGGATTCTTCCTTCTTAACAAGCATTGTTGCGTTAAATTCGCACCGCGCAACACAAAGGCCGCATCCAATACATCTTGCCGGGTTGACAACTGCTGACGCGCCTTGCACGATTATAGCACCCATTTGGCATATGTCTTCACAATTTCCACAACCCGTGCAGTCATTTTCGCTGACAGTGACATAATAATTGGTATTCGCAACTCTGGCGGGTTCAAGCAGCCTGTTGAGGTTTTTCAGTACCAGGCAGCAGCATCCGCAGCACATGCAGATAACAAAGGGATTTTGAGAATTTGAAGGCTGAAGCACAAGACCGGCTTCAATGCCTTCGTTCAGAATTGCCAGGGCTTCTTCCTGTGAGATAGCGCGTCCAATACCGTTTTTTTCATAAAATAATGCACCGGCCCCCAAGGTCAGGCATGTTTCCAAGGGCCTGTCACAACCATGTCCAGCCATATTCTGTTCTTTTCTGCATATACAAGGCGCAACCACAATTTTCGATTGTTTTTTTATAATACTTTCCGCCTCTTCATAGGGCATGACGTTCATTTCAACGGTAATGCTTTTGGATACGGGAATGACCCTCAGGTTCTGTGTTTTTTGTTTTACCCAGCGTTTTTCCCAGATTTGCGGTATATATTCATTAAAATCCCGAATCAGTTCTTCGTCAAGGTTATTAACATGAAATTCCCATATACCGACAATAAAGTGGGCAGCCATGTATTTATACTGTTCTTTACCCGATCGGCCAATGAGTCCCTTTTTGGACATGCCGTAATAAAGCTTTTCAATATCTGTTTCGTCTTTACCAAGTCTCTTTGCGATGGCGTCCGCGGACTCCGGAAACATGGTTAGAGCCAGTGCTGCTTCTGCTTCTTCAGGTGTAAACAAACGTTTCAATATCCGAATTTCAACTCCTGAATCCGTGGCAGGATAACTTGCGGGAAGGTTATCCAGGTGCGTCGCCAGTCTTTCATATACATCCGTCATAATATTTCTCCTTTTCAGTGGTATATGCGTTTCTGATTTAAATACTTCTTGACTTGTTCAATTTGAAGTGGCTAAAAGGACATTTTTGAGTTGGATCATGCCATAAGGAGATTCAAAATGAAAAAAGTAGCAATTCTGGCCATGCAAAACTCCATGGCCTTTTCCATTATCAGTCCCATGGATGTGTTTTCTCTGGCAGGGGTGATGTGGAATTTTTTTCATGACCAAGAATTTACGCCCTTCTTCGACGTAAGGTTGGTGACGAGCACCGGTAAGCCCTTTAAATGTTTGAATGGTGTCAGAATGGTGCCGGATGGATCGATTCATGATGTACAGGAAACGGATCTGGTTGTGGTGTCTTCCATTAAGGATATCGAGAAAACCATGAGTAGAGAACATGAGGTCGTTGGCTGGTTAAAAGATCGTTATCGCGAGGGCGCCCATATCGCTACAATCTGTACCGGAGCATTCGTACTGGCGGAAACCGGATTGCTGGACGGTAAAACGGCAACGACTCACTGGGCTTTTGCGGATCAATTCAAAAAGCGGTATCCTAAGATAGAGCTCAAAGCTGAACGGTTGATCACCGATGAGGGAGATCTGTTTTGCTCGGGCGGCTATAGCGCCGCTATCGATCTTTCTCTTTATCTAGTGGAAAAATATTGCGGACATGAAATGGCTCTGCAATCTTCAAAATCTCTGATTGCCGATATGAACCGGACTTCCCAGGCGCCTTATGCCATGTTTCAATATCGAAAAGATCACGGAGATGATCATATTATTACGGTACAAGAGTGGATCGAGAATGATTTTGACAAAAATCTTAATTATGACGATCTGGCTCATAAAATCGGATTGAGCCGCCGCACACTGGTACGGCGATTTAAGACCGCCACCGGGGAAACCCCCCTGACCTATCAACAGAATATTCGGATCGAGGCCGCCAAGCGATTTCTGGAGAAAGGAATTCGTTCCTTTGATGAAATTACGTATAAGGTAGGTTACGAGGACAGCAGTACCTTCCGCAAGATTTTTTCAAAGCGGACAGGTTTGTTGCCAAAGGAATATCGCAAAAAATTTCAAAAAGCGTCCGCTGATTAGCACTCTGATTGAAGAATCGGGCGGGGTCGCTTGGAAAAGACCGATTCTGCACAAATCCGCAGCCTCCGCTCTCACGATGGCGCCATGTTTGTCAATATAACTGAGAATCATCTGTTCCTGCTGAATGCGGTCAATAGTAAAAGGGGACAGATTTATTTTGCAGTTTTCTCATTAAATATAAATCTGTCCCCTTTTTCATACACGACGTTAGGCCTTAAATTATGTCCACGATGTCGTGGCACTCAGCAGCTACATACTATATTCTACATACCAGACAGTGCTGGTACCAGGGTCATACCAGAGGTACCAGTTATTTCCGAGTTCTTCTCTATAGAAACACTTCAAATTAGACCTATAATCTTTTTCTGCAAACCATTTTGGCCCAGAATTCAGGCCCCTTTTCCCTTCAGTACATTCTTGCAGATTTTGACCATTTGCAATTGAGGTTAAAACCGAGGTATCAGAACAATCGAAACGTAAAAGATATGTGGGGTCCAACCAGAGATCGTCATCCGAGTAATATATTTTTGAGACTGAAGATGGCGGGGGGAATCCTATGTGTTTGATGAAGCCCTCTTTTGCGTAACTTGAATCAGGACCATGTAATATACCGTAGAGAACTAACAGGGCAGGGAGCAACGAAAAAAACCAAGTAAGAAGGGAAAAAATTTGACTGGCCCTCAGGTATAATCTTTGTGCTTTAGAATATTTCTCCCCTGATTTGCGGAGCATATACCATAGGCTGAGAGTAACAAGGGTTATAGTCAGGAATAGGTATGATAAGTAGTAAATGGATGGCCCGAGTTCACCGTCAATGATAAAACGCTTTCGTTCATTCCAAACGAATACAATTATGCATAATATATATACATTGAGGCCTGTATAGCCCCAAAATGCAATTTTCACTCGATTTATCATATCAATACGCTAACGGTAAAATAACCTGCCGGCCGAGAAGCTGCCCACCTCTTTGAACGCGCTTTATTCCGGTCAGATTTATTGACTGATCAGCCATTTGCCAGAAATCCCTCATGAAATACGACAATGCCTTGTGGTGCCTGGTTGGTAAAAGGCAAAGAAAGGAAAAACTCTTGAGGAATCCCTTCGTATATTAATTCCGGATAATTCCGAAAACCGAACCGGTTATAGTAGTTCGGATCACCCACAAGAGCGCAACCCTGGCCGCCCGATTCTTTCAACATAGACAACCCGTTGTTAATAAGTGATTTCCCGATGCCTTTTTTGTGATACTCCGGCAATACGGAAATCGGTCCGAGACCATGCCAGTCTATTGTACCGTCTGAAATTGTTACGGGCGAAAAAGCAATATGTCCGACAACTCGACCATCGATTTCAGCAACAAGTGAGATGGTCAGTGCGCCTGCAACACGTAATGCATTTATTATGAATTGCTCTGTGTGATTGCTAATCGGGAGAGTCTTGAAGGCAGCGATTGTTACCTGTGTTATTTCTTCACTGTCCGCAGCTTTTTCTTTTCTTATGATCATGTTATAGATCCTTGCAGATGAATTGATACTTGTTTTAACTATTATCATGTGATACTCTACCCAAACGAAATTAAAAATTAACACCAAATTTTGGTAGCGTATGGACTCAATTCGCGGAAAGCCGTTAACGCCAGAAGCCAAAA
>JACRBZ010000023.1 GCA_016219185.1 Deltaproteobacteria bacterium
AAAAAGCGTTCCTCGTTAAAGCTTCTCTTAAAACCCCTTTCAAAAAAAGATATTTCCTTATATAAAGTAGCCGGGCTTGTCCAACCAAACGGATAAGATTGTGGTTCGCTTCGCTCTCACAATCTATCCTTATTCGTTATGTTTTATTTATATTTTCAATCAGTTGTTTGACTTTTTCTACATCTTTTTGCTCAAGCAGTATTGACGCTTTTTCCCACTCAGCATTAGCTTCACTGTACTTCCCATATTTCTCTAAAGCATATGCCAACATGCCATGATTAATGCCATCACCTCTCATTTTGCCAATTCCTTTTGGATCTAAATCAGTCTTTATTATTCTTAAAATTTGTGCGGTAAATGGAAATGAAAGTGTCCAGATATCTTTTGCTTCATAAAATGAATTTCCGGGTTTTTGCGATGATGCAGTTATAAGATTTTTATAATGATGAACTGCCAAAAAATATTCATGATCCTTCATTGCTTGCTTGGCAAATTTGTATTGTTCATAGTTGTAGTTAGATTCTATGACCTGTAAGTATGTTTTGCTTGCCCTGTAAGAAAGGACGCTCATGATTAAAATGCCAGTAAAGAGTCCTGAAAGGAATAATAGAATTGTTTTTGATGTAGTATTCATCTTGGAGAACATAACGTTTTGCCTCAGCCGCAGCAGCCCAAACGAATCTTTTCAGATTCAGTAGGAACCGCTGGCGGGCTGCGGTCGGCCTGGAAGCGATGGTGGTACCTCACATACCGACGACTCCGTCTCTTTTAATGCTCAGCGACCACGAGACGATATCCCAGATCGAGTTCACAAAGCTCCATGAGATCCGAGTATCGTGCGTGCCAACGTCCCTGGCCTATATCAACCTTCAAACGCTCCATTGCGGCGGAAACAACACCTCGGTCGAGTAGCGCGAGTCCAGAGATTGCTCCCCGCACAGTCGCCTCCAGATAGGCCTGAGGTCGTTTCCAGTACGCTCCGAAAAAGCCATCTGTGCAGTCGTCCGGCACCAGCAACATCTCGGTGGTCGTGGGTCCGAGGTGTGCCAATACCGTCGCAAGGGTAGCCAGTTGTCTCTCACGTGCTACCGCCTCTGGCAGATAGTCACGAACCAGCCAGAATTGCCGTGCGAAAACGTCCGGATCCCAGGTGACAACGACTTGCTTGTGCGAAACCCTGCGCATCTCCGCCAGGCCTACGCCTGGGTCAGACCAGTGATGCACGGTAAATACGGCCAAAGCTACGTCAAAGGCGCCATCCTGGAACGGCAGTTGCTCGGCCACACCGCATACCACCGGTGCGGCCGATGATGAGCGCTGACTGATCATAATCTGTGAGGGTTCGACTCCCACAACGGACATGAATCCAGGTTCGTAGGAACCGGCTCCAGCCCCTATGTTGACGATAGTGCGATGGCCGTCGAGCGCTTGGTGTATTCGGGCAACCCAGCGAGCATCTGGCCTACGCACGGACGCATAGTCCGTGCCAATTTGATCGTATCTCTCAGTTGCGCTCATTTCTCCTTACTCCGTCAACCTTCTACTCGCGGCGCTGACATCACTTCCCATGTACAGTACCGAACAAAAATATAATATGCGAATTTTTTGTTTTAATCCGTATAACATGCCTTGCGATTTCCTGCCAAATGCATAATTATCAATTTATTATCAATTAGTTGAGTCCACAAGGCAATTTATCACGGCATCTTATACGGATCGGCATAACATGACCACCATTAATCGTTTCAAAGCCCGCCCACCGGACTGCGAACGCACGACGAGTCTCGTTTGATGACATGGGTAAAGATCATCGTTGCCTTGACATACTATGGCACAAGGATTTCTGCACCGTTCGGATGTCGTATCCTCCTTCAAGCAAGTGAGTGGAGAAGGCATGTAGAAAACCCATTATTCGACAAGTGGTTCTGTATGATACTTCAGGATCACTTGTCAATTTTATTTACTGGGTTAAAATAGCAGAAATCGACAATCCGGAATGAAATACCGCATCACTGATTGAATCGAGGGGACATTTATGAAGCCTTTACGGACGGTACCGCTGCAAATAGGCCTTAAGCTTCAGTTTTCGGCAGGTGTTCTCGGAGTTCATGTAGCGGATCTTGCCGGGAGTAACAGGCTCAATACAGTTCATAATAAGCTTTCTTCAGCGTATGAAGCACCGGCCAGGACCACCCTGTTACGACCGAATGCCTTGGCCCGGTAGAGCGCCCGATCCGCGGCGTCCAAAAGCTCGGGTCCCGAAGAGGCATCCACGGAGCAACTTGCGGCCACTCCCAGGCTGACGGTCACGCGTTTTTCCGGTGATCCGGCATGAACGCAATCCATGTCAAAAATCTCCTGCCGGATATTTTCGGCGATGACGGCGGCACTGGCCAAATCGGTGTTCGGCAGCAGGATGACGAATTCCTCACCGCCGTACCGGGCCCCCAGATCGCCGGCCCGCCGCGTATGCCGCTCAATGACGCGGGCGATGGCCTGAAGACACGCATCTCCGCGCAAATGCCCATACGAATCGTTAAAACCTTTGAAGTAATCGATATCCATCATGACCAGGGCAAGGGGCAATTTCAGCCGGACCGCCCTGCCCCATTCGATTTCCAGTTGCTTGTCCAGACTGCGGCGATTGGCCAGTTGCGTCAGGCCATCCGTTACAGATAGGCGTTCCATCTCGGCCAATTGGCGTTCGATGGTTAATTGCTGCGCCAGCTCCCGCACACGGGAAAGATACATGACCCTGAAGATGATCATGGCCAGAATGGTGATGGCGATGAGGCTGATGATGTTGGAGATGTGGACAACTCCGATACCATTTTGGCCAAGGATTATCAACAGCACCAGGAAACAGGGCAAGCCGATGACGATGATGCTCTTGGCCAGGTTCAGGCGGATGACCGGAGCCAGAGCAAAGAGCGCGATATACAGAACCTCCAGGGAAGGATTGTAAGCATATCCCTTGCTCAGCATGACCACGACAAATAGCATGTTCACAAGAATAATCCCTGTTTCCAAGATGCCGTGCAGGTACGTGGTCTGTTCCGTCTTGCCGGCAAGGACCCGACGGATCGCCAGGATGGCAAATAGATCGATACCCAGCCACATGCTGCGAAGCATGATCATCATCTGTAGGGGATCGCTGAACCCGAAATCCGCTATGGCCCTTTCTCTGAGCAGGGAACTGCTGGCCAGGATCAGTGCCGTAAAGACAATGATTCCCCAGAGCAGCGGCTGCAACCGGCGCAGATTGATCAACAGGATGCGGCGTTCTATTAGTGCATGCACATCAGTGCCTTGGTTACGATAATACGCCATATCCGGCTTGATTTCCATGGCAGTGAAAGACCGATGAGACCGTTTACGGACGGTATTTCTGCAAATAGGCCTTTAGCTTCAGTTTTCGGCGGGTGTTCTCGGAGCTCATGTAGCGGATCTTGCCAAAGATCGGCCTGGCAGGACCCCAGGGCCGGTCATAGCGGCCCAGAACCCAGAAAATCCCCGAGTAGGCATTGGGATCGCGGCCATCCAGGGCGTAGGTGTTGTTCAGGCGGATCATGGTATGAAGTGCCTCCCGGGGGCCGGGCGACCATTCCAGGATCTTTTTTCCCCAGAGCATCCGCAGGTAATTATGCAACCTGCCTTCGCGAACCAGTTGAGTCTGCGCGGCATTCCATAGGGGGTCATGGGTTGTGGCATTCTCAAGGGTTTCGGCTGAATACAGATAGGGGCGCGGATCGCTCGCGTGCTGGTTCAGCTCTTTTTGCGCCCATCCGGGAAGGGAGCTGAATTGATCATAATCATCCGGCTTCTGAAAACACATGTTGAACCCCAGCTCCCGCCAGGTGATAACCTGATCGAAAAACGCCTCCGCGGAAGCACTGAGCTGCCACCATCCGGTCCGATGACCCAGCGACGGGTCCTTCAGGCGGTCCAGGGTCCAGTTCTCCATTTTCAGGATCTCGGAGACGACCTGATGGCTGGAAATATGACCGAAATGCAGATAGGGCCCCAGTCCGCTGGTGGCATTGGCGTCCGGGTGGTTTCTTAAATCATTATATGACATGAAATCTTGCGATAAAAATGCCCTCAGTACCTGCCCGCCGGCTGTCTGGCCCCCGGAAAAACCGGAAACCGGCCCCGGATAATGGGAAATGGGCAGGGATTTCAAAATTTGCGGGATGGCAGCAAGGGTGTCGGGCGAGGCAGCGGGCCATTTCATCAGGATATCCTCGGGCAGCGCTGGCAACACGGGCAAAGAGACCCCAAATAACGGATCCGGATCCGGAAAATCCTGAAGATACCGGATCATTCTTTTTTGAAGGAATCGCCTGAAGCTATGGGCTGTTGTAAATACCCGGTCGACGTCTCTTAAGGGCGCCAGACCGTTTGAATCCACAGATTCCAGTTTGACCCTGCATTGACTGGCTGCCGCTTGCAGCATTTTCGGCAGAAAAAAACAAGGATACGCATCGGTTACCACCACACAGGCACAGATGCTAAGGGCCGCAATCAGGCCCTTGCCCTGCCCTGCCCGCTCCTCCACAAAAGGATAATAGAGAACAGGTTTTCCTTCAAAAGCTTTCCGGTTGTCGTTCATGCCATCGAGAATCGCGGCATGAAACCGGTCGCAGGCATGAGGATAATCGCACCGGATCGCCTCAAGGACAACAAGGGGTTTTTGAAGTTTTGCGGCCCATTCAACGGCCCGTTGCAAGCTGAAATTCCAGCCTGTTCTGCGAAAAGCGGTCATCCAGTAAAGCACATAGTCGCCGTCTGCCTGAACCGGAGCGGCATTAACGGAAACGATACGAAGGTCGGGTGTGGGATTCATAGGGTGCTGATTTATCCTTTATGCGCATGGAGCGCAACCCTTTTATCGAAAAAATCATTATTTCCCGAATCGCGGCAATCCGTATTTGGTATTTGCATTTGATGAAAATGATATGATATATAAAGCGATTAAATATTTTGCATAAAAGGCCCGAGTTAAGAAGGTTTCATGGCATTTGGCTTTTACATAAAACATGGCAAAAAAAACCGATACCCACGCAACACACCTGACATTACCGGATGTTCATCTGGCCAGACAGCTTTTTGGGGAACATAATGCCCACCTGAATAAAATTGCCGAAGCCCTGGACGTGGCGATCCAGACCCGGGGCAATACGGTCATGATTTCCGGAGAATCCTACGCGGAAGAGCTGGCCAGAAATATTCTCAATCAGCTCTACGACCTTTTGAAAGGCGGTTATTCCGTTTACCCTTCGGACATCGATTATGCCATACGGGTCCTCAGTTCCGATGACACCGCCAAGCTGAAGGATCTTTTTCTGGACACGGTCTTTATGACATCCAAGAAAACCCCCATTTCCCCCAAGAGCCGATCCCAGAAAGATTATATTGATGCCATGAGAACCCATGACATCGTTTTCGGCATCGGACCCGCGGGAACCGGCAAGACTTATCTGGCCATGGCCATGGCGGTATCCGAGCTTTCCAAGGGAACGGTCCGGCGCATCATTTTAACCCGGCCGGCTGTCGAGGCCGGCGAAGCCCTGGGATTTTTGCCCGGGGATTTGTCGGAAAAAGTGGACCCTTATCTGAGGCCCCTTTATGACGCCCTTCACGACATGATGCGCTTTGAAAAAGCAGCCAGCCTGATTCAGCAGGGTGCCATCGAAGTGGCGCCCATTGCCTTCATGCGGGGCCGGACCTTAAACGATGCCTTTATCATTCTGGATGAAGCCCAGAACACCACCTCGGAGCAGATGAAAATGTTTCTGACCCGGATCGGCTTCAATGCCAAGGCCGTCATCACCGGCGACATCACCCAGATCGATCTGCCTTCCCAGAAACCGTCCGGTCTGATCGAAGCCAAGAAAATCCTTCAGGACATCCCCGGCATTCAATTCGTCTTTTTTTCCAAGGAAGATGTGGTCCGGCACCGCCTGGTTCAGGACATCATCAAGGCTTATGAAGACCTTGAAATCAGCAAGGCAAAATAACCATGGGAAAAATCAAGGATTCGCTCACCGTCTTTCTCAACACCAGTCCGCATCTGCGATGGATACTTCTTTCCGGCATAACCCTTGTTTTTTTATCCCTGCTTTATCCCAACCTGATCCATAACCCGCTTTCCTACAGCCTGGGAGACGTGGTTGAACGGGATGTCAAATCCCCCAAGGATTTTCTGATCGAAGATCCCGATGCCACGGAAACCCACCGCAGAAAGGCCATCGATGAGGTTCTGGCGGTTTATGATCTGGACTCCCCCCTTTCGCCCGCCCTGGCCCAGGGCGTGGGACAGGCATTTGAACTGGTCCGGCGGGTCATTGAAAACGAAAAATCCGCGGAAACCACCAATGTTCCCGCCAGTGTCGGATCATCTGTTTTAACCCATCGCAAACCCAATCTCCGCGACCGCATCTGGGAACAAAAACCCAAATTTGAAGAGACAATCGGTTTTTCAGTCAGCGACGGGGCTTATGCCATCCTGGAAAAAGAAGAATTTTCAAAAACCATCGCCGATCTGATTGTCCGCATTCTGTCCGCGGTCCTTGAAAACGGGGTCGTATCCAATAAGGACGTCCTTCTAAAGGAAATGGACAAGGGGATTATCCTCAGAGACATCTCAAGCCTTTCCGAAACCATCATCATCCGCCTGAAATCGTTTTACGGGCTGGACCAGGCAAAAACCATGGTCCGGGTGGTCGGGGCCCCGCTTCTGAATGACTTCAATTATAATCTCAGGAACCTGATCGTGGATTTTGTTCAGCAAATGGTTCAGCCCAATATCACCCTTAACCGGAAAGAAACCGAAGAGCGGAAAAAGAAGGCTTACGACAGCATCAAACCCGTTCTTTACAAGATCAAGGCCGGAGAAATGCTGCTGCGGGAAGGCGAGCGGGTGACGCCGGAACAGCTTTTAAAAATCAATGCCTTTCAGGCCCAGGAAAAGCAGCATCTGAAGCTGTCCATCGGCGCCGGCGCCGCCATGATGATGGTCTGCCTGCTGATCATCATCTATATTCTCCTCCAATTTCACAAACGTCCGGTCAACCGGAATCTCAACAGCGATCTGCTGTTTCTGTCCTGCATGCTCGTTGTATTTTTCCTGGTTGCGCGGGTATCGGTCACCCTGTCCGAAACCCTGGCCCAGAAAACATCATCGGGAATTTCCCTGTCCGCCTTGCTGCTGGGCGTTCCGATGGCATCCGGCGCCATGACGGTCTGTCTGTTCCTGGGACTGAATGTGGCAGCGGCATTTGCCCTGATCCTCTCCGTTGCCACGGCGTTTATTTTTCAGAACCGGTTCGATATTTTCGTTTATTTCCTGCTGAGCAGTTTGACGGCAGCTTACTGCATGCGGCATTGCCGGGAGCGAAAAGTATTTATCCGGGCCGGCATTCGAATCGGCCTGCTGAATGTCGTTCTGGCCTCGGCCATGACCTTTCTCGGCGCTGATTTTTATGTGACCGAACTGCTGTGGAACCTGGCATTTGCATTTCTGGGCGGAATCGGCTCCGGAATTGTCGCAGCGGGCCTTGCCCCGCTGGTTGAAATCATTTTCGAGTACACGACGGACATTAAACTTTTGGAGCTTTCCAACCTGGACTGCCCCATTCTGCGAAAACTGATGATTGAAGCACCGGGCACCTATCATCACTCGGTGGTCGTGGGATCCATGGTGGAAGCCGCGGCATCGGAAATCGGCGCCAACCCCTTGCTGGCCAAGGTTTGCGGATATTACCATGACATCGGAAAAGTCAAAAAGCCCCTGTATTTCATCGAAAATCAAACCAACGGCAAGAACAAGCACGATAAGCTGGCCCCTTCCATGTCCCGGAGAATCCTGATCGCCCATGTCAAGGACGGGGTGGAAATCGCAAGGGAGCACAAGCTCGGGCAGACCATCGTGGATACCATCCAGCAGTCTCACGGCACCAGCCTGATGAGTTTTTTTTATGAAAAGGCCAAACTGCTTAAAGGCGACAAGGAAATCAACACGGACGAATACCGGTATCCCGGACCCAAGCCCAAGACGCGCGAAGCCGGCCTCCTGATGCTGGCCGACGTGGTGGAGGCGGCATCCCGGACCCTGGACAATCCCACCCCGGCCAGGATTCAGGGGCTGGTTCAGAATCTGATCAACAAGGTGTTTTCGGACGGACAGCTCAATAACTGCGAGTTGACCCTCAAGGATCTGAACAGCATTGCCAAAACCTTTAACAAGATTTTAAACGGCATTCACCATCACCGGATCGAATACAGCGAAACACTGGTACTGGTCGGCGGAAAGGCTAAAGATGGGCATTCTGATAAGCAACCGGCAAAACCGGAAAAAAATCCCCAGAAAGATCCTCGAACAGACGGCTCAGGCCATCTTAAACGACTTGGGCTATCCTGACCACGAGCTGTCCCTTCTAATCGTCGATGACCCCCAGATTGAAATCATCAACGGCGAATACCTGCAACATGAAGGCCCGACCAATGTGATTTCCTTTGCCATGCAGGAAGGCCTGTTTTCGCAGGTTTCGCCGCTGCTGCTGGGAGATGTGGTCATATCGGCGGATACGGCGGAAAAAGAAGCGGCCCTTGCCGGCATCTCGTTTCGCCAGCGCCTGATCGAGCTTTTGATTCACGGCATGCTGCATCTGGCCGGATTCGACCATGAACATGATGAAGTCAAGGCACAACTCATGGAAACAAAATCCGGAAACCTGCTGGAAAAAATCCGGAACACGGTTCCAAAATCCGGCATTCATTTTTTGTGGGAACCGGAAAATGACAGATAAACCCAACTCCTCCATGCCTATTGTCACCGCTTCCGAAATGCAGCAAATGGACCGGGAAACCATCGAATCCTTCGGCCTTCCGGGCAGGGTGCTGATGGAAAACGCCGGAAGGGGCGTGATTGATGTGATGATCCAGACATTTCCGGATATCTGCGATCAAGATATCGGTATCGCCACCGGCAGGGGAAACAACGGCGGAGACGGGTTTGTCATCGCCCGCTATCTGGCAGCCATGGGCGCTGCCGTCAGCGTTTATCTCTTTTCGGATCGCGCGGCCGTCAAGGGCGATGCAGCGGCCAATCTGAAGCTTCTGGATGCGCTGAAAATTCCGGTTGTTGAAATTACGGACCCGGCCCTGCTGGCGCGGCATCAAATAGCCATGCGGCAACACCGGATCTGGGTGGATGCGCTTCTGGGGACCGGCCTGAATGCCGAGGTCAAGGGGCTTTTCAGGACGGCCATTGAATTCTTGAACAGCCTGAATCGGCCCATTATCGCCGTTGATATCCCCTCCGGCCTGAATGCGGACACGGGAATGATCTACGGGGCCTGCATCCGGGCCCATACCACCGTCACCTTCGGATTCCCCAAAATCGGCCATATCCTGTTTCCGGGTGCCGGGGTCACGGGCCGCCTGGAAATTATCGATATCGGCATACCGCCGCACATTGTCCGTGCCGTCGGACCCAAACACCACATCCTGACGTCAGAAGCCATCGCCAGCTCTTTTCCCCGAAGAGAAGCGACCAGTCACAAGGGAACAACCGGGCATGTGCTGGTAATCGGCGGGTCCACCGGAAAAGCCGGGGCCGCCGTCATGAGCGGACTTGGGGCCTTAAGATCCGGGGCCGGTCTGGTCACGCTGGCAATTCCCGAAAGCCTGAATACCATCATCCAATCCCGGATTTCCGAAATCATGACAGCTCCGATGAATGGCCGGAAGGAAGGCCTCTGGGATGACTCGGTTCTTGACGCTATCCGGGAGCAGCTTCAGGGGAAAAAATGCCTGGCCATGGGTCCCGGCATGAGTGCCTTGCCCGAAACCCGGAAACTCGTGATCGAGATTCTGCGCGGCGTCTCCATTCCGGTGGTTCTGGATGCGGACGGCTTAAACTGCGTTTGCGGCCGGCTCGATGTGCTGAAGGACCTGAAGGCCCCGGCGATTTTAACCCCGCATCCCGGAGAAATGTCCCGGTTGACAGGAGTGAGTGTTTCGGATATTCAGGCAGACCGGATCGGAATTGCCAGACGGTTTTCCCGGGACCATCATGTCCACCTGATTTTAAAAGGAGCCAGAACCGTTATTGCGCATCCGGATGGCACCGTGTATATCAACCCGACCGCAAATCCGGGAATGGCAGCCGCCGGCATGGGCGATGTGCTGACCGGCGTCATCGCGGGGCTCCTGGCACAGGGGCTGGGAGCCGAAGATGCATCCCATGCCGGCGTTTATCTTCATGGAAAGGCCGCGGACGCGTTTTGCGAATCGAAAGGACCGTTTGGATTTCTGGCATCGGAAGTGGCCGGGGCCCTGCCGGGTGTCATCAAGGAGGTCCTGGACGGGAAGATGACGGTCGAAAGGTTGAAATGACCCGTTCGTTTCTCATCTCTTCCGGCAGCGTTGAAGAAACCCGCAGGATCGGCCGGCTCATCGGAGAGACGGCCGATGCCGGCACCATTATAGCACTGAGAGGGGATCTGGGAAGCGGAAAAACCGCCCTGGTCCAGGGACTTGCCAGGGGACTAAAAGTTCCGGAGAAGGTGTATGTCACCAGCCCTTCCTATACCCTGGTCAATGAATATCCGGGCAGACTTTCCCTGTTTCATCTGGATTTGTACCGCTTGTCGGATCTTGATTTCGAGGATATCGGGCTCCATGATATTCTGGATACGCACACGGCCGTGGTCGCCATCGAATGGGCGGAACGACTCGGCCCGGATGAGTTTTCAAAATGCCTCGACCTTCGGATGGAAATCACCGGGGAGAATACGCGAGACATTGTTTTTACTGCTAACGGGGACAGATATCTTCAATTGCTGACCCGAATAGAACATCGTTTAAAGGAGAACCTATGGCATTGATCGTCCAAAAATACGGCGGAACCTCCGTCGCGGATCTTGACCGCATCCGAAATGTCGCCAATCGGGTGATAAAAACCTATGACCAGGGAAATGACGTGGTGGTGATTCTCTCGGCAATGGCCGGAATCACCGACAGCCTCATCGATCTGGCGCAACAGATCACCCATTACCCGGAAAAGCGCGAGCTGGACGTGCTGCTGGCAACCGGTGAGCAGACCACGGCCGCGCTCCTGGCCATGACCCTGAATGCCATGAATTATCCGGCCCAGTCGCTTCTGGGGCATCAGGCGGAAGTGGTTACGGACTGCACGTTCGGAAATGCCCGGATCATGGATATCGGGGCCACCCGAATCAAGGAATTTCTGGCCAACCGCAGCATCGTCGTGGTGGCCGGTTTTCAGGGGTGCGATACCAACGGCAACATCACGACCCTTGGCCGCGGCGGGTCCGACACCTCGGCCGTTGCCATTGCCGCCGCCATCAAGGCGGATATCTGCGAAATCTACACCGATGTCAACGGCGTTTATACCACAGACCCCAATATTTGCAGCGATGCGAAAAAAATAGACCGGATTTCTTACGAGGAAATGCTGGAAATGGCCAGTCTCGGCGCCAAGGTCCTCCAGATCCGCTCGGTTGAGTTTGCCAAAAAATACAATGTCGCGGTTCACGTCAGATCGTCATTTTCAGAGGAGGAAGGAACCATGGTGGTGAATGAAGATAAAAGCATGGAGCGTCTGGTGGTATCCAGCGTTACCGTCAACAAAAAAGAAGCCCGCATTACCCTGATCAAGGTGCCGGATCAGCCCGGAGTTGCGGCAAAGATTTTCTCGCCCATTTCCGATGCCGGCATCAATGTGGACATGATCATTCAAAACCGCCACTCTGGAAAATTCAATGATTTAACGTTCACGGTTCCCACGGCCGATTTTGAGCAGGCCATGGAACTGGCGCGAAAAATTGCAGCGGAAATCAATGCGGAAGATGTCATGGGCGACACCAACATCGCCAAGGTTTCGGTCATCGGGGTCGGCATGAAGAACCATTCGGGCGTGGCTTCCCGCATGTTTGCCGCACTTGCCGCCGAAAATATCAACATTCTGATGATCAGCACCTCTGAAATCCGCATCTCCTGCGTCATTTCCGAAAAATACGCCGAACTGGCGGTTCGGGCCCTGCACGCGGAATTCAAGCTCGACCAATTGGTGGCTTCGTAAGAAGTTCAGCAGGCGGAACGATAGTCGTTGCGGAGTGTCATTTGGGTGATTACAGCGTCGTGGTTCTGGACTTTGAGACAACCGGCCTTTCCCCGGACAACGGGGACCGGGCCATCGAGATCGGTGCGGTCCTGGTTTCCAACAACCGGATCATGGATCGGTTCCAGAGCCTGATGAACCCCGGAAAGCGCATCAGCCTTTTTATTCAGGACTACACGGGCATCACCAACGCGATGCTGAAAAAGGCACCGCCGATAAATGAAGTCATGCACGAATTTTGGAACTTCATGGCCGGGCACCCCTTGGTGGCTCACAACGCCAATTTCGATCGCAAGTTCCTGGATGCCGAACTCCAGCGCATCGGAAAGCGCCGGACCCGGGAATTTGCCTGCTCGATGCTGGCCTCGCGCCGTATCTATCCGGATGCACCCGGTCACAATCTGCAAGCGCTTGTCCGGTACACGGACATCACCACGGACGGCACCTTTCACCGGGCCCTTGCCGATGCGGAAATGACAGCCCGTCTGTGGATCGGCATGATCAACGAACTGAAAACCGTCCATCATCTCCGGCAGGTCCCCTTTGATCTCATGCGGCGACTTTCCAAAGTCTCCAAGGCCGCCGCACCCGCCTATCTTGCACGAATTGCCGAAAGGCCCTGATGACAGCCTGACAATGATCTTTTGATGATCTTACGGAATTCGGCCTGCGGCCACCCATAAGAAAAAGCGTTGCCAACAGTACATAAAGCTGGCAATATATCAAAAATAATGAGGTGTCCCAATGACTGCAACGCCCAAACCATCGATCCCGGTTGAAGACTATTTGGCGCAAGAGCGTTCAGGCAGCACCAGAAATGAATATTTCGCCGGCGACGTCTTTGCGATGGCAGGGGGAAGCGAAGCGCACAATCTCATCGCGGGCAATACGTATGCCGGTCTGCATGCCCAGTTCCGGCTCCGACCCTGCCGGGTGTATCCAAGTGATATGCGCGTCAAGATCAGCCAGACCAGCCTGTACACCTATCCGGATATTTCAATTGTCTGCGGCCAGTCCCAGTTTGAAGATGACCATCGGGATACATTATTGAATCCGACCGTTATCATCGAAGTGCTCTCGCCCTCCACCGAAAGCTATGATCGCGGAAAAAAATTTCAGAACTACCGAATGATCGCATCATTACAGGAATATCTGCTCATTTCCCAGGACGCCCGCCATATTGAACACTATGTCCGCCAATCCGATCACAACTGGTTACTTTCCGAAGTCAGCGCCATGGATGATGTGATTTTTATGCCGTCCGTGGAAAGTAAACTGGCTGTTTCGGATGTCTATGAAAAAATTGATCTATTGTGACAAAACGCCTCAATGCGCGGCATCATAACTCGAGACGGAATCGAAAAGCCTGCCTGAAAACCTATCAGATTAAGGAATTTTATGATGGATTATACAAGAATAACGGTTGAAACACGCGGCCATGTAAACCTTATGGGACTTAACCGCCCGGAAAAACAAAACGCTTTCGACCTGGAGATGTATGCGGAGCTCGCGCGCGCTTACGGCGAACTGGACAGAAACCCGGAGCTTCGCTGCGGCGTTCTCTTTGCGCACGGAAAGCATTTTACCTCGGGGCTGGAACTCGACAAGTGGGCGCCGGTGCTGGCAAGCGGCAAGTGGACGGTCCCGGAAGGGTGTATCCATCCCCTCGGCATGGACGGTAGTGCAAGGTGTAAAAAACCAGTGGTTATGGCGATTCAAGGCAGATGCTATACCATTGGTTTTGAGCTGCTGCTGGCTCAGGATATTCGCGTGGCATCAACGGATTCACGCATTGCCCTGCTGGAAGTCAAGCGCGGCATCTATCCGGTGGGCGGCGGCACGGTGCGGCTCTTCAGGGAGATCGGCTGGGGGAATGCCATGAGATATCTTCTCACCGGCGATGAGATGACCGGCCCTGAGGCGCTCCGGCTGGGCCTGGTTCAGGAACTGACCGAACCGGATAAGGTGCTGGATCGCGCCATTGAAATTGCCACGGACATATCCAGGCGCGCGCCGCTCGGCGTCATGGCAGCCCTCAATTCCGCGCGGATCGCCGCAACCAACGGACCCGAGGCCGCGTTTGCAAGGCTCATCCCGGATCTTAAGCCCATCATGGAAAGCGAGGATGCGATCGAGGGCGTCATGTCTTTTATCGAGAGGCGAGAGGCAAATTTCAAGGGAAAATAATCAGCTTGAAATCGACATCGATGAAGGCATGAAGGTGAACGACAACACACCCGGCACGGCGATTAAAAAGATCGCGCCGGGAGGCTGGCTGTTTTCTGGCATCCCATCACTTTTCATAGACGAGGGGCCTGAAGTTCTCCGAAACCGATGGTTTTATACCGGCCGGTGTATCTGAAATTTCTGATGGCGACAATCGCGTCTTCCGGGCAGATGGCGATACAATCCGAGCACATCATGCATTCGACGGGCTGTTTCATTCCGGCTTTTTGATCCATCATTTCAAGGGTGTTAGAAGGACAGACCTTCACGCACAAGCCGCAGCCGCCGCATTTTTCATGATCAAATGTAACCATGCCCCATTCCACCTGGGATGGATCATCGTATACGGGGATGCGTCTTCTTTCGGAAAATGTCAGATTTGCCATTTCTTATCTCCTCATCCTAATGAACCACCGTTTTAATGCCGTTTTCATACCAGTCGACTTCATGGGTGGGCCGCGAGATCATTGCGTCCGGCTCCCCGACGGGCCACCCGATCGCCAGGCTGGTTGTAAATTTATAGGGATATTGGATGCCGAGCCTCTTTTTCCATTTTCCGGTATACTGAAAGGCAAGCTTGGCAAAACTGACCCAGCAAGTGCCCAGCCCCATGCTGTGGGCCGTCAGCACCATGTTCTGGCCGGCGATACCGCAATCCAGGTCCGGATTGGATATGCCGCGAACATCTTTAAAAATCATGATGACCGTGGGCGCGCCATGATACAATCCCAGTTTGCGGTCGGCTATCAATGTGACGGCGCCGAACGGCATGGGGTGGAGATCCGCCGGTTTAAACAGGATGTTTAATTTGGCAATGGGCAGACGCCATCTTTTGCCGGGAATCCGGTAGTCGATCAGGGACTTGAATATTTTGCAGATTTGTATCGTTGTCTCGGTCACGCCCTGGATAATCTCAGGCTCCCTTAACACAACAAATTTCCAGGGTTGCCCGTTTCCGGCCGACGGCGCGAATCGCCCCGCCTCCAGGATTCTTTTAACCATGAATTCCGGGACCTGCTCCTTTTTGTACATCCGGACGCTGCGCCGCTTCAAAATGACTTCTTCCGTCGGTGTCCATCCGGTTTTCAATCGTTCAACGGCCTGTTCATGATTCGCCATGTTCCACCTCCGCAAAAATAATTCTGATCCTTTTGTTCCGGGGTTGTACCTTACGCCAACCGCGCCGTGACATCAACCGATAGATCGTTGCCATGGAAAAAACGCCCTCATTGTTACTTGTTGCTGGACATGGCAAAGGATTCAAACGCCTGGCGTGAATTGAACATAAATTGATAACCTGTTTGCCGGACGAGCTTTTCGCTGGATGCAATCCATGGATTGATCATCATTCGCATGGCCGGGGAAGGAAATCGGGTGATGAAGGAAAGGCGCAGGAACCAGGACAGGTTGTTCAGCGGATATAACAACCACCAGGGAAGCGGGACTCGCGTGTTGCCCAGTGTTTTGACCATTTCAGAAAAGCTCAGGGTGCCTTCCGCCGTTACATTGAATTCTCCGCCCATCCGCTTTTCCAGCAACAAGGCCATGACATTGACCAGGTCATCCTCGTGAACGAACTGCCAGGGAAGCGTTTTTGAAGGGAGCATGACGATTTTTTTCTTCAAATGCTCGGCCATGGGATTTTTGAATCCCGGACCCACCACGAAACAAGGCCGAACGATGGTGACGGTAATATCCGGATGCCCGGAGATGAATCCCCGCAGGATGCTTTCGATTTCCTTCTTGTTTTTCGCATAGGTGAAGTCGTCGTTTCCGCGCAGGGGACTGCCTTCGGTCAGGGGCGAATCGTTATTCGGATAAAACCCGTAAGCAGTCGTTGAACTGGTATAGAGTATCTGTTTGATTCCGGCCTTTACGCAAGCATCCAGAACATTGCGGGTGCCCCCTTTATTGATGTCCTCCATTTGTTTCTTATCGTGGATGGGCGGAAGGACATAGGCGGTATGAACCACGGTATCAATTTTATTCTGGCCGATGATATCATCCATGGACTCCAGAATGTCTCTTTTAATGAATTGATACTTCGAAAACTTCTGATTCGCCGGCTTGATATCCGTACCCACGACCGTTTTCACCCAATCCTTTTGACAAAGGATTTCAACCATTCTTCCGCCGATATACCCGGCTGCGCCGGTGACCAGTATGTTCACGATCTTCCTCCTTCTTCCGAGGGTATCGTCAGCATCTTGACGATGAATCGCTGGGCAAACGGCATGAGCCAGCAAAGAAAAGCCAAAGACGCCGTTGCACCGATATTCCAATGCAGTTTATCGCGATGTGACGCCTTCCAGACGGTTTCGGCGACTTTGCCGGATTCCATACGAATTCCCATCTTGCTGATGCTGAAAACGTCTTCATTTACTTCCAGTAGCGGGGTATTGACGTACGGCGGTTTGATGTCGCACACATAGACGCCGTGTCTTTCCATCTCGAGATTCAATGCTTCGGTCATGGCGCTCAGGGCATGTTTGGTGGCCGAATACACGGACAGATCCGGAAGACCGTAAATGGATGAAGCAGAAGACATATTGATGATTCTGGAACCTTGTGTTTGTTTTAAATACTTCATGGCATAATAGGCGCAGCTCAGGCAGCCCTTGAGATTGATATCAACGATCCGGTGATGGATTTCCAGATCGACATTTTCAAAAAGACCGAATTTGACGATGCCGGCATTATTCAAAAGCACATCCAGTTTGCCGTCCGTTTTTTCCGCAAACGCGTCAAATCCCTTTCGAACGCTTTCCGGAACCGTGACATCCATGACCCCGAAAAAGCAGTTCTCTTTTCCGATCCGGGTCTCAAGATTTTTCAATCCGGATTCATTCACATCAGAAATACCCACAAACCAGCCATTTTTTGCAAACAGCAAGGCGGTTTCACGCCCGATGCCGGATGCCGCACCGGTGATGAATATGCTTTTCCGGTCATTCATGTTGCGAATCCTCACTTTTTCCAATCGATACTTCCGTAAAGGGATTTTCACAAGTCAGAAGGCCTTTTCCAGAATATGAATGCACATGGCCGCTTCCTCAACGCCGATACTGCCGCCGCCGTTTTCGGCAAGGCCGATTCGTGCGCCTTCCACCTGGCGTTTGCCGGCTTCCCCGCGAAGCTGGATGCCCAGTTCGTAAATCTGGGCCAGGCCGGACGCACCGATGGGATGACCGCGGGTCTCCAGTCCGCCGCTGGTATTCACCGGCTGCTTGCCCCCCAGGATGGTGGCGCCGGATTCGGCATAAATGCCGCCTTCACCCAGGGGACAAAATCCCATGGCTTCGGTCTGGTGAAGCTCGCCGTATGACGTGGCATCATGCAGTTCCGCCAGGTTGATATCGAGCGGACCGACACCCGCCAGTTCATATGCCTGCTTTGACAGGCGTTCGCCGATGTCTTCACCGTCCATGGCCCGGTCCGTTCCGGAACCCAGAACCGAGGCCAGGATCTTTATCGGCCTTGGACTCGCCAGTTTCTTCAGATACCTTTCAGAGCAGACGATGGCCGCGGCAGCCCCGTCACCCACCGGCGCGCACATGGCACGCGTGAGCGGATAGGCGATGGGTTTGTCCGCCAGAACCGCCTCGATGGTCATGGTTTCCTGGTACTGGGCCATCGGATTCAACGCACCGTGGAAATGATTTTTCGAACAGATGGCCGCCAGTTGCCGCTGGGTGGAACCGAACCGGCTCATGTGCCACTTGGCTCCCATGGCATATGCATCCATGAATACGCTGCGGCCTTCGCCCGGCGGGGTCTGGCCCGGAGGGATTTCGACATTGAAGGTCTTGTTCAGTTCCATCATCATGTTCAGATGGTTTTCAAAATTATCCACATCCATGGCAGACGCATAGGCTCCCAGGGACAGCGCTTTGTTCGGATGGGTGATCTTCTCCGAGCCCAGGGCCAGGGCGACATCGAACATGTTCGCCCTGATCCCGGCCACGGCCAGGTGAAGGGCCGTGGACGCTCCGGCGCAGGCGTTTTCCACGTTTGTCACCGGAATCGCCTCGATGCCCATGGAACGCAGGATCACCTGCCCCCGGATGGAATGCTGGTTGGAAAACATTCCCCAGAAGGTATTTGAAAAGAAGGCTGCCTGCAGATCCTCTTTTTCCAGGCCCGCATCTTTAAGGGCAAGCCGGGTGACTTCATGGGCCATATCCCTGACGCCCCGGTCCGGGTATTTGTTGAATCGGATCATGCCCAATCCGATGATATACACCTGAGTCATTGTATTCTCCTCTCGTTGACCGCCGGCATCGAAATGACCCGAATGCCGGGAACGGGTTCGGTCGTCATCAGTCCAGTCGCGGGTAATGGCGAATCATCTTATGACCGCCGGCAATGGCCAGAACATCGTTGGAGCCATCCTCGATCAGGGTCGCGCGGGCATCCCGGAAGAGTTTTTCCACCAGATATTCCTTTGTCAAACCGTTGCCGCCGAATAGCTGAACCGCATCGTTGGCCACCTCGAAAGCCGATTGGGTGCCGAACACCTTGGCGGCCAACGAGTATTCCTCGGCAGGCGTTGAGGTGTTCTGGTTGAAAATGTAGGCCGAACGGCTGATCTGGCGGCTGAGTTCGACCTTGCTGAACATGTGAAAGAGCTTGGCCTGGACGTTTTTGTGGTTCATCAGAAGCCGGCCGCCCTGGGTGCGCTTCTTGACATAGGCCAGGGCTTCCTCGAAGGCTGCCCGGGCAAGGCCGGTACTGAGAATACCCATCAGGGCCGTCGTGGCCGAAAGGGTGATTTCCAGCATGGGTTCGTAGGCATCGGGCCCGGCAATGAGGGCGGATTTGGGCACCCGCACGTTGTCGAAAAAGATCTCGCCCTGATTCAGATCACGCTGTCCGATTTTGTTCAGGGGCGCGCCTTTCTTGATCCCGGGAAGGTTCAGGGGGATGGCGAAAATGCCGCCGCCGGCATGCCCCATGCGGGGATCGATCTGGCAGAACAGGGCCGCATGGGTGGCAATGGTTCCGCAGGAGACCCAGGCCGCTTTCTGGCCGTTGATCACATAATCGTCGCCATCGGGCCTGGCCACGCAATTGGACGGAATATCGGGATCCTGGAAGCTCGGGTAGCCGGGTATGACCGTGTCCGAACCGTGCTCGGGCTCGGTAATGGCCCAGCAACCGACGAAGCTGGCATCGCGGTTCTCGCAAAAAGGCACGATAATCTTTTCGATCAGCTCGCTTTCCGCAACCATCGATGCCGCAAAAGCCGGAAAACTGGATACGGCAACGGCAGTGGCCAGACCGAAGCTGCCCCAGGCCAGCTCTTCATAAATCAGGGTCTGCTGCAGCGGGGTCAGATCCATCCCGCCGTAGGATTCCGGAATCAGGATCGCGTGATACCCCAGTGCATAGGCTTTTCGCATGAACTCCCAGAAAGGAGAACCTTTGGCAATGACCTGCTCCGGCGTCATCTCGTCCAGTTCTTTGGCAATCGGGCGCATCACCTTGCGGGCAAATTCATTAGCTGTTTTTTTCAACATAACATCTTCTTTGGTCAAATTCAGATCCAGGTCTAAATATTCCATTTTTCCTCCGTGGATTCATTATATGAAATCATTGTTTTTGATAACGCGCGGCAATGGCGTCGGCATGTTTGACGACAATTTCCGGAATTTCCTCAAACAGAACCTTCTGCATCAGTTCCATGGCGGCATCCGAATACCCGACATTCATGTATTCGGGCGGCGCCCACCAGTCGTTTTTCGTTTTATATTGGGGATTGCCGCCTCCCGGAAAACCGGTGAACATGGACGGCACGCTCCTTACCATGTCTGTTTTGTCCATCTCGTAAGACAGCACCTGATGCATCTCTTCCCGACTATAGTAGACCATGTCGCGGGGCGGCCCCAGGGCCAGGCCCAGCTTGACGTCGGACTCAGGCAGATAGTTCAGGGCAGTCAGCGCAAACCCGACGGATCCCATGATGCGGTTGTCCACATTGTACTGCCAGGCCGCTGCGCAGGCCCAGTCGCATGCAATGGCATAATCCATGATTTTCCAGTTACAGGAAGGCCCGCCCAACTGCCCGCCTCCGGTATTTTCCTTTGCATAGGCATTGAACTCTTTGCAGGTGTCGAACCCGCAGGCCCCGCAGTTCCAGTTCAGGTTGGAGCGGCTGACCTTGGCGCCGATGTTGATGATTACCGGGGACTCACCTTTTTCGTAACACCGTTTGATGGTTTCATAATCCCACTGGACATATCGCGCGGCCTTGGCCACCGGTTCCAGAACTTCGATGATGGGCATCAGATCCTCGCCCCAGATGATTTCAGCCTCGATTTTCGTTTTGCCGGTGATCTGGGGCGCCTTATGGATGGCCAGAACAATGCTCTTGGCAACCTCCACCACGTGCTCCAGGCAGTATTCTTTACCGATCAGATGTCCCATTACTCTCCCTCCTCTTGGGTCTTTTCCGGTTTCGGAACCCATTTGCGATAATCGAAGCCGCGGATGATCCGGGCGGTCTGATAGATTTTGCGGGCATTGTCCACCACTTTATCCATATTGATCAGATGGTAATCGACATTCACATCGACATAGGGATTTTTGGATTTTGCCGCCACCGGCACGCCGACCACCATGCCGGATTTGGGACAATACCCCATTTTCTGACCGGCCATTCCGATGCTGGCAAAGGGCCTGGCATCCACCATCAGCGTCCGGGCCGTCCAGAGCGCACTGCCCACGGCAAAACCCAGGTCATTGACGCGCGCCGAGCACAGGGGGCCATCGATCATGCGGGATGAGGACCGGTCCGTATTATCCACCAGCCCGTACTTGTGCTTTTTTTTGTCATAAAAATAGCCGCAGTCCAGGCCGCCGCCGCAAAGACCGCATGCCCCGTCCAGCGGCGTTTCATGGCAGCGGGTGTTGCCGATCAGGACAATGACGTCCGAATCGCGTACCATGACGGCTTCATATAAAAAGGCTTCCGTCCAGGCCTTGTTTTTATAGGCCAGTTCTTCGATCTTTCTGGCGACGGCCTCCAGCTCTTCCTGGCCGTAAACCAGATGGCCTTCAACGGAAGCAACGCCGCCAGCGGCCGGAGCGGTCAGGGCAGAGTTCAGCATCAGCCGGGCCGCCTCCAGGACGCCTTTTTTCCGCCGGATATCCTGCGGAGACCAGGGCGTCCAATCGCTCACATATTCTTCTCCCCGAAAATCGAGGTCTTCGAGATATTTTTTCATGTCCGTTCCTTCATGTCCGTTCCATATTTTGGTTCATGTG
The DNA here is from genome assembly GCA_016219185.1 of Deltaproteobacteria bacterium. Taxonomy (GTDB): domain Bacteria; phylum Desulfobacterota; class Desulfobacteria; order Desulfobacterales; family Desulfatirhabdiaceae; genus RAAP-1. The sequence goes on from JACRBZ010000023.1 coordinate 21,641, forward strand.
GGTTTTGGTTCATGTACCGATCCTGTCCGATGCCTGTTGCCCGTTTTTCAGGGCGAATACGTTTGCTGCATCCGGGCGGAAATCGTTTTTAAGCAGGCGATCCAGATTTTTTTCAGACGCGGATTTCGGAATTTCCTCAACCACCTGGATATAGGAAGGGATTGCATTGCCGTCTAAATTGTCTTTGCAGGTTTGAAAGAGGGATTTCAGATCTGCTTCGACGCCAGAAATCAGTACAACGGCGGCCACCAGATCGCTTTCGCCCGGTGCGCCGGATGCCGCCGGGATACCGTAAACACAGACATCGCTGACATCCGGATGTCCGGCCAATACACTTTCAACGGTATCGGGCTGAATGAAGTCACCGGCCCGGCGCAGCCCGCCGCCTTTGCGATAGTCAAAGAAAAACCATCCGTTTTCATCAATGTGCCCCATATCACCGGTGCGAAGCCAGCCGCCCCGGGTTTTCTTTTCCGAAGCTTCTTTTTTCCCGACATAATCGACTTCGGTTTTCTGGCCCAGGGTCCTGCAGACGATCTCACCGGTTTCCGCGTGCCCGCACTCGCTGTCGTCGCCGCGGAACACCTTCATCTCCATCAGGCCGTCAAGGGGTTTGCCGAAAGACCCGATGGGACCGATCCCGGGCGGCTTATGCGCAAAACCGCCTTCCACCGCACCGTACCATTCGTGGATGAGCACACCGAAACGATTTTCAAATTGTTCCCAGATGGCACGCGGGGTCCCGGCGCTCAGGATCAGGCGGACCGGGTTGTCGGCATCATCCGGCTTTTCCGGTTCACTGTAAATACCCATCATCATCCCCCCCAGAAGGGAGAAAGTCGTACAGCCGTATTGCCTGCAGATATCCCAAATCCGGCTTTTGGTGAATTTCTGGCTGATGACCGAGGGAATCCCGAGCAGAATCGACGGAATCAGGGTAACGGCCTGTGCATTGCCGTGTGTCAGGGAAAGACCGGTATACAGTCTGTCCTCTTTCCTATATTGCCAGACTAGCTGCGCCAGTTGCGCAAACCCGGCCAGGCGGTTGATTTTGATCATCACCCCTTTTGGATCACCCGTGGTTCCGGAGGTATAGATAATCTCCATGGGCGCATTCAAATCGTCGGATCGCTGATCCGGCGGGGGCAACTCCGGCCCCAGAAAGATTTCCTGAAGATCGGGCCAATGAGAGGCTGCCGGCTCATCCATGCCTTGCTTGCAGGCAACACCAACGACCCGGATGTTCGAAAGATTTTTAAGCACCGGCGCGACATTGCCCATGAACTCGCTGGTAAATATAATCCCCTTTGCACCCGAGTCCCGGAGAACATACTGAAGCCTGTCGCCTTTTGTGCGGGGGTCAACCGGAAGCAGAATCGCGCCCAGACAGGTCGTTGCATACAAGGCGAAGATGAATTCGGGATGGTTTCGCATGACAAGAGACAGAACATCCCCTTTGCCGATTCCGGCCTGTTGAAGCGCCACAGCCAGTTTTCTGCCCGCGGTGACGATGGTTGCATAGGTCAATACTTCACCGGCATGGGCCCCGTTTTCAAAGGCGACCACCTCCAGGTTCGGCGTCTCTTCCGCCTTGGTATCCAGTACATGGGCAAAGTGCCCGGGTACTTTGCATACACTCATTCTGATCTCCTTTATCCGAGAAAATCCCGATTCATCCGCCAACCACTTCAATTCCATGCTTTTCACAGAATCGGGGATAATGTTCATAAACGGGCTTCAGGTAGGGCAGCATCTTCAGGACCTTTGGAATCGGACCTCTTGACTTGATCTTGCGCGTTGCCAGGGCAACCGGTAACTGGATCTGTTTCAGCCAGAATTTATGGACCGTTTCCCCGCTCAGTTCCATGGTGATGACCGCATCCCTGTTGGCCTCGTCTCCGGTGAGCACCTTCTCATGATCGACATAGAGTGTGGCGTTCGGTTCCTTGATCAGAAATTTATAGCTGACGTCATATTCCTTCATTTTCTGGCCGCATTCGGTTTCCCGGATGACGTAATTCCATAAATCTTCCAGTACCGCATAAATGTGTTGCGTGTCTTTGAATACCGTCATGAGTCCTCCTTTGCTGGTTGTTCGGATTTGGTTCATCACTTATGACATCAATGCGGCGAAATGCCGCTTTCTCTTCACGCATGCCGTGCGTGCAATGAATATTACCGATACATTAATACAAGAGTCATGCCATGTCTGTTTAATTTGTAATTATCTGAATTTAATTAACTAATTATCCGGCCATATCGGCAAGGCAGAAAAAAATGTCGCCATAAAGACATTTTAATGTCGCCATGGGGACATTCTGTTTGACTTCACGCAAAGTTTCACCTAATGATGATCTCAAATAAAATCAAAAATAGGACAACAACGCAATGGGATCAGGAGAATAAACAGCGGGGGAAAGAATGAACTCGGAAAAAGAAAACAACATATCGCGGTCCGGCTTATACAACACGGACCGTTACGCTGCCTGGCAATATTTATATGATGTCCTCGCCAGGCTGGTGGCGCGTTCAGACTCTCCTGAAAAAGACGCCTTGCTGGTGGAGACCAGTCTGGAGCTGGCCAATGTCAGTTTTGTTCTGGGCATCGGATTCAGCGACATCCACGCCTTTTTACAAAACGCGCTGAATGCTGCGGCCCGTTTGGGGGACCGCCGCTCTCAGGCTATGATTCACCTGCATCTGGGACGCCTCTATTATTTCGGGGAACAGCGCCACAAGGCGATCGAAATGTTCGCTCTGGGTAAGTCCGAAGTCGAATCCCTGGGGGATGAGGATATCCTGACCCAGGCCTCGGAATTTATCGGTTTGTATTATTTCATTCAGGGAATGTTTAAAGAAGCACTGGGCTATTTTGAACGGGCCACCGAAAGTTTTGAATCCAATGGAAAAAATGGCGTCATCAACCCATCCGGTCCCATGTGGCTAAGCTACAGCGCGGCATTTCTGGGCCATACTCATCGCGCGATCGGGAACCTGGACTATTACCGGCGGGTTGCGCTGGAAAGAGGGAATCAATCCCTGGCCACCACCCTGAGATCGGTCCTGGGGATTATCCTGATCGATATCAACAAAACCAAAGAAGCCGCGTTTCACCTCTCGGGCGCGCTGCAGGAGGCTGTTCAATACCATAACTCGATGGCCGGTTACTTTGCCAAGGGGGGGCTGGCCTATCATCATTTTAAGGAAGGGCGCATCAAGGATTCAAGGAAATGGATGATAGAAGCGGTGCGGGAAGGGGCAAAATCGGGCCTCATCCGGCAATATGCCTCACCCTGGGTTCTCGAATTGCTGTATGAATTTCACCGCCACAAACTGGAGCCCATTCCGGAACTCGATTATCATGATGAAATTTCCCGGCTTCTGCTGGAGCCCAATATTCATCTTCGAGGCGTTGCATTGCGATTGAGAGCCGTTGAAAATAGTGAAAAAGGCAGTGACGATCGTTTGGTTGAATCAGACCTTCAGCAAAGCGAGACGTATTTAAGACAGTCCGGCGACCCGGTGCAACTGGCCAAGACCCAATTGGAAATGGCCCGCCTTAAATTACGCCAGGGGAAGCCGGATGCTGCCCGCCTGCTGGCGCATAAAGCCTGGAGAAAAGTATCCGGTTACGGGAACACGGTGTTTCCCGATGATCTGAGACAGTTACTGTCCTTAAAAAGCAACCTGCCGGCCGGAAACATGTCTGAAGAGCTGATCAATATGTTCACCGAAATGGTGGAGACGCTTGTCCCCTGCGCCGATCTCAAGGAACTGATGACACGGACCGTTAAAGCGACGAACCAGTTTTTCGGGGCCGAACGGGGAGGCATTTTTTTGTTGGGTCAAATCGGCGCTACGAAGAGTCCGGTTCTGATGGGCTCCTGCAACCTGTCCGACGCCGATGTGTCCGCTGAAACCTTTAAATCGAATCTGGCCCTTGTTTTTAAGGCTTTCCGGGAAAATCGTCCCCAGATTGTCCGCTCCGGCGTCAAAGCTGCCATTCCTTATCCCTTAAAGGCCGTGATGTGCGTCCCTTTTGTGGACGAAGACCGGGTAAAGGGTGTGCTTTACCACGATAATTCGTATATTGAAGACTGTTTCGATCATTTCGACGATGCCCAGTTGCTGCGCATTGCCGGCTCTTTTACCCGGTATATCGGTCGTATCCGGCGTTTCAGCCGGCAAATGGAAGGAAAAGTCATCCGGCATTTGAAACAGATGGATTCATCCGACAGCACCCGAATCCTCACGCAAAGTCCGTTGATGCAAAAACTCCTGGCCCAGGCCAAACAGGTTGCGGGTTCAAACAGCACGATCCTGATTCTGGGGGAAACAGGCGTCGGCAAGGAGCTTCTGGCACGAGACATTCACAATTTAAGCCCGCGCAGGGATCAGCCCCTGGTCATCGTTGATCCAACGACCATTCCGGAAACACTTATCGAAAGCGAACTGTTCGGCCACGAAAAAGGCGCCTTCACCGGAGCCGACAGGCAAAAACTGGGGCGCATCGAGCTGGCTCACCGGGGGACACTGTTCATCGACGAAGTGGGTGAGATTCCAAAATCCTCGCAGGTAAAGCTTTTGCGCGTTCTGCAGGAAAAGACGCTGATCCGCGTGGGGGGTACGAAAACCATCTCGTCTGATTTCCGGCTGATTGCCGCCACCAACCGAAGCCTTGCCGATGAAGTGGCGGCCGGACGTTTCAGGGAAGACCTTTATTACCGTCTGAATGTCATTTCAATTACCTTGCCGCCGCTCAGAGAGCGAAATGAAGACGTGCTGTTTCTGGCCCGGCATTTTCTTTCGCTTTATGCCGCAAAACACAATCAGCAGGTACCCGGATTGGCCCGGAAAGATGAGGACATGCTTCTGGCATACCACTGGCCGGGAAATATCAGGGAACTGAAAAACGTGATGGAAAGAGCCGTTTTACTGTCAACCCCGGACAGACTGGAGATAAGTCTTCCGGTGAAGAGAAGTCCGGCTTCTAATCATTGCTTTTCGGATATTACTTCCCTGGATGAAATGCAGCGTCGCTACATTCAATTTATCCTGGAGAAAACCGGCGGAAAAATCAGCGGACCCGGCGGTGCCGCCGAACTGCTCGACATGAAACGGACAAGTTTATATAAACGGATGAGCAAGCTGGGGCTGCGTTAATCCGCTGGGAACTATTCGCTCAGACGTGCTTTATGGCGCCATTTCGCGAATTCCTTCCGTATGGTTTTCAAGAGGAAAGAAGGATTGATACGGGATAGACGCCACATGACATGTGCCAGCCCGGTTACCATGATGATGGGTTTGTTTTTGGCCACGCCCTTTAGAATAATTTTGGCGCATTTCTCCGGGGTCACCGCAAAGCGCTCCCAGACAGCATTGGCTTTCAACCACTCGTCACGGCTCATATTGATCATGGGAGAAACATCAAAAATATCGGTCCTGACAAAACCGGGGCAAACAGCGCTCACCCTGATGCCCAGGTCGGCCCCCTCCACCCACATGGATTGGGAAAGGCCCATAACGGCAAACTTGCTGGTTACATAAGAAGCAGTCGTTGGAAAAGGAAGCAGACCTTCTATGGAGGACAGGTTGACGATATGGCCGAAGCCCTGTTTGCCCATTTGCTGATAAGCCAGCAGCGCCCCATAAAGGACGCCGTTCAGATTCACATCAAGGACCTGATGCCAGTGCTCTATGGTCACGTCACGCAGATCACCGGCAATGGCAATACCGGCGTTGTTAAAAATATAGTCCAACCGGCCTTCCTGGGAAACCACGTCTTCAATCATCTTTTTAAAGGCCCCATAATCGGTCACATCCAGGCGTTCCAACCGGACCGAATTACCGGATCGGTTTTGTAAATTGATGTTTGCTTCCAGCCTTTCAATATTAATATCGGTGGCAATGACCCTGGCCCCCTCCCCTGCCAGGGCTTCGGCCAGGCCCTGGCCGATGCCGGAAGCGGATCCGGTTACCATCGCGATTTTTCCCGTAAAAATGCTCATATGTTTACCCGTTCATCAATAATGGCAAAGGGAGGGGTGGACCTGGGTCATCACCCCTTCGCCTGGTTGATTTTTTAAGACGATCTAACTCTTTCCAGGATATGGATGCCCATGGCGGCTTCTTCAAAAGATAGGTTGCCGCCGCCGTTTTCCGCTAATGCAAGCTTACAGCCTTCAACCTGTCGCGGCCCGGCTTCATGACGGAGTTGTGTTACCAATTCATGAATCTGCCCCAGGCCTGATGCGCCGATGGGATGGCCGCGGGATTCCAGACCGCCGGAAATGTTAATGGGAATTTTCCCGCCAAGTTTAGTGGCGCCGGATTCAGCGAAAGGCCCTCCATCTCCGATCGGGCAAAAACCCAGCGCTTCGCTTTGGTGGAGTTCGCCATATGCCGTAGCGTCATGGACTTCCGCCACATCGATATCTTCCGGCCCAACGCCCGCCATTTCATAAGCCTTAAGGGACACCCGGCAAGCGATATCCCGAGCATCTTCTTCAATCGCTCGATCGGTTCCGGAGCCCAGTACAGAAGCTCTGATCCTGACGGGTCGGGGAAAGTTGAGTTTTTTTAAAAATTCAGCGGAACATAAAACCGCCGCCGCCCCGCCATCGCCTACCGGTGCACACATAGGCACGGTCAGGGGCCAGCTTACCGGTCGAGCTGCCAGGATCTCCTCTACACGCATCTCCTTCTGGAATTGCGCATTGGGATTCATCGAGCCGTGATAATGATTTTTGGATGCAATCACGGCCAGGTGGTGCTGCGTGGTACCGTACCTGTTCATGTGATACCGTGTAAATGCGGAATACACATCCATGAAAGCACTCCGGTTCCTGCCGGCGCCTTCGCCTTCATCATCAACCGGCATGTTCAGTTTAATGTTCCTGCTCACATCCTGAAGCGCTTTCATGTGAGCCTCCATATTCTCGATATCAATGGCCGTCCAGAAGGCCCGGAACATCTTTACTTTGTCTTCCTCATACATTTTTTCAGCACCCAGAGCCAAAACGCATTCGTACAGTCCGGATGCCACGCCGAGCCAGGCCGAGTGAAATGCGGTGGCACCGCCGGCGCATGCATTTTCCAGATTGTAGATGGGAATCCCCATCATCCCTTCCGGCCGCAGGGCCACCTGACCTCGGATACAGTGCTGATCGGATTGATATCCCCAGTTGGAATTGGAAAAATATATCGCTTCGATTTTCTCCTTTCCGATACTTGCATCCGCAAGGGTTTTATCCAGAGCTTCCTTTGCCAGACTTTTAATGCTCCTGTCCAGATGCCTGGCAAACCTTGTCATACCGATACCGATCACAAATACGTCTTTCATGACTTCTCCTGATATGTCTTTTCAAATGATTGCCCTTTATAATGGCTTCGCTCAAGGCTTCCGGGTTCCGTCCAGAGAATTGCAGGACTGATCTTCAATCGCTTACTCATGGCTTCCACGATTTCATTGCCAAGGACACTTACCTGTTCCCCGGAAAGTCCTGCGGCATGTTCCACCCGAATTTTCAGCGGCGGAACCACCCGCGGCGGTTTCTCATCTAAAATGATCCGCATTTCGCCGGTGACCCTCGGGACAAATTCGTTGATCACGCCCTTGATATGGCTGGGATAAACCATGACCCCCTTGACCTTGAGCATATCGTCGGCCCGGCCGATCACCTTGTATCGGAAGCCGCTCCGTCCGCAGGGACAGGGGTCGGTGAAGACCTGGTGGATGTCGCCCAGACTCTGACGGACGAAGACCATGCCGTCGCCCTGCAGGGAAGTGAAGACAGCCTCGCCCTTGGCCCCATTCTCCATGGGCAGCGGCGCCTTGGTTTCCGGATCGACCAGTTCGTAGTAGCACAAATCATCCCCCAGCCAGTGCATGCCCTGATACTCCTGGTGGTCGCATGAGAAGCCGAAACCCGCACCGGCATCGAAAATACGGCAGCCGTAGGCACGCTCCAGCTTGTTCTTGACCTCGGGAATGCCGGCACCGGGTTCGCCGCCGCACATCAGGAACTTGAAGCCCAACTGGCTAACTTCCTTTTTCAGGATTTTGGGAGCCTGTTCGATCAGGTACTCTGCCAGGGAAGGTGTCCCCACATATATTGTTCCCCGGAAAAGGCCTTGCGTCATCAGGATGCGCTCGCTCTTGGCCTCAGCCCCGACCGGCAGCATCATGCAACCCAGTCTTTGCAGCCCCATCATGGTCGGCACGCCCGCAATGACCATGGAAAGGGCGAAACAATACAATGCGCGATCACGGGATCGGATGCCGGCGCGCCAGGCACCCCGGACCATAGCTTCACCCCAAAGATTTTGAACATCAAAATTGCTCATGGGATAGGGAGTGGGAATGCCCGTGGTGCCTGTAGTGGTGCCCATCCAGTCGATCTCGTCCACACCGACCGGCATGATCTGGTCCAAAGCCTTGAGAAAATCTCCACCACATGCCATCACGAGTGCCCGCAGGGATTCCTTGTTGAACAGGCTGATTTTGTCCTTGTACTCCTCGAAACTGGTGAGTTTTTCCGGAACCAGTCCACTGCTTTCAATCATTTTGGTATAAAATGGTGCATTTGCCTTCAGCCGACCCAGCATTATTTTCAGTTTTTCGAGCTGAATTTCTTTCATCCTGGGCGTATTCAATAAAGGTTCAATCTCCATGTTCCAGTAGGGCCGCTCGGTACTCATTTCAATTCTCCTCTTTCAAATCATCCTCGGTTGGCAATACGCCGGCATAATCCATGATCTTTTCATAGACCTCGGCCTGTCCCTGGGCCATGGCCTCCATGTAGGGCTCATCCGTTTCCATCTTCATGAAGGTCGGTTCCTCCCACCAGCGGGGTTTGGTTTTAACGATAGGGCGACCACCCCCGGAGAAGGCCATGAAAAGATTCGGGGCACCGGCCATTTGGGTCATCATCCGCTGCTCATAATTGATTACCTTGGTCCAGGGCATCCGATCGAACCACCGGTTCTGGCCCACCGGCCCGATCGGCAATCCCAGCACGAAAGAGCAGCCTTCCAGGCGGTTCAAAAACATCGACACAGCACCAAGACTGAACATGATGCGGGCCTCGGCCCTGTGCATGCCCGCGCAGGCACAGGCGTGGTCGGCAGCAACACCGAAATCGATCACCTTCCACAGGCAGGATGGACCATACGCGCCGACACCCACTCCCTTGTTCCGCTGAGTGTATTCCAGATAGTCTCCGCAGGAGGCGAACCCGCAACCACCGCAGTTCCACATGGGCGGACGGGTCAGATCCGCCCCCAGCAACAGGACCGGCGGCAGGATTCCTTCTTTCTGGTAGGCACGGAAGGCCGTGGCGTCATGGAGTTGAAAGGCAGAGGTCTTTCCGAGGGTCTCCAGTACCTGAATCATGGGTTCGAGGTCTTCACCGGTGAGGATTTCCATGCGCAGGCCCAATTTTCCCGTCATCGCGGGCGCCTTGGCCGCGGCCGCGGCACAAGCTTTGGCTACGTTCAGCATATAGTCGTTGGCGGCTTCATAGCCTTCGTAAACAGCCATCGGTCATTCCTCCTCTCGTTTGTTTTTGGCGCCCGGTCCCTTGGTCGGATCGAACACCATGTAAGGATGATTCGGCATCTGGCGGGTAATCACGGCGATCTTGCGCAGGGAATCCACTTGATTGGTCATGTTGGTCAGGTGATACTCGGGCGGAATATCGGCGTACGGGTTCTTCGCCGCCACGGCCAACAGAATGCCGACCACCACCTCGGAATTCATACAGAAATCCTGGTTGCGGCCCGCAAGACCGACCGAATAACAGGGTTTGGCGTCCACGAAATGCGTGGAGGCGATCCACAGCGCCGAGCCGATTGCATAGCCCAGGTCATGCGCGCGCAGCATGCACAAGGGTCCGGCAATGGCGGTTTTACGGCTGCGATCGGTATGGTCAACGACGCCGTTCATATGCGAAACCCGTTCATAGAAAAACGAGCAATCCGGCTCGCCGCCGCAGAGTCCGCAGCCGGCATCCATGGGGGTATTACGTGCCCTGAAATTGCCCAGAAAAACCACTGCATCGCTTTCCCGGACCATGGCCGCTTCATATAAAAAAGGTTTTTTGAGTTTCTTGGGTACGTCCTGATGCGCCAGCCGCTCCATGTCCCGGGCGATTTTTTCCAGTTCCGCCTGGCCATACGCAATTTCAGCCTCGACCCCATTTACACCGCCGGTAAACGGTGCGGTCAGCGCCCCGTTTACCATCAGTTTCGCCACCATCAGCACATTGTCTTTTTTGGCCTGGTCCGATGGTGCGTACAGCGGCCATTCGTTGATATGAATTCTTGGCATTTTCTCCTCCGAATTTGATCACTGTTCAAGTCCGGCTGTTTCCTGCCGGTTTTCCAATTTAAATCGGTTTTCGCGGATATTTTTCTCCCAAAATGTGACCGCCGTGCCGCGCGAGGGTTTCGTTGTTGCCGTCCTCGATCAGTGTGGCCCTGGCATCGCGGAACAGTTTTTCAAGGATGTACTCCCTGGTCAGACCGTTGCCACCCCAGATTTGAATTGCCTCATGGGTATTGCGAAAAGCCATTTCGGTGCATTGTGTTTTTGCCCACAGGGAATACTCGACGTGTGGGGGGGATAGTTTAAAATTGAGGTTGATTGCGGCGCGCGAGATGGCGCGGCAGGATTCCGTCCGGGCAAACAGGTCGAAAATTCTCTGTTTCATCGCGTAATGTTCGATCAGGGGCCTGCCACCCTGAATTCGCTGTTTGGAATAGGTCAGCGCCTCCTCGAAGGCCGCCCGGGCCAATCCCGTGGACCAGGATGCCATGCAAAGATTGGCCGAGGCCAGAATCATGTCCAGAAACGGAACATAGAAGTCGGGATCGGCAAGCATCCATCCCTTCGGTATCCGAACTTCATCGAAATACAGCTCCCCCTGGTTCAGATCACGCTGTCCGATTTTTTCAAGAGGTTTTCCCTTGGTGACACCTCTCCTGTCCAGGGGAACGATGCAGATACCATTGCCGGCAAATCCCTTGGAGGAATCGATCTGGACGTGCAGCAGGCAATGCGTGGCAACGGTGCCTCCCGAGACCCAGGCGGATTTCTGGCCGCTGATCACCCATTCGTTTCCATCCAATCTTGCCTGGGTGTTGCCACGCATCTTGCTTGATGAGAAATAATCTTCCCCAACGGCAATGACATCCGAGCCGTGATCGGGTTCCGTGATTCCCCAGCACCCTCTGATACTCCCGTCCCGGCACTCGCAGAAAGGCTTTACAAAAGTATCGATGAGTTCGTCATCACCGGTCATGCAGGCCAGATAAAAAGGGAAACATACGACTGTCATCTGCAAAGCCAGACCTAAGCTTCCCCACCCCATCTCCTCCAACACCAGATGCACTTGCAGCGGACTGAGCCCCTCGCCACCATAGTATGCCGGCAGTAAAATTTTATGTAAATCGAGTTCGTAGGCCTGCTTCATGAAATCCCACAGGGGCGAATCATCGGCGACGGCCTGTTCAGCGGTCATGCCATCGATCTCCCTGGACACCGGACGCATGACCTTTTGCGCAAACTCACGGACTGTTCTCCGCAGCAGGATATCTTCCTTGGTCAAATTCAGATCTATATCAAAGTAACGCATATTTTGGCGGCCTCCATTTATTCGAGTGGAAGATTGAATTTCTTACAATAGTCCGGAAAGAGTGCCTGGCCGGGTTTCAGCATCGGCAGAATTTGCAGCACCTTGTTGACCGGACCCTTGGCCTTGATCTGGCGCAGAGCCAGGGCTTTGGGGATGTTGACTTGCTTGAGCCAGAATTTATGCACCATATCCCCTGACATCAGCATCGTGATGACCGGGACCTTGGCTTTTGCCACGTCACCGAAGAGCGGGCCTTTTTCATCCACATACATGACGACATCCGGTTCATTGATCACAAACAAGAGCGTTATTTCATTCTCTTTGAGTTTGGCTCCGAACTCGGTTTCATTGACCAACTTCATCCACAGTTCTTTAAACAGATCCTCCATGGTCCCTTTATTCTCGAATACCGGCATAGTCTTTCTCCTTTCTCGGCAAACAATGATTATCAAACGAGCGGGTCAATCGCCTGTTTCTTATCCGTTCATTGTGTCTTAAGCAATGGACATGCCAACATCGAAATATACATATCATATTAATATAATTATATTTTTTAATTAATCACAAAGCTGACAAGTCAAAAATGTCTTTATTAAGACATTAGTTGTCTTGTTAATGAACAAATTAAATGATATGGGTTAAGAAAGGTACACTTGATGATTTGCTGCAAACCAACCGGTGAAAAGGAGCATGGCAATGGCTGAAGGGGCGTTGGAATTCTCGGAGGCGCAGTGGACATTTCTATCGGTACTGGAGGCGTTCGGCCAGCCGATCTCTATTGAACTGGCCGGCAACCTGGCCCCTCTTTTTCCAGGTCCCTTGATTAATCTTCTGGGTAGAGCCGAAGCGCTCGGATGGCTGGCCAGAATCGGTCCGGATCGACTGTGCATCGGGCGCGACTTGCCTAAAGACGTCAAGCTTAAATTAAGGGCGATCAATACGCCAGGCCGTTTGTCTTCCCTGGTTGAGCGCATTCGGTCTGAAAATCAGGCAGAACAACTCGAAGCGGATGTGATGATCCGACTGCTTGAAGGCGCCGGAAGAATCGGAGAAGCCGGTGAAATCGAGTACGATTTGGCGCAAGCAGCCATTGAGGGCAATAACTTGGAAAAAGGACGAACGCTCCTCCTGAACTGTGTTTCCCGCTTTCAGAACAGCCCGCGCGACGCGAATTCCGGCACGCTTTATATTGCCGCTGTACTGCAACTGTCCAGCCTTGCCTTTGCCCTGGGAAAGGGCCTTTCAGAGATCGATGGATTCTTGCACAAGGCCCACGAGATTGCTACGGAACTGGGTGACAAGAGGTCCCATGCGTTGATCAATCTTCATCTGGGCCGCCTCTATTATTTCACGGACCGCCGGGATGATGCGTTGGTGGCCCTGTCCCTCGGCACCGAGGAAATCGAGTCGCTCGGAGATGAAGACATCCACTCCCAATCCGCTCCTTTTTTGGGGCTGTATTACTTCGCCCAGGGACGCTTCAGGGAAGCATTTGCGCATCTGGAAAAAGCCGAGCTTCTTTTTGAATCCTCTGCAACACCCTTCCTTGTGCACCCCATGACACACCTTTTTGTCGGGTATTGCGCCACCTACCTGGGCCAATTCCACCGGGCAATCGGAAGCCTGGATCATTATTGGCGGCTCTCCCGTGAGCTGCCGGACAAAGCCCTGTCCTCAACCATCCGGGCGGTTCTCGGGATGATTCTGGTGCGGATCAAAAAACCCCGGAAAGCATCCGCTCATCTCCAGCAGGCATTCAAAGAATCCATGGAAACCAACAATGCCATAGGCCTATATTTCTGTGGCGGCGGCATGGCGCTCCAGCATTTTCTCGACGGACGAATCAGCGAGGCATATCAATTATTGAAACAGACTGTGGCGGAAGGCTCCAGGGCCGGCATCGTTCGCCAGTTTTCCTCCCCATGGATTCTCGAAATGCTCTATGAATTTCATCGATTGGGATTCGAACCCATACCTGATTTCGGGTACTCGGAAACTGTTGAAAAGGTCTTGGGTGGCGTGAATTGTCATCTCCAGGGCGTCGCGTTTCGACTGCGCGCTAAAGACCATCTGATTCAAAGCGCCCAGAGAAGCCTGATTTCGGAGGATCTCACCCGGAGCGCGGAATGCCTCAGAAAGTCAGGGGATCCGGTCGAGCTTTCAAAAACCATGTTGGAAATGGCCAGAATGGAACTCATGGCTGGAGACCGGAAAAAAGCTCGGATAATTGCCCATGAGGCCAGGCGGCTTTTGGGAGGATATACCGAGGAATTTTTTCCGAAAGAGTTTCAGCATCTGGTGGAAAATGAGCCTGAACCTACACCCATCGCCGACTCGAATGAGGCTTTTTTCGAAAGTTTTCTGGCGATGATTGAATCGCTATACCCCAGCGAAAGCCGGACGGAAATCATGGCTAAAGTCCTGACGGCCACCAGCGACATGTTTGGGGCCGAGCGCAGCGGTCTTTTCTGGTTTCCATCCGGTCGAGCTACAGACCATCCGGATCTGCGGGCAGCTTCAAGCCTATCCGCAATCGAAATCAATTCAAAGAACTTCCAGCCGAGCCTTGACAGGATCATCAAGGCGTATAAAACCAAAACACCTCTTATCGACACGCTTCACATCAAGGAATTCGCGATGGGGAAAAAAACCATCCGATCCGTACTGTGCATCCCGGTCGAGGTCCAGGGTCTCGTGAACGGGGTTTTGTACTACGACAACGCTTACCTGGATAACGCCTTCGCGTTCATCGATCTGTCCATGGCCAAGAGACTGATGAGCCATACCAATATGGTCATCGAGCGTCGTTTAGCCCATCTCAAGATGAAAGAGCAGGTCAGCCTCCTTTCCTCGGAAAAATCACTCCGGCAGGAAAGCGAGAACCATGAGATCATCACCCGGTCATCCATAATGTTGAGCCTGATGTCCCAGATCGATCAGATCTCCGGGATCGAATCCACTATTCTGCTCATGGGGGAAACGGGAACCGGCAAAGAGCTTTTTGCAAAATACATCCACCATAAAAGTGCTCGTGCAGATGGCCCCTTTGTCATTGTCGATTCAACGACGATTCCTGAAAACCTGCTGGAAAGTGAATTGTTCGGGCACGAGAAAGGTGCATTTACGGGTGCGGATCAACGTAAAATCGGGCGTATCGAAATTGCACATCAGGGAACACTTTTTCTGGACGAGGTGGGGGAACTGACCTTGCCGGCTCAAGCCAAACTGCTTCGGGCACTCCAGGAAAAAACCTTCAACCGGGTGGGCGGGATACAGACCCTTAGTTCTGATTTTCGTTTAATAACAGCCACCAATCGCGATTTATCCAGGGAGGTCGCCAGAGGTCGCTTTCGCCAAGACCTGTATTATCGACTGAATGTTGTTCCCCTTACCCTTCCGCCGCTAAGGAACCGCGAAAAAGACGCAGTACTTCTTGCCAAGCATTTCATCGCGCACTATGCAAAGAAATACAACAGGCAGTTTTCCCCGCTGACTCCCGAAGACGAAAAGCTGATCTCCACGTATTCATGGCCCGGCAATATTCGTGAATTAAAAAATATCATCGAACGGGCCGTCATTTTGTCGCAAGGAAAACTTTTTGAACTCAATATGCCTGCCCGGCAATCCATGGTTGCAGCCGATCCTTTCAGCGACAGACCGACACTTGATGAAATCCAGCGCCGCTATATAAATTATGTGATTCAGCATACGGAAGGAAAGATAAGTGGACCGGATGGAGCTGCTGAAATTCTGGGCATGAAACGCACAAGCCTTTATACACGCATGAAAGCCTTAAAAATGAGAAACAAAATGTCCATAAGCTGAATGATCAAAACAGGTTGAATTGCTGAAATCTCGGGTACGGATGCAGGACAAAGGCCTGTCCATTATTTTCCCACTGTCAGCAGAATCCTGCCTTCGCCCGGATAAACCATCCGGTCTTCGGGCGCCGTGGGCTGGGCCGGCTCCGGCCAGTGACCCGGCTGGGGTTCCGGGCCTTCGCGGGCGATCTCCGTTGGCAGGCTGTCTTTGTTGACCGGATGGCTTCGGATATCGACCCCTTTGACCGGCGCGCTGAATTCGATGGCGATGTTGTTCGGATCAAAAGAGTAAATGGAATGAATGAACCCGTGGTCAATGACTTCGGACACCCAGATATCGGATGCCTCCAATTTGTCTTTCAGCTTCCAGAGATCCGCATCGCTTTCCACTTCAAAGGACACGTGATCAAAGGTAAACGGGCCCTTGACCGGAACGCCGTGATCCTTCAAATCTCCTTTTTCCACACCCGGCCATTCAAAAAACGCGATCATGTCATGGCCGGTGATCTCGAAAAAATAATGCCGGTAGCCTGGTCTTCCCAAACCCGCCACCAGACGCATGCCGAGCAAATCCCGCCAGAAGCGGATCGTTGCATCCATATCGCCGGTGGCCATGGCCAGATGGTTGATGCCGGTATAGCGGATCATCTTTTCAGTTTCCCCGGATCATGATGAGCAGCATCTTGAACTGAACCTGCGCATGCAGGGCATGGGAGACATTGGCCGGCATGATCAGCATTTGCCCGGCTTTAACCGTCTGCATCCTGCCGCCGATGGTGATTTCCGCCTCGCCGTCCAGTATATTCACGACCGCATCATAAGGCGAGGTGTGCTCGGAAAGTCCCTGGCCCTTGTCAAATGAAAACAGGGTGATGTTGCCGGTATCTTTTTTCAGAAGCGTCTTGCTGACAACCGATCCGATGGCGTAGGCAACATGTTCTTTCAAATCGAATGAAACACCTTTGGTTGCAACAGCGTCATTTGGCATGAGAATTTCCTTTCCTTAGGCGAAGTGTAAAATAAAAACCGGGGTCCCGGGTATGGTGCTTCATAATAATACACTGTAAAACATCAAAAGAAAATCATTCCGTTGTTCACCGGATCCTATTTTCCGGTTCATGCCAGAATCCCTTCCGGAATCGGCGCTACCTGCCGGCTTTCATAGTCAAAAAACAGCACGCCGATTTTGGCAAACGCCACAACTTTGCCGGTATGCGTGCTGTGAATGCGAAACATCAGATCAACCCCCTTGCGCGAGGTATCCCCGATCGCCATATCAATGTGCAGCGTATCCCCGAAAAAAGATTCGGACTTGTAGGCAACCGCCAGATCGGCGAAAATCGTGCCGATTCCTCCCGGCTTTCTCTGGATGCCCCGCTTCTCGAAAAATTGTGCGGACGCATCGTTAATCATCGCAACGATGCTGTCAAACCCGACATGACCGGATGCACTCAAATCCGTGATGCGCACCCGGGTCTGGCAGGAAAAAACGGTTTTTTCCGGATATTCAATTTCAACTCTCATCATAGTCCTTATTTATCTTCCAACCGCGTTCCTTAAACTAATTTCACCATGATCTCTTCCCGCTGGATTGTCCTGTCATAAAAAACATCGGCATGCTTGCCGACCATTAAATCCGGCAAATCTGCATCCGGCGTTCCCGAAATTTATAACTGGTCCTGGTTTCTCTTCGAGAAAAAATAATCATATCACCCAGCATGAAGCATCGTCAACTATTGTCACTGTGATTCAGGGTTGCGTAGCCTCCAGGCCCCGGAGTCTCAATCCCATCAAGTCGTGGCGATGATTCCGGTATCATCAATTGGGAAAACCTGTTGTTTCCCCTCTGATGATATACTACAGCCGTGAATCAGAATATTTCAAAAACAGGAATGAAATATTCGAATAATTTAATTTTTGTTGACTATAACCGAAAGAAATCAGTGATCCGTTTGTCATGCTGGCCGGGGAAACGGGGTATTGTTATGACCGCCATGCGGAATGGCCTGTTTGATAAAAGATTTTTTTCAGAAAAAAATATTGAAGAGTTATTTACTGAAACAATTCCGAGTGTGACCCCAAACGGGCAGGTCTCAGTTCGAAATCACTGATGGTGTAGATGAGCAACCAGTCCGAATCGATGTGGCATTCGCGGAAATCCCGCCATTCTCCTTTTAGCTTGCGATCTTTGAATTCAGGTTTCAATGGTTCCGGAACAGCCAGTTTTTTCAGAACCTGCTTTAATCTGTCAAGGTTACGTCCCTGCCGGGATGCCCTTTTCAGGTCTTTTTTAAATTGCGAAGTGGGACGAATCGGAAGCATTATAATCCGCATTCCTCAAACAGGGCTTCAACGGTGTCAAGGCGTTTGCCTTTTCCGTTTCGAGCTTCATGCATCGCCTGAATGGTTTCGGCAGTCGGAATACGTACATCAAAAGGCAGGCCGTTGTGTACAATAATCTGTCTGTAAAACAGCTCATAAGCAGATGAAATGGAAATCCCCAGTTTCTTCAGAATTTCCTCGGCCCTTTCTTTGACTTCCGGCGTCAGCCTTGCGTGTGTCATTGCGCTCTTGGCCATTGATTCTTCCTCCCATAAATGGTAATTTGTATACCATTATGATATAATTTGTTGAATCAATTGTCAATATGCCCCTGATCTTTATCCTGCACCCATGCGGCAGTTCTCGGGCGTTACCCGCTCGACATTTCGCGGCTTTTGTCAACGGAAAAACCAATGTATCGCCGGAAATGGCAGTGCGACTGTCAAAGGCTTTTGGCAGCACAGCCGGTTTTTGGCTTCGCTTGCAGCTTAATTACGATCTGGCCCAAATAGAAAAAAGATCGTCCAAAATTAAAGTGCGTCGCGTTGTTGCGCCGGAAGAAAGACCCACATTGTAGTGTTATTCCATCCGCAGGTCAGGGTACCACGGTTTTTTTTGCGATTTCTTGACAAAAAACTTTTTTTGTTCACCGAGAATTGCTGGTAAGATGCCAATCAGACAAGGGCAAAAGCATATGAGTTACTGTGCCCATGGCCACCTATTCGGAATGCGTCAATTCATTTGACAGGCATGGCAGCTTCATCATAGGATAATTTTTGACAAATGGGTCAGGAAAGTGAATGATACCATACGTATCCTTAAAGATGGCCGAACTTAAGAATAATGCAAGTATCCTTTACATTTCAAATATGGTTCCACTCTATTTCGGGTTGATCACCACCCATACAAAACAGCGTCTCAACAATGGTACCCTGGAAGTTATAAAAGCATAATTCAAGCGGCCAAGACAAGGGATAGGGGATACCGAACAAATGACTAACTGATCACTATGATTTATCTTTTCAACTGCAAATTGAAATTCAAATTACCCACTTAAAACAGCGAGAATCCATCGTTTCTATTTGCTAAAAATAAAATACATGCGATCGATAAAAAATCCAACAGAAAATACAGCAGAGTTCAAGTTATTTCTGGTTTTATTTATAGTTTTAGCTATTTTTGTTCTCTTTCCTCTCCTCAATACTGGTTTTACTACATCAGACGATCTGGAAATATGCCTTCAGGCATTTTATCCGGAGAATTTTTTTGAATACGCCCTAAATTTATCTACTGGCCAAGGCAGGCTCCCATCGTTCTTTCTTCAATATCTGTACTGGCTACCCTATATTTTTCACAGTGATGCGGTATACCAGTGTTTCAGGCTTTTACCCATACTTTTGAACACGCTGCTGTTTGCAGTGGTTGTAACTCGGTTTCTGGGTCTGAATCATCTTGGATATCTTTCTGTGATCCTTTATCTGACCTTTCTACAAAACAATTGGCAGCATTGCCTTCTGACATCATATCCGTTAGTTTTTCAATTTGGACTTTGTTGCTTTTTTTTATCGCTTTTGTCTTTCCACAGGTATGTGGTCACCGGAAGAAAGCAATGGGCAGTTATCTGCGGTATTCTGTATCTATTTGCCTTGATTACCTCAGAAATATTTACCCCTTACTTTCTTATCTTTCTATGCATAGCTTTGGTTTTCCAAAAAACTCAGACAGTTCCCAGCCCATTTTTCCGATTAGTCTTCTTGACATTTCCTGTCATATTGCCACTAATGATATATTTGGTATGTTATTTATTATTTAGATGGGTATATCCATCGGGCTATTCTGGAACCCAGTTTGCAGAATTCTCGATTTACAAATTGATTAGAGTAATTGTCCAATTATCTGTAGGAACTCTTCCTGGCATCTTTTATCTGGTGGACTCAGGGACCATCAACGCAACTTTTGACGGTTTTGGATATCATCGGGTAGATCTCTTTTTCCTGATAGCTCATCTTAAAGCAGACTGGATTGTCAAGGCATTTCTTTCCTCAACGTACTGCACATGGCTTTTAGGCAGACAAGCGAATATATTGCCTATAAAAACTGCTGTAGTAGCCATATTGATTGGCCTGCTCTTCACGATCATACCATTCATTCCCCTTGGACTTACAGAAAAGTACTTTAAATGGATATTGAATGGCACGCTATCTTATGTTTACTCCCATGCCTCTTTTTTCGGTACGATTCTTATTCTTAGCATCATTCTCTTCCAGTACCGTAATTTGGGTAACGGCAACAAAATAATCCGCATTATATCCATACTGTTGATTGGACTCGTAATCGCCACTGCGAGTCTTTTAACTGATTACTACAACTACTATGTAGTTATTGATCAACAGCTATCACATTTAAAATGGAAAACCATGGATCGTTTTTTTGAAACAGCAGAATTTGATAAAATACCACAAAACAGCATACTGGTGGCTCCATCGCTTTGGAAAAACAGAGGCATTGTTTCTCCCAATACAACATACTGGTCCAGGTATCTCCTTGCAAAAACAGGAAAAAAGGTCATCGTTATCCAAAATGAAGCGCAGTTAATAGAAAATTATAACACAAATGATCATCCTCCTATCTACTTTTTAAAATTCATTCAGGAACAGAAGTCGCCAAATCAAATGCTTCTTTTGGCACAAATAGATACGATCATGGAAAAAAAGGCAAAAGAAATAATACTTTATTCTTTAAGTCGTTACAAGGAATTCACAGTAATTGGACACTACTCTCAAGACATTGTTGAACCGGCAATACACGTAAACGGGAGAAAGCTTACCCGGAAGGAACTGAGTATAGAAAAATTCTCAGCACTGGTCGTTTTTCCCGACACGCTAAAAGAGTCGATCCCAAGTGATTTGAGCAGAAAGTCATTCCTGGATTTAGTTGGTACAGCTGTAGGCCGAATCATCACTCATAGTAATAACTCCGGGATCTCCTCAACGGATTTTTATAAGATCGATATTCGATCCACAGTTGGTATCGAGCTTGACACAATCATCATTTCATACTTCCAAGACTGAACCGAGCCATGATAACCAATAAAAGCATAAAATCACAACTCTCTGACAAATCATAATATATCTAAAAAATATCTTGAAAAAAATACTTAATGATAATGATAGTATTCTAAACAGTACCCATTCGAAACGGCGAGGAGCCTTAAATCTTCATCAGACATGCTGTCAGTCATCGCTTCATCAGAGAACTGAATCTGTCTGGAACCCTCTGTAGCAACAAAACGCATCAACCAGTGCGCGGCAGCTCTGAGTTCAATCCATACCGGCAGATTGTCCCACATCCGGCTCACCGATTCCCAGAATACAGTACCGGCAAGAGAAAACGTTTGTGTGTGATCTGGTTCAGCCAGCCATCAAAGGCCATCGGACTCCCGGTAAACCCGGTTCATCGCACGATACAGGAGCCGAAAATCATCTTTTCCCGAAGCGCGGGCAGCATCGATACAGTGATGGACAAACAACTGTCTCAGGTATTTGGCGTTGAAAGCGGATGCCCAGTCAATGCACGGCACATCTTATCGGATTCGAGAATAAAGCGGACCAGTTCGGAACGAATCTCTTCAATGCAGGAATTGGACGCTTTGGATAATAGTCGCTGAATCCATAAAGAAATTGAAGTTCGATCAATATCGATGCCGTTCCATTATTTATATTGACAGAATATGCTGAAATCATTAGATGGATGGAGAGAATCATTTGCCGATCCAGAAGCGAGGGAGAGGAGTGATTCCGGAGGGTTTTTGTATCATTTACTTTTCACAAATTCCCTGACACGACAGCCATTTTTTCTGAAACTCGGAGCAACAAATAAAAGGGTTTTGGTATTATGCGGTTCGACAAATCTTTATTGGACAAGCTCTCCAGCTTAAAGCATATCCCGACGCTTCCTCATATTCTTCTGCAACTAATTAAATCCTGCAACGCGGACAGTGGCAGCCTCAAGGACATATCCAGAATCATCGAAAAAGATCCGGCACTTACCAGCCGGATTCTGAGACTGGTGAATTCCGCGTATTATTCAAAAAACAACAGAATCAGCAGTGTTGATGGCGCCGTCGGCTTTCTAGGCACGAATGCCATCAAGAATATTGCCATCTGCAGTTCCGTTCACGAAGTTTTCCAAAACGTCAAATCAAGAACGGGCTTTAATTTAAAACATTTCTGGTGGCATTCTTTACGGTGCGCGATCCTGGCAAAATCCATCGCGGAAAAACAGAAATATCATGACCCAGACGAAGCTTTCCTGTCCGGAATGCTTCATGACCTCGGCAAGATTATTCTTTGGGTAAATTTCCCGGATCAATATGCGGATCTTCTCGAAAAAGGAAAGGGCCGCCCAGACTTGATCCTTGCCGAAGAAACCCAGTTGGGTGCCAATCACGCTGAAATCGGAGCCTGGCTCTTGAATTTATGGAATTTTCCACAGGAAATCGTCAACGCGGTTCTCAGTCACCATGATTCTCCGAACAGTATGCAGAAAGCGCCCCCGCTGGCCCAATTTATTTACGTGGCAAATGGGTTGAGCAAGAATTCCGGTCAGAAAATCACTGGTGGCCTGGCCGCGTCTCAAAAGTTATTCGGGTTCACGCAATCCGTTGCCGAGGAAATCCTGTGCCAGGCCGATGATGAGCTCAAGACAATTGCCGAATCCTTAAATATTGTGATTGAACCATTCAAGTCCAATGATTTCGAGTATTCGGAAGATGATCGTGAAAAAGAAACACATCTGACCAAGGAAGTGCGGGATCGGTTGCTTTTGCTGAGCACGGTTCAGAATCTGCTGGCTGCCATTGATGAGCCGACGATATGGCGGGAATCCTCTCAAGGACTTCAGATTCTCTTTGAACTCAACACGATTCTTTTCTTTGCCTACGACCCCGAAAACAACGGCCTTCGGGGGGTTACCCTTCCGGATGCCGCAAAATCCGAAATGATCAAAGACTTGCTTGTTCCGATGAAGATGAAAGAAAGTCTTTTGATTGAATGCCTTCGAACCCGAATGATCACCGACTCCTTCAACCGGTCCACGGACTTCGCGCCCGGCATGTTGGATAAACAAATCATTCGACTTTTTGACAAGGAAGGCATCGCCTGCATCCCCATGGTCGCCTATGGCGAAAAAGTCGGCGTGATCGTTCTGGGGCTGAATCTCATCGAGTTTTCAAACCTCGAACCACAAATCAAACTCCTGCAAATGCTGGCGGATCAAACCGCGGTCGCGATTCGTATTCATCATTTCGGGCGGTCTCAGTTGAAACAAATACAATCGGAGCGGCTGAACGCTTCATCGTCCATGGCCAGAAAAATTGTTCATGAAGTCAATAACCCCTTGAGTATTATCAAGAACTACCTGAATATCCTAAAGATTAAACTTGCCAGAATCGATACGGCCCAGGAAGAAATCAAGATTATTCATGAAGAAATTGATCGTGCCGCCATGATCCTGCTCCGATTGACCGGATCTTCCGAAGATCGGATTCGCAAGGTTGAAATGGTTGATGTGAATGAAGTGCTGGCTGATTTACAAAAGATAACCCACGAATCCCTGCTCAACCAGTTCAACGTTAAACTTCATTTTGACTTTGATCCCAAGCTCCCGACCATCATCGCCGACAAAAACAGTATCAAGCAAGTTCTTATCAATCTGATCAAAAATTCCTTTGAAGCCATGTCAAAGGGAGGCAACATACATATTCAAACCCGGCATATTTCGAGCCGGATCAAGGGACAGTTCACCGAGAGCGGCCTGGAATATCCCGGATATGTGGAAATTGTTATTCGTGACGACGGACCCGGTATTCCCGAAGAAATCAAAACACGGCTGTTTGAACCCTATGCCAGCACAAAAGCAGGCAATCACTCCGGCCTGGGACTTTCCATTGTTCATCACATCATCGATACCTTAAACGGAAAAATCAGTTGTGACAGCGAGCCAGGAAAGGGAACCACGTTCAAGATCGCTTTGCTCATTTCCAATGCCGAATAAATCCGCCTCAGGAGAGAAATTTATGAGCTATTGTCCGAAAATCTTGATCGCGGATGATGAACCCAGGTTCTGTGAAAGCTTAAGGCTGCTGCTCGATGGTCATGGGTATGATATCCACACCAGCACTTCGGGCGGAGAAGCACAACAGCTCCTTTTAAGACATGAATTCGACATGGCGTTGCTGGATCTTGCCATTCCGGATGTCAATGGGCTGCAACTGATGGACTACATCAATATCCATTGCCCGGACACCTCCGTGGTCGTCATTACGGGCAACAGCAGTCTTGATGCAGCCGTGAGCGCGCTGCGTAAAGGGGCTTATGATTACATCCGAAAACCCTTTGCATACGAAGAATTGCTGACGACAATTCAAAACGCGCTGAGCCAGAAAAAACTCGAGCTCGAAAAAGAAGAGATTCACAAGAAACTGGAGCTTTCCGAAGACCGCTATCGGTATCTGATTCAGAACTCACCGGATATCATTTATACGCTGGATTGCAAGGGCTGTTTTACATTTGTCAGCAACTCCGCCAAACGCATCATCGGCGTGGAAAGCGAATATCTCATCGGAAAGCATTATGAATATATCATTCATCCCGATGACCTGCAAAAAGCCAAATGGACTTTCAACGAGAGAAGAACAGGGGATCGGGCCGGTTCCTGGACAGAGCTGCGTCTCAAATCATTCATGGATGATGAGGAAGAGGAAGAAATCACTTGTGAAGTTAAAAACATCTGTATTGAACTGAAATGCACGGGCATGTACGAGAAACAGACAGCCGGCACACCGACTTTCGTCGGCACGCATGGCGTTGCACGGGACATCAGCAACAGAAAACGCCTCGAAACACAACTTCAACAGGCCCAGAAACTGGAATCCCTGGGCACGCTGGCGGGCGGCATCGCCCATGATTTCAACAATCTTCTCATGGTGATTCGCGGCCACGTCTCGCTGATGTTTATGGAAAATAATTGTTCACACCTGAACCATGAACGATTGAATAAAATCGATGACTGCGTTCAGAGTGCTGCGGCACTGACCAACCAGCTCCTGGGCTTTGCAAGAGGCGGGAAATATCATACACAGCCCATCAATCTGAACTCGGTACTCAGACAGACCTCACAGATGTTTGGACGGACCAAAAAAGAAATTGTCATACAAGATCAATATGAGAAAAAAATCTGGCCTGTTGAGGCGGACCAGGGTCAAATCGAACAGGTGCTCTTAAACCTTTATGTGAATGCGTTTCATGCCATGCCGGCCGGAGGCCGCCTCATGCTGGAAACAGAGAACGTTTCCCTGGGCAAGTCGTCGGAAAAACCCTTTAACTTAGCTCCCGGAAATTATGTTAAACTCTCGGTATCCGACACCGGTATCGGTATGGATGAAAAGACCCAGCAACGAATTTTTGAGCCGTTTTTCACGACAAAAGCAATGGGCAGGGGCACCGGCCTCGGACTGGCGTCGGCATACGGAATTATCAAGAACCATAAGGGAATGATTGAAGTAAAAAGCAAGGTCGGCGTCGGAACGTGTTTTATCATTTACCTGCCGGCATCCGAGCAGGAAGTAACACATAACGAAGCAGCCTATGATTCGATTTTGAAGGGAATCGAAACGGTTCTGCTGGTCGATGACGAAGACAGGATTCTGGATGTCGAAAGAGATCTTCTATCTTCCCTGGGGTACACGGTTTTTGTTGCCACAAGCGGCAAGCAGGCCATCGAGTTGTTCGAAACCAAACCGGACGAGATCGATATCGTAGTTCTCGACATGATCATGCCGGAAATGGGAGGGGGTGAAATTTACGATGCTCTCAGAAAGATCAGGCCGGACGTAAAAGTGTTACTGTGCAGCGGATACAGCGAAGGCGGGCAGGCATCGGAAATTTTGGAACGCGGATGCACGGGTTTCATCCAAAAACCGTTCAACGCCTCCGAATTATCCGAAAAGCTCAGAGAAATCATAGATAAATCGGATTGAATCCTTTCCGGTCGCAACTCCAGACCCCAGTGAACGGCTACAAAAAAAACCTAAGGAACAGCAAGCGGAAAAGCTGCGCCGGTTCTCAGATCGATGGTAAGGTTGTTATCCGCCGGTGCCGGATCATTCCAGAGGCTTAAAAGGCCCATGCCGATCAGCTTCAGGGCCGGGTCGGGCATCCGCAAGTATGAATATACCGTTTGCAATGTTTCCTGATCCGGATTCTCGTCACCTGTATAATTTGCTTCAAAGGCTTTTACAACATCCGGGGCATAGGCTTGCGCGGCAACCGGATCCAGACCGAAGTCATTAACGAGAATGGTTTGGGCGATGACCAGGAGACCATCTTCCAGGTATTGCAGGGCGTACTGGCGAAACGGAACCCCACCGGTGTCGTAGTCGATTTCGGTGATAAACCGGCTTTCAATCGTGGCAAGCGACGTAGCGTTATTGAGCGCGGCCGGCTGGTAAGGAATCGGATAGGACGCCGGAGAAAGGGTGACTATCCGATAAGGCACGGGATAGGTCACGAAAGAACCGGTTTCAACATCAAAAATGAAAGATGGGGCATCGGTTGTTTTTATTGACCGTTTCACGACATCCTGACCATGATAATGGCCGGTAAAAACCATCCGCATTCCGGCATCGGCAAAAAGCTTTGACACCCTTGCCCAGTCATCCACGAGATAATCCGCAAACAGCAGGGGCTCCATGGAATAGTGCGCCACAACCCCGTGATGCATGAAACCGATGATCTGTTTGTTGCCGGCCCTGGCCCAGGCGATCTGGCCGAGGATCCAATCCAGGGTCTCCTGACTGAAACGGCCGCCGACGATCGGGGTGTCCACGTTTTCCAGGTACCTGCAGGAATCCATGGCAAGAATACAGAGTCCCGCCACAGGCTCCACCAGGTAGCTCAAGGAATTCGGGTCCCTGGCAATGGCCTGTTCGAAACCGAATTGATCATAGATCCGTGCAAAATCATCCGGACTGATACTGGGCACGGAAGTGGTAGTGGCACCGCTGTAAGAAACCGCATCCGGATTGTTGATGTCGTGATTGCCCGGAACCACGTAGACCTGGATGCCGCTGTCTTCCAGATCCTTGAGATAGGCGGCAAATTCCGTGTGGCCGGAAAGCTCGCCATCCTTGGTCAGATCGCCCGATACCAGTACGAACCGGATATTGTCCTGTAACATTTTGCTGATGGCGGACTTTAAGATCGCCTCGCTTTCACGGATCATCTTGCGGTCGCTGTTCAGATAGGCTTCAAATGCCTCACCCGTGGTTCCCAGAGCGCTGTCGTAATAGTGGGGGTCCGAGAACACGGCAAATCGGATGGTCTGGCCGGAAGGGGTGGAAAGCGGGGGCGGCGCGAAGAAAGATACATCGGAATCGGCAAAGGCGACAACAGGCCCCATGTGGATTACGGACAGCACAATCACGACCCGGGCAATTAACCAATACTTTTTCATTGTGAATCCTCCTTTTTGAATGCCCCACATGTAAAAAATGTCCATTCAAATGAGAGCGGGGCGTTTGGAAAATCAAACAATAAAACCGTGATTCAATGCGGGTTGGTTCGTGGAGGGCAAATCGAATTATCCATAAAAACGGGTCAATCGATTCATATGCATTACTACAGCCGTTGAGATTTTTGCAATAAAAAACCGGACCCAACTGCCCTATTCGCCGGAGCCGTTATGACCCCGCACCTGAAACCGGACGGAATCCAGGATGACGCCTCCGGCATCGCAAAGCGATAGTATATGAGTGCCGAGTAACGGGCTCCAGGCTGCCCGTCCGGTTGCAGCATGGAAAGGCTGCCCGTCCAGCACCCAGGAAAGCCCGTTCTTCCGGCCGCGTGCCGTGAAAAAAATCCGCTGCTGATTTTTCGGGATATCGGAATCAACGGCGAACACGGCGCCGGAAGGCGGATAGACGATTTGGGGCGGAAGGCCTGCGGCCTTGATGGACGCTGCCGCAGGTTCCGTACCGCGGACAAACCACTCGGGCCGCTCAGCCCCCCCTGCAAGGGGCTGCACCTGGCATTGGATGACCCCGTCCGGGGGACTGGCGGGCATCCCGCCATTTTCCGGGTGCAGCCGGTTCATGATCTCCAGCCACAACGGCGCGGCCCCGGTCATCCCGCTCACGTTCCACATGGGCTCTCCCGAGAAATTGCCGACCCAGACGCCGACCGTGTAGTGCCGCGAATATCCCAGGCACCAGTTGTCCCGCATGTCCTTGCTGGTACCGGTTTTAACGGCTGTCCAAAAACGGGTTGCCAGCACGTTTTCAAGGCCGAACGTCAGGCTGCGGGCCTCGCGGTCGGAAAGAATATCCGAGATGAGAAAGGCGGCTTCAGTCGAAAACACCCGCTGCGGGTCCGGCGTCCGGTTCTCTTTCGGATGCCGGAGCCACAGCGGACTCCGGTTTCCGCCATTGGCCAGGGTCCGGTATGCATTCACAAGCTCCCACAGCGTCACATCCGCCGAGCCCAGGGCCAGAGAAGGGCCGTAAAACGCTCCGGATTCGTTCAGCTTGTCGATGCCGAGGTCCCTCAGGGTCTGGATGAACGCATCCGCGCCAAGCATTTCCCCGGCCCGCACCGCCGGGATGTTCAGGGACGAGGCCAGCGCAACCCTGACCGTCACCTGGCCCCTGTGCGCATGATCGTAATTCGTGGGCTGATAGATCCCTCTGGCAACCGCCAGATCGAGCGGACCATCATCCAGAAGGGATGCCGGGGTCAGGATCCGCCTTTCAAAGGCAGCACCGTAAAGAAAGGGCTTCAACGTCGATCCGGCCTGACGTTTGGCAATAACGCCGTCCACGAATCGTGAGCGGACCGGCTCCGAAGTGTGGCTCGCATAGGCAAGGACGTCTCCGGTCCGGTTCTCTACAACGAGAATGGCGCCTTCCCCCACATTGAGCGCTTTAAGCGGAATCAGATGCTGCGCCAGACGCTCTTCGGAAAACCGCTGCAACCCGGCATCGAGCGTGCAGGTGACCACGGCCTCTTTCCGGCCTTTCAAAAGCCTGCGGGCCACATGCGGCGCCGAATCCGCGCCGCCGATAATGGACCTGGGGCCCAGAAACGCCAGCGTGATTTTTTCCCGAATCCGCGCATCCGGTATTTGCCGGCCCATTGCAAGGCCCAGTTGTTCAGCCCTTTGGGTCACTTCGGCGGCAACTGCATTGGGCGCCCGGATGAGGGCCGCCAGAACCAGCGACTCCGCCATGTCCAGACCGTGGGGATGTTTTCCGAAAAGGCCCCTGGAGGCAGCGCCGACACCCTGAAACTCGCCGGAATAATAGATAAGATTCAGATAGGCTTCCAGAATCTCATTCTTGCTCCAGTCGCGCTCGATATTTTGTGCGGCCCGAATCTGAAGCCATTTTTGCCACAGCGATCGCCGCCCCTTTACCGCCTGGAGATTTTTGTCCAGAAAAGAGGCCAGTTGCATGCTGATGGTGCTGGCACCCCTTAATTTTCCGGAGAAAAGTCTCGATATCGCGGCCGCGCCCAATGCCGCATAATCCACGCCGTGATGCGCATAAAAGCGCCTGTCTTCGGCCCGCACCACGGCCTGTTGCAGGGCCGGCGAAATATCGGAAAGATTCGTCCAGGAAAGGCGCCTGACTTTCGGATCGATTCTCATCTCATGCAGCACCGCGCCGGAGCGATCCAAAAGCAGCGCATCCGATGCCTGAAAGCCGGCTCGCACCTGCTCATAAGCCTGCAGGGCATGGGCTGTCGGCAGGAGCGGCCAGACCGACATCGCCATGCCCAGAATGAACACCGGGGTGAAAAACAGCCTCATCTTCATGGCCTATGGCTCAATCTTTAGCGGCGCATTGGGCGACTCGCCGAACATTTCCGGGGCATACAGGGCCTCGACACGCGTTTGCGGAAGCTGAAATGATCCGCTCTGGTTCAGGCGCAGGGTGTATTCCATCGTCCATGTGCCCCTGGGCGCATAATCGAAATAGGCCCGATACTCCGAAAGCGACCGCTCAACAAAAGCCGGCCGCACGACTCCTTTTTGGTCCTCGTCCCGTGTCAACAGCCGCGAATCCCTTCCCAGACCCGTTCCCAGAATGGCTGCACCGGCCGGCACCGGATCGGAAACCGCCACCCAGGTCATGTCCGACTGGGCCCGGATCTCCAGCCGCATGCGTACAATATCGCCCCGGGTCCATCTCCCCGGAGTCTTTTGCTCTATGGAGGTGATGGTTTTATTGATCTCATAACCGCTCGATATGGGCGCTTTGAGCGGGATCGCCGCCAGGCTTTGAAGCGAAAGCCATGGTTTGCCCTGCCCCTGATGCACCGCGGTCATGTTGGTCTTTTCAAAAGGCCAGGATAATGTTAGCGTTGACCCTTCCGGGGAAACGGCCCAGTCAAAGCGATGGCTCTGATTCGAAAGCGTCACGGTCGTTTCACCCGTGACCGGCTCGGGCTCGAATCGCTTCGAGAACTTCTCCATGGCCAGAACCCCCCAGGCATTGGCCGTGGTCAGATCCCACTTGCCTGCTTTCTGCCGGCCCAGGGCGCCCCGGACGATCTTCGGGATGTCCGACTCCCAGCCCTCCAGCCGAAGGGCGGTCAGAACCAATCTGACGGCATTGACATCGTTTGACACCATGAGTTGGCAGAGCCGATCCGAATCCTCCGTGGAAAATCCCACGACGGTTCCCTGATAGGACAGGCGGGACCGGAGAACCTGCTCGGCCGCCAACTTCAGCTCTTTTTGCCCGGGGATCGGGCTCAGATTGGACAGGATGTTCACCCAGTCGATGATCGCGGAAGTGGGCCAGGCATTGGGCTCGATGACAACGGACCCCAAAAGCCCGGCATCGGCCTTGCCGATTCTGGAAAGCGCTTCAATGGCCGACAATTTCCGCAGGATCAGATCCGCCGAGGGAAGGGTTCCGTGGCGGATGATGCTCCCTTCCACGAATTTGCGAAGACCCGTTGCCGCCTGCTGAATGAATTCTTTCGGAAGGCTCCAGCCGGCCTCATGGCTGATCGCGATCAGATAGGCGGTCAGAACCGGGTCCCCGGTATCGGATACGGGAAAGTACTTGGCCAGACCGTCCGCATCCATATAGGCGGAAATACGGGCCATCCAGTGGTCCCACCGGGCTTTATCCCGCAGCGCCACTGCCATCGAAACTTTTTGTTCCAGGCACCCGTAAGGGTAGTTTTTCATGTAGTCGGCAACCGCCGTCTGGCTGTCCCCGAGTCTTGCCCTGACCCCGACGCGAATCCCGCCGCCGGCAAGCACGCCCTGCAGAAGCGCGACCGGCATCGAAAATTCGCCTTCCACCCGGGACAGGGTTGCCTGAAACACCCGAAGCGGCACGGCCGGAAGAACTTTCTGAACCAGTCGGATACGATCCTGACCCGCACCTTCCTCCGAAACCGCGTCAATCTCCCAGGATACGCTATCCACGCCCGATGGTGCTGTCACGTCCCACCCGATTTCCCGGGATTCTCCGGGTGAAAGCGCTTCCTGAACCGCGGGCAGGGCCGAAATACCGGCGGCACGGGCCGAGAGTTTCACGGTCATGGGCTGCCGGGAAGCATTACGAACCGTGACTCCGGCCCGATATGCGTCGCCTTCCCGCACCAGGGGCGGCAGGCCGGAGAAAATCGTCAGGTCCTGACTGGATTGAATCGAGGCGGAACCGGTTCCGAACAAGCCGGTTCCGCCGGTTGCCACGGCAACAATGCGAAAGGCGGTGATGCTGTCGTTTAACGGCAGCTCGATCTCGGCCTCGCCGCGATCATTCAAGGGGAGCCTGGCCTTCCACAAAAGCAGGGTGTCAAAGAGCTCACGGGTGGTCTGGCGGCCGCCGCCGCCGCCCTGTGCCAGCGCTTTCAAGCCGAAATGCCGCTTGCCCACGACCTGCATCTGGGCCGTTGCGGTCTGAACCGAACAGGCGCGCCGGCCCATCATGGCCGGCAGAATGTTCCAGCTCGCATTTCCCATAAGCTCCAGCAAACCCTCATCCACGGCAGCAAGGGCAACTTCCGTGCCAGGCGGCGGGGTCTTGCCATCGGCAGTCGTCACCTTGACGGAAACAGCCGCCTTTTCACGGACCTTGTAAGTCTTTCTGTCCGTTGTCACCGCAACCTTCAGTTCATGGGCCTTCCACCCGACATTGATTTCCGCCATGCCGATCTTGAAGGCCGGCTTTCCCAGATCGGCCATGGCCGTTGGCTGAATGTCCGAAATGCGTCCGCGCACCGCAAGAACCGATACAAAAACATTGGGCGCATAATTCCCCAGAACGGGAACCGCAATAACCGGATCGCGGCCGGACAGCTTTTGAACCCATGTCTCCATGACGCCTTCCCGCTCAACGGAGATCAGGGCCGTTGCTTCCCGAAACGGCATCCGCACCTGAAAACCGGCCGTCTCCCCCGGTTCAAAACGTTTTTTGACCGGAATCAGATCCATCCGGTCGTGATCCTCGCTCTCAAACCACCACTCCTTTTTTCCGGCAATCCAGATGCTCTGATTGGCAAGCGTCCGGTTTCCCGCGGCATCCCGGCTTTCAGCAACCAGGATCACCTCTCCGGACACCGGGGCCTTGCCCTCGCAACGCAGCAAACCGCCCGAATCCGTCTTTCCCTCGAAAAACGTGCCGATCCGCCTGATCTCGGTGCTGTGGTCATAGCTGTAATAGCCACCCACCAGGCGCTTACGGTGCGAAATGACGTTTCTTTGAAAGAGCGTCACCTTGACCGGCGCTCCGGCAACCGGCTTTCCCGAAAGATCCACCACAGCCGTCCGGAACCTGAGGCTCTCGGTGGACCGGGCCCAGTTCTCGGGCCAAATGCCGACCATGAGCCCGGAATTCCAGAGCGGTATCCGGGTGGAAACGGTCTGGATCTCGCCGCTGGGGTCGCCAAACTCCATTTCCACCGTCATCTCCCGGGGCCGATCCGATTTGGGAAGTTTGGATATTTGGGCGCGCGCAAATCCGTTCGCATCCAGAGCCAAATCTTGGGTCTGCGGCTTTGACGGCTGATCGACAGCCGTTTCTTCGCCGTCATCCTCCGCTTTTCCCTGCCTGAAAATGCCTTCCCGGATGCCTCCGTTTCCAAAGACCACATCTTCAAAGCCTTCAAAAACGGAAAGCGCCTTGTCGCTAACCGCGGTTCGAAGCTTGACGGGCAGCAGGCCGGCCCCGCCACCCGACAGGTACCGGACGCTCAGATCCACCATGGCATCCCTGCAATTGACCAGGGGCTCGGCCTGCGTCTGGATCGTTGCCTTCAGAAGCGGGATACGGAACTCCTCGACGCGGAACTGACCCGAAAACAAGGCGTCTTCTTCCACAACCATGTCTTCGTCCCCGGCATTTTGAGTTTCTTGCGTCTTGCCGCTATTGCGGCTGCCGAGGGTGACGCTGTAGCCGCCCAGCCTGGCTTCACGGGGGATTTCCCAGACGGTCTCCGCCACGCCCGTTGCATCCCAGCTCAGGGGAACGGCATAGGTCTGACTGCTGCCGATATGGCGGATGAAGGCCGTTTCCGGCAGCTTTTTTTCGGATGGGACGGAGAATCCGCCCGTGGTGCGGGCGCGGATGACATGCTTCATGTGAAGGGTTTCCCCGGCCCGAAGCAGGGACCGATCGAAAATGGTGTGGGCGGTAATGGGGCCCAGATCGCGCTCGCTCGGCAGATTGAAGCGCCAGGCCTCGATACCCTCGTTCCAGCTCGAATGGACAAAGCTCATGTCGTCCCCGGCCCGGGCCGTGATGAAGAGCCCCTGCCCCAGGCTGCGCAGGGCGCCCATTCGGGAATCGTCATACTCAGGCTGTTCATACGGACATTCGGGCAAGTTTGCGGCATCGGGAAGGGTTTCGCCAATCCGGGCGATGCCGCTGTCATCGGTGCTGCCCTTCCAGAGGATTTTTCCCTTACAGTCCATCACGGCAACGCCGGCAGCTTTCACGGGCTCGCCCTGATCCAGTGTCGTCACCCATACCAGCGAGGACTCGCGCCCCTGTTTGAAGTGTACGGACATGTTGGTGACAAGGGCTGCCGAAGGCACGAACATGGGTTTGGGCGGATCCAGAAGCGCCTTTCCCAGGATGGCGCTTTCTATCTCGACCACATAAAGGCCCGGCTTTTTCAGCGGAATTCCCACCACCTCGAAGGCTCCGGTGCCCCGGGTTTTGGGGACCGTGAATTCCCTGGGGTTGTCTTCTCCTTCAAACAGCGACTTTTCCCTGGAAGCGGCAGCGACCTTTCTGAGCCAGGACTGAACATCCCCGACCCTTTCCGGAGAAATATTCAAACTCCTGCCCGTCACCCTGGCACTCAGGCCCGTATCCGCGTTTTCGACCTTCACCATCCGGGCCCTGGCATCGGGCTCGATGTTTCGAAGGGTCACGGGCAGGGCCGGGTCCGCGTTCAGCTCGATGATGCCGAAGCGGGCCGCAAACTTGGCAAGGGACGGATAGGCCCCGGTCCGGAACTTGAGGGGAAACCTGCCGGCATTTGAAAGCCGCCTTCCGGCATCATCCTTGAGGCCTTCGGGAATTTCCAGCCGGAACTCGGCGTTTTCCGGAAACGGCCCGTTAAAACGGACCTGTCCCTGGGACTCGTTCAGCGACACCTTCTGAATGCTTCCGCCCGGCCCCTTCAGCACGACATCACCGGACAGCTCCGGATCAAGGGGAGCATTGAAGTCGAGGCTGAAGGGCAGAACCGGAATGCAGCCGGCCCGCGGGTTTTCCCGCTCGCAGCGAAACTCGGCAATAAACGCATCCCTTACCTTGAAATGCATCATCTGATCCTTTTGCGTGGCAACTCCCGTTGCGGATTTGACCCCCTTGCCCCAGATCAGGTTCACCCTGGCTTGCTCGGGAAAGCGCTGTCGGCACTGTAAGAGCAGATATCGGCCGGGATCGGTCCCGGAATTCAGCAGCCAGGAATTGGCCTTTAAAATAGCCTCCCGCTGCTCTCCCTTGACGATTTGAGCATCCACCCGCTGCCGGATGCCGGCAATGGCAAAACCCACGCTCCCGAGCACCGAGGCTTCGCTTGCCGGTGTATCCAGGGTGAGGATGAATATCTGATCCTCGGCAATCCTGCTGTCACCATCATAAGGCGTGACGGCAACCACAGCCGGGCCGCCCGTGGAAAATGAAAATTTTCCTTCTCCGGCAAGTTTCTGTCCGTCCAGCGCAGCCAGGCCGGAAACCGCCTTGAAGGTGCATCGAATCCCGCCGGGCAGATCGCGTTCAAAATCATACACCCAGTTATGGGGGTCGACCCATCTGCCCCTGCCCGGCTCCGAGCAGGTTATGGTGAAAGGGTTCGGCCCGGCTCCGGAATCGCCGAAAGACACCATGGCCGACGAAAACACCGCATGCGCCTGCCGGATGGTTTTTACGGTCCCCCGGGGAACAAAGCTGGAGATATGCGGCGCCTCCTCGGCAAAAACCGCGCCATTCAGAATAAAAAGAACCAGAATCAGGCCCGCGCTCTTTCGAAGCATGACAATATCCTTTTTCCGTAGGGAAATTAAACGATAACGACGCTAAAAAACGTTCGCTCAGCTAAGCCGTTTTTTGTTGCGGTTGTCAATAAATTGTTGAACGCCGACCCGCAATTCATGTTCTTGTGCCTTCATTAGGCATTGACCAATATACTTGATATGATATGGTAAGAATTGAAAATGCGGTGATCTGGTAATGCATCGGATGCGTTAAGGACTCATCAATGATGACATCGACCTGATCCGACGCAGTATCCGGAATGCTCTGGATCAGTGGTCGGAGATCAGATAACGAAGGACAGCAGGTGGACAAGAGGGATCAAAAAAACGAAGCTGTCGTGGGATGAGGCATGAAACTGAACACCAAGACTGATCATGGCTGGTCGAAAGCAACACTGGATGAAGTCCTCGAACTGATCCGCAAGGCCCATGGCAGGGATATCCACCTGTTCGATGAAAACTTCCTGGCGAACTCACTGGAAAAGCGACTGACGGCCACTTCGACCGCGACTTTGCCGGCCTACGCTGAACGTCTGGGCCGCGATCCCGCGGAGGCTGAGGCTTTTTACCGTTCGCTCCGCATCACCTACAGCGAGTTTTTCCGAAATCCGCTCGCCTTTGCCCTGCTTGAGCAGCCGATTCTGCCCGGCATCGTCGAGGAAAAAGCCCGAAACAGCCGGAGCGAGCTCCGGGTCTGGTCGGCCGGATGTGCGACCGGACAGGAAGCCTGGTCCGTAGCCATCCTGCTTGAGGAACTGACCACCACGCGCGAGCATCCCGTACCGTTCCGGATCTTTGCCACGGATGTTTCCGAAGCGAACCTGACCCTCGCGCGCGAAGGCATTTACAGCGCCGAAAGCGTGGGAAATGTTCGTTTGCGGCATCTTCGCGAATATTTTTCCCGGCAGGGCGACTTTTTTGCCATCGCCCCGAGGATCAGAACGCGGGTGGATTTTTCCGCCCACGATTTGCTGGATGAATGCACGACCTGTCCGCCAGCGAGCATTTACGGCCATTTCGACCTGGTGTTGTGCGGCAATGTGCTGCTCTATTACCGGCCGGAAACACAGCGCCTGATCCTGAACAAACTGCGGCGTTGCCTGGTGACCGGCGGGTATCTGATGACCGGTGAAACCGAACGGCATATCGTAGAGAACGCCGGCGGTTTTCGTGCCGTGGCCCCGCCCACAAGCATATTTCAGAGGGTTCGCCAAAAGGAAGGAGAATAACTGTTGGAAAATACTGCTTCCGGCGGCCGGATTTACACCCGCCGCTTTTCCCTGGCATTGGCTGCCGCAGCCAGCCTCGTGCCCTTGATCGGTCTTTTTGGCTGGCTGGCGGGGATTCCGCTGTTGGCCAGTTATGGCGGACGATTCATTCCGATGGCTCCCAGCACCGCCATCTGTTTTATCCTCCTCTCGCTTCCACTGCTTATCACGCTTCGACCGACGCAAAGCCAGATCGGAAACCGCAGCATCGGTCTCGCGGGCGGCCTGGTCGCCACCTATGGACTTCTGGTGGCCTTCGGATGGCTCACCGGACTGCCGGTAAACCCCGATGATCTGCTCTTCAGGGAAATGGGAACACTCGGCACGAATCCTGTCGGACGCATGTCCCCTGCCACGGGCGGTCTCTTTTTGATCTCCGGCATTTCTCTCATCGCCCTCATCAGGGGGCTTTCGCGAGAAAGCGCTGCCGGCCTCGGCTTATCCCTGGCGGCCCTTACGGGCTCCGCGGTCCTTTTGACCGGGGCGATCTTCTCTCTGGGCTACACCCTCGGCGCCCCTCTGCTTTATAAAAGCGTTTCCATCATCCCGCTGGCCCTGCCGACCGCGATTTCCTTCCTGCTTCTGGGCGGCGCTCTGACAACCGCCGCAATCCTTCGCAGCCCCGTTTCCGGCCGATGGTATCAAACGCTCAACGACATGCAGACCGGCACCCAGTTGCGCCTGGGTCTGGGCGTCATCCTGACCTTCGTGGTGCTCCTCGGCGCCCTGGCATGGGTAAAAACGGATCTCATCTGGCTGCAGACCAAGACGATGTATGACCATCCCCTCCAGGTCCACAGGGTCATCGGCGCCCTATACGTCGACGTCCTGCAAATACGCATACAGATGAGAGGACTCCCCCTGGCGGAAAGCGAGCAGGAAATTCAGGAGATCCTGCAACAGATTGATATCTTTGATGCCGACGCCTGGCAACAAATCGACATCCTGCATAAACATTATCTGGGAAACCCGAAGGATATCGATACCATCGCCACCGCCCTGGTTCAGTACAAAACCATCCGCGCCGGGAACTTCCGATTGATGCGGGCCGGAAAGACCGCCGAAGTGATCAGCAGCCTTCGCCCGAACGGCACCGCCGGAATCCAGGTGGGAAAAACGCTGGAATATATAAAGGTGGTTGACGACTTTGCCCGGAACAAAGGCGACTGGCTCTTCCAGGCGGCCACGGAACAGAAAGACGGCCTAAACCGCCAACTGACCGTCATCGTCACCGCGATCCTGCTGTTTTCCCTGATCATCTCCTATCTCCTGCTGAAGGGAATCAGGGATCCGCTGCGACATCTGACCACGGCGGCGGAGCAGTTCCGTCAGGGGAAGATGGACAGCCGTAGCGGATATGTTTCGGCCAACGAGTTCGGCGTGCTCTCCGCTGCGTTCAATGACCTGGCCGACACTGTCGAGACGCAGATGCACATCAATGAGCAGGCCGCGCAGCTTGCCAGCGTCATGCTCCGGGAAACCGAGGCCCGCGCCTTTTGCCGGGAACTGCTCAAGGTACTGGTCCATCATACGGGGTCCCAAATCGGGGCCGTCTATCTTCTGAACCCGCAGAAAACCGAGTTCGAACATTTCGAATCCATCGGGCTTGCCGCTGGCGGACGTGCCTTCTTTTCCGCCACGGAACCAGAAGGCGAGTTCGGCGCGGCCCTGGCCACGGGGCAGATCCAGCGGATCACCGACATCCCCGGGGACACGCGCTTCACTTTTGCCACTGTGGGAGGCGACTTCAAGCCCCGGGAGATTATCACCATTCCGATTCTCCTGGATCATGAGACAGCGGCGGTGTTGTCACTGGCGAACATCCGCAACTACGACACCGGTGCCATTCGACTGCTGGAAGACATTCTTGGCATCCTGACCGCCCGGATGAACGGCGTGCTGGCCTACCGACAGATTCAGGAACTCGTGGAGCGGCTCGATCACCAGAATCGCGAATTGAATGCGCAAAAGCAGGAACTGGTTGCACAGTCACAGGAACTGGTCGCGCAATCGCAGGAACTGACCCACCAGAACACCGAGTTGGAGATGCAGAAAAAGCAACTGGATGAGGCCAACCGTCTGAAATCCACCTTCCTCTCCAACATGAGTCATGAACTGCGCACGCCGCTCAACTCTGTGATCGCCCTGTCGGGCGTGTTGAGCCGCCGCCTGGCCGGGACAATCCCCGAAGAGGAATACAGCTACCTGGACGTGATCGAGCGCAACGGCAGACATCTGTTGTCACTGATCAACGATATTCTCGACATCTCCCGCATCGAAGCCGGCCGGGAGAAGATCAGCCTCCGACGCTTCTCCGTCCGGGCCATAGCCGGCGAGATCGTCGCCATGCTCGAACCCCAGGCCCGGGAGAAGAACATCGCACTCACCAATCTTGTGGGCGACGACCTGCCACCCATCCACAGCGATCCCGACAAGTGCCGTCACATTCTGCAAAACCTCGTCGGCAACGCGGTGAAGTTCACCGAGCAGGGCCAGGTTACGATCACGGCCGCATCCGAGTCCGGCACCATCCACAATAAACCATCCGAAATCCACATTTCCGTAACCGACACCGGTATCGGCATCGCCGCCGATCAGCTTCCCCGTATTTTCGAGGAGTTCCGGCAGGCCGACGACAGTACCTCTCGGAAATACGGCGGCACCGGGCTTGGACTGGCCATCGCAAAGAAATACGCCGCGCTGCTGCACGGCAGCATCACGGTCGAAAGCACGCCGGGCAAGGGATCGAGCTTTACGCTCAGGCTGCCGCTCACCCATTCCCCGTCCTGCGAAGGCATGGATGCGGAAACCATGGACGGAGGCGATTCGGACGTAAACATTGCCACGGGTCAGGGCAAATGCATCCTGCTGGTCGAAGACAGCGAACCATCGGTGATCCAGATGACCGACATCCTCACGGGTCAAGGCTATGAGGTCCGTGTGGCGCGAAACGGCCATGAGGCTCTGGCGCAGGTGGAAAAGTCCCTGCCCGACGCCGTGATCCTCGACCTTATGATGCCGGAGATGGACGGCTTCGAGGTTCTCAGGACAATCCGCGGAACGGAAAAAAGCGCCCGCTTGCCGGTGCTCATCCTGACCGCGAAACACGTAACCCGTGAGGAGCTGAGCTTTCTTACGGGGAACCACATCCACCAGTTGATCCAGAAAGGCGATGTGAGCAGGGCCAGGCTGCTGGCCGCGGTCGCGGGGATGGTCAGGCCCTGCCGGGAGGAGCCGCCCGCGCCGCCATCACGCCCGCACCGGAACAGCCGAACCGTTCGGCCGGGCAACCCCATCGTTCTGGTGGTGGAAGACGACCCCGACAATCTGCGGACTGCAAGGGCCCTGCTGAAAGAGAGATACCAGGTCATCGAAGCTGAAAACGGCCGGGCAGGCCTTGAACAGGCCAGGCGGCAACTACCCGATATCATCCTGATGGACATCGCGATGCCGGTCATGGATGGCGTGCAGGCCATCGAGGAGATCCGCAAAGACGATACCCTTCGGGACATTCCGGTGATCGCCGTCACATCCAGCGCCATGACCGGCGACCGGGAGACGATCCTGGCCCATGGCTTCGACGCATACATTTCCAAACCCATTGATGAAGTGCTGCTGCAAAAAACCCTCCACAAGGTGCTCCATGGAAACGAATGACTTGAAGATATTGGCCATTGACGACAACCGGGACAACCTGACAGCGTTGAAAGCCGTCATGTCGGACAGACTGCCCGGAGCCAGACTCCTGACAGCCCTGGATGGCCCGAAAGGAATCGCAGCGGCCCGGGCAGAAGATCCGGACGTGATCCTGCTCGACATCGTCATGCCGGGCATGGACGGGTATGCGGTCTGCCGGAAGCTGAAGGAAGACGAGCGCCTGCGGGCAATTCCCGTGGTCTTTCTGACCGCCCTCAGGACCGACCGTGAAAGCCGCGTCAAGGCCCTGGAAACGGGCGCGGAGGGGTTCCTTTCCAAGCCGCTCGACGAAGTCGAGCTGACCGCCCAGATCCGGGCCATGGCCAAGATCAAGGCGGCAAATCAGCTCCGGCTGCTGGAAAAGGAACAACTGGCGGCATTGATAGCCGAACGCACCCGTGAATTGGAACAGGAACTGACGGAACGCAAACGGGCGGAGGAGGATCTGCGGCGGCAGACCGCCGTCACGGCGGCCATCAACCGTGTTCTTCAAGGATCGTTTCAAGCCAGGACAAACGCGGAAGTGGCCCGCATCGGTCTTTCCGAAGCCCAGGCGCTGACCGGCAGCAAGTTCGGCTGGATCGGTGAAGTAAATCCGTCGGGTCTCCTGGACATTATTGCCTTAAGCGCCACGGGCTGGGGGTTCCGCGGAATACCCGGAGCCCGGATAACGACCCTCAAGGGCATGGAGATCAGGGGTATCTTCGGCCGGGTGCTAAAGGACGGAAAATCATTGATCACGAACGCGCCGGATGCTCACCCCGACTGGATGGAACTTCCGAAGGGTCATCCGGAGCTGACCGCCTTTCTTGGCGTCCCCCTGAAACAGGATGGCCGGATTATCGGCATGGTCACATTGTGCAACAAACCCCTGGGTTATGCGATGCACGATCAGGAAGCCATCGAGGCGTTGTCCGTTGCATTCGTGGCAGCTCTGGAACGCAAGCAGACCGAGGCAGAGCGGGAACGGCTGATGATGGCCATCGAGCAGGTCAGCGAAAGTATCACGATCACCGATTCCGAGGGAACGATTCAGTATGTCAACCCGGCGTTTGAGAAAATATGCGGGTACACCCGGCAGGAGACCGTGGGCCAGAATCCACGTATTCTAAGGAGCGGCCGTCAGGACGGGGCATTTTACCGGGAGCTGTGGGAAACCATCACAAACGGCAAGACATGGACGGGCCAGATGGTCAACAGGCACAAGAACGGAAGCCGCTACACCGTCGAGGCCAGCATTGCACCGGTGTTTGATGCTTCGGGACGGATCGTCAACTATGTTGCCGTCAAGCACGATATCACGGAGCAACTGCGACTGGCAGCCCAGTTCCAGCAGGCCCAGAAAATGGAATCCATCGGCCGGCTTGCCGGCGGTGTGGCCCATGATTTCAACAACATGCTCAACGTAATCCTCGGATATGTGGAACTGGCCATGGAAAAGGTGGCCCCGGAGGATTCGCTCCAGGAGGACCTGAAGGAAATCGCCTCTGCCGGCAGGCGTTCCGTTGAGATCACGCGGCAGTTGCTGGCATTTGCCAGAAAACAAACCATTTCTCCGCAAGTGATCGATGTGAATGAAACCGTGGAAAGCATGCTCAAAATGCTTCGCAGACTGATCGGCGAGAACATTGAGCTGGCCTGGCTGTCCGGAGCCGATCCATGGCCGGTTTTTATGGACCCCTCCCAGGTGGACCAGATTCTGGCAAACCTGTGCGTCAATGCCCGGGATGCCATTGCCGATGTGGGCAAGGTCACTATCGAAACAGAGAACGTCAACCTGGACGAGGCCTACTGCGCTGAAAACGCGGGAATTGCACCCGGCGATTTCGTGCTGCTGGCCGTCAGCGATACCGGCTTCGGCATGGACCGGGAAACACGGGATAAGATTTTTGAACCGTTTTTCACCACCAAGGGGCTGGGCAAGGGAACCGGCCTGGGGCTTGCCACGGTGTATGGCATTGTCAAGCAGAATAACGGATTTATCGATGTTTACAGCGAACCGGGCGTGGGTACGACATTTAAAATTTATCTGCCCCGACATCCGGAGGAGATCGCGGTGACCCCGGAAACCCGCATGCCCGAAATTCCGATCGGTCATGGCGAAACCATTCTGGTCGTGGAGGATGAAGCGCCTGTCCTTGCGCTTGCCAGAACGATTCTGGAAAACGCGGGCTATACGGTGCTGACCGCCGATACGCCGGATGAGGCCATCCGCCTGGCAGGGGAACACACGGGCCGGATTCATCTGCTAATCACAGACGTGATCATGCCCGAAATGAACGGCAGGAACCTGGCCGCACGGCTTCAGGAAAGCCTCCCCGCAATGAAATGCCTGTTCATGTCCGGCTACACGGCCGATGCCATCGCTCATCCCGGTGTGCTGGAGCCGGGCATTCATTTTCTGCAGAAACCTTTTTCCGTCGGCAAACTGGCCGCCCGGGTGCGGGAACTGCTTCAAGAGACGTGATTAAGGTCAAAAATGCGCAAGCACGGTTTCGATGGTTAGGGACTTGGAAGATTCCAATAGACCGTTTATAAAGGCAGACCGACTCGGTTTTCAAAACCGAGTCGGTCTTTCAAACGGTATTTCGGAAATATCCAACTCCCTTAAATTGCCTTCCACGGTTCTGACAAATGCCCGGGAATCGATTTCCTGAAATACTTGATTCATGGCCAGATAAATGGCATCCGCCGGATGGTGCCCGGTGCCATGCCCCATGAAGATGACAGCATCCTCGGGCTTTCGGCCCGGGATGTTTTTCATCAGGGTCCCGGCCACGGTCTCCATGTCCCTGGCCGAAGACAGCAGGGAGAGCACCGCCACATGGGTGTAGCCGTCGCTCATGAGCCTTGCCATCGCCGTTTCCGGAGAATCCAGCACCTTGCCTTCCCTGGCAAGTTTGGCGCGGATCATTTTCGAGGTGAACGCCCAGCGGATTTCCACATCGGAGAATGCTTTCCGGGTTTGTTCATCGATCCGGTCAAACACTTTTCGTGCTTCCGGATCGCTCGTACCAAAGGCAACGAGCAGAATCGCCTTTTTCTCCGGTTTTTTCTCTCCGTGCGCGGCAAACCCGTTCAAGGAACAGCAAAGCAGCGCGATCATGACCAGTAAAGGCATCATGTGTCTGGTAAGCTTCATTTATCTTCCCCCTATGCCCCGCACCCGGAACAGAGGCCAAACAGAAATACCTCGTGGGCTTCGGTGACAAAGCCCGGCGGCGTGGCTTCTTTTTCGTTCAGTGCGCACCCCGGCAGACCAAAGAGATGATTGCATGAACGGCAGTGAAAATAATGGTGGTGTGCCTTTCCGGTTCTTTCATAAAGGATTCCCAGTTCGGGATGTTTGACGATTTTGAGCCATCCGGAT
Organism: Deltaproteobacteria bacterium; assembly: GCA_016219185.1. Taxonomy (GTDB): domain Bacteria; phylum Desulfobacterota; class Desulfobacteria; order Desulfobacterales; family Desulfatirhabdiaceae; genus RAAP-1. Next base: position 65,319 of record JACRBZ010000023.1, read on the forward strand.
GCCACCAGCAGTTTCAGATTTCGATAAACGGTAGCCTGATTCAGCGACCCGACCCGTTCACTGCCCGTCTGCAGGATTTCATCAACCCGCAATGGCCGGTCCTTCTGCAAAAAAACTTCCTGAATGGCATTTCTCTGGGTTGTTTTTCGTATCATGAGTTCCGACACCTCAGCAATTTGATTAAAAAAGGTCCCTTGATGGAAACCGACGCCATTTTTGGTAAAAGTCAGAAACAGAAAACTTCGTCCCTCTGTCCGGATACCGGCTTTGGCCGGATCAACAGAAGGCGCTGATGCGCTCATTCAAGTCAAGAATACCGCCCGCAAAGAATTATTGCAAGTATTTTCGCAATAACAATTGACAGCACTCGGACCCCTGAATATAATGCGAGTGCATTAGCAATAATTTTTAAAGGAGCAAAAACCATGAAAAGAACCGTCGTCTGGATTTTGGGAATTCTGACAATCGGATTCGGCATGCTGTCGACTTCGGATGCAACGCCCGCCTCTGCCGCCGTGCTTTCAAAGCGGATTCTCTGCTCGACGTTTCCAATCTATCAGATCACCCGGAATGTGACTCTGGGGAGAGACGCGGTTTCCGTGGAACTGATGCTCCCGGCTCAGCTTGGCTGTCCGCACGACTATGCCTTGACTCCCCGGGATATGCAAAAGCTCAGCCAAGCGGACGTGCTGATCATCAATGGCCTGGACATGGAAGAATTCCTCGAAGCACCGCTACGGAAAGCCAGAACGAAACTTCGGGTGATCGACAGCTCGACCGGCATTCAGGATGTTCTTTGGTACGCCGAAGAACACGACAACGACCATATGCATTCAAAGAAAATCAGCACCGGGGAAAAAGCCGCCGGGCACGCACATGACGCAGATATGCATCAACACGAGGGAATCAATCCGCATCTTTTTACCAGTCCGAAAATGGCTGCGAAACTGGCCATGAACATCGCCGCTGAATTGGCGAAGGTGGACCCGGAGGGGGCTGCCATCTATGCGAAAAACGCACGGCAATACGCGGACAAGCTGAATGCCCTGGCTGATGATTTCGCCGCCCTTGGAAAGACGGTCAGGAACAATCGTATCATCACCCAGCATGGCGTTTTCGACTATCTGGCCCGGGACATGGGACTTGAGATCTCGGCGGTGGTTCAGGCCCATGCCGGACAGGAGCCATCGGCTGCCGAGATGCTTGAAATCATCCGGATGGCAAAGGAAAAAAAAGTAGCGGCGGTTTTTACGGAACCCCAGTATCCGGCCCGGGTCGGACAGACGATCGCCAGGGAATCCGGCATCTTAACAGCCACCCTGGACCCGGTTGCTACCGGACCGGAAAATGCGCCACTGGATTATTTTGAAACAATCATGCGGCAGAACATGGTGATCCTGAAGGAAACCCTTGGAACCCGGTAGCATCATTAACAGCCAGGCGGTTTCCGGAAACGCCGTGGTGTTTGACGGCGTCAGTGTGGCGCTGGATGGCGTCACGATTCTGGACGGGATCAACGCGATCGTGCCTTGCGGCGGCAGCACCGCCATTATCGGGCCGAACGGCGCCGGCAAGACCACGCTGCTGCTGGCGCTTCTGGAACAGCTTCCCTTTACGGGCAGTATTCTAATCCGCTGCGGCACCGTGGGCCGTCGCCCCCGTCTGGGGTATGTGCCCCAGCGGCTGGCGTTCGACCGGGGGCTCCCCTTGACCGTGATCGAATTCATGGTAATGGGAAAACAGCGGCTGCCATTATGGTTTGGGACACTGCAACCATACCGCAACCGGGCCATGGCGCTGCTGAGCGCGGTAAAAGCGGACGGGCTGGCACTGCGGAAACTGGGGGCGCTTTCCGGCGGAGAACTCCAGCGCGTACTGCTGGCACTTGCGCTGGAGCAGGAACCGGATCTGCTGATTCTGGATGAACCCGCATCGGGTGTGGATTTTCAGGGCGAACATGTTTTCTGCGAACTGCTGGAACAGCTCCGGCACGAGCGGGGGTTCACCCAGCTCATGGTCAGCCACGACCTTGCCACGGTCGCTCATCACGCCACCCATGTGATCTGTCTGAACCGAAAGGTTGCTGCGGCCGGCCCGCCGCAGGAAGTATTGACACGGGAGAATCTGGCCGCCATATTCGGTCTTCATATGGGCCTGGTGGATGCGGGATCCATTCCCGAAAACTGCCGGCCGGAATGTTCCTCGTGCCTGGAAAAGTCTCCTGGAAAAGTCTTTTGATGCCTGATATCACACCCATCCTTCATCTCGTTTCCGTTATCCTGCCGTTTGAATGCCTTCAGCAGGAATTCATGCAGCAGGCGCTGATCGGCCTGATGCTTCTTGCGCCCATGGCTTCGGCCATGGGGGTTCAGGTCGTCAACTTCCGCATGGCTTTTTTTTCCGATGCCATCAGCCATTCGGCCTTTGCCGGCGTGGCCCTGGGACTGATCTTTGACGCGGACCCGCACCGAACCATGCCCATCTTCGGGCTGCTGGTGGGCCTTGGCATCATGGCGGCACGGCGACACAGCACGCTGTCGTCCGACACGGTGATCGGTGTGTTTTTCTCCGGGGTCGTTGCATTCGGTCTGGCCGTGGTCAGCCGCGACCGGTCCGTTGCACGGAATGTCCAGCAGTTTCTCTACGGGGACATTCTCACCATCAGCCAGGCCGATATTCTATGCCTGATGGCACTGTTTGTTGCGCTCATGCTGTTTCAGGCATGGGGATACAACCGGATGCTGTACATCGGCCTGAATCCCGTTCTGGCCGAGGCGCACCAGGTTCGGGTGACCGGCTACCAGTATACGTTTGCGGCGCTGCTGTCCCTTATCGTCATTTTTTCGGTCTGGGCCGTCGGCGTTCTTCTGGTCACGGCCATGCTGATCGTGCCGGCAGCAGCCGCGCGCAATTTTGCCCGGTCCGCCGGAAGCATGTTCTGGTGGGCGCTTCTGGTCAGCATCACCTCCGCTGTGGCCGGCCTGATCCTCTCCGCCCAGGACTGGGCGCGCACGGCTACCGGGGCCACCATCATCCTGATTTCCTTTGTGTGGTTTATCCTCAGCACCGCCGTGATCCGGATACGAAGACTTTAAAGGGGAGTACAAATGGCCATCGCAATTGACAACCTGATGGTTGGTTATCGTAACGGCTGCGAATGATGCCGACATCCTGGATATTCTTAAAATACAATATACCAACCAGCAGACTGAAAAAAATCTTTCTGAAATCCAGGCGAAGGCAAAAGTAGTAAAGCATGTTCAAGAGTAAATTTGATAGTTGCGAGATCCCCTGAGAGCCCGGCGATGAGCTTGGTAACACCCCAAATCCTGTGATCTGTGCTTGGCTGAGTTACCCAAAGGCTGAGAATGTGGCGTATCACGGGAAACGAATATTTTCTTGACATTACCCGCTGCCTGTGTTTTTTTAGATACCGTACAGGCGCTCATGAGAAAGAGCCAAAGAGGGAACCCCGTGAAAATCGGGGACGGGCCCGCCGCTGTAACCGGGGACGACCGCAGCTTTAAAGCCACTGATTGCATGCCATGGATCGGGAAGGCGCTGCCAGTAGGGTGAACCGGAAGTCAGAAGACCTGCCTATACAGTTGTCAGCCCGTTTCCCGTGGACAGGGGAAGGCTGTTTTAATTCCGTGCGATAAATTGGGCATCCCGGATCGATCTTGAATCGGTCCGGGATTTTTTTTGCCCAAAAATTTATGATGATTTAATCACCGTTCAGGTGCTCTGAAAAGAGCTGAAGAGGGAACCCCGTGAAAATCGGGGACGGGCCCGCCGCTGTAACCGGGGACGACCGCAGCTTTAAAGCCACTGATTGCAATCCATGGATCGGGAAGGCGCTGTGAATCGATTGATCCGGGAGTCAGAAGACCTGCCTGAACGATGCGCCGTTCGCTTTCGGACGAAGTCCGGCGTATGCATTCCGATGGATATGAAGGGAAATCCCCGGATCGAGATGGCTTCGATTCGGGGATTTTTTGTTGAAGGATACCATGTTATCAACCATTGTTGTTACACAATCCAAATCAAAATGGAGAGGGGAAGAGAAATGAAGTTAAACAAACACATGCTGTCTTTATTGGTCATGATCGCGCTGCTTTGCTGTTCTTTGAACGGATTTGCCGCGCACGGAGAGAAAAAATCGGAGAAAAAGGCGATTCTGCTCGTTGCCTTCGGCACGAGCGTTCCGGAAGCCCGAAAGGTGTTTGACCGGATCGATGAACAAACCCGGAAAGCGTTCTCCGATGTTGAAATCCGCTGGGCGTTCACCTCAAAAATAATCCGCGCCAAGCTCGCCAAGGAAGGCAAGATGATGGATTCTCCGGAAATGGCACTGTCCAGACTCATGAACGACGGCTACACCCATGTGGCGGTGCTCTCCCTGCAAACGATTCCGGGTGAGGAATTTCACGAACTCTACCAGAACGCGCAGCTCTTCGGCCAGATGGCCGGCGGGTTCGAAAAGATTCTGGTGGCACGCCCCCTGCTGTCATCTGCCAAAGACATGGAGATCGTGGCAGGGACCCTGATGAAAAATATTCCCGGCCGAAAGCCAGAGGATGCGGTCATCTTCATGGGGCATGGCACCGGGCACCACCCCGCGGATGCCATTTATCTGGCCATGAATCAGGTGTTTCAGGAAATCGATCCCCGGGCGTTTGTGAGAACCGTGGAAGGCAATTTAACCATCGAAACCCTTCTGTCCAAACTGAAACAGCTTAAAATCAAAAAAGTCTATCTGGTGCCGATGATGTCCGTTGCCGGCGATCACGCCAAAAACGACATGGCCGGCGATGAACCGGACAGTTGGAAATCCATCCTGACCCGAAACGGCTACCAGTGCGAAAGTATTCTAAAGGGAACGGCCGATTATCCGGAAATCGTGGAGGTGTGGCTGGACCATCTGCGAACCGTGCTTACGCATTTTTGATGAACGCGTAAAAAAAATTCGGACGACTTAGTAAAAAGTTCGCAGACAAGGCGCGCAAATCCTGAGGAGTGAGGCGTATTTTTGGATACGCCGCAATGACGAAGGATGCAGCGTAACGCAGTATCCGGACTTTTTACAAAGTCGTCATCAATCGTTCAGGTGCTCTGAAAAGAGCTGAAAAGGGAACCCCGTGAGAATCGGGGACGGGCCCGCCGCTGTAACCGGGGACGACCGCAGCCTTAAAGCCACTGATTGCATGCCATGGATCGGGAAGGCGCTGTGAATCGAATGATCCGGAAGCCAGAAGACCTGCCTGAACATTGCGCCAAAGGCTTTCGGACAGAGCCCGGCGCATGCATTCCGACGGATATGAAGGGAAATCCCCGGATCGAGTTGTTTTCGGTCCGGGGATTTTTTTTGTTTTGATGCATACCAAAATGAAAGGAGGACTGACGTGGAGTTGAAAAGTCTGTTTCTGGGTATTCTGTTTTCTGTCGGTATCTTTGGTATCAAGGCAGGGGCTGGACTGCATTACCGGATGAGCCGGGAAAATCGGTTCGGCGTGCGTTGGGGAGCCTGCCTGGGGTTTGCCGGCCTGTATGGCGTCTTGTTTGCCGGCATTGCCGCAGGGCTGCGTCATATAAACATTCAGGCCGATTTCGAAAATATCCAGCGGTTCCTTAAAGGTGGGATGCTGATTCATTTCGCGCTGGCCTGCCTGATGCTGGCATGGGGCGTTGCCCTTCTGAAATCCCGTGGAATAGTCCAGCACAGGAGTCTTGACTGGCTGGCATGGGTCTTGCCCTGCCCCGTGTGCATGACCGTGATCGGGATTTTCGTGGCCTTTATCCTGGCGGTTTTCCCTGATGCTGCAGCAGGGTCGGTGCTGATGTTTTATCTGGCGTTTCTGACCCTCAGTTTTTTGACGGCGGCTTCCATGGGCAAATTAGAAAAAAGGCTCAGCCGATCGCCGGAAGCGCTGCTGGGGTCCGCCATGACGATCATTGCAACCTATTTTTTGTTGTCCATACTGATCATGCCCCAGTTTTCCGGCCTGGATGAGGTGTATCGGCTTGCCGCACATTCCAGCGAGGGCACTGAAACAGCCGAAAGAACGGCATGGCCCACAATCGGGGCAAGCGCGGCACTCTTTGGCGCCGGATATCTGAACATGCGCAGACGCATACAAACCGCCACGCTTTCCCGGCACGGCGATGAATAAAAGTGTTTTAAATAAGGAGAATTTCATGATCGACATCGGTTCATTTTTCAGCACCATCATCTACTTGATTTCCTCATCCCTTCTGTATCCGGCCCAGGCGCTGCTGGTGGTCGGATTTTTATGCGCGGTTTTGTATGCCGGGGCCTTTTGCGCTGAATGGCTGGAAAGACACCGGCTGAAGCCCTGTCCGGCCGAAGCGCTTCCGGAGGCGATTGCCAACGGAAATGACGCCGGCCTACTGCCCCATCGCGTCAAGAACTACGTTGCTCGGCTTCGCCGCCTTCTTGAAGGGCAAAAGCCCACCGACACCCAGATCGAAAACCTGGTTCAGGACGCAACACTCTCCTGGTGGAAGTCCATGGACCGGCTGCGCATCATGGTGCGCCTGGGCCCGTCCCTGGGTCTGATGGGGACGCTGATTCCCATGGGCACGGGCCTGGCATCCCTGGGCACGGGGGATATGACCCGGTTGTCTTCCGATCTGGTGGTTGCCTTTACAAACACCGCGGTCGGACTTGCCGTCGGCATGACGGCGTATTGTCTTTACACCATCAAGCGCCGCTGGATCGAGGAAGACATCAAAAACATGGAACTGGCAACCGAACTGCTGACCAACCCACGGGAGAGTGATCAGCCATGAAATATTTCATCAAAAGACGAAATTTGAATACAAAAAAGCCTTATGGAGAGCAGTCATTCAGCGATGAGGACCCGATGAGCGGAGTCGCCAACCTGTTTGACGTAAGCCTGGTCTTTATTGTCGGGCTGATTCTGACCTTGTTTTCCGCTTACCGCATTCAGGATATGTTCAGTAAAGACAGTCAGTTCACCATCATGAAACAGGCTGCGGACGGCCAACTGGAAATCATTACCAAAGAGGCTAAAAAAATGAGCTCTGTCAAGGTCACCCGGCAATCCGCCAAAGGCCGGGGAACCCGCCTGGGAACAGCTTATCGGCTCGCGGACGGCTCCATGGTGTATGTGCCTGAATAACAGTTTTATAAAACCGAGAAAGGAGCAAGCAGATGATTGGCAATGCATGGATACGGAAGGCAATGCCGGGAATTTTCTTTTTGCTGGCGGCATATGCCTCGGCGGCTGCCGATGGCGAAGTGCCGACAACAGAACTTGAAACCATCACCGTCACCGCCGAGCGGTTTCCGGTTCAGGAAAAAGAGAGTCCGCGGTTTGTCACGGTGGTCACTTCGGAAGAATTAAAACAAACCGGTGCCGACAACCTGGTGGATGCGTTGCGGCGTACCGGTGGTTTTGCCTACAAGGCTTATGGTCCCCTGGGAACCAGCCATGGCGGGATGAGCAGCACCCTGTCCATTCGCGGGATCAAGGATGGGGAACTGGTTCTGATCAACGGGGTTCCCATTCAGGGAGCGGCCGGACATGCGTATGACCTGAACACCATTCCCGTGGATCAGATCGAGCGGGTCGAAATCCTGAAAGGAGCGGCATCCACCCTATACGGCGCGGACGCCATGTCCGGAGTGATCAATATCATCACAAAAAAACCCGGAGAGGAATTTTCCGCAAAAGGGTCCGTCGAATTTGGAAGCGACTCCTATCACAACCACAGCGTGTCCGCATCCTGTCCCGGTGTGAACATCGGATTTAACTATCAGCACCTGGGGGCTCAGACTGAAATATCCCGCAGTTATACCAGTAAATATCGATACGATATGGATGCAACCGACAGTTATGCCGTCAATCTGAACGCAGATCCTTTCGAAAAACTTCATTTTGATTATCTCGGATCCTTTAACCAGACTGGTTTTCAGAAGGTGTACGACGCAAAAAAACCATTCGAGGGAACCGATCAGGACCAAATCAAGCATTTTGCCGATCTTCGCTTTGAAACCAGCGACCTGAGAGCCAAGATGTTTGGCAATTACGATATCATGCGGCGTTCGGTATACACGTCCAAGGATCCGGACGATAACAACCGGAATTACAATGGGGGTCTGGAAGGCGATTTCCGTTTCGATCTTTCAGACTGGCGGTTTACCACCGGAGCCAGCGCCATCTATCGGGGCGCGGACTATTCCAACCAGTACGGCGAACATCACCGAAACGATTATGCCGTTTTTCTGGAAATGAAAAAGACGCTTTTTGAGCGCCTTAACGCTACAGTAGGGGTCAGGGAGCAATACATCGACGGTGAATCCGGAACAGCGGACTATGACCGGTTTCTTCCCAGTTTTGGTTTGAGCTACAAAGCCACGGAACATGTCAATTTGTTCGCCAATGCCGGGAAAGCCTTCCGTGCCCCAACCTTCAACAATCTGTATTATAAAAGTTCATTTATGGTGGGAAATCCCGATTTAAAACCCGAAGAGGGCTGGACCTATGAAACCGGCGTCAAGTACGACATGGATATGCTTCGCCTGCGTCTGGCCGCATTTTATATGGCCTATCAGGACAAGATCGAAATCGACAGGTCCAAGGGGTATCCGCAGACCTATTTCAATGCCGGGAATTATCAATCCAAAGGTATGGAATGGGAATTGGGGATTACCCCTTTTCTTCATCAAACCGGATGGCCCAGAAGCATTTTTCTCTATACGGCCGGATACTGGGCCGATCCAACGGCTGAGGATACCAGTGGAAATGAATATCAATCCGGTCCCAAGTTTCAGAACAGCGTCGGGATTTCTTATGTTACCGACCCGCTTGTGCTGGATCTGAACTGCCAGATACTCACGGCCAGAGAGCGGAATCTGGACAGTTACGCCGCACTCAATCTCTCCGGCAAGATCAAGGCATGGAAAGGGTATGTCACCTTTGGCGTGGACAATATCTTTGATGTGGACGTTCAAATTACCGGCGATCTCAGTGAAACCGCATCCAACCGCTATGTTTATTGGGATTTGGGACGTGTGTTCAAGGTGGGTTATGAAATCAGTTTCTAATGCTTGCAGGCTTTGCCTGCCCTTTACGGGAGTTGTCGTTTTGACGCTGCTCATGACGGCGACCAGTGCTTTGGCCGGCCCCAGGCGGCTCGGCTTTTTTGTAAATGATGTGGACGCTTACGCCTGTGCGCGGGCATTGGATACAGCCTCAGACCTGAAAGACATCGAGATTCGGGTATTCACGGATGGCGCCATGAATACCCCGGCCACGACCGAGTTTCTTCGAACCATGGACGTGGCCGTGGTGGATATCATGCCGCCCCGGCCGGCGGAGTGGCTTCTGGAAAACCGATCCGTTCTGAAACCGGGGGTCAGAATCTATGCGGTCCGAAGTTCGAGTCACAATCAGGACTTTCTGAACGCCGGTTTTATCATGGATGAAACGGTTCGAACCTATTTTGCTTTTACTTCCGCCGACAATCTGGCCAACCTGATCCGCTTTCTATCGCATCGGGACTTGGGACTTCAGACGGATGCACCCCCGCCCATCGTTCCTCCGGAGAACGCTCTGTATCATCCGGACGCACCAAAGCTCTTTTCCGATCTGAATGACTATGTGAGATGGTACCGGGAATCCGGCCATTTTCAGGACAAAGGGCTCTGGAACCTGTCCATCGTTTTTCCGACCTTTACCCTGGACGGCAAAAAGGCTCCGCTGGATGCCCTGATTCAGGCTTACGAGCGCCAGGGAATCAATACCGTGACCTGGGTTCGGGAGATGAAAGACCGGGATAATAATCTGGCCCGACTCCTTACCACGGAACCCCTGGCCAGCGGACTGGGTTCCATCACCGGCTTTGATTTCAAATTTTCTTCCACCCTCACCGGCGGTTTGGCAAAGGTTCTGGAAAAAGCCAACGTGCCGATTTTCAATGCCCAATATCTTTTTTTCAGCACCAGGGAGGACTGGCTGGCATCGCCTCAGGGGGTGTCACCGGCGGAAATTCCGCTCCAGTTTTCCACGCCGGAGATATCGGGATTGGTGGAGCCCACGGTGCTTGGTGTCAAGGAGCGGGTCCTGGCGGAACGAAGGGATATCGAGGCCTACATGTATGTGTCGGTACCGGCCCATGTGGAAATTCTGGCCCGGCGGGCGGCCAGATGGCATAGCTTGCGGCAAAAATCCAACGCGGACAAAAAGATTGCCCTGGTTTACTACAACCACGGGGCCGGCAAACAGAACATCGGGGCCTCTTATCTGAACGTGTTCCGGAGTATCGATACCATCATCCGGAACCTGAAACAGGCAGGCTACAGCATCCAGGGAGAACTGACCGATGAAAAAGTCAAGGATCTGTTGCAGAAATCCGGCCGCAATATCGGGTCCTGGGCTCCGAATGAACTGGACCGGTTGCTTGCGGAAGGCAATGCGGCTTTTGTAAACATGGCCGATTATCGCCGCTGGCTGGCACAAACGCCCTCCGAGTTCCGGGAAGCCATCGAAAAAGACTGGGGAAAACCCGAGGATAATAAAATCATGATGAAGGATGGGCGCTTTGTGATTCCCTGTGTCCGCCTGGGCAACCTGACCCTGGTGCCCCAACCGGTCCGGGGGTGGAGCGATGATCCGGATAAACTGGCCCACAGCACCGTGCTTCAGCCCCATCACCAGTATGCGGCATTTTATTTCTGGCTTCAGAATGAAATCCGGCCGGACGCCATGATCAGTCTGGGCACCCACGGCACGCATGAGTGGCTTCCCGGAAAGCAGGCCGGCCTCACCTGGAAATGTCCGCCGGAGGTTCTGATCGGAGACATCCCGAACCTCTACCCCTATATCGTCGATGACGTGGGAGAAGGGATACAGGCCAAGCGCCGGGGAAGAGGAGTTGTCATCGACCATGCGGTTCCGCCTCTAAAAGCGGGCGGGGTGTATGCGGAATATTCCCAACTGGCGGCGCTGATCAGCGAATTTGATTCTTCGTCCTCGGATCAAATCCGGTCTGCCCGGCTGGAGCGGATCCGGGCCATGGTGGCCAAACTGGGCCTGGATAAAGATCTGGAGTTGTCTGTGGTGAATGAGAGCGACCTGGAAAAAATCGATCATTATCTGTTGACCCTGAAAACGGAAATGATTCCCTATGGCCTGCACACGTTCGGGGTATCCCCATCGGGCGAAGCTCTGGCTGAAACCGCGACGGCCATGGCTGAAAAAGGGGGCCAATCCGCTCAGTTTTATCAAGAGCAACTCCTGGCCTGCGGACCATCGGAGATGTCGAGCCTGATACGGGGCCTTTCCGGTGGCTATATACCGTCAGGGCCGGGAAATGACCCCATCCGCAATCCGGAAAGTCTTCCCACGGGCAAGAATTTTTACGGATTCGATCCCGAGAAAACGCCGTCCAGGGAAGCCTGGGAAAACGGGAAAAAAGCGGCTCAAGAGCTGATCGACGCATACCGGAAAAAACATGAGGGAAAATGCCCCGAGCAGGTGGGTGTGATCCTGTGGTCGGTGGAAACCATTCGGGACGAGGGAATCAACGTTGCCACGGCGTTGTATCTGATGGGCATGACGCCGGTCTGGGACCACCGGGACAAGGTCAGGGACGTTGCGCCCATTCCCGGACCCGAGCTGAACCGGCCCCGCATCGATGTCCTGCTTCAGATGTCGGGTCTGTTCAGGGATTCTTTTCCTAACGTGGCCCTGCTGCTGGATCGGGCTGTCAAACAGGCGGCAACCCTGACCGATCTGGAGAATTTTCTTAGCAAGCATTCAAAAGCCCTGGAAGCCTCCCTGATCAAGGAGGGGCATTCGCCGGAAGCAGCCAAAAAACTCTCTCTGATCCGGCTTTTCAGCGCACCGCCCGGCGCTTACGGCACCAAAGTGAAGAATCTGACAGGAGCAAGCGGGATGTGGGAAAAGGATGATGGGGTTGCCGAGCAGGGTTTTATTCAGATGCAGTCCAGTGGATATTCATCTGACATGTGGGGGGAAAAACTCACCCCGGTGTATCGCCAGCATCTCAAAAAAGTGGACGCCACAGTCCACACCATTTCCTCGAACCTGTACGGCACCATGGATAATGACGATATGTTCCAGTACCTGGGCGGTATTTCCATGGCGGTGAGAAAGGAATCGGGAAAGGATCCGGACGTATTTATCTCCATGCAGCGAACCCGGGGGCAAGGCCATGTCGAGTCTCTTGCCACGACTCTGGGGCAGGAACTGCGTTCCCGCTATCTCAACCCGACCTGGATCGAGGGGATGAAAAAAGAATCGTACGCCGGCGCCAGAGAGATGGCCGAGTTTATGGAAAACATGTGGGGATGGCAGGTGACGACTCCCGGAACCGTGGATGCCGCCAAATGGGAGAATGCCTTCGAGGTGTATGTGGAAGATAAATATGGACTGGATATCAAGGAATTTATGAACCGTGAAAATCCATGGGCACATCAATCCATGACGGCCCGTATGCTGGAGGCCGTCCGCAAAAACTATTGGCATGCCGATGAAAAGATCACCCGGAAGCTGGCCGCCGAATATGCGCAAAATGTGGTGGAAAAAGGCGTGGCCTGCTCCGATCACATCTGCAACAACCCCGTGCTCAATCAGATGGTGGAAGGGATCATCTCGGTTCCGGGGGTGCTGTCTCCTGAAATCGTCGAAAAGTTCACGCATGCCGTTGAGCAGGCAGCCGGGCGCAGTCTGGATCAGCAGGTACAAGATCGCCTTCAGTTGCTGCAAGCCCTGAAAGAGAGCCCTGTGAAACCGGATGCTTCTCTTCAGCCGGACAATGCCGACCCGGAGTCACCACTGCCTGATAAAGCCAATCCTGAGGCATTGCTGCCGGACAAAACCGCGGACAGTGCCAAAGACATACCGATCACGGTGGAAGGGTATCGAATGGAAAAAAACTCGGACGATACGCTTACCCGCGTCAATACTTCCGGGGTCCAGTGGTTTGCCGCCGTGTTTATCCTGCTGCTGATCGGTCTTTTTGTGATCGGCGCGCAAACCTACCCGCCGGCTTACGGACAGCGGGCAAGAGTCAGAAATCGATGGCTGATCCGGGCCGTTATCCTGACAAGCTGTTTGCTGACCGCGGGTGTGGCACAGGCCCGGCACGGGGAGCAAACGCCCGCCACGCTGGAATCCATCACCGTCACGGCCGAAAGAATCTCCGAATACGTAAAAAACCATCCGCAGGAAGTGACGATTCTGGAACAAAAGGAAATCCGGGAACGCAACATCCTGGGGGTGGAAGAGGCGCTTGGCATGATGCCCGGCGTGGATGTGCGCCGCTCATCCGGCATCGGCGCGCGGATCTCCATCCGGGGTTCCGGCAAATCCGGCGGGGTGCTGGTTCTTTTAAACGGCAGGCCCCTGAACACCAGCCAGTATGGGAATGTGGATTTAAGCACCCTGCCCATCGATACCGTCAAATCCATCACGGTGTTCAGGCCACCGGTTCCGGTCTGGCTCGGCGCCGGTGCCAGCGAGGGCGCTATCAGTATCGTTACCCATGATTTTGCCCCGTCGCAGAAAAAACCAGACCCTCCCCCGACCCGCCTGAGATTCGGGGCCGGTTCTTATGGACTTGCCGAAGCCAGTGCCAGCAGTCGTTTCAAATTGGAAAACGGAAATACCATGCTCACGGCATCGGGTAGCCACCGCGATGGCAAACGCGCCAACTCGGATAAAGACAGCGGGATGTTCAGTCTGCATTGGGACAGAGAAATTCTGGATGAAGCCCGGCTGGAGACGGATAGCCGTTTCTATACCGCGGAATACGGGGCTCCGGGCCCCACGGACAATCCCACGCCCGATGCCCGGCAAAAATATCAGAAAGGGTCCCTTGACACGCGTGTCAAGGGAATCATCGGAGAGAGTGGCGACTATGCCGTAAACGTTTATGGTGATATCATCGGCCTGAATGACAAATCCCAGTCCGGCGCAACATCCATCCAAGATTACCTCAAGCTGGGAATCAAGCCCCAAACCCATTTTTCTAGCGATACGGACACATGGGGTTTTCGCCTGGGCAGCATTCTGGAGCAGGAAAATATTGACGAGACGCTATCCGGTCGCCATCACCGCGTCAGCTCCGGTCTCAGCACCCAATATGATCACCGCTGGGACCCCGTAACCGCTTCACTGCTGAAAATGGCCGCCGAATGGTATCTTCAGATCGATAACCTGTGGAATACCGGCTTTGAGATCCATCATGGGTATCCGGATGACGGCATTCGGTTTTCCACCGGCATCAACCTGATGTTTTGAGGAAACAGGCTGAAGGCTTTTTCTGCCTAAACACATAATTACATGGTCTTCGGGTTTCTGCAGGAGTCAAACTGAGCTTTTCACGAAAGACAAATCAACAATAAATCTGACAATGCAAAGGTGAATCGTATGATGACAGAACGAGACAAAATATTTGATATTTCCAGCATGGGAAAGCTTTTCCGGAAGTCTTTGGAAATGTTTGCGTATCGTCTGGAAGATGAAAACGGCAAGGAATTATGCCTGGATGCTCTGGAAATAGAGCAGAAATTTTTCGTGGTTTTTCATAGCGGGACTGGCCTTACCCGAACATCGGGAGTGAGAATCGCCTGATAAAGACGCAGTAGTCCCTTGGAGAAAACATTTACTGACGTCAAGGACGATTTAAACGAAACGAGAAGAAAATGGAGGTGGATATGTATTTTTACTGGCGCGTGCAACAGGATTTGAGCTGTCTGGGAGAAATGATAATATTTCATGATCCCTGTTTTATCCGGTCCCTGCGGGAATGGACGCGGAAAAACGCCACGGGAATAGCCCTGGCCGAGGATTTTTCACTTGCAGAGCTGGTCCGGCCGAGCATGAACTGATGGCCTGTTTATTCTGGAGAAGCAGCGATGCTTGCATCATCGAAAACGGGAACGATCTTTCAACTGAATAAATAAGCGGTTGCACACTGGTGGGCCCAATCGGAACATGAATCAATGACGCCACAGAAAATGAAAAGTGGATTAATCCGAACCAAGAAGAGTTTTCGAACCTTTATTTTTTTTGATTGACTCTAATCTTTACATGTTTATTATCAATCAGACTCTAATCTTTTCACGTGGACAAGAACCGTTCGGGGTTAAATATGATACGCTACCTGGCCGAACCAATTTATCACGACCTGAAAGAAAAAATGGTGTTTTTAGGCGGTCCGCGGCAGGTGGGTAAAACGACACTTGCACTGGGCCTGATCAAGGGCGCCAACGAGACTCATCCAGCGTACTTGAACTGGGATGTTCGCGCAACCCAGAAACTGATATTACAAGGCGGCCTGCCGGCGGAACAGCCGCTGATTATCCTGGACGAAATACACAAGTACAAACATTGGCGGAACCTGATCAAAGGCTTTTATGATCAATATAAATCACAGAAACAGTTCCTCATCACCGGTTCCGCCAGGCTGGATCATTATCGCCGGGGAGGCGATTCGCTGCAGGGGCGTTATCATTACTATCGGCTGCATCCTTTATCGCTGCATGAACTCAATAACGCGCCACAAAAATCAGACATGGAAACGCTATTCAAGTTCGGCGGATTTCCCGAGCCGTTTTTTAAACAAAATACCCGGCACTGGAAAAGATGGCAACGGGAACGGCAAAGCCGGGTGATTCAGGAAGATCTGATCAATCTGGAGCAGGTAAAAGAGGTTTCACAACTCCACCTGCTGGCGCAACTTCTACCGGATCGGGTAGGCTCGCTGCTCTCGCTCAACAACCTGAGACAGGATTTATCCGTCGCCTATGAAACAGCCGATAAGTGGATCACGATTTTGGAAAATCTTTATTATTGCTTCAGAATCATGCCCTACGGCTTGCCCCATCTCCGCGCCGTCAAGAAAGAAAAGAAGCTCTACCTCTGGGACTGGTCTCTTTGCCAGGATGAAAGCGTCCGGTTTGAAAGCATGGTGGCCTCTCATCTGTTAAAGTATTGCCATCTTATCGAAGATACGGAAGGCGATGATATGGCCCTCAATTTCCTGCGGGATTCAACCGGCAGGGAAATCGACTTTGTCGTTAATAGAAACGGAAAACCTGTATTCGCCGTTGAATGTAAAACGGGTTTTCATACTGTCAGCAAGAATATTGCGTACTTCTCTACAAGGACCAACATACCCTATTATTATCAAGTTCATATGGGTGATAAGGATTATGAATTGGCCGCCTCCAACACCAGGGTAATCCCTTTTACCCGGTTCTGCCAGTTGTTGAAATTGTAAAACAGCCAGCCAAGGCGCATTTGGCAATGAGGCACTCATGAACCGGATGAATTTCAGGCCAAAAAATCATGATAATCGGCCATCATCAGACGGTGCATCCCCACGCTGCATCAGTTGCCGGGAATAAGGATGCACGGGATGATGCAACAGTTGACGGGTATCGCCGATCTCAATGATTTTTCCCGCTGTTAAAATGGCCATCTTCGGACAAATCCGGCTGACGGCGCTCAGGTCATGCGTAATGAACAGACAGGTCAGGTTCATGCTCTGTTGAAGATGAATCAGAAGCCGTAGTATCCGGGCCTGTTGGGGAATATCCAGGCCGGCCAGAGCCTCATCGCAGATCAGCACCCGTGGATTTACGGCCAGGGCACGGGCAATAGCCACCCGCTGGCACTGGCCGCCGCTCAGCTCGCAAGGCCGCCTGGCGGATAGATTGACGGACAGGCCAACGGCACCCAAAAGCTGCATCATTTTATCCCTCTGATGGCTCCCGTTTCCCATGCCAAAGATTGCCATCGGCTCGGTGATCAACTCGGAGACCGTGTAGTAGGGATTCAGATAGACAACCGGATCCTGCCAGATGATCTGGATAAATCGTTTGAGTTCACGGCGATGATTCTTACCCCCCATGACCTTGCCCTGGAACAGAATTCGTCCGGAATCCGGAACTTCCAGCCCGAGCAGCAGCCGCGCCAGCGTGCTTTTCCCCGCGCCGCTTTCGCCCACAAGGCAGAGAGACTGCCCTTCTTCCAGATGAAAGGACACGTCCTGCAACACGGTAGTCCCGCCAGCATCGGATGCCGCTTTATAATGCTTTGAAACGGATTCAACCTGAATCAGGGGGATCACTTTCCCTCCAGAAATCTCAGGCTGTCGACCATGTCTTGGGTGTAGGGATGCCGGGGATGTTGAAGAAGCTCCGGAACCGATGCGGATTCAACAATCCGTCCCCGGCAGAGCACAACAACCCGGTGGGTCAGAAAAGATGCGGTGCGCAAATCATGTGTAATGATGATCATGGCAACCCGCCTTTCCCGGTTCAGGCGCTTCAAAAGATGCAGTATCTCGGCATGGTGGATGGGGTCCAGCCCCACGGCGGGCTCATCCGCGATCAGGACGGCCGGCTCAAGCGCCAGGGCCAGGGCGATCAGGACCCGCTGCCGCATGCCGCCGCTCAACTGAAAAGGATATGCCTTTGCCTTGTCCGATGTCAGGCCCACGCTTTCCAGAAGGGCAATGGATTGCATCAGGGCCTTGGCTCGGCGATAGCCTTTGACATCTTCAAGTGCCTCCGCGATCTGATCCTGTACAGGGACCAGAGAATTGAGGGCCGAAGCCGGACTTTGAAAAAGCATCAGGATTTCCCGGCCCCGCAATCCCCACCAGGTTCTGGGATTATCATGTTCCAGGACCTTTCCCCGGAAGTGAATGCTTCCGGAGACGATGCGAAGGGGCCGGGACAGCAGCCCTGCCAGGGCAAAGGCGATGAGTGTCTTACCGGATCCGCTGGGACCCACAACTCCCAGCGCTTCGCCGTTTTTCAGGGATAGATCGATGTTTTCGATCAGCCGGGTTTCCATGCCCGGCCGGCCATGGCCAATACATAACTGACTGACTTCCAGCAGATTCATATCAGAAAATGCCAGCCTCCTTCACCTGAAAGGCATCGCGCAAGCCCTCCGCCAGGAGATTGAACCCAAGCACGGTCAGGGTTATCGCGGCTCCGGGACCCAGCAAAAGCCACGGCGCCCTGACCATGTAAAGTCTTGATTCCTGCAGCATGACGCCCCATTCGGGTGAAGGAGGCTGGACACCCATTCCCAGATATCCCAAGGCGGATATGGCCATGATGCTCCATCCTGTTTTAAGGGATGCCGCCGTAAACACCGGAGGCAGTATCTGAGGTAAAAGATAACCTTGAACAAGTCTCAGGCCGCGGACCCCCACGACCCGTCCGGCAAGGACAAACTCTCTTGTCATTGAATGAAGAACCTGATCGCGGATGAACCGCATCCACCACCCGCAACCGGCAAGGGCGATTCCGAGAATCAGGCCCGTGTGGGAAGGACCGATGATGCCGGTCAGAACCACGATCAGAAGCAGGCTCGGAAATGCCAATACAATATCGATCACCCCCCTTAGCGGCATGTTCAATAAGGGGCCTGCCAGGCCAAAACCGATGCCGGCAACAATGCCCAAGATCAGGGAAAGGCCCGTGGCGCAAAGCGAGACACTCAGTGAAAGCCTGGCACCATGAAGGAGTCGTGAAAATACGCATCTGCCAAGATGATCGGTTCCCAGCAAAAAAACTTTGTCCGGCGGCTTAAGCCGCTGCACCAGGTCCACATGGAGCGGGTTGTGAGGCGATAGCAATGGTGCTAAAAGCCCGGACAGAATCAGGGTCGCCAGTATCAAGCTGCCGGAGATCATCAGCACATTCCAGCGGAATTCACCGGTTTTCATCGCGTTTCTTCACCTAACCTGGGATTGAGCTGTCTCTGAACAACGTCTCCCGCCAGGTTGGCACCAGCAACCGCCAGCGCGGCAACCAGAACAGCGCCTTGAAGCATCGGAATGTCCCGGCTGAGAATGGCGTTCACAATGAGCCTGCCCAGTCCTGGCCAGGAGAAAACCGTCTCGACAATGGCGGACCCAGCCAGAAGATTCCCCAGGGAAATACCCCACAGGGTCGCAACGGGTCCCATCGCATTCCTCAGCACATGCCGCAGCAACACATTGCGGCGCTTCAGGCCTTTGGCAACGGCAAAGCGGACATGATCCTGCCCGAGGACTTCAATCAGGCTTGCCCGCAATACCCGGCCCTGCATGGCGGTCGCTGCCAGCCCCAGCGTGACGGCCGGCATCAGCAGATGTTCCGGGCCTCCGCGCCCCATGACCGGAAGCCAGCCCAGCTTCATGGCAAAACAATAGACCAGCAGGAACCCCAGCCAGTAACTCGGTACGGACATGGCCAGGATGGACAGCATGCGCCCTGTCTGGTCGACGATGCCGTTCCTGCCGATACCGCAGAGGACCCCTGCGGCTGTTGAAAACACCACGATAAAACCAAAAGATGCCAGGGTCAGCTCCAGCGTTGCAGGCAGACGTCCGGCCAACTCGCTACATACGGGCTCGCCACTCTGCCATGACCGCCCGAGGTCCCCTTTTGCCGCACGGCTCAGCCAGTGAACATACCGTAACGGCAGCGGCTGGTCCAGGCCCATTTCCAGGCGCAACTCCGCGATCTGCTCCAGGGTCGGAGCTTCGTGTCGCATGCGCAGGATGATCTCCGCGGGGTCTCCCGGCGCCAGTGCGAACAGTCCGAACGAAAGAAACGAAATGCCAAAAAGCACGTAACTCAGATAAATCACGCGGGCCACGGCCGGTTGAATCCGCTTCAATTGAATCTTTCCTGATGCAATCATGTTGCTGAAGATCATGCGCATTTGCCCGGAGTCAAAAATGCCAGCATGATAGCCGCAAAGGGTTGAGTCGCTCATCCGCGCGGATACCGTGTATTTGCGGTTGCCACCAGATGAGCGCAACATCCATTTCCCCGGAAGACCGGTAGCAGTTATCCTGGACATATTCGGCCATCTCGATGTGGATGGCTTCATCGACAGCTTGATGGTCTCTTCCAAATATCTCAAAATAGTGCCGGTAGTAGTCGATTACGGTATCCATGGGCAGATTCACATTGATCGGCCAGGAAAGATGCATCAGATTGGGAGACCGTCCGGAAGTCAGCAGGTAATTGAAGGCACAGGACAGGTGGCGTCCGGTTTGTGGCATAGACTCATCCATCAGGCGGCGCCACAAGCGGCCCCGGATGGGAAATGCCTCCTTTCCGCAGCCGGTGACCAGCGCACAGCAACCTTTTGACAGGATTTCCAGTCGCTTGATGCCGGACGGCGTCATGGCATGGGGAAAGAACGCCGCAACCACAAAATCGTAACAAGATGGTGAAGCATAACGGGACCAGTCCGCCAGCACCGGCTTGATTCCCTGAACACCGCGACGCAGTCCTTCGGACATCAGGCAGTCCAGCATTTTCCGGCTGGAGTCCAGGGCCGTTACCCGGGCGCCCTGCTCTGCCAGCGATATGGCAAGTGCTCCGGGACCGCAGCCAACATCCAGGACCGATTTTCCCGGACCAACCAGTCCATTTTGCAGCAGGAGCCGTGTAACGTTCCCGGCCAGAACCCATCCCTCGCCCATCATTTCCAGCCACATGGCGCTGACATGATCGTAAAACGCCAGCCACCGGGAAGGATCGCTTTTCTGGGTCGTCTGAAGAATTGAGGAGTCCCTGGCACCCTGCCAGACCCCTGCCCAGAATTCCTCTGAGAAAACATCGGCCGTCATTCTTTCTCCTTTGTCCGCACCCGGTCCAGGCGAACCCTGAAATTCGGGTCCATTTCAAAATGGGCCAGATGATCCCGGTGTGCGTAAAGACAGACGTCATGGTAAAGCGGTAAGACCGGAAGGTCCTGGTTCATCCGGTCGCAGATCCGGTGATAGAGCTCCTGGCGACGGCTGAAGTTTCCCTCGATGCGGGCGGATTGGATACTCCGGTCCATTTCGGGATTGAGGTATCCGAAATTGCCGGGTGCGCCGGATGCGATATAATAAGAAAAGAAAAAATCCGGATCTCCGGTCATCAGCGTGTTGGGCTGCATTGCCAGGTCCCAAGCGCCGGATTTAAGGGCCTGTTGCCATCCGCCTGTTTCCTGCACGACGATTCCGGCATTGAACCCTTCGGCCTGAAGTTTTTCCTGTATCACCTGAGCCATCTCCAGATACGGCCAGCGTTGAATGGTCCCGCTGTTCAGCAAAATGATCACTTTCCGATCCGATGGATCGGGTTTTTTTCCCGCTTTGAAACCAAGATCGCCAAAAACCCAATCCCTGGCAAGCGGCGAATAGTAATCCAAGGCCAGTCTGCCGGATTCTCCGGCCAGAGACTGAACCAGTTCGTTGAGATCGATCGCGCTGGCCAACCACAGACGGGATTCCGGCTGTGAAAAAAAAGATTGCCTCATGTTAAAGAACAAATAGTGAGTGGTTGCCACTTCCTGCTGTTTCAGGACAACGCCCGACAAAGCGGTGATCTCGGCAGCCTGCTCGGGAAGAATGCCGCCCACATCGGCAATGGCATCGATTTCACCGGTAGCAAGGGCCATGGTTCGTGCCTGGGCGTCCAGTATGGTCTTGAAGACCACTTTACGAAATTCGGGTTTGCCCTGCCGGTAGTCGGCAAATGGAGACAGTTCAACGGTCTGCCCCCGCTGAATCCTATCAAGTCGGTAAGGGCCTGTGGCCACCAGTTGGCTGATTCGGCCGTCCTTGTCAAAACAGGAGGGTTTGAGAACCGGACTGGAATAATAGGCAATATGGTTGGGAAAAGCCGGCGAAGGCACCTTCAGTCGGATGGCCACGTCGTTTTCTCCACGGACTTCAATCGAGACTACATTCCGGAATATTCCCGATGGATCACACCGGGCATGGCGCCGCATCCGCTCCAGATTGACCGCGACATCGGATGCGGTCATGAGCGACCCATCATGGAAGCGGACATCTTGGCGCAGGTGAAAGACCCAGGTGCGATCATTATCGGTGCTTTGCCAGGATTCCGCCAGCCAGGGACGCGCCCGCAGATTTTCGTCCAACCGGGTCAGGGCTTCCCAGGTGTTCGTGGAGCCATGAAGATAGGTGCGGCTGTCCGGACCGTCATAGAAATCACGGCCCACCCCGATGACCAGAAGATTCCGTTGGCGTGCGTCCTGATCCGCTTTCAAGGGTGCTCCCCTCCATGTATACAGTCCCAGGGAAAGAACCAGAGCCGCGGAGATGAGAATTTTACGGATCAGGGTGTTTGCTGTCATCTCAGAGAGCCTAAAACAGGTATTTCAGGTTGATATCAGCCTGAACGCTGAGCCCGGGATCCACATAGACGATTTCCGATGCATATTGTTGGTTGAAGAGATTGGTTCCGGAAAGTCCGGTCGTCAGTATCCATTTGGGAGACAGTCTCCAGTCCCGCCAGATTTTGGCATCCACGGTCTGGTAGGCGTCCATGTGAAAATACGGCAGATCGGTGTTCTCATCGTCGTAGTACCGGGCACCCGAGACGCGCAGGGTTGTCTGGGCATTGATCAGGTCCGGGTTCAGATAACGGAGGCCCAGACTTCCCCAGTAATCCGGAGCGTTACGCAGTTGATGATCGGTGTTGGCGCCGGAATCCTTCAGGCGGGAGTGGTTCAGGGTCAAAGCGGCAAACAGTCCGAGTGTATCGGTGAGTTTCTGCTCCAGCCCCAGCTCCAACCCATAGATCTCGGCGGTTCCCAGATTCTGGGAGCGAATGATGGTTCCTCCGGACACCGCGGGATTGACATCATAGCGGTAGGAAACCATATCCTCGATTTCACCGTAATAGGGCGTGACGGTGAAGAATGTTCCGGTTTTCTCGATTGTAAATTCGCCGCCCAGATCCACCATCCAGGTTTTTTCGGGTTCCAGGTTCGGATTGGCTTCACGCCAGGTCATGCCGGATTTGGTGTTGGCGTAAAACCAAAGCGCGGTGCCGGGCCAATACGCGGTACCGGCCGAGGATTTCAGTGCAAATACATCGTTGAAGCGGTATTTGGCGCCACCCCGGTAGGTGACATGCTCTTTTTCGATGGCATCCGGCGTCTGCGGGGTTGATACCTGATCGAAAATATCGTGGAATCGCCAGGAATCCCACCGGAGCCCTCCCAGCAAGGAAAGCCGATCATCCATCAAAAACATCTGATCCTGCGCATAAAATGCCGTTTGGTCCGTGGTGAAATCGGTTTTTGCCGTGCGGGCGCCGGACGAGATGGTGTAGGTTTCCCGGATTTCTTTTTCCTGGCTCCAGAAAGCACCCAGGGTAAGGGTGTTGCTGTTTGTCAGAAACAAATCGGTCTGAAGCTCCAGGGGAATCCGGTTGTTTGTCCACTCGGTTCGTGTGGTCGACGTGGTATTCAGGACAGGCTGGTTGTTCACCATGGAAAGCCCTTTGATATTGGTTCCTGGCCGGTCGAGATTCTGGAAGCCGACGGACGCCGTAACTTTTGCAACATTTCCGACTGGAGCATGGAACTTGAATGAACCGATGCCCTGGTTGCCATCATCATTTAAAACCAGGCCGGGCTGTCCGCCGTAAAGATAGAGATTCTCGTAATTGTATGCGGCATTGAACCCCACCCCATTAGAATTCTGCCAGTCCAGCTTTCCCATGAGATAGCTGTAATCATAGCTGTTGGATTCGTAGGATGCATCCCAGAGATACTGCGTCTTGCCCCGTCGATACAGATCGACCATGCCTTCAACGGGCTTCATCTTGTAACCGCTCGAATAATCGCCGTTGTAGGAAAAATAATATCGCCAGTCTCCGGTCTTGTCGCCGATGCTGGTGTGAGACCGCCATGTGTTGTTGCTGCCATAACTCGTGCCGGTGTTGAACCCGGTATTCTCCTGACCGCTTTTCGTGATGACGTTGACCACACCTCCGGAAGCATTGGCGCCGTAAAGGGCCGATGTCGGTCCCAGAACGACATCCACGCGCTCAATGTCATTGTTGTTGATGGTCTGGGAAACAAAAGGAGTTACCGGAATGCCGTCAACCAGAAAAACCGTGCGTCCGATGAAGTATCCCGTTCCCCTCAGGTGAACCCAGGGCGGCCCCCAGGGATAATACTGGGAAACGTGGACGCCGGGAACATCCCGGATGAGTTCGCCGAAATTGCTCATGTAATAATCGGGCTGGGCTTCGATGTCCTTGGCATCAACCGTATAGGCCGTGACCGGCAACAACTCGGCAGGAGTTTCGGTTTTGGTGGCGGTAACGGTGATTTCATCCATCCGGTAATTGTGATGGGTGTTTTTCCTGTTGATTGCATCTTCCGCAGTTTGTTCCTGGGTAGATGGTTCTGCCGCGGAAGGGGCTTCCGCGGATTCCGCATACGGCAGGCAGGTCACTATGTTAAACAGGAATATCAGCGTCACAGTGAAAATTCGGTGAATCATGATTCATCTCCTTCATTGTCGAATTCCCGTCTGTGTGATATTATTCATCCGGGAATTGGATTTTTGGATTCTCGGGACAGGCCTTTTTCCTTGGCCGGGGAAGGCCTGCCCCAATAAAGTTCTTTATAGACATCAGTGCTGTTTGCTCAATCACGGTAAGCTTGACATGAACCGTGATCATTGACCTGCCACCTCCTTTATGACGCCATCAAATCGTGAACCTCAGTTCTGGATCAAATTGATATCATTTGAAATCATTGAACAATACTCCGATTGTCAGGGTGTGGATACTGAAAGCGATATGCGGAACATCATCGCCTTACTCCTTGGACTCCAGTTGAAACCGCACGGATAAAAGCGCCAGGCAACTGACCGGCCGGCCATCGCGAACGGCAGGGGAAAATGTTGATTTCTGGATGGCGCGAATGGCTTCTTCATCAAATCCGTATCCAGCACCGGAAACAATTTCCACATGCGACAGCCGGCCCGTGTGATCCACGGCAAGCCGGAGCACCACGGTGCCTTCCCTCCCCTGAACCTGAGCCCTTCGTGGAAAACGGGGCAGCGCTCTATGGATAAACCCGGGGCCGCCTGCCGACCCGAATGCGCTTTCTCCGGAACCTGATCCCGTGCCAGATCCCGTGCCAGATCCTGTGCCAGAACCCCGTCCATGAAGGGACCCGGCACCGCCTCCGGAATGATTTTCTTTTTCAGATGACCCGGTTCCAGGGCCTGAAGTTTCGGCATCTGAAGATGCGACTCCGGTTCCGGTAGGCGAATTTTCCGGGGCGATAGCAGCCTGAGTCATACTTTCCGGAGACGACTCAGGCTCCGGAGGTTTGATCCGAACAGGTTTGGGCCTGACGGTTGTCACGGTCCGTTTAGTCGGTTTGGGATTTTCAACAGCTTTCAGCTCAGGAGGAGGAGCGGAGGGAGCGGCCTGGAGGGCAGATGCCATGGATTGAGTTCCGGCTTCGGATAAGGACGACATGGAGCACTCAATCGGCAGGCTTTCCATCGTCACCATGATGATTTCTTCCTTCGGCGAATCTTTCTGGTGGAGCGCGGAAACCGGTATGCAGAAAACGGCGACAGTTAAAAAAATGGCATGCGCTGCAAAGGATAGAACCGTACACTGCCAGCCCTTTGTTGAATCGACAGGCGCATCCGCATCGTCAATGGAATCCATGGCATATCACTTGTTTTTCTCAAACAGGATTTTGTGATCAACCAGATTCATCAACGTGATTCTGCCTCTGATGATTTTCTGATCCCCAAAAATGCTGGTCAACCTGTAACGGCTGTGATCATCTTCGGGTTCCACGACATCAACGGATTCCATCACAAGCTCTTCTCGCCCATCTGTTACAATATACGCATTGGCTTCACACATGGCTCAAAACCTCCCGAAGTTCCTCCACAAGAAATTTGATCATATGGGGCAACGGCTCTTTATACATACCGGCAATAACGACATGTTCCCGATTGAGCGGCACCAGAATCTTCAATGCCGGCGCCGACATCACCGTTTGCGCTATCAAAGGCGTCACCTCGCCCATCATGGCATTTGCCCATGTAATGGCAATCGGTCCGATAATCACATCGGCTTCGGCAACTGTCCGGACAATCGCATTTTCTCCCGAAGCGCCCCGCTCTGCTCCGGCTTTCATCATCTGAGACGCGGCAATCGCATTGGTTCCCACCGCCACTATCTCAAGAGATTCCCCGTAAATCTCTCTTAGATGTTTGATAAGAGAAACGCCGATGCCACCTCCCTGCCCGTCTATAACGCAAATTCGCTTACGCAAATCCTATCTCCCGTATAATTCCATGACAATTTTGCAGGCAGAGGGCGGAATACCGCTTCCATGCTCTGACAGACTCATTTGGCTTCCGACTTTCACCATCAGTACTTACTCGGAATTTTCTCATTACGCTTCATCCAAACAAAAAAAGCCACGAAGAACCATGGTTTCATTTTTATTGAAAACATGAGCCTTCGTGGCTTGTCTTTTAAACCTGGAGAATATTCCGCTTTATTTATCGGAATATTCTCTGAATCATTTTTTTATAGAGGACTATTGCGGTCATACGGCTACTGCCGCACTGATTGGTTTTATAAATACCGGACAGGGATGATCGGGTCAAGCTTTATTTTGAGGTTTTCTTAACCCCTCCTGAGCATATTGCTGATTCAGCATGACTTTGAGGAAAAGGTAAAATCTGGTTGACCGCGGAAAATGCCTTGTGTATTATGAATCTTTAATAGGGCTTGTAGCTCTGGCAGTACGGTACTGAAAATAACGCATATTGGGGTCATGAAGGCCAGGTAGCACCATAATGGGGCTTACCTGGCCTTTTTTTATTCCGAGGAAAATCAATGAGCTCCCATTTGTGAAATGACGAGAAAACATCAAGATGATAGTTTTTACATCAAAACGGAATCTGGACTGTCAATAAATTCACGATAAGGGGAAAAGGGAATTAAAGAATGGTTTTCATGGGATTCGTCAGAAAGTTTTTATTTATTGGAATGCTGGTATCGCCCGCGGCAGCCTGGGCGTCGCATCCGCTGATTACGGATGATGCGGGCACGCAGGGAAATGGAAATTTTCAGCTTGAAGTAAATGGCGAGTATGACAGGGATGATGATACCGTCTCCGGTGTGTCCGTAAAGTCAACAGGAGGACAGATTGCAACCACGCTGACTTACGGGGTCACAGATACTGTGGATATTGTTCTAAGCCTGCCTTATCAGTGGAGCAATATCAAGGAAGACGGAATCACTGCCAGCGACGGAAATGGCATCTCGGACACGGTCCTTGAAGCCAAGTGGCGGTTTTTCGAGAAAGACGGGCTCGGTCTGGCGCTCAAACCCGGAATAAGCCTTCCGACCGGTGATGACGGAAAAGGACTCGGCACCGGAAAAACCGGATATCACCTGTTTTTCATCGCTTCACAGGAAATCGCCCCCTGGGCATTTCATCTGAACTTGGGATATGTCGGAAATGAAAACAATGTGGATGAAGTAATAAACATCTGGCATGCATCTCTGGCAGCGACCTATGATGTTGTCGAGAACCTGAAAATTGTCGGAAACATCGGCATGGAGAAGAACACGGATAAAGCTGCTGACAATGATCCCGCATTTATCCTCGGAGGGATCATCTACTCAATCTCAAAGAGTTTCGACATCGACTTCGGCGTAAAGTACGGATTGGCCTCGTCCGAGACCGATATGTCACTGATGGCGGGAACGACTTTTCGATTTTAATTTCAACGGACTGGACACCTTTCGAATCCCTCATGATGTCCAGTCCGGTTTGCACCGATCTCCGCTTTATAATTTCCCCCGATCAGTCCAATCCCTTGATTAAATCGGGGGTAACACCATCAAAGCGGATCAGTTTTTTTCCGGCATGATCCGCCAGGAATTCCTTTGCTTCCGGTTCTTTTTCAAACGGAATGAGTTCATTTCCCATGGGCCCAAAGACATTGCTTTCAACGACATAATAGGCTTTCCGGCCATCAATCGGGTTCATGCTGTAATAATCCGTGACATAGATAACGGCAATGTCGGACAGTTCTTTTGACGGATTGTATTTTTTAAGATTGAAGTAAAATTTGAACATATCCTTGGCACCGTCAAAGAGTGCATAGGAACCATCCCTGAAGAATACCTGGGCCAGAAAATCGGGATATTTTGCGACAAACATGCCGCAGACCGGGCATTTATCGGCTTTTGCAGGCTTGACCGGCTTTATATCTTCAGCCAGCGCCAGCGAGCAAGAAAGTAAAACGGCAACAAGGGTGATTCGAAAAACGTTCATGACATCTCCTCTGCTGATTTGATTCCGTCAGGTGTTTCTACGGACGGCGGGTTTGTAACCGGTCAAAAATAACAGGCCGGGCGAACAATCCGCCCCGCCTGTTCTGAGCTGGGAAAAGCGTCGCGCGCTTGCGGAAAGATGGGCGCGCGCAGTTCCCCGCAATACACGGGGGGGGTCTTTACTTCTTCATCATCTTTCGCTTTTCCCGTATCATCTTTGTATCGGCATACATGTCTTCATAGGCCGCCTTCATGGCATCATCAAATGTCGACAGGGTTCCGCCGTTTGCCGCAATAAATTTCTCTGCATCCGCCTTGTTCTCAAAGGCCCATTTAGCATTTTTCGTCATGACCCCCGGCTTGTTCCCGCCAATGACCCAGAACGCTTTTTCCGCATCGATCAGCATTTTTGAGTTGAAGTCTCCCACAAGCAGTGTTTTAGGAGTTTTGTCAATATTCAAGGCAAGTTCAGTTGCCATACAATGAATGCTGCAGGTTCCCAGAGATGTTCCATCTTCATACTCCACAACCATTCGACTGTGGGCAAAGTGGGCACGGTCCATACCGCAAAATTTACACGAAGGGTTTTTTTGGATGTCCGCGTCTCCGAAGGCGACGCCGGCGATTGACAACACACATGCAATAAACAGAACCGACAGAATTTGTTTTTTCATGGATACTCTCCTTAAAATTTAATTGTGGAATAAGGAAAATACGGCATTTGAAAGCACTGCAATCAGTACTGGCCGAAACGGGTATTGAAATTGATGACCAGGCTGGCAAAAAAGCCCTCACCGAGCTGTGTCTGAGTGTATGTCCTACCTCCGGCATTCACAAAATCCTGAGAATTGAGATCTTCGTAAACCGGAAGACCGACAGATCCCCTCAGGTTCAGATTGCCTCCGAACGCGTTGAGAAAACGCCAGTCGAACACAAAGGCCAGGTTGGCCCGGGTGCCGCCCGTATTGCCGATCTCGATGCCTCGATCTTCATTTTTCATGGCCCTGGACGCATCCATTTCAACACCGAGCATGATATCGTAGTGAGGGGTGTAATGAACAGCAAGACCGCCCTGGTATTCGTCGCCGAATTTATAATCATTGCTGTTCTTTGGTGAAACCCGGTAAACGGCCTGACCGTGAAACCAGAAAGATTCCCATTTGTGGGAATACAGCAGTCCACCGAGGTAGGTGGGTGTACCGGCTCCCTGCTGCATGCCCGGAGCGGTTGAAATCAGATCAGTCTTGAGCGCGGCATTGAATGCGCGCGTGGAATCGAAATCCCCGGTAGGCAGCGTGATGCCGGCAAGCAGCGTGAAGAACTTGTCGTAGAAATCGCTACGCCACAGGTTGTACCGCACTTCACCGGCAAGATCCCCGATGCCGTCGTCTCTGGCGTTTACAGTGTTCACCTGGTTTCCCTGGCGAACCAGGGTATCCATGCTTCTTTCATAATAGGGCAGATTCATCTGCATCGCCAGCCGGTCGGTAATTCCGTAATTGGCGATCAGCGATTGGGTTTGAACCTCCATTTTTTTGGGCGCACGGGGCTGAGCCGGATTGTTATTGATGAACGATTCAGGGTTCTGACCGTCGGTACCGACCTTCACACTGTCCTTCAGCATATAGGCGTAAGCAACTCCCAAGCCGAGAGATCCCTGTCCTGGCGTTACGGCTTGCCGGATACGAAACGGCTGGGTCTGCCCCCTCGGAGAGATGGTATCCATGGCACCGACAAAACCGAGCACAACGCCTCCTTTCTCGGCCGCAAATGCCTCGGCATCTTTCCGATCGGCAAAGGCAATAAAGTTGGGCAGCATATCTGGAATCAACTGGCTGCCGATAGAGTACCACGCATTCTGAGCATCCACTGTTGCGCCCTTATTCCAGTCCTTCACATGGATCGAACGAAAGGAGTTGACCCCTTTTTCCTGAACGATTCGCAGCATGCATGCCACACCGCAGGTATGCTCGGTTTTGCCGTCATTGTAAACCAGTTCGCAGCCCGTGCGCTGATACTGGTCGATCCACATCCCGCATAACTGACAGCTTTCCCGTTCCTCTCCGGCCAGGATCAGTGTCGGAATCAGCAGAATAAGACAAAAACCAATGAAGCAGAACTTTCTGAAAAAAACCATTGAATCCTCCTTATGGCTATAAAACGCGTTAATATCATGAAGGTTTTTATGGGACGGATTCAGAACCATTCTTAGACGGCAAACCGGGAAAGCAGAACCACACGAACCAGTTACTTTCAAAATCTACCGGTTTTTCAGGAAAATGATTTTTTCCCGGCCAGATACCGTGACGGTGAGAATTTGATCCTGAATTTTTGAAACAGTTCCTTTTCTAAGCGGCATGTTGCAGATACACCGGCCATCAGGGTTTCGGGAGAGGGAGTTACAGCACATCATCGGGCAGCCGCAGACATATACCGTTTCTCCCATCAGGTATTCCTCGGAAGAAGACGGCTGTTTTTCGTCCAGTCCGGATGGGCTGCAACCGACAAGAAGCATTGCAACCGCAACGGCAATCAAAAGCTTTATCATGGATTATCCGGATCGCTTCTCAAATTCGAATTCCCGAAACTGCTTTTAAATGTTTGATGATTCCGAAGACATCAACTGCCACACTCCGTCATTAACCCTGATATTATGCTGCGGTGATTCATGCGAAATGTTTATAAGGCGGGGCACGCGTTTTTATCGGGGCGAGAAAACCGGTGGATAAAGCAAAACTTTCCACGAATAAATAGAAATATGACGCAACTTGGGGTAACTCAATATCGGCAACAGAAGCAGTCTGGAGAACCCAGAAATTGATTGGCGGATTGACATGGGCATGAATCAGACAGCTTCGTGCATAGCATTCGCAGAAAGAATGGTAGCTTCCGGAAAATATGAAGAGAATGAGAAATCCCGTCATTATCAAACTGATTGTTCTACGGGTCGCCATTTTGACCATAAACCGTTTCTAATCCATTAGAGCTGAAATTATTTCTTTGGATGGCAGACAGGAAGGCAATTATTTTTTTTCCGCGGCTGCCGTGATATTGCTCATATTGATCACAATTTCCTTTTTGCCGATCAGCCCCAACTCCTGTCTGGCAATGGCCTCAATATATACAGGATCCTTTTTTAACCGTTCAATTTCATGATAGAGCTGCAGATTTTTCCGTTTAAGTTCAGCATGGGAGCTAATCAGGACCTGGCGTTCATTTTTGATCAACTGGAGGCTGGAAATTCCCTTGTCACCCACGATGATCGAAAAAAACAAAACCACAATCCCCATAACCGCAAGGATCATGGCTATCTGATGTCCGGCACCGGGGTGGTTATCTGAGAATTTCATGCTGTTTTCTATGACACAGTTCAGGGGGTTCCGTCAAGATTTCAAGCAGTGGTTTCATCGGGCAACAGATAGATCAGCGCCGTTGTCAGTACCGGAAGAATGGCGATGACATTCAGGACCGGTGCAATTGAAAACATGTCCGCCAGTTTCCCGGTTATCGGCGTCAAGACGCCACCGGTTCCAATGGCAAATCCCATCATCAGGCTGGATGCCATGGATTTTCCCTTTGGCGCCAGTTTCTGAGCCAGGGCAACGCCAAGCGGAAGGGTGGCCAATGCAAAGGCCCCGGTAATGAACGTGTTCAGGTAAAGCCAGTTTCCCGGCACATTCAGCATCACATATATGGCCGGCGTGGTCAGCAGATGCGCCCCATAAAACACCGGCTTGAAACCGATTCGATCCGACAGGTGACCTGCGATCAGCCCGCTGAACGCTCCGGCAATGGTAAAAAGGGATACCACGCCGCCGATGGAAACCAGGGAATAGCCCTGTCTGGCATAATGAACCGGCAGATAGGTGAGAAGCGACTGGCTGACAAATGCCCGGGATGCCATGATGAGCCAGATCAGGATGATCGGCTTCCAGACCGCCCCGAACACTTCGTGGATGGATCCGATCAGCCCGAAAGCCTTCAATCCTTCGCACTGCGGCGCCGGAACCGTGACATAGAGGTAAATCATGACCACGAGTCCCAGAACCATGGTGATGGGCATGGATTTCAAACCATAGGATGCCACAAACCAGGTGATAAACAGCGGGCCGACGCCAAAAGCCAGGGTGCCGCCCATATTGAACACCGACAGGGAAAACCCGATGTTGCGCCCGGAATAGGTGGATATCATGCCGGCAACCGTCGGATGAAACATGGATGAACCGATGGAGCCCAGGGCAACGAAAATGACCAGCATCCAGAACGTGGGCGCAATCCCCATCAGGGAAGTCAGGACAATGACCAGAAAAGGACCTCCCAGTATAAAAACCCTGGTTTTATAATGATCCGCGATATATCCGATGGGCGGCTGAACAACAAATGATAGAAAGCGGCTGATTCCGGTGATGAGTCCCACCTGGGTCAGCGTCAGTCCAAAATGCGCCATAAACTCCGGCATCAGGGGTGTAATGAATGAACTGTAAAAATCGCCGGTGAAATGAACCAGCGTCAGGGCAAAAATCATTTTGAGGTTATTGTTTTCAGACCTGTTCATGGGGCCACAGGCGTTGTTGTTTTTTTTCTGCATTCCGGATCATCCTGTAAATGTAACATTAATTTCCGGCAAACGCTGATGGAATGCAGGAAGTTTTTGACTTTTAATTTTTTCAGATTATCATAACCCATGATTATATCAAGACGGAAAGGAAAATAAGGACACCATGAACTGTATCGACGCCATTGAAGGGAGTTTCAAGTGTCTGATCAACCGGTTTCATCAGGCGTATATGGATGAAAGCCTGGATGACACCATCTATGTCCGTAATATTCGTTCCCTGATCGAAGGGCTTGATGACTTCATTCAACACAACAAGGAGCTTCAACTGATCGACCCGAAAATTCTGAAAAGCGTCATCTATGGTTATGCCAGAGACAAATGGCTGAAAAGCATTCGGGATCTGATCAGCAAGGAGCACCCGCCGGCCGGAAAAACCATCGCCGCGGAGTCGGATGAATATTATCTGTATTATTTTGATTATATCTACCATCACGGCATGTATCCCCGGTAACCGGCAGTATCATTGAGCGAGGTGACCATGATTCCCGAATCCTTTAAAGCCCTGGTTGTTCACTCAACATCCGAAACCCATCATGAACGGCGGATAACCGAAAAATCCATCCGAGATCTTCCGCCGGGCGATGTCCTGATTCAGGTCTTGTACTCTTCACTGAATTACAAGGACGCCCTTTCGGCATCCGGCAACAGGGGGGTTACCCGAACCTATCCCCACACTCCCGGAATTGATGCCGCAGGCTTTGTTGCGGAAAGCGCCCACCCCGCATTCCTGCCCGGTGATCCGGTTCTGGTAACCGGTTATGATCTGGGCATGAACACTTCCGGCGGATTCGGCCGGTATGTCCGGGTTCCGGCGGACTGGGTGGTAAAGCTGCCGGAAAATCTTTCCCTCAAAGAAAGCATGATTTATGGCACGGCCGGATTTACGGCATCCCTGTCGATTCAAAAAATCGTTGAACATGGCCTGACCCCGGACTCCGGAGACATCCTGGTTACCGGCGCAACCGGCGGAGTCGGAAGCCTGGCTGTTTCCATTCTATCGAAAATCGGCTATTCGGTAACTGCGGCAACTGGAAAAACAGATCAGCGTGATTTTCTGCACAACCTTGGCGCCAAAGCAGTGATTTCAAGAGCCGACATCGAGGACGACTCCAACCGGCCGCTGATCAAGGCTAGATGGGCCGGGGTCGTGGATACCGTCGGCGGTAATATTCTGGCATCCACGCTAAAATCGACGTTTCAGCGGGCAGCGGTCACCTGCTGCGGGAACGTGGCATCACCCGCTTTTGCCACCACGGTTTATCCCTTTATATTAAGGGGAATCACCCTGTATGGCATTGATTCCGCCAGCACCCCCATGCCCCTCAGGCAGAAAATCTGGCGCAAAATTGCCGGGGAATGGAAAATCAGCCATCTGGATCTTCTCCATACGGAAATTCCCCTTGAAGGCCTGGAACATGCCATTGAACGGATGTTGTCCGGAAAACAGCGCGGCAGGGTGATCGTCAATCTGGCGAACTGACGGATCATCTTTATTTGTCCCTTAAAAATGATCCTGCCGGCATTTTAACCCGCCGCCCGGGACATATCTCCTTTTCCATTTGCGCTCCAGCAGGACGCATTGAACTTTACCTCAGCCTCTTCCTGCACTCCGAACTCCGCCGGTGATTTCAGTTTTTTTCAATCTCGATGTAACCTTTCGACCTCGGGATGCGACTAAACCATCAGGAGCAACATGCCGGATCATGTGCTCATGGAAAAAACGGATGAAACATCGAAACCATTGGAAGGAGATAGAAATGAGAGCGTTAAGTATTGTCATGGCTGTGGTTATCACTGCGTTTGTTGCGATAGGCAGCGCTTTTGCCGGTCCGCAAGGATCGGGGCAA
This sequence comes from Deltaproteobacteria bacterium, assembly GCA_016219185.1. Lineage (GTDB taxonomy): Bacteria > Desulfobacterota > Desulfobacteria > Desulfobacterales > Desulfatirhabdiaceae > RAAP-1. The sequence continues at coordinate 99,961 of JACRBZ010000023.1, forward strand.
GAGGGAACGGGAAAGAACGGGTCCCATGGAGAGAGAGGATTCTTGAAGGTGCTGGAAAAGCTTGCTCTCAATGCGGACCAGGAAAAGGAAATCGCATCCATCCTCGGAAAGTATCGAGATGAAATCGGAAAGACCATTGCCGGCATGATGGAATCAAGGCAGGGTCTCCGAGAGGCGATAGCAGCCGATGTATACTCCGAAGATGCGGTCAGACAGGCGGCTCAACGGGTCTCCGAGCAAGAGGTGCAGGCCGCGGTGCTGAGGGCCCGGATCGCAAATGAAGTAAAATCCGTGTTAACTTCCGAACAAAAGGACAAATTGAAGAATTTCGCCAACAGGCGCGCCGGCAAGATGAAGGGCTTCGCCGATGCCAGGCTGGCGAACCTGGATAAATGGATCGTAGCGCATGCGCGATAAGTCTGAGTTGACAGGGAGATAGCGTGTCCAACAGTCCGCTTCATCAGGGCGATGAACCTCAGGACTGCGAAATCATCAGCCGGGTTCTCGGTGGGGACGCCAATGCTTTTGAAACATTGGTCCACCGGTATTCCCGGCTGGTCTTTGGCATCGTCGGCAAACACATCCCTCGGAACTATGTGGATGAGGTGGCTCAGGATGCGTTTGTCGAAGGGTTTCGCTCTTTGAGATCCTTCTCGCAAACAGGTCCTTTCGGTCATTGGATGGCGAAAATTGCCGTAAGATGCTGTTATGATTTCTGGCGAAAACGCCACAGAAAGAAAGAGGTGTCCCTCAGCGACCTTTCGCAAGGGGCTCAAGACTGGATGGACGATTTGCTGGCCGTGCAGTCCAGCGAAACATTCAAACGCGAAGCGGCTGCCTCGGAAGCTATCGAAATTCTGAATCACGCTCTCGGCCTGCTCTCAGCCGAGGATCGAATGGTCGTGGCGCTGGTGCATCTGGAGGGTCTGCCGGTAAAAGAGGCGGCTGTTTTGCTGGGCTGGAGCACGACCGCCGTCAAGGTGCGAGCTCACAGATCAAGGAAGAAACTGCATCGAATCATCTTAGAACTTCAGGATGACTCGATGCAGTCTCAGAAGAGGTGATGTATGAAAAAGCACGATAGGGATGTTCAAAGAATTGAAGAAGCCCTTATTCAAGCACACCTGAGCACTTCACAGGTGGAGCCCGGGCCGTTTTTTCAGAAAAAGGTGATGGCGCGCATCCTGGAAGAGAGCAAGTCTTCACGGGCGCTGGTCCCCAATGGCCTCAACACCGGACGCCTTGTCTGGCGTCTTGCACTTTTGAGCTATCTTGTCGTGACCGTTCTGGCAGCTCACTTGATGACTTCAGGCCTGGATTCCCAATACCAGATTTCCTGGTTCATCCTGGGCGATTCTTCCAGCCTGGATCTTTTCCACGCCTTTGGGATTATGTGAAAGGGGGTCTCTTGTGAAGAACTTTAAACTGTGGGGTGGCCTCTTTGCCCTGTTCTGCTCGGGTGTGCTCTTGGGGATGCAGGTGTCCTGGCGAATTGCCGAAGACAGGGCCATCGAGAACCTCACCCGGGAACACCCCAGAGTTCCCAAGTCTATCATTAGAAAGCTCGACCGGGAACTGGAGTTGACTGACACCCAAAGAAAGCGGATCGAAGAGATTGTCTGCCGGACACACCGGGAGCTGTTGGCCTTCCGGGATCGCATCAAACCCGATCGGGAGCGGATCATCCAGCAGAGTATCGATGCCATGAAGGCAGAGCTTTTCCCAGAGCAGCAGAAAAAACTCGATGCACTTCGCGAAAGAAGAATCAAGGCGAGCCAGGCTCAAGACAAGATCAGTCACAAAGGAAGGTCAGGGGATAAAGATCCCTGCGAGTGAGTGCTGAAAGCCTGCTCAAATTGCATCCGCCACTCCAGCACGGGTCGGAATCCAGAGCTGCCTTGTTTTGTGGAACCCGCATCTGTAGGGATGATAAATACATCCAGGGATAATTGAAAAGGAAAGTTAAGGATATGAAGAAATGAAGTTGAAATTTACAAACAATTCGGATTCTCATCAAGTTCACAAAGTGATTATCACCGGAACCGGACGTGCGGGAACCACTTTTCTGGTGCAATTGCTGACTGCGCTGGGTCTGGAAACTGGGTTTAAAGACATCCAAGAAGGGGTTTATGAAAGCTGTAATGCCGGCATGGAGCGAGATCTGATCGATTCATCCGCACCATACATTGTCAAAAACCCATCACTATGCGATGACCTGGCACAAATTTTACAGACCGGTGAATATGCGATCGACCATGCGTTCATTCCGATACGAAGTCTCGAGGCAGCGACACGGAGCCGGATTCAGGTGTTTAACCAGGCCAGGCCCAATGGGGGATACTTGCGGTTGCTCCTGAAAGGATCAAAATACAAGGCCGTGCCGGGCGGGCTGATCGATACGGACAATCCGGATGAACAGCAAACTATACTGGCTCAAAAGCTTTATAACCTTATTTATACGCTCACCATACATGATATTCCACACACCTTCCTGCACTTTCCACGAATCATCAAGGATGCGCAGTACCTTTACAGTAAACTTGCCCCCATTATGGATGGTATCGACTATTCCGGATTTCTTGAATTCTTTAATGACGTCGCCAAACCAGAACTTGTCCACGATTTTTCCAAGCCAGGATTGAAAAGATTGCAGAGCAGTAAAATCGACATTCAAAATAGTCAAAAGGGTAATGGGTATTGCAGATGGCAATCAACCGTCGGTTTGAGGGGGCTCTGAAGTTTTCATTTCGCCATCCCCAGTGTATTTTGCAAGCTGTCTGCGTGTTTCGAACAATTCGGCAATTATCCGTTCTTCGTTAAGCACCAACTCTCTGATTTTTGAAAGGGTCATGGCTGTTGTCAGGAAAGAGATCAGCCTTAGACTATTCCCACCCGCCACCCAGCGCCTTATAGAGTGCGACGATATTGGTGGATACGGTGCGCGCGCTTTGAACCAGGGCATCTTCCGAAGCATACAGAGAGCGCTGGGCAAGAAGCACATTCAAAAAATCCGTCTGGCCATGCGTATAGAGCTGGGTTGCCAGAAATACCGCCTTCCTGTTGGCTGCCACGGCATTTGAAAGGGCCTGAAAGTGTTCTCGCTCTTTGACAGATGCGATCAATGCATTATCGACTTCCTGAAGCGCAGCCAGAACGGTTTGCTGATAGGAGATAAACGATTGCTCCTGTAACGCTTTTGACAGTTCGATATTGGACAGGGTTTTACCGGTGTTGAAAATTTGCCAGTTGGCCGAAGGTCCGAAAGACCAGAAGCGATTTGCCCAGTTCAACCAGGAATTGAAGTCATTGCTCTGTAACCCCGCCGAACCGGACAGAGTAAACTTCGGAAAGAGGTCCGCCGTGGCCACGCCGATGCGGGCAGTTGCCGCGTGAATCCCGGCTTCGGCACCGCGGATGTCCGGGCGCCGTCTGAGAAGCTCTGAAGGTATGCCTGCGGGAACAGACGGCGGAGCACCCGGAATGGAAGACGGGGCCGACAGCTCCGATATCAGGGCACCCGGCTCCCTGGCAATGAGAAGCCCGAGGCTGTAAATAGCCTGCCGGGCCGAAGACTCCAGCACCGGAATTTGAGCCGCGGTGTTTGCTACCTGGGCATCGGCATTGGTGGTATCCAGAGCACTTGTCAGGCCGGCCAGATATATCTTTCGCGTCAATTCGGCGCTGTGCTGCTGAGCCGAAAGATTATTCCGGGCAATCAGGATCTGCTGCTGAAAACCGCGAAGATTGATATAACTGATCGCTGTTTCGGCTGCCAGCGTCACCAGAACGCCATTTCGCCCTTCCACTGCCGCAAGAAGGTCGGCGTCCGCGGCTTCCACGCCGCGCCGGACCCCGCCGAAAATATCCAGCTCCCAGGCAGCGTCAAAGCCGATCTGATACAAATCGGAGGTCACCCCTTCGGATATACCGCCTTGGGAAGAATAACTGCGCTGATAAGAACTCCCGGCGCTGACCGCTGGCCCCAACCCGGCAACCGAAACCCCTCTGGCGGCCCGGGCCTGCCGGATGCGGGACTCCGTCAGCTTCAGATCAAGATTCGACGCAATGGCTCTTTCCACCAGGGAGACAAGCACCGGATCATCGAACGCAGTCCACCAGCGGGCCAGATCCGGCCCAGGTTGGGAGACCGTTTCCGGAACCGGACCGGCCCAGGTATCCGGAACAGGAGTTTCAAGGGAATGATAGTCCGGGCCCACAGCGCAGCCTGTCACAATCATCAGACAAAAGACCAGAACCAGACATGCATGAACCGGCATGGAAGATCCGGCATGAACCCTGCCTCTCATACAGACGCTCCTTATTCCGACAGCGCTTTTTGCAATTTCGTCACTCATAGCGCAATGCCTCGATCGGATCCAGCCGGGATGCCCGCCACGCCGGATAATATCCGAAAATAATGCCCACACCGGCAGAAACAAGGACCGCCGCGGCAATCGCGCCCGGTGAATTCTCCACCGGCCAGTGCAGAAACAACCGGACGAGCTGCGATCCGCCATGGCCCATCATAATGCCCGCCCCGCCGCCGACCAGACACAGAACAACCGATTCCACCAGAAACTGCCTGAGGATATCACGGGCCCTGGCGCCAACCGCCATGCGAAGGCCGATCTCACGGGTTCTCTCGGTTACCGATACCAGCATGATGTTCATGATCCCCACACCGCCGACCAGCAGCGAAATCAAGGCCACGCACAATAGCAAATTGGTCATCAGCATCGTGGTTGCTGTCAGGGTTTTGGTCATTTCGGTCATGTCGCGGATGGTGAAATCATCCGCCTCTTCATTTCGGACCCGGTGTCTTTCGCGAAGCGTTGAGGTGATCTGCTGGATTGCCGCTGAAATTTCCGCTGAAGAAACGGCGGCGGTCATGATATTGTCAATATTGGTGAATCGCACGGGCATGGGGTTGTCCGCGGCCTGAATGTCGGACCGGACCGGATAAAGGCTCTGCTGGCCGCCGGGATAGAGCTTGCTGAGCGAATTCACCGTGGTGGATGTATCCGATGAGCTGCTGCTCTGGTTGACCGAGGCCAGCGTGGAACCGGCAACCCGGTACTTGATGGTGGTCCACGGCGCCAGAAGGATGTCATCCTGGTCCGATCCCATCATGTTGGCGCCTTTGGCCGAAAGCACGCCGACCACCCGAAACGAAACGTTCTTGATCCGGATTTCCCTGCCAACCGGGGACTCGCCCTGAAACAGCTCCCGGACAAGGGTTTGGCCCAGCACGCAGACCTTGTTGGCATTCAGAACATCGCGTTCGCTGAAAACTTCCCCCTCCGCCAGTTCGGCCCAATCGCGCACTTCGAGAAAGGACGGGGTCGTGCCGATGATCGATGAGGGCACCCAGTTCCGGCTACCGTAAACCACCTGTGTCCGGGCACGGACAACGGGAGCTGCGCTGGAAACAGAAGGACATTCCCGGATAATGGCTTCATAGTCTTGGGGCGTCAGGGTCGTGACGCTGCCGGAGCCGAAACTGACCCCGCCGCTGGCGGCCGTTCCGGGCAGGACCAGGATGGTGTTGGCACCCATGCTGGCGATGGACTTTTTGATCGCCGATGATGAGCCATTGCCGATTTCCATCATGGCAATCACGGCTCCCACGCCAATGACAATCCCCAGTGTGGTCAGCAAAGCCCGCAAGGGATTGCGCCGGAGCGCCAGAAGCGCTGTTCTCACCGTTCGATGGATTTTCATCGGAGTTCTCCGGAATCTGAAAAAATCACTTCATCGGATGGCACGGGTTCATGCCCGGACCCTTCTTCGGCTTCATCGACGATCACCCCGTCGCTGATACGGATCACCCGCCGGGCGTGCCTGGCAACAACCGGATCATGCGTAACCAGGATGATCGTAATGCCATCTTCCCGGTTCAGTTGCTGAAACATCTTGAGCACTTCGCTGCTGGTATTCGAGTCCAGATTGCCGGTCGGCTCATCCGCAAAGAGCACCGGAGGATGGTTGATCAGGGCTCTTGCAATCGCCACCCGCTGCTGCTGTCCTCCGGAAAGCTGGGAAGGCTCATGATCGAGCCTGTCCTGGAGCCCCACGCGGCCGAGCATTTCCCTGCCCCTGCCACGGGCCTCTTTATCGGAAATATAACTGGCCGAGTAAGACAGCGGCATGATGACATTCTCCAGCGCGCTGGCCCGGGGAAGGAGATTGAAACTCTGAAATACAAAACCCATGCTGTGGTTTCGCAAACTGGCCCGATCGTCGGCCGAGAATCGGCCGACCTCTTTTTCGTTCAGCCAGTATTCCCCGGATGTCGGCCGGTCCAGGCATCCCAGGATATTCATCAGCGTGCTTTTGCCCGATCCGGATGAACCCATCAAGGCCACGAGCTCTCCGGCGCCAATCTGCAAAGATACGCCTTTTAGCACAGGCACCCGCATATCGCCGATATGGTAAGTCTTGAAAATATGCTTCAATTCAATGAGTGCCATAAATGCTTATCTTCCGCGGCCTTTTCCGAACTGTGGAATAAAGGGATTGGCGGTTCCGGCAGAACCTGCGGCTGACTGGGCCTGCTGCCCCAGCACGACTTCAGTGCCTTCCTTGAGTCCCTCGCCCTGAACCTCGGTCATGGCACCGTCACTGAGCCCGGCCTTTACCCGCAAAGGCTCCAGAAAATCTCCCCGGCGAATCCAGAGTGTTGCATGCTTCTTGCCATCAGAAAGCGATTTTTCCGGCCTTGAACTCGCTCTCTGCCCCTCTTCCCGGCTGCCTTTTGCACCCGGGGCATCCAAAGACGATTCGCGAAACTCCGGAGCCACCCGTTCAGCCGGCGGTATCCACCTCAGGGCTGCATTCGGAGCCATCAGGACATGATCAAGGCGACTGATCTCAAACTGAACATTGGCTGTCAGATAAGGCAGGAGACGGCCGTTTGAATTGTCCGTAATGATTTCAACCGTATAAGTGATAACATTCTGTGTCATGGAAGCGTTCAAACGTACCTTGCCGACTTCCCCGCGAAATGTTTCGCCCGGAAATGCGTCAACCGTGAAGCTGACCGGCAGACCGGGCTGGATCTTGCCGATATCGGCCTCGTTGACAGCCACCCAGACCTGCATGCGCTTGAGGTCTTTGGCGATCAGAAACAGGCTCGGCGCATTCAGGCTGGCCACAACCGTCTGCCCGATATTGACCCGGCGGTCGATGATGACGCCCCTGACCGGCGACTTGATCGTACAGTAACTCAGGTTGCGCTGCGCCCGCCTGAGCGTTGCTTCTGACTGGGACACCGCAGCCCTGGCCTGATCAATTGCTGCCCGGCCCACTGCAAGGTTTGCCCTGGCAATCTCATGAGCGGCCTGGTAAGCATCGTAGCTGGTAACGGACAATGCTTCCGACGGGCCGAGCTTTTGCGCCCGTTCCCAATCCCGCTGGGCCTGGACAAGCCTGGCCTTCAACTGCTCGATATCTGCTTCGGCGCGCGCAAGCGAGGCCTTGTTTATTTGAACCTGGGCCGCTGCCTGGGCCGCATCGGCCGCATACAGGGAGTCATCGATCTGGGCCAGAACGGTTCCAGACTCGACCACGGATCCATAATCAATGGTTTTTCCCGCCTTGTCCTGGCCGAATTTCAGGATTTGTCCGGCAATCTGCGCGCCGATGTCTATCACTTCCTCGGGTTCAACCGTGCCGGTGGCACTGATGGAAATCAGAAGATCACCGCGCGTGATGTCCGCGGTGCGATATGAGATCGGCTGTCCATTGCCTTTGCGCAGATACAGGAAAATGGCAGCAACGGACAGTCCCAGTACGATGACCGCAATCACGGTTTTTTTATGCTTCATGGTTCAGCTCGCTTCAAGGTGAATAAAACCCGGATTCAGATAAAGACTTTCAGATTGCTGTGTTGTCCGGAGCAACCGCCTTGTTTTCAATCTCCCGACGCATCTCCCGGATACCCGCCAGGCTGAAGCGCAGGATGTGATCCGCCAGCACCGTCACATCCACATCAATAAACGGAGGCCCTGTGATTTTCTTTCCTTCGGAGGCTTTTTTTCGACGCTGTTCTCGGATGATCAAATCAAAACACTGGGCCCGGATGCTCATCTGGCAGAGCTGCACCTGCAGATCGGACGCTTTTTCGCCCAGCAGTTCCCGCATCAGGACAAACAGCCCGCGGCGGATCGGCTCGATGGATTCCTGCATGACATCAGCCAAAAGACCCGTCTGGTTGACAAGTTCTTTGTACAGGATGTCAAATTCATAGCTTTGCGGGTCGGCGATTCGCTGAAGAATAGACTGAATTCGCCCACGAAGACGCTCCTCGGGGGGCGCCTCCGGCGGCACATTCCCATCAGCGGGGTAAATCTCCAGTGAGCGCTGAAACGACCGACGCCATGCCTCGGCATACAGGGTTGCCTTGTCTCGGAAATAGTAATTTGCCGCAGCAATGTTTGCATTTGCCCGCTCGCAGATCTCCGCAAGCGTGGCTTCCCGGTATCCCTTTTCCGCAAACACCTCGCAGGCGCTTTTCAACAGCCGGGCCTGCGTGTCGCGATCAGGCTTCTTTCCAGATTTCATTGAGCACCCCAAACGATAAAACGTATAATTGAAATAATTATTTTAATTTTAAATTTATTATGACTGCATGTCCGTGTCAAGGAAAATAATCAAGCCGTCAGGCGGGAATAAAAATCGTGGTGGTGATGGTCAGCGCCTTCATCACCTCATTCATGCGGTTGCTCACGCTGGAAAGATAAATCTCCAGAAGGGTAACGCATCAGGCTGTTGTTATCCGGGGAAGTTGTTCTTTTGGCGTAGGTCGGTTCGTCATTTCTAACTTTTTTTATTTCAGGATCTCCTTGATCAAATCCGGAAGTTCCCGGGTATCGATGGGTTTGGCAATATAATGATCAAAACCGGCTTTCATGATGCGCTCCTTGTCGCCCGACATGGCAAAGGAGGTCAGGGCGATCATCTTGATGTTCTTTGTATCCGGGTCGCCCCGGATGATTTTTCCGGCAATGAAGCCATCCATGACAGGCATCTGGAGGTCCATAAGGATCAGATCAGGCTTGTACTTCTTCGCCATTTCGATGCCCTCCTGACCATCTTTCGCCTCCATAATCTCATACCCATGAAACTCCAGAACGGCCTTGACAAGCAAGCGGTTTTGAGGATTATCCTCTACTATTAAGATGCGCTGCCTCATATAAGCCTCCATCATTCTTCTATTTTATCTTTTTTCCCATATAAAACCGGCAGGGTGAAATAAAACCGGCTCCCTGTGCCATATTCACTCTCCACCCGCATGACGCCGTGATGAAATTCCACGAGGCGCTTCGTCAGGGCCAGCCCCAGACCGGTACCCTCGTGTTCCTTTGTTAAAACACGCTGGTGAAGCTGGGTGAACTCGCCGAAAAGCCTGGGCAGATCCTCCTCCTTTATCCCGATGCCCGTGTCCTCTACGCAGACTTCAAGCATGCGCTGCTGTTCGCTCCCATTTTCGAACGCCGCCATATACGCCCGCACCGTTACCCTTCCCCCATAGGGTGTGAACTTGACGGCATTAGAGAGAAGATTGAAGAGGATCTGCTTGATTTTTCGCTCATCGGCCTCGACATGGATATCGGCATCGGACTCGATCTCAACGCACAAGACGATGCCATGTTTCATGGCCTTTTCCCTCAGCATGACGATGGATGAAGCCAGGATCGCACGGATGGGAAACCAGCTCGCCTCGAATTCCATTTTCCCCGCCTCGACCTTGGACAGATCCAGGATGTCATTGATCAGACTGAGCAAATGCTTTCCGGCGTTATAAATATGATGGGCATAGGTTTTTTGCCGGTCATTGAGGTCTCCATAGAGTTCATCCTCCAAAACCTCCGAAAAGCCGAGGATGGCATTGAGAGGAGTGCGCAGTTCGTGGCTCATATTGGCCAGGAATTCAGATTTTACCTGAGTGGTACGTTTTAACTCGCTGGCCAACTCCTTTAACTCTTCATGGGCTTTTTTCAAACCACTTTCTATCTTCCTGCGCTCGGTGATGTCCTCGATGGCAAGGAGAATCTTCTGAGAATCGATTTCTTTTTGATGGATCCTGCGAACATTGAGCAGTATTATCCTGCGCCCGATGTTTGGAAAGTCATGTTCAATTTCATAATCATCGAACCGGCCGTCTTTGAGAAGAATCTCTTCAAGTAACATCCGAAGCCTGGGAATATCCCATTGTCGATTACCGAGGTCATAGATAAGCTTACCTGTAGTTTCATCAGGTGTTACCTTGAAGTAATCATGAAAACTACGGTTGGCGGAGAGAACCTTCAAGTCTGAATCCAGCACCAATAGGGGTTCGCGCACCGTGTTGATGACGCTCTCAGTAAATTCAAGGATTTCTGCGGATTTTTTAACAATTTTCAGTTTTTTCCGGGTCTTTTCCAGGCCGTCTTCTATCTTCCTACGCTCGGTGATGTCCTCGATGGCAAGGATGATGATCCGTTCCTTTCCCAACTCTCTTTGAATCTGCCGGGCATTCAAAAGCATTATGCGCCTGCCAATGGTGGTAAAATCGTGTTCAACCTCGTAGTCATCAAAGGTTGTTTTTTGGGGAAGGATGGTTTCCAGCAATACCCGCAGCTTGGGAATGTCCCATTGCCGGTTACCGAGGTTGTAGATAAGATTCCCGATTGTTTCCTCTGATGTTATTTTGAAGGTATCGTAGAAGCTGCGGCTGGCTGTGAGAATCTTCAGGTCGGAATTCAGCACCAATAGGGGTTCGCGCACGGTTTCTACAATGTTATCGGTATATTCCATAATATTCAGGATTTCAGCTTCCAACCGCTGGCGTTCGGTAATATCGCTCAGCACGATGCGGCACACGGGCGCGCCGTCGGCGTCCAGCACGACGGTCGCTTTCAGATGCGTCCAGAATGACGTCCCATCCTGTTTCACCATCCGCAGTTCGCACACCTGCGGTTCACCGGTTTCAAAGAGCTGTTTTCGGTACAGGTAGTAGATGTCCTGGTCCTCCTTGAGGATGAATCGGGTGATCGGCTGCTTGGCCAGCGTATCCCGGGCCATGCCCAGCAGGATGGCGGCGGTGAGGTTGGCTTCCAGGATCAGCCCCACTTCGCTGACGGTGCAATAGCCCACCGGTGCCAGGTTATAGAGGTCGAAATAGCGCGCCAGTACGGCGTTCAGTTCTGCCTGTGCAATGCGCAGTTCCTCGTTCTGTATCTCCAGTTCGATCTGATGCACGCGCAGCTCGTGGAGCGTCTGCCGTGTTTCTTCGGGAGATAGGGCATCAAGGTTTTCCGACAACAAGTCCGCTTTTTCCCGAGCGATCTCTTCAGCCTGCCGGCGTATTTCGACGGCTTGTTTGGAGCGTTTATCCTTGATTTTCATTATGGGTTAACCTTATCCATTGCCGCTCAGAAGGCGTCATTACAGGCATGGCACAGGGCTTCCGGTCTGTAAAAAATTAAGTAGTTAACATGACCGCCTTCACATGATGGCATGTTCTTCATATATCGCATCAAACCGCCGGTGGTTGTCTTTGAAGGCTTCCAGTACGAGGGGATCAAAATGTCCCGGCAGGGTGCGGCCGTCTCCCTCGGCGATGATGTGCAACGTTTTCTTATGAGTGAAGGGTGGCTTGTAGGGTCGTCTGCTGCGCAGCGCGTCGTAAACATCCACGATGTTGAAGACCCTGCCTTCAAGAGGGATTTCCTCCTCCCTCAATCCCGCCGGATATCCCGTACCGTCCCAGCGTTCGTGATGGTGGAAAGCAAAACGCTCTGCCGCTGCCATAATGGGAGAATTGCCTCCTGAAAGGATACTCGCACCAATGGTGGTGTGGGTTTTCATAATATCGAACTCCTCTTTGGTCAGCGGGGCTTGTTTTAGAAGGATGCGGTCGGGAATACCGATTTTGCCGATGTCATGCATGGGGCTGGCATAAAAGAATGTGTCCACATCCGCGTCGGCACAGCCGATTTCCCTCGCCAGAAACCGGGTGTAATGGCTCGTACGCTTAATGTGGGAGGCCGTGTCGTCATCCCTGCGTTCCGCCGCTCTGGTGAGGCAGTAAATACTGTCGATGAAGGCATCCCGAAGCTGCTGCGTCTTCTCCGCCACCTGGGCAGTGAGAATCTTGTTGTGGTCTTTCAGAAAATCCTCGAATTCCTTGATACGTAAAAGATTTTTCGTGCGGACGAGGAGTTCGATGCGGTCGAAAGGTTTACTCAGTAAATCATTGGCCCCCGCTCCCAGCCCTTTCAGCCGGGATTGCTTATCCGCCAGACCGGTGACCATGACCACGGGGATATGATTCATGACGGGATTGTCCTTGATGACCCCGCACACCTCGAAACCGTTTATTCCGGGCATCATCACATCGAGCAAGACGAGATCCACCGCCTGGAAAGTCATGATTTCCAAAGCCTCCGCACCCCCTTGCGCCTTCAAAATAATATAACCCTCTTGCCGCAGAATCGCCTCCAGAAGTTTGAGGTTATCGGGGTCGTCATCAACGCATAGAATCGTTTTTCTCAGGTTCTCCATAGTTGCCTCCGGAAATCAGGGCTGCGAGCCTTTTGCTCATTTTTCATGTCCAGCCTTGACGGGGATGGTAAAGATAAACCTGCTCCCCATGCCATAGTCGCTCTCCACCCGGATAGCACCGCCATGGGCTTCAATGAATTTACTGGCCAGGACCAGCCCTATACCCACCCCTGCAAACTGTTTGGTCAGGGGCGCCTCGAGCTGTTCAAAAGGCCGGAAGAGCTGGGGCAAGTCCTCCTCCCGGATGCCGATACCCGTGTCCTCTACCGTGATTTCTATAAAATCGTCCTTGCCGGATTCTTCCGAACTTTTTCGATAGCGGACGCTGAGGGCTATCCGCCCCCCCTCCCTGGAAAACTTCACAGCATTGGAGAGAAGGTTGTGAAACACCTGGACAAGTTTGCCCCGATCCGCCCGGATTATCCTGCCCGCTTCCGTTCCCAAGTCGCGGATGAGGGTGAGATGACGATCTGTTGCGGCCTTCCGGAAAACGGACAGCGATGAATCGACGATATCCTTCAGGAGAAAGTTATCCCACTCCATATCGGGATTACTGACATCCATACGCACAAAACTGACAATGTTCTTTAGGGTATCATGGAGTCGCTCGCCGGAGTTAAGGATAGTCTCCACATACCCCTGTTGCTTTTCATTGAGGTACCCAAAATTCTTTGTTAAAAGAACCTGGGAAAAACCGATAATATGGCTCAGGGGTGTGGTGAGTTCATGACTTATATTTGCAAGGAACTCCGACTTGGCCTGTTTGGCCTCTTCTTCGAGGGCCTTCGCCTCGGTGAGTTTCTGCAAACTGTCGTAAAGCTCTTTGTTGAGTGCCCGTATCTTTTCTTCTGCCTGCTTGCGTTCGGTGATGTCGCGGTCGGTGCCGCGATACCCTTTTAAGTTGCCACAGGTATCATAAAAGGGACAACCGCTGGTTTCCATGTAAACCCAATGTCCGTCTTTGTGAAGGTTGATGTTTTCCAGGGCGATGATGGATCGATGTTCTGACAACAGTGACTGAAATAATGCCGCGACGCGCTGTGCTTCCTCCGCCGGCATCAGGTCAAACGGCGTTTTGCCAAGGAGTTCTCCCGGTTCATAGCCGAGCATGTCTTTAACCCGTATGCTGACATAGGTGTATTGTCCTCCGGGGTTCACCTCCCAGACCCAGTCGTATATTTGCTCAACCAGGTCCTGGAATCGCTGTTTGCTCCCCAACAGCTTCTCTTCCGCCCGCTTGCGCTCAACGATTTCCTGACGGAGCTGTTCATTCGTCGTTTGGAGTTCGACCGTGCGCTCCCGCACCATTTGCGCAAGGTGGTCGCGATGCTGCTTCAATTCGTCTTCAAGCCGTTTGAGTTCTGTTATTTCTTTTGAGATAATAACGATTTTCGTTACCTCTCCGGATGGACGATGCTCCACTGCAGGACTGAATGTCCGGAGAAAATACCTTCCGTCTCTTTCGCTCCAGTGTTCTTGATACGTCGCTTTGCCGGTTTCGATTACTTCTTTCACCTTTTGCGCAAAATCTCTTGAATCCTCTTCGGAGTGGACATCGCTGTATCTTCTGCCGGTGATATCCTCCAGCGGAAGGCCAAGCCTCCGTCCGTGGACCTCATTCAGGAACAAGTACCTGCATTCACTGTCCACCAAATACATTGAATCGACGGAAGCAGCCAATAATCGATATCCCTCCTCACGTTTCCTCAGTTTTTCTTCGAAAACTTTCCTCTCTGAAATATCTCTCGAAGTCATTACGATGGCAGTGACCTCCCCTTTATCATTTCTGATAAAGTCGCCTGCCGTCTCGAGCCAGACGTAATGTCCCTTTGCATGTTTTACCCTGCATTCAACCCTGGCAGGCTGTTTTTTTACTACAGCCTCGGAAAATATTTTGAATGCATTTTCAATGTCCTCCGGGTGAACAAAGTTAAAGGTTGATCTTCCAAGCACATCCTCCGGCTTGTGGCCGAGAATGGCGAAGTGAGACGGGCTTACATATAAATTATTCCCCAGTAGATCAGTCAGCTTGATCATGTCCGACATATTGTCTGTAATCAGCTTCAAAAGTTCCTCACTATTGCACAGCGCATCCGCAGTCTGCTTGTGCTTACAAGTCCCTTTCGCGGCATGTTCCTTTATCCGATTACTCAGATCGTCATGGCGACCCGGGCCAACCTCTTCTGCCGTCATGGCTTACCTCCATCCTGGCGATTCATGCCCACATCATTCTATATCCCTTAAAAAACTTCCCCCTTCCCCCTGCCCGAAATGGAAACGATATGGCATTCCCAGATCGGATATTCCCCTTTACGGACCATGGCTCTAACCGGAAGGTTGAGACAGGGCATTTCACTAAGGTTCAGCACTTCGGGCAGAAGGATCTGCTTCCGGCTGAAAGCTGGAGAAAATTCATCGTTTGAGCAGGATTTCAAACAGGGCGGGAATATCCAGAAGCGGGGATATCCCGCCGTTTTCCATGATGCCGATTCCGGAATAAATACGGGTCTTGGCGATCAGTTCGCTGACATGCACAATCATGATCGGCCGGTTTCCGATAATGCTGTCCACGGCCAGACTCCAGGAAATATCTTCCGGCTGAACCGACGTTTTCGGCGGGGTTTTGCTTCTATGACTCCCGGACCGAAGATTCAAAATATGCATCGGTTCATCGAGCGGTTGATTCACACAAAACAATTTTCTCAGGTTCAGACAGAATTCGGGCAAGACACTCGTCTTTTCGGCCTGATGCGCCACGGATTCCAAGGCGGAGGTAGGAATGGCCAGTAAAAATGGTCCGACTTTAAATACAACCGCATAAATCACGGACAGAGAAACGGGCAACTGGATGGTAAAGGTCGCACCTTTCTGAGGAACCGATGCGATGGACAACTTCCCGCTAAGATATTCAACGGCCTGAGCCACAACATTCATGCCGATTCCCCTGCCTGACATCTCGCTGACTGTTTTGGAGGACGAAAATTCAGTGCTCAATATGGTGTCATAAAATATTTTCTCCGTCATATTTGCAATCTCTTCGGAACTCATCTGACATTTATTTTGCAAATGCCGAATGATGGCGTCCCGGTCAATACCGCTCCCATCATCATGAACCCGAATGATGAGACTTTCCTTGTCACTTTCGGCTTCCAGAACAATGCGTCCTTTTTCCGGTTTACCGAGACGCAGCCGCTCTTCCGGCATTTCAATGCCATGTGCAATTGAATTTCTGATAATATGGATCAAGGGTTCCCGAAGCCGCTCCAGAAGCGCAATATCTGCACGGATGTTTCCCCCGGTTACCTCCAGGGAAATGCGCTTTCCCAGGGATCTGGCCTGCTGATGAATCGTGGAGCTGTAAATAGCCGCAAAATCTTCAATAGACATCAGCCGCAACTGGGCCAGTCGAAAATACAACCCCTTGATCATGGACATGTAATGATCAACCCAGCCTTTGACGCTAGCGAATTCCACTGGAATCGGGGGAAGTGTCGTTTCCAGCATCAGAATTTCCCGAGAATATCCAAGCAGCTCTTCAATCTGGGCGTAGGGAATCCGTACCTGATCAATGGGGTCCACCCTGACCGCGTCCGGCTCGGTCTCAGCGGTTGTTTGCAATACCTGCGCAGCGTTCGTTGGGGGATACTGCGACAGTCGTTCCATAATCCGGCGATACTGTTCCTGGAATTCCCCGGAATCAAATTCATTCTTTTGATGCACAAGCGATTTTAGTATACCGACGCCGTCAAACATCGTCTGAATTGCGGATGGCACTGCTGTCGCGGCATTGTTTTGAAATGCCAGGCACCAGTTTTCCATCGCATGGCTGAGATTGGCGATGTTCGTCTTGCTCATGGCCCTGGCCATTCCTTTTATGGAATGCATCTTCCCATGAAGGTCGCTCCATAGTCCGGTATCGCATGGATGGTTATCCACCTGAATCAGCAACTGACCGATCTGATCCAGGTATTTTCCGGTTTCCTGAATGAAAATTTTACGATATTTTTCCTGGTCCATAGTTCAATTTCAAAAGCCGGCTCCAAAGGCTTTCCGGCGTTATCAGATCAATTGTTTGTCCGTGAGAGGTCGAAGCACCCCGATGAATGGCCTTGTCATCGATCCAAACGAGTCCGGTAACAACATCGGGAATGATGGCCAGTTTGTTCCTGTCCCACTTCATCAGAATGATTCGGGAATGCGAATCCTTAACAGATATCTTCTGGTTGAAAAGAAGTCCGACATCGATCACATCATAGAGTTCACCCCGGTAAAACAACAGTCCCATGTGACATTTCGGCATAAACGGCGCCGAAAAAATTTTGATATTCTCGATCACCCTGTTGACATGCTGCGCATCGAGACCATAAAGGCGTCCATCGACCGAAAACGCGACAATTTCCATATCAGCCTGCCGTCAGTTTGAATCGCTGCTGGGTCTGCATCATCTTCTCTGACAATTCGTTCAGGGACTTCATGGTCGCGACAATTCTTTTCATGTTCATATTCTGATTTCGGGTTGCCAGTATTATCTTTTGGGTCGTCTGAAGATTCTCAAAGGCCAGCAGTGATAACTCCTTAAACTGATCCAGGAATTTTCTCATTTCTTTCACCTGCTTTCCGGTCACATCCTGAATGTCTTTTACCTCTGAATAAATAAAATTCACATTGGTCAGGGTATCCCCAAATGCGGCAATTATTCTGTGAATGATCTGTTCTCCGCTGCTGAGGCCCTCCTGGTTTTTTCGTAAGGAAATGACGACCTCGGCGTTATCCTGAAGAATTCCTTGCACAATCTTTCCGATTTCCCTGGAGGATATCTTGGAATTTTCCGCCATGGTCCGAATTTCTTCCGCGACCAATGCAAATCCCTTTCCCATTTCTCCGGCGCGGGTGGCTTCAATGGATGCATTCAGGGCCAGCAGATCGGTCTTTTGGGCGATTTCCTCGATGATACGCACCACCATGCGGATTTTATCCACTTCAGATGCCAGCCGTTGGATTGGCTTGGCATACTCGGCCATCTGTTGCAGCGAAACCTTAAACTGAATCAGGGTTTCCCTGGCGCTGGCCTCTCCGGTTTCACTTTTCACTTTGGCCTCGGCAATACGGGTGACTGTTCGAGCCGACTGTCCGGCCATTTCTTCCATGACCAGTAGTCCTTCATCAATCTGATCCCCGGTTTTTTGGGCCAATGCGGACTGACTTTCAGACCCTTTTCCAATGGTACGCGAGGACACTTCGATGTCGAAATTGTTTTGAAGGATTCGGTTCATGATCAGGTTCAGTTGAGTCTTGGTCGATTGAATCTGACCAAACAGGTTTTTCATATCCAGAATCATTCGCCTCAACTCCTGAACCATCTGAGAAAAGGCATCCTCCAGATCACGGATTTCATCATTTGAAACCCGGGCTATTTCTCCGGAGAGATCTCCGGAGCTGATTTCCCGTGCGGAGTTGATGAGCTTGTTTAGTCTTTTCACCAGGGAACTGGAAAACATGATGCCAAACAGCAGGCCAAATCCCAGGGCGAAGACAGTGGACAATGCCTGTGCCAGGAAAAAATTATGGGTCAGATAACTGACGATTCCCACTACAGTCATGACGGTCAAAAGCAAACCCAAAAATGCGAGAAGCAGCTTGTTTTTCAGACTGGTTCTTCCCATTGACGCATATCCTCCATGGCAATAATCCAGCCGATGGCTGCCTGCCCGATGCGGTGTATGGATACGATCACCCGCAGGTGCAACTCGTCTGTAGCAACTTCAAATGAAGTGCTTTTTATATTTCGATTCCGGGCCACCGATTTCAAGGCTGAGATCAGTTTCGTTTTTTTCGATTCGGGTAGCAGTGACGTGACATGTCTGTTCAGCATCGCTTCCATGGACTTGTTGATCATGGCTATCCCCAGATCATTGGCGCGAATGATCTGCTCGTCCCGATCGATCACAAACAGGCCAAGGCCGATACTGTCAAAAATGCCTTCCTGAAAATCCATCACCTCAAGCATCTCGACGGTGGATTGTTGTGGAAACAACCTTGTCGTTCCAATGATTTCATCTGATGCCGAAATGGTCTGTTTTTCAAGTTTATCCAAAAAACTGGAGATATGATCAGCCATGGTTTCAATCGGCCCCTTGGTAATATAGTAATCGGCACCAATTTTTTGAATATCCTCATTACGCTCAATCATGGAGCCGGATATGGCAACAATGGGAAACCGGTGCCCGGTGAACTGCTTCCGTGTGAACTGAATCACCTGCGTTCCGTCGATTTTGGGCATGATCAAATCCACGAACAACAGGTCAACATGTACTTCACGCAATCTGGTGATGCCGCCTTTGCCATCATACGCCTTACTGACCACATAACCTCTTTTTTCGAGAATATCCGAGAGGAATTCAACAAAAAAAAAGTCATTGTCAATAACCAGAGCATGTTTTTGCATATCCTGATTCTCCTTCATCCAATGATCGAAAAGAAACCATTTGCCACGAACGTCAGTCTGAAACTGAAATTGTAACCGGATTGATCGGTGCAGACCCTGTCCTGAGGCTGGTGGAAGCTACCGAATCAATTACTACTATTGCAAGTTTTAGGTGCCAGTCATGTCTTTGTAATGAGACATGACTTTCTTTACATATCTTTTGATTTCTGAATTCGCTGGAATGCCGTTATACTTATCAACGGTGTTGGGTCCGGCGTTATAGGCGGCAAGCGCCAGTTCTATTTTATTAAATTTTTCAAGCAGTTGTTTGAAATAAAGCGTCCCTCCCATAATATTTTCTTCAGGATCAAATGGATTTCTGATATTTAAAAAGAAAAAATTCTGAGGCATGATTTGCATCAGGCCTTTTGCTCCATTTTGGGAAACCGCATAACAGTCAAAATTGGATTCGACCTTGATGATGGATTTCAATAACGAAAAATCAACATCATGCAGCAGAGAAGCCTTCAGGATGAGATGATCATATTGATCGGGATCAAGGTTTGTAGAAAATTTCTCGCTCAGACTGGATTCGAAAAAATTATTGGAGGTGCTTTTCAGGTAAAGACGATATTCCGGAAACGAAGGAACATTGGAAAAATGACGTACGCCCCTGTTGTCTTTAAAATCATGACTATCGACTCTGACAGAGGGAATATTGATGAAAATCGTGATGAATACCGCAATGACTGTACAAAACAGCCCAATCCATATATTCTTCTGTTGATATATCATCATTTCTCCTTTCGCGAACAGGTTACAGCCTTGTAAAATTATCTTTGTCATGTTTCGCTGCTCCTTTCATTATTACAGGATCTGTTCGATCCCGCCATTTAGGAGTCAGGCGCATCATTGGTGTTATTACAAGGCCTTACGAGTTTGGGCTTTTTATGCTTCCGTCATATTTGCGTATGGATTTGATGCGTACGCTTTGTCATGCATTCTCACACGGCAACCCGACTCCAAAACAGAGTCTTTTAAAAACACAGGTTATGCCCGTTTACGGTATAACGGCCCAGGATGATGGAAATCAGATCGGGGAAACCAGTTGTTTTACCCCTCTGATGGGATGAGGACTGAGTGGAATTTGAACCACCTGTATCGAATCACAGATTGATTGAATCTGTTCGAGATAGCACTGCTGCTGTGTTCTTCGAACCGAGCAGAACGGACATGGCCCGGGGGGAACCATCATGTTGACGATCACATGATGACAGGGAATTTTCGACAATTTTATTGCAGACAGCAGGCGGGTCAACTCAAGAACAGCCAGCGACTCTGGAATGGTTACGGCGATAAAGGCATTTCGCTTCGGGTTGATCAGGGTTTCCTGCATCCGGCGAATGTTTCGAGAGAGGACCAGGGCTTTTTCGGCAGCACGGGCCAGTCGAACCACGCCCCGGTATTTCAGCATCAGCCTGAAAAATGATATCAGCCAGTCCCGAATCAGAGATGGAAGTTCTAAAAACCGCAGCAGATGTCCGGTCGGCGATGTGTCCAGTATGAACAGATCAAAGGCATTCTCCTTTCTAAGTTCCATGACTTTATCCAGGGCCATGATTTCATCGATTCCCGGCGGCGCAAGAGATATCAGCTCTGTCATGACCTGGCGATCGAACCGGATATCCATGCCGCTTCCCAGAAACTGATCGAACAGTGCCGAGATGTCCTGTTTAAACGATGCCTTAAAATCTTCAAAAAGCGCATCCGCATTGATTTCCATGGCGAACAGGTTGGTTTTCTCCTGTTTTTGACCGTCATCCAGGGGATAATCAATGGGTTTCAGCGTGTTGCCGATGTCCCGATCAAAGGCATCGGACAGCGAATGGGCGGGGTCTGTCGAAAAGATCAGGATTTTTTTATCCGGGAATGTTCGGGCCATATGAAGTGCCGCGGACGCAGCCAGTGTCGTTTTTCCCACCCCGCCCTTACCGCCAAAAAGAATAAATTCCAGATCAGGGGATAATGCCGGTAAGCCGGAAGGTCTGATGATAGAAGCCGGAGGCCGGGTATCCGGCGTCCGATATGCCATGTCAGCAGTCGGGGAAAAATGGACTCCGGCCCATTGATCCCTTGTTTCCATTTTTTGATCAAAAACATCCACCACCGAAAACAGGGACCTGCCATGGATTTCCGAGGGAAACAAGGGCAGATGAATCCGGGAACAGGATGAAAACAGGACATCAATGCGTGCCAGGGATGGCTGCTGATCCGCGTATTGAACCGAGCATACCGGGCAGTCCCGGTATGCCGCGGTCCGGTTCACGATCATTTCTTTCACCGGTATATTCATTTCTTCCAGTGCCACGACCAGGCGATGGGTTTCCTCAATGCTCATCGGCTCGGGGATGGTCACCGGAATGAACCGGGTGATGGATCGATCCGATAGCAGGCGGGAAACCCGGTCCATGTCAGCCGACAGCACATCCAGAAACGCATCGCATTCATCCTTGAAATAGGTTTTTCTACTGGCACATGTCTTCATGAACCGATGTTTTTGCTGCATGAGATCCAGGACCTCAACCCATTTTTTCATCTGGGCAGGCAGGCTTAACATGCGCAGGGTGTGACCGGTGGGCGCGGTGTCCAGAATGAGCAGATCACAGGCATCGGATTTGAGAATGGACGCTACTTCCATGATGGCCATGACCTCATCCATTCCCGGCAGGGAAAGATCAAAAAAATTGGCAATATCGTCCTGATCGAAATAGGTTCCCCGATCCGCCAGGGTGGTCAGAACGTGCCGATGATTTTCCTTGAATGTCGTCAGGAGCCGTCCGGAATTCAGCTCCAGGGCAAACAGATTAATGGGCTTTCCGGCTGTCCCATCCGCATCCCTTTCCAAAAGACCATGGGCAAGCCCGGATTTCCAATCCACGGGCGTCAGAGTATCCCCAATCGACATCCCCAGGCTGTCGCCCAGCGAATGGGCCGGATCTGTTGAAATGATAAAGATTCGCTTATTCCCGGCATGCTTTTGCGCCAGATACAGGGCTATGGCCGATGACACGGTGGTCTTTCCGACCCCGCCCTTGCCGCCGACAATGATCAGGCGCAGATCCGGATGGCTCGCAAATTCGGGCATGGAAAATACCGGGTGTGCTTTGTCAAGGGTTACGGGATTCATGCTTTGGCCTTGGAAAGCCGGATTTCAAGAAATTGATTCCTCAGATGCAGTTCATGATGATCATAGATCACTTCGGCCGGCAACCGGAACGTTTCGGTCCATTGATGGCCGGTTTTTTCGGAAGTGATCACGAGCTGGTTCCGACTGACCTGCAGGTTGAGGTCGCTTTTTTCGACCTGTTTCACTTCCAGTATGACCTGGATGAAGTCGCCTTCATCCACGATATCCAGAAGCCGGTCCGGGCGTGATGAATCCGCGGCAGGCGTTCCCATCATCCACCAGGCGTATCCAATGGATTCCCCGGTTTCCGGATCAATCCGGGACCGTTCAAACGACAGAATCGAACAGCCGGCCCGCTTTTCAGCCGCCGGGTTGATTTCATCCTGAATCAGCATCAGCACATCCCTGTGATTCTCCGCCTGAATGAGCCTGGCCAGCTCATTGATGGCGCCATGACGGTGATGCCACAGATACCACAGAATATCCCGGCTATCTGCCCCAACATCCTGTCCGATGGTTTCAATCAGGGGTTCATCGACTTTCAGCAAGGCCAGTCGATAAAGCGCATTTTTCCAGCTCGCCACATCATTGATGACGAACCAGACATGACCCGCTTTATCGCCATGGATGCCAGGGGAACAGGCGATACGCAGAATCTCACGTCTGCGCATGACATAAACCTGCATGGCGCTGGTAATGCCGATGATCGATTGGATAGGAATTTCAAGCGTGATTTTCTGAAGCTGACAGCCGATCAGTCGCTGACTGGTCAAAGAAAAGAGCGTCACCTTCCATCCAGATCGTTCATGGAATTTGAATCCTCCCTGGCCTTCCAGCACCAGCATTTCGTCATCCTTCAGTTTCGGACGGAATAATTTGGGTGCCGGCATGGCGCTGAATCTGGGTTTGATTCGCATGGTGTCAGGTCTCGTGTTTCAGGTGTCAGAGCTAAAGACGGTTAAGAACAATTGTTAACCCTTGGGCTGTCTGAATCATGGCTTCAAATTGACCGCTGACCAGAGCGGTTTTGGCTGCTGAAATGGCCATGTGAATTTCGCGGCGGGATGCTTTTGACAACCGGTGAACCGTTCCAAACAGCAGGGTTTCGGCGGCCTGAATCAGGCGGTTGGTTTGAATGGATGTTTCGATTTCGCGCCGGCGCTGAATATCGGTTTCGGCATGAACGGCCGCCTCGGCCACTGCCTGGTCGATCTGATCCCCGGACAAGAGATGGACCGCGTCAATCTTTATTCCGGCGGATTCACCCGTATGCAGTTCCTGAGCCGAAACCTGAAGGATGCCATTGACATCGATTTCAAACATCACCTCCACATGCGCCTTTCCTCTGGGAAGCATCGGAATATCGGTCAACTCAAAAGAGCCCAGACTGATATTGTCCCCGGCCATTTCCCTTTCGCCCTGAAGCACATTGAAATCCATAACCGTCTGGTTGTCTTCCGCATTGGTGAAAATCCGTTCGGCGGAAACCGGTATGGTGGTATTTCGGGAAATCAGCCGGGTGAACAGGCCTCCCTGGGTTTCGATTCCCAGAGACAGGGGCGTTACATCGATCAGAATCACATCCCGAACACTTCCGTTCAATACCCCTGCCTGAATGGCGGCACCCATGGCAACCACTTCATCCGGATTCAAATGGGTGTCAGGCGACTGTTGAAACAGGGTTTCCACCAGATATCTGACCGCCGGCATTCGCGTGGCGCCGCCCACCAGAATGACGCGATCCATATCCGCGGGTGTCAGCGCCGCGTCTTCCAGGGCCTGACGGGTTGGCGGAATCAACATGTTCAGCAGGTCTTGCGTCAAATTCTCGAACACATCCCGGCTGATCGTCATCTCGATTTCAATGGCGTCATGATGGGGGCCGGAAGTAAGGGGCAGAAAAATATGAGATTCATTCTGAACCGACAGTTCCCGTTTGACTCGCTCACAGGCTTCTTTGACCTGTTGAAACGCACAGGCATTCGATTCGATATCCAGATCATGGATATGCAGTATTTGCTGTTTCAGATGGGATATCAGTCGGGCATCCCAGTCATCTCCGCCCAGGCGGGTGTTGCCATTGACCGCCCGCACATGGAAAAGACCGTCGCCAACCTCCAAAATGGACACATCAAAGGTCCCTCCGCCCAGATCCCATACCAGGATGTGCTGAATATCGGACCGGTTCATCCCATAGGCCAGCGCTGCCGCCGTGGGTTCACTGATGATCCGCATGATCTCGAACCCTGCCATTTTACCGGCTTCCTGTGTGGCCCGTCTTTGTGCATCACTGAAATATGCGGGAACCGTAATCACAGCCTGGGATATGTCCTCACCCAGTTGGCGTCTGGCATCGACTTTGATTTTTCGAAGAATATGCGCGGATATTTCCTGGGGCGAAAGGCTTCGGCCATTCACCGGGATTCGGGCGTTCGATCCCATCAGGCGCTTGACGGAACTCACGGTTCGGTTCGGATTGACCGAGGCCTGGTTTCTGGCAATGGCCCCCACCATGATACGTCCATCCGCGTTTTCGGCATAGACCGATGGAGTCAATCGGTCACCTTCGGCGTTTTGAATGATATGAACCCGGCGGTTCTCGACAATCGCCGCTACCGAGTAAGTGGTTCCAAGATCGATTCCAATGGCTTTTCCCATGCATATCCTTTACGCATCCATCCGCACCGGGGACATCCATCTCCCAGAAGGGTCTGGGCCGGAGCCAGTCTTCCACATTGCGGGCAGGTTTCGGTATCATCATCCCGGGCCGATGCTGCATCGATCAAACAATACCCGTGCAATTCGGCCTGCTGGTCCAGCGCATCCCTCAACAAATCCATATGCGGGGATCGGATCATGACCACCCGATCATCTTTTAAAACAAGATTCAGACGGGGCATCTCTGTTTTTGAATTCATCTGACGGTGACTGAATTCCGCTGCTACAATCTGATTGAGACCGGTTTCAAAAACAGGGGCGCATTCGGTACGCTGGCAGATCACCAGCCGCTTTTCCGTGACATAAATATGTCCATACCGCCAGGCCGAATAAATCCCGCTGGCATACCAGACCGCACCCAGGGTTTTGAATATCACGGTTTCATGCTGAAACAGCCGAATCTGCTGCACGGCATGTTCCCTGGACATGTGGCTCCGGGTTTTTTCATCCCATTCCGTCATCATGCCATATTTCAGCATGGTTTCCATGCCGGCAACTGCTGCCCGAAGGTTGACGCCAATCAAGGGAATGCCGGCCACGGAAATCATCAGGTCCGCATGGATCACGAT
Source organism: Deltaproteobacteria bacterium (assembly GCA_016219185.1). Classification (GTDB taxonomy): domain Bacteria; phylum Desulfobacterota; class Desulfobacteria; order Desulfobacterales; family Desulfatirhabdiaceae; genus RAAP-1. Next base: position 125,405 of record JACRBZ010000023.1, read on the forward strand.
TCCTTTATCCAGGATTCGATCCAGCAGATCAACCAGGGTGGCATGACCACTGCGTCGAGGTTCCATCACACAAAGCTGTAAGGTGGCCATGGGCCGGTAAAATTAACGGAAAATCCCGCCATCCCGGCAATGTTTTCCAGATTCTGGCCCAATCGATGCTTGTTTTCCAACGACAGCAAGCAGGACAGATTCATGATCATCTGATGGGCCTCCGCTTCAGAAGTTTTGCGGATTTTTTCGATCCGTAGCGCATCGACGACAGGTTGAATGATATGATAAAATGACTGAAAATGGCGATCCGCCTCTTGTTCGATTTCATTTTTCAGCATACCTGCCAGCTTCTGCCGGTACAGATAGGCCGCACCTTCGGGTTTGGATCGGATTTCTTCATTCAGACATCGGATCGCTTCATTTTCTTTCGATATCTGGGCTGCGATTTGCTTGGGATCCCAGAAAATCTGAATCCCATATTCCTGTTTACCGCTGACTTGGTCCAGTTTGGATATCAGGGCGTCATGTTCCGTGTTCAGCCAGGTCTGAACCGTTTCATCCGGGTTTAAAACCCCTTCTCCGTTGAGAATGGTATCAAACCCGGCGGGGATGACATCCCCCAGTTGTTCGAAAGCCGCTTCCACCACGCGCTGATGCGTGAGCAGCCAGCCCCGTGCAATTTCCGGATCACTGGACTGGTAGGGCTCAGAAGAACAGGCGTGGACCACCGCGCTCAGTCCGTTCGATGCAATGGTATATACCGGTGCATCTTCTATACCGATCGATCCCAGTTGCATGGTTTTTTCCGATCCTGCAATCGCATATAGATAGCGGCAATCGGTCCGCACACCGTCATTTCGGGATACCGGGGAGTCGTTTTTCAAGGCCGGTTTTGGCGATGGCTTGGAAAAACCGGCAACTGCGGGAAGACCCGGAGCCGGGTTGTCCGGGGAAAGATCATCGCAATCGCCGGACCTGTCATTCAGCAGGGCAGGCATCTCCAGCCGGATGGCGCGGCGAATCTCAGACACCAGCATATCTTTCACCAGGGCGTGTATGGTTTCCCGATGACGGATTATCAGGTTCTGAACCTCCTCTTGAACCAGTTTTTTGAGGATGATATCCATATCTTCAAACATTCGGGGTTTTGCGTTGTAGGGCTAATAAACCTGAGGGTAATATTTGATCCCTACCTCGTACGCTGTGGATGCTTGATCAGGAAGCTTCCTGCACCATCTTACTTCTCCTATTCTTATGCTCGACAATGTCTCGATATTACTGTTGCAGGAATGTTTCAAAGTGCAATCCGTGCAACACGGTGTCCTGTATCTTCGGAAGGGGGTCATCGTTTCACCCTCCGTGATTAACCGATTTGCCGGCCGGGATGAATCATTTGATCCAGAAAATCATCCACCAGACTGTCCAGTCCGTTTCTGACCGACCGAACCGTTTCGGTTATGCCCTGTTCCCGAATGATATCTTCGATGACCTCATCCATATCCATGAGGGTTCGCCCCAATCTATCGATTTCATCTTCTGTCAGACCGCCTCCGTCCATGCGTTTCATGGCCTGAAGTCGAAGTGCGTCGCGAATGATTTGCACCAGAGCGACAACAAGCCCCAGAATACCCTGTTTTAAATTGTCCTCATCCAGATTGATTGCCATTTTCAGGCCAGACTCCGCTGGATTCGGGGCTTTGCCCTGGCGCTGATCCATCCGCACCAGGGGCAACCACTGGATACCAGCTCTTCTATGGGGACCCGTTTTTCACACTGAGGACATCCTTCCCGCGCAACCAGGGCATCTTTCCACGCCGGGGTTTCCAGTTGAGTGCCGGACGGAAATTCAAGTCCATATCGGGCCGCGGTTTCAAAAGACGCCAGGGCCGCCCGAATCTTGATACCCAGAAGCTCGACTCCGGCTACTGAAACCAGAACATCGGCGTTAATCACAAGACCTTTATCCAGTATCCGGTCAATGACATCGGCCAGACCAGCGCTGTTTTCCCGTATGGGTTCCAGAGGCATGGGAATTTTCCTATTCTTCGGTTTCTGTATCGATTCGCTTTCGCATGCGAAGGCGTTTGAATTCCCGCATGTTTCCATCTTCATCCAGCCGGGTTTCATAAAGCGCCAGAATATCCATACTATCCGGAATAGAGCGTTTCTCCACCACTTCAACCCCGACAAGCCACCCTTCATCTTCTTTTTCCGCGCCGACAACCGAGGATATGTCAAGCCCCGTCAGTTCATGAAGCACCAGTTTCGCCTGTTGTATGGCCTCATCAAATCGCATGATCATTTCCTTTCTCTTTAGATTGCCTGTTCTTCTTTGATTTTTCGAATTTCTTCCAGCTTTGCCATTAACCGGGTCTCTTCTGCTTCATACGCATCATCACTGATTTCACCCATCTCATACCGCATCTGCAGATGCAGGAGTTCCTCGTGCACCCGGGAATCATCGGTCACTTCCTGGTATGCCGTGTCTCTGAGTTTTTCCGCCACCCATACGGTAAGCCGGATCGGGGATAACAGAATGTTATCGATGATAAACGCCATATTCCCTACCAGACAATGCTCATTTCGACAAAGTTACAGGGGGGCACCGGTCCGACATATTTAAACTTGAGCTGCGTCATATGGGCTTCAGCCACGTCATTCACCGCCCGATCAAATTCGGCTTCCTGATGCCTGAAAATCAGAAACGCGCTGTTTGTAATCATCTGGTCCCCGAAAACAGGATTCTTTCGATGATCCACGGAAAGGGGGAGCAGTAAAGACAGAATGTTTTTTTCCATTTTCTTTCGTTTGTGATCCAGTGCTTTTTTGACCATTTCACCCAGCCGCACCTGATCCCGCTGGGCCGCACCCTTTTTTTCGGCCAGCCGATCTCTGATACGTCTGATCTCTTTGTTTTCATTAACAATTTCCTGAAACAGCCCAGACATGTCTGTCCAGAGCACTTTTAACCCCAGTTCGGTTTTGTCACTCACATAGGTTAAACGGTCCCGGATTTCGGCATATCGGGCTATCAGAACCTTGTCCCGGATCTGATCGACATCATCCGCAATGGTTCCAAATCGAACCGGAAGCAGGGAATGTTCGACCATGACCCGCTCCAGAATCCGCTGATGCGCCAGGGTATTGGCCCGGGAGACGGGGTATTGAATCACCGGAGATGAACTGACAACAGCCCCGACATCCTGATAGCACTGGGTGAACACCGCGTCATTCCGCCCCCCGATACCAATCGGTCCAAACTGTTTGTCCTCGTCTGTTGCGATGATCGCATAGACATATCGTCCATTAGCTGACATAAGGTTTTCAATTCACGATTTGGGTTCGCCGAATATCGGCGCGTTTAGATATTCGGCCAGAATGCGCACCTGCCGATCATCCCTGCCGGTCAACAATTCATGATAATAGGCCATGATCTGATGACGATTTTTGATTTCATGAACCGAAATATCATCCGCCAGAATCGGGATAATGTCATGAAACGCACCGATAAACAGCAATCCGATTTCATCAATGCTCAACGTGCGATTGATGGTTTGGGCGATATAGTGATCACGGCGTTCCATCAGATCGTCTTTATCAAAACGACAGCCCACGCACGCGGTCATCCGATCCCATGGAGATGGCGTTTGCGCCTGACGGAGTGCCCGGCTATATTCTTCTTTCAGAAGCAGGACATCTTCGGTTTTACGAATTTTCGCGCCTTTTTCCATCAACCGGTTGACGATTCCAAAATTGACACTGCCCTTTGCAGCGTTTTCCTGAATGATTTTTCGACCCAGATCCCCATCGGCCAGAAGTCCATCCTGATATATGGCCAGTAAAGGAGCTTCCAGGGATAGACACCAGGTTTCAACCTGCTGCCAGTACCGGGTAATGACCTGCTGGTGTAATTCCCACCGCTCTCTGCCCATAACGTCCAGTCTGCGGCTGCCCAGTGGTTTGGCCAGGCTTCCCATGTCCGATCCCACATGGATAACCGGCAAATATAGCAGGGACCTCATGTTTACCGCGTTCCCGCCGTATATTTCATCGGTCTGACGGCTATCCAGTTCTGAATATCGGCGGGTTCGAAAGAACATGCGTCGCCGCGGCAGTAGGCTTTCAGAATCTCATACGCCTTATTGAATAATTCAAACCGGTTTTGGGCTGCCGGATCTTCCGGAAAGCGGTCCGGATGAAGTGTTTTGGCCATTTCCCGGTATCTGGCTCTAATTTCCAATTCGGTTGCGGTTTTGCCCAGAGAAAAAAGAGTCCGTGCATTTTCAATATCATTGGCGTCCAGCCGTTCGATTTCAAGGGTTCTGAAACTATAGGGCGGAAGCGGTCCAATCATTCGAAAAGTCAACTGATTGTGATGCCGGTTATCCAGAGCATCGATCTGCTTTTCAAACGCGTCCAGCCGATGCGTTTCGACCAGAAACGCACAGTTCAAAATCATTTCGTCATCTTTGACCTCATGGGGTTGACGGGCCAAGGAAACCGGCGTCAGTGCGTCCATCACCTCGTTTGCACAGGCCGCGTTCATGCTGTCCAGAAACGCCTTGACTTTCTTTCCGGCCTGAATTCGCAGATTATGGTATTGATTGGGTTTTTCTTCAGCCATCTGCCGTTTGATGTCATCGACTTCCGGCATTCCCGCGATTTTATTAAACAGGTTGGCCAGATCGCGCCATAACACCACCACATCCATCTCGATTCGGTTGGCCATCTCTGCCAGGATGGATCGAATGGGGTGATATTCGGTTTTCAGGACCAGGTGAACCAGATTTTTGTTGGGTAAATACGTTCCAAATTTGGCCGGAATGATTTCATATCGTTCCATGACCGCCTCAATCGCGGCCTGATGAGTCGTGAGATAGGAAAATACGGTTTCCCGCGGAAGATCCGACCATATAATGGGAACCGCATCACTGACCACTGCGGCAATATCCCGGTATGGAATCGTATTGAGCATTTTCTGATCCATACCGGCAATGTCGAGTCGCATCGCGTTTGGGGTTTGAACAAAACCGTAGAGATATTTTCCATCCATCGGAACCTCTTTCACCCGGTTAGATGATCATAACCTGTCGACATCCGGCGTGATTTGTCTGCCAGTCAAAAGATCACAAAGGACTTGGAAGAGCGTTTGCGTGTCCGCATTTATCTTTTCTCATTCCCGATTCCGAAATGTCTGGCGGTAATAGACACCTGGGCATCATCGCTGTTGCCTGACTGGATACACTCGCGAATAGCGGCCAGGGCGGCATTGCGGCAGATTGATTCGATATCCGCGCCAACAAGACCGCTGCTGGTAGCTGCCAGATTTTTCAAATCCACATCCGGGCCAAGCGGTTTTCCCCGTGTATGAATTCTGAAAATGGCTTCCCTGGCCGATTCATTCGGAGCCGGAATCTCCAGGTGGAAATCAAAGCGTCCGGCCCTCAGAATGGCGGGATCCAGAATATCCAGACGATTGGTAGCCGCCAGAACCAAAATCCCTTTCAAGTCCTCGATGCCATCCATTTCGGTCAAAAGCTGGCTGACCATGCGGTCGACAACGGAGGAGGACGATTCCGCACCTCTTCGGCCGGCAATGCTGTCGATTTCATCAAAAAAAATGATGCAGGGTGCGGCCTGACGGGCTTTTCGAAAGACTTCCCGAATGCCTTTCTCACTTTCGCCAATCCATTTGGATAACAGCGCCGGACCCTTTACGGAAATGAAATTCACCCCCGATTCCGAGGCAACGGCTTTGGCCAAAAGCGTCTTTCCACCGCCGGGAAGCCCATACAGCAGAATGCCCTTTGACGGCGTTGTGTGCAGTCGCTCAAAGAATCTGCCGTATTTCAGGGGCCATTCAACGGTTTCCCGAAGAATTTGCTTGGCATCATCCAGGCCCCCGACATCATCCCACTTGACATTGGGTATCTCGACAAACACTTCCCGAATCACCGAGGGTTCGATTTCCCGAAAAGCCTCCAGAAAATCATCCATGGAGACATGAAGGGACATCAGGGTGTCGTAAGGAATTTCAACCAGTTGAAAATCGATTGTGGGAAATATTTTCCTTAACGTGGCCATGGCCGCTTCCCGGCAAAGCGCCTCGATATCCGCGCCGATATAACCATGCGTCATTTCAGAGAGGCGAACCAGATTGACATCTTCTGCCAGGGGCATGCCCCGTGTATGAATGGTTAAAATCTCCAGCCGTCCATGTTGATCGGGAATGGCAATTTCAATTTCACGGTCAAACCGGCCGGGTCGCCTCAGGGCCGGATCGATGACATTGGGAATATTGGTGGCACCGATGACAATAACCTGCCCCCGGGACGACAGACCATCCATCAGCGCCAGAAGCTGGGCCACAACCCGTTTTTCCACCTGTTTTTCGCCGCCCATTTCTTCCCGTTTGGGGGCAATGGAATCAATTTCATCCAGAAAAATGATGCTGGGGGCCTTGCTGGCAGCCTGCTCAAAAATCCGGCGAAGATTCGCTTCGCTTTCGCCGTAAAACTTATTCATGATCTCCGGACCGCTCAGATGCGCCATGAATGCATCCGTTTCATTGGCCACAGCCCGTGCGATAAGGGTTTTACCGCATCCGGGCGGCCCATGCAGCAGAACCCCTTTGGGGGGATCGATTCCCAGCCGTTCAAATACTCCCGGGTATTTCAGCGGCAGCTCGATCATCTCCCGGATGCGCCGAATCTGGTTGCCCAATCCGCCGATATCTTCATATGAAACCCGGGATCGGCTTTCTCCCGGCTCTTTTTTCTCCTGGATATGGATGGTGGTCTGGGAATGGATCATGACCACCCCGGAAGGCGTGGTTGAAACCACATGAAAATCCCGGGTCTGGGATCCAAACAGTTTGGCTCGAATGGCGTCTCCCTCAATCAGCGCTATCCCTTCGATGAGACTGCCAATATAGCGGGCGTCAGCAGAGCGCATCGGAGTAAGCGAGGAAACGACAATCTTATGGGCCGGCTGAAATTCGGATTTGACGATGCTGACTTTTTCATCGATACCGACCCGAGCATTTTCGCGGATAATGCCATCCAGCCGAATAATTCCCTTTCCCCGATCCTCCATGTATGCCGGCAAGACTTTGGCCACGGTTTCCCGTTTTCCCCTGATCCGCACCACATCACCGACCTGAATCCCGATCGATTTGAAATCAGTCGGATCGAAACGGGCTATACCCCGGCCGACATCCCGTGATCCTGCTTCCGCAACTTTGAGGGTTATGTCTGAAACATCCATTTCCATACTCCTGAAGAAGGGGTTTTCAGCTTTTTCCGGCCGTGGTTTTGATAACGATCTCCAGAATGCCATTCTGATATGTCCAGGTCATATCCTCTGGCTGCACGACACGGGAAAGAAGAAGCTCCTTCTGGTATTTTCGAACGCCGGATATGGCTGAAATTCCAACGATATCGCCTCTGACATCCACTTCGATGTCATTTTGAGAAACACCCGGCATTTCCGCCACGATTTGAATGCCTTCAGCATCATCAAAAACATCCACAAGCGGTTCACGCGTTTCTTCCACCACGGGCCCAGCCGGAGATTTTTTAATGTTTCCAAAGGGCCGTACCGATGGCCTTCCATCCGCCAGGGTGCTGATCCGGACCCCATAAACCCCTTTCAGATCTTTTAAACCCTTCAGTCTGTCCAGCCCGCTGAAATGAATCTCTCCGGATTTGGATAGAGATTCCCCTTTTTCAGCCAGTTGAATGGCCGCATCCATCAGATTGCTCAAGCCTTTGAATAACCCGCCCAGACCCAAATCGAATCCAGCTTCTTCCTTTTTATCAGATGGCATCATATCCTCCTATCCTACTTATCACCACTTCATGACCAGGTTAACAAAATGAAACGGCGGCGCTGGCCCCACATATTTGAACAGCAGGCGGTCGTCTAATTTTTTCTGTAGATCATCTATCATCAAATCAAAGGATTTTTCGCGGGAGCGGTCGATCAGAAACGCAGCATTCAATACCATGTTGTCTCCGACCAACCCGTTCTGTTTGATATCCAGAATTATTCTTTTAAAAGATGTAATCATTTTAGCGCCTTCTCTTTCTTTCTTATTATCGAGCGCTTCCTTCACCGCCCTGCCCAGTTCAAGCCGTATTGGATTTGTCGGTGTTTCCGGAGATACATCGGCCTTCTGTTTGAGTTCTCTGATGGTTTGACTGTCATCCACAATTTCCTGATAGATCTGATTCATGTTTTTCCACATGGCCTTAAGTCCCATTTCAAACTTGTTGTCCATGTCCTTCAACAGGCCTTTAAGCTCTGAATGCCTTCGTCTCAGCATGGTGCGCAGTTCTTCCGCGCTGGACGCGATCGTGCAGAATCGAACGGGCAGAACCGTATAATCTTTCATGACGGTCTCGATAACCTGCTCATGGGACAGCATATTCTCTTGATTGATCACATAATGGTTCATGGGCGTGCTGCTGATCACCGCGCTGATATCCTGATATCCGATGGTGGACACCACGTCGCCACGGCCGCCAATGCCAATGGGTCCGAAACTTCGGCCCTCATTCCCGCAAATGATGCAATACAGGTATTTACCTTCCCGGTTCATTCAGAGCCCTTTCGGTTCCGGTCAATATCCCATCGTCATGGTTTTCATCGGAGTGACTGCCAGTGACGGTTTTTCTCCCTGCAGAACGGCCTTGCGGTGTTCTTGCTCCAGATCGATAGTACTTTTCAGCCGCGAGATTGTTCCTTCAAGGACCATCATTTCTTCATCGATCTGTTGAACACGGCGGTTTAAATTGGATTTCTCCTGATTCAACCGCACCAGATGTTTCTCAAAAACGAATAATTCCAAATAGTCTGACCGTTTCTGCTGATGTTTGTTCGTCAAACAGGTTTTCAGAGCGGTTTTTAAAAGCGAAGACCCCCGTCTGATCATATCATTTCTGGCTGGTTTGCTATCCATTGGTCATCTCCTTTACGGATCACCCGCACCTGAATTGTCAGCAATACCGATCAATGAGGCCCGCAATCACCTCTTTGACACGTTCCTGGTTTGACCTGTTGCCAATACGGCTGGTTTCGGATGATAAAATATCAAAACAGATCTGCCGGAACACCGCATCATCTTTACGGATCGACGCCTTTCGAACCACAGCTGATTTTGCAATCATGTTGCAGCCTCTGATCGTCGGCGAAAACTCATACACATCAGACTCCCTGAGCCCCCTGACAATATCGACAATCCTTGCGGCATCTTCTGCGGGCAAACCGGATTTAGCGGCTGTAATCTGAATTTCGGTTTCGCGGTCAAAATTATCCAGATCGATGGTCACCATTCGATCTCGAAGCGCATCCTGGCTTCGATACACTCCGGCATACTCTTCCGGATTGCTGGTAAATATGGCTCTGAAATTGGGATCGACTTTCAGATAATTTCCATCGCCGTTTCTGCTGACCGGCAGATCCAGCATTTTTTCCTGAAGAACCGACAGCAGAGCATTGTTGGCCTCTGGCCTGGATCGGGTAAATTCGTCGTAGATCAAGGTGAGGCCATGCTTGCAGGCAACAGTCAGACGGTTATCGACCCATTGCTTGCGCATATTCTCTTCGGTTTTCAGAACCGTGTGAATAAAATTATCCCTTAATCGGCGAATGCTGTAACCCTGTTCACTTCCCACCAGATCCGATGTCGAAAATTCTTCGTCCCCATGAATCAGAATCACCGGCCGGCCGATTTTACTGGCCACATGCATGGCAATAGTCGTTTTTCCGGTACCGGAAACACCTCGAAAATGAAGGGGAAAGCCTGCTTCCAGATACCCCGTGGCCCGAACTGTCACATCGCTGATATAGGGCGTTTCAACAAAATCCGGCATGGATATGGGTTCCAGAATGGTCGTTGTTTCAGACATGTCAATCTCCTTTTAACCCGATTACAGCACACGATATTTTAGGAAATCAAATCCACCCCGCTGCCAGTTGGTAAGGATATAACGGACAAAAGGGCGAAAAGGGCTTGGGGGATCAGAGACAGAGGCTATTCAGTTTATCCGTTACAGCAGATATTCTTTCGTTATCGAACGGATACCTGCCCTTTCCCCCTGCATGTCCGGCAGGGCAGATATTCGCCCGAATACACGCCTTTTGCATTGCATTTCGGGCAGGGTCCAGTTGGCTCATGAATGGCGACAAAACCGGTTCCACCACATACGGTGCAGACCAGTCTTCGATGCGGCTGTACACCCGACCCCTGACAATATGCACAGGAAACCGCATGTTCCGGAATATATTTCCGCCCCCGTCCACCACACACCTGACATATTGAATCATCGTAAAACAGTTGAAAAGGATCGATACCTTTTCCCCTGCAAAATGTGCAAACATTCCACCTCATATCCACTTCCTTTCCTTTGGCAAGAAACTCAACAGGCTTCTTTATCAGAGGTTATGCAAAATACAGGGAACCATCTTTTTCCAAAACCCGTTCATCCAGCAGCTCTCGCATGATGGGGATCAGGGATCGCCAGTTATCAACACCCATCAGTTCGGCTAACTGAGTCATTTTCATGCCGTCTGCATGCCCTTGAAGAACCGTAACGATTCTTTCGCGAAGATTTTCCCGATCCAGACTGGTGTCTTCATCAGGGGCCTGGACTTGAAATTCACCTGAAGTCTCCGAAGGGACTACTGTTTCTTTAACAAAAGTGTTTTTTTTTTCATCCGGCTGAAAAGAAGCCGCGGTTTCTGCCGGCGCGACAGCCGATCCGGAAACGGTGGATGCATGGGATGCGGCTCTGGCCGACTGAATGCGCTGGATTAACTCTTTCCAGGCCGCTGCCGTTTCCCGTATATCTGCCTGAACCTCGGACAGATACGCCTGAGCGGCGGCTTTTCGATCGGATTCGGCATTTGACAGACCGGACATAAACTGATCGAGATCGGTCCGTAGCTGCTTGCCCATTTCCTGGTGGGCATCGGCCATTTCCCGAAGCTTATCAACAACGTCATTTTTCAAATTATCAATCACCGCGATTCTCTGGCTGATCTCGTCCTGTCGCTGGTCGGCGTCTTCCCGTGCATTTGATTCCCGCCGGGATTCGAAGGTTGCCAGTTCGGACATAAACTGCCCAAGATCGGCGCGTAACTGCCTGCCCATTTCCTGATGGGCCTCAGCCGTCTCACGAAGCCTGTCCACAACATGGTTTCTTAATTCACGGACCACTGCGCTTCGCTGGTTGATCTCATCCTGCCGCTGTCCGGCATCTTCCTGTGCCTTTGACAGACGACTGGACTCGGCTGTGTTCAGGTCCACCATAAACTGACCCAGCCCGGATCGGAGTTCTCTGCCCATCTCCTGATGCTGGTTGTTAAACATTCTGAGTAAATTTACCGTATCTTTTTGACATTCTTTGGTTTCCGATTTAATCTGATCAATGTTATTCAGAATTGCGGTTCTCAGAACCACTCTATCCTCATGAGCATCGATCACCTCCTGAGCCAATTGCTTTAAAGCTTCTGCATTCGACATGGGGCATCTCCTTCTGTTTCGATGGACTTCCGGATTAAAATCAACAGACATGCTTCAGAAGGCATTATGCCGATAGAGGGGAATGAATTCACCTCTATTTCTGTAAAGGATGTCATTGCATATAGTTGTTGCAAATCTTAGCGATACATCCAAGATTGGCGTAAACATGGTTTATTCTTACCGGCTGCAGGCCAATACATCCCGCCACTGGTTTTGAACCCGGTCCCGAACCGCGTCAAAACTGTCCAGAAGCGCAATGATTTCCGGCTCGTGAAAACACTGATGCACCTGAATGGTCCTCAGCATCTGTTTCAGGTCCTTGATTCGAACTCCGTTGCCTTTTTGTAACAGGGTCTTCAAGCCGGAGCGAAACTCTTCCTGGGCAATCTGAAACTGTTTCAGACCGTTGACAATGCGTCTTTCGCGCTCTTTCTGGCGGGTGAGGATATCTTCCCGAAGGGTTTCCATATCCTCGGCAACAACGGAACTTTCGCCAGATACCAGACGACGAAATCGGCCTATCATTTCCGATTCTTCCTGCTAAGGATGATCACAATAAATGATGGAAAAATAGCTTAAAATTTGCAAGATAGGTGAGGGAGAACAAAGGAGTCCCCTCACGTACCTTGCAAATACCGATGAAGGGACTCCTGCCCACTACCATAAAGAAAGGGCGGGGAA
>JACRBZ010000024.1 GCA_016219185.1 Deltaproteobacteria bacterium
CACCATATGAGAAAGGCGTTAAGATTTCTGGGAAAGAAAAATCAGACCTTGAGCAACGATTACAACGATCACCCGTTCTGCACTGGTGGGATATAACAATTTACCCTAAAACGGTAAATTTGTAAATTCTTTCTCCCTTATAAACTGTTCCCCTTCAGCCTTCGGAACTTGACGGCGTTTCGAATCAGGGCACTGGCCCACTCGGGGGTTCCGGATGCATGGATATGGGTGTAGGTGGCCAGGATGTTTTTATAGCAGACGCCATCCCGGTGATTTAAAAAGCCGGTTCCCCTTTTCATGGAAAACACGAGCCGGCAACCCGCTGTCTCCTCAAACGACGCCACCCAGGAATAATGGAATTCATGTCCCCGGATTTCCATGCCCTCGGGATAAAACGGATTTTCCCCGTCAACCGTCACCATCGTATAACCATGGCCTTTTGGTTTTGGGCTCAAACCGAATACAACCGGCAAAACGCCGACCATGGGATAGGCACCATCCTCCAGGACAATTTCTTTTCCCAGGTACATCAGTCCGCCGCATTCGGCATAGATGGGAAGACCTTCTTCGGCAAGTTTTTTAAGATCTGATCTGAAGCTGGTATTTTCGGCCAGAATGCGTGCATGGGTTTCCGGAAACCCGCCGCCGATATACAGGGCATCCAGATCCGGGAGATGCTGTTGCGTCAGCGGGCTCAGAAAGACCAGTTCAGCCCCTTGCAGGGACAGGGCCTCGATATTTTCCGGATAGTAAAACTGGAAAGCCGAATCCCGGATGATTCCGATTCGCGGCTTTTCCGCGCTCATCGGTTCCGGTTTTTCAAAAGACGAAGATACCGGCGCGTTAATGGGAAGCGCCTGATGGGCGATTTCCTCAAGCCTGTCCAGATCCAGACATGCTTTCACCACGCGGGAAACGGCATCCACGGACCCTGCCGCCCAGTCATGCTCCGGCGTCGGTACCAGCCCCATATGGCGTTCCGGAAACTGGCTGTCCATCGCCGGAATCGCGCCGATAACCGGTATTCCGCAATGATACTCGATGCTGCTTCTTAAGATTTGCTCGTGACGACTGCCGGCAACCCGATTCAAGACCACTCCCTGAATGGGGACATCCGCGTCAAAGTGCAGGCACCCCAGCAAAACCGCTGCCATGGTACGGGTGGATTTGGTACAATCCAGGCAGAGAATCACCGGGAGTCCCAGCAGCTTCGCGAGCTCCGCCGTGCTGGTGGATCCCTTCATATCGATCCCGTCATAGAGGCCGCGGTTGCCCTCCACAACGGATATGCCCGAGGGCGTTGCATGACGGATAAAGGATTTGAGAAGCTGGGTCTGATTGAGAAGAAAGGAATCCAGATTATAACAGGGCTGGCCGGCCGCAAGGGCAAGCCAGCCTGCATCAATGTAATCCGGACCTTTTTTGAAGGGTATTACGGTTTTGCCTTGCTGTTTCCATGCGCCGATAATACCGATAGACAGGATTGTTTTGCCCGATCCGCCCCTTAAGGCAGAGATGATCATTCCTGGAGATTTCACTGACGGATAGTTTTCAGTATCGAGCGGAATTTATGCTTCGTCTTCAGCAGCAGCCTGTTTTCCCGTACCTTTAAGACCGATCATCGTGGTGCTGCCGCTTGACCAGTATTCCAAAGTACCCTCTCTTACCATTTCATTGACCAGGTTTTTGACATCCCGGGGTTTTTCCTCGGGAATCACTTCGTAGAAGTCCTTTAGATAAAATTTGGATTTTGACTTTGCTTTTTTCGTCAAATATTCCACAATGGCCTTTTTCCCAGCTTCTTTATCCATATCTTTGCCTCGTTTTTTTGACTATTGAAATCTGTCCGGGGGAACAGGTCCCCCGGACAGCAAAGCTTAATTAAAACTTGAACTGTGTCGTATGACGCCAGGTATAATAAGCCGGATCCCGGAAGTCATCGATGAGATGATGCGTAAACGGCAGTTCGCATTTTTCAAAGAATCTTTCCCATCCAATCCGTTCTGCCCATTCACCCAAACGTTCATATTTATTGGCGTTGGATGCATACACATCAACGATCCTTTTGATCGTTGATGTCGTGGTCGGCCATCTCGGGGTTTCGTTGGGAATAAAGGCGACAACGACTTTTGAAAACGTCGGACGGCTGATGCGGTTGGAGACTTTGCCGCCAACCATCAAAACGATGCCGTCGCCATCAGCATCGGCAAGCGGCATGGCCGGGCACATGGTGTAGCAGTTGCCGCAGTACATGCAACGTTCGCTTTTTACGGCGACGCTGTTGACGGTCTTGCCATCGGGCAATTCGATCTTTGACGGACGAATGGCAGCGGTCGGGCAGGCAGCGATTGCCAGCGGGATTTCGCACATTTTGTCCAGATATTCATGATCCAACATGGGCGGTTTGCGGTGAAAACCCAGAATGGCGATATCCGAGCAGTGAACCGCGCCGCACATGTTCAGGCAGCAGGCCAGAGAAACCCGCAGGTGAGCCGGCATTTTCATGGTTTTGAAATCGTCAAACAGAACATCCATCGTTGCCTTGACCGGGCCGGAAGCGTCGGTTGCCGGGGTGTGGCAGTGAATCCATCCCTGGGTGTGAACGATGTTGGTAATGCTTGCACCGGTTCCACCGACCGGAAACTTGAAGGATCCGCCGGCAAATTTACGGCTTTCCAGATCTGCCTTCAGGGCTGCGACCTTGTTCTTGTTATCCACCATGAACTCGATGTTGTTACGGGTGGTAAACCGGACATAGCCGTCGCAGTGTTTGTCGGCGATTTCGCAGATTTCGCGAATGTGGGTACAGCTTATAAGGCGCGCACCGCCGACCCTGACCGTATAGACTTCATCGCCGGTCTCGGAAACATGCACCAGAACGCCGGGTTCCAGAATTTCATGATACAGCCATTGACCTTTGTTGGCCTTGATAACCGGCGGTAAAAACTCATCAAAATGCCGTGGACCAATATCCGTTATTCTATTTTCCATCGGCTTGTCAGGATTGTAACCTGATGAAATAAATGCCATTGTTGTTACCCCCTATCTCTGATGGTATTTTCTGAATTCGGTGATTTCCCGCTCAAAACCGCCCTCGACCTCGTCTTCTCTCCAGAAAATATACGGATTGTGACGCGGTTCCTGGACATGCTGCGGCATGGCTTCGATATTGGTGACTTCAAGCAGTTTCTGGAAGCCCTGACGTTTGATCAACTCGCCCAAACGTTCACGGTTCTTTCCTTCTTCCATCCACCAATCCCAGACGCCTTCGATGACTTCCTTGATTTCATCATAGGGTTCTTCCACCTTGATGAACGGAATCAGCAGAGAGCCCATCTGAGCGCCATCCAGAATCGGGGCCTTGGCGCCGACCAGAATCGATAAACCCGTTTCTTTGCCGATCCGCAGGCCTCTTGGCATAACGTTGATGCAGTGCATGCAGCGCGTGCATTCCCTGTTGTCGATAACCAGTTTTCCGCCGTCCATCCGCATGCATTTGGTCGGGCAGAGGTCCAGCACTTCCTTGGTAATGTCGAATTTTCCCCAGTCGCGGCCGGAATGTGCGCCTGCATTGGGTTTCAGCTCGCCGCCGATATAGGCTTGGACGGCTTTCTGGTCGATACGGATATCATCTTTCCAGGTCCCGATAAAAGACATGTCTGAACGGGCAATGGAGGCCACGCAGCAGTTGGGGCAGCCGTCAAATTTGAATTTAAATTTGTACGGAAAGGCGGGACGGTGCAGTTCGTCCTGATAATCCATGGTCATGGCATAGCAAAGGGCCTGAGTATCATAGCAGGCATATTCGCAGCGGGATGTGCCGAGGCAGTCCGATGGGGTCCGCAGGTTGGAGCCTGATCCGCCGAGATCCTGATTCAGGTTATGGGTCAGTTCATAAAAAATTTCTTCAAGCTGCGGGGTGGTGGTGCCGATAAAAACGATATCACCGGTGGATCCGTGCATATTGGTCAGACCGCTGCCGCGAAGTTCCCACAGGTCGCAAATGTCTTTCAGGTATTTCGTGGTATAGTATTTGCCGCCCGGCTGGCTGACGCGAACCGTGTGAAAATGGGCAACGCCGGGGAATTGCTGCGGCTGATCGCAGTATCTTCCGATAACACCGCCACCGTAACCGAAAACGCCGACGATACCGCCGTGTTTCCAGTGAGTTCTTTTCTGTGCATACGTCAGTTCCATCAAGCCCAAAACATCATCGCAAACATCTACAGGAATCTGATAGTCAATTCCTTTTACATTTTTGGCTCTTGTTTCAGCTTCCTGCTTTATGTCGGACACCCAACTCGGCCATGGGCCGGATTCAAGCTGGTCCAACAATGGGGTTGCATGCTTTGCCATCGTTTACCTCCAGTATGATTAATATTTAAAAGTCCTTTACCGATACCAAAAACTGAATTTTCCCGAACCGGGTGTTGCCCGAACCAGGTTTTAAAGGCCACCTCCTTTCAAAATGCATGTTGATTGCCAGATATTGAAAAGGTATGTCACCCTGAAAATTTTTTATCAAGGAAAAGGTATAAAATCAATCCTGATATTTGTCAATGAAAAAGGTAACGACCGGGGCCAATGGCGGTTTTCATGCTGAAAATGCCATAAGCGATGCAAACATTTCGGCTGCATGTGCGGTCAAATGTTCTCGAACAACCGGAAGTTCCGGGGCAAGCGGGTGGTAAGAGTCAGCAACCGCTTCGCAGATTTCCGTCATATCCAAAAGCGACACAGAGGCAAAGAATTCCTCGAATCGTAAATCCCAGCGCGGGACTTTTGCTGAAAGCCCGTCCATAACCCCCCGGACCGTTCCATCGACCGCAGGCAGCCCTGCCCATACCACCTCTCCCACCCCGTCCAGTCTGTCAAGCCGGGTGCGAATGGATAGATTTACCAGAAAAAAGAGCATGCCTTCCAGGAGCGTGATTTCATCTATATCTGGGGTTTCAAACAGCGCTGCGTACTGCCGCACCGTGATGAGCTTTATTCGCGGTGAATCGTTTGAGCAATTGACGATGAAATCCCCCGCGGCATGATGCCAGGGAAAGATCTGTTCAAAGTTTTCAGGATTATAACAGCAGGTTAAAATCATGGCGATTTGCCGGTACAGTTCCAGGGTCTCATCGGGCGTCAGAAACCCGGGTTCTGTATGGGCATGCCACACCCGTATTTTATACTGCTGATCCTTGGGGTCCTTGGAAATGTGAAATTCATGGAAATCATCGAACCATTCCCCAAGAAACAGCTTCACCTGCCATCCTTTCTGCAGGATTACCTCTCCATAACCGTAACCTCTTGGAAGATAGGCGCCGGACGGTGTCAGGCTCAAACGGTTCAGCAAGTCGAATTCCCGCTCGATACAGCTTTTTCCGGAAAATGAGAGCGCAACATTTACCACGAAAGTAAACACCCGTCCCCTTACCCGTGCTTCGATCCGCGAGGGATGATAAAACTGGCCGTGTTTTACCAGAAATATGTCAATTGCATTAATGTCCCGAGCCTTGCAAGGCAGCTGCCTGGACGCAAATATTGCGGATACAATGACTTCGAATTCCCGGTTTTCAAGAAACTTGCGAACTGCCTCGAAATAGTCTCCATAGGTCAGTCCAGCCGTATCATTTTCCCCGGTTTCCTGTGGATTTCGGGACAGTGGAAATGCGGAGCACCAGAGGCTGCTGTCTTCTTCAACGACTTCAGAAGGGGAAGAAAGAAAATATCTGAAAGTCACGGGCAAAGAAACCTCTGGCTTCAGTTCAGAAGACACGACATTCCTCTCTGAATGCATCAGGACTCTTTCCGGCGAAGCAGATCAATTTCGCTGCGGATTTCCGAAGCCACTTCATATCCGAGCGCAAGTGCCCTGTCGCAATGCGCGATGGCCTGCGCAGGATCTCCACTTTCCAAGTAGGCAATGGCCAGATTGTTATGGACAACGGCAAAATCAGGTTCCAGCGCCAGTGCCTTTAAATTGGTTTCAATGCACTTTTCAATCATCCCCTTCATGAGATAGGCATTGGCAAGCGTTGCAAACGCCTGAAGGTACCGGAAATTAAAATGCGTCGCCCTTTCCAGGGCGGTTATGGCCTCATCGATGTTTCCCCGCTGCAGTTCCACAAAACCGATATTGCCATATCCTTCTGAAAAACCAGGCCTGACTTTTACAGCCTCCCGGTTATATGCCAGGCACCCATCCAGATCTCCCCGGTTCAGATAGATGCCGCCAAGTTGAACGTAAGCTTCGGCAAGGCCGGGACTGCATTCAATGGCGCTTCTCAGTTCCTCTTCCGCCTCTTCGAACTTGCGCTGCCCAAGCAGCGCCACCGCCAGATTATAGTGAGAGGTGCCGCATTCGGGATTCTGGGCGATGGCCGATTGCTGATCGGCAATATATTCTTCGGCATTTTTTGCTTTTTCCATACGGGATTATCCTTTATAATATTTTTTTATGTAAAATTTAACGATCGGATTGAATTTTACAGGGTACTATTTTCTGATAAAATGTCAACCGCCGGCTTTAATTACGCAGAAAGCCGGCTCGAAAGGAAACACCATGCTCCCCGATATCACCGCAGACATTACCCCGGAAACTGAGATCCGGCATCGCATTGAGCAGCTTCAGTCCTTGCTTTTATCAAACGGAATCGATGGCGCGATCATTATTCAGAATTCCGACCTTTTTTATTTTTCAGGAACCATCCAGCAATCCCAGTTATATGTTCCCGCCGATGGGGAACCGCTGCTGATGGTTCGCAAAAGCCTGGAGCGGGCCCGTTCGGAATCGGCGGTTCAAAACATCGTCTCCTTTAACAGCCCCCGGCAAGTACCGGAATTATTGAAAACCATGGGCCTTGCCGCTCCAAAAACCCTGGGGCTGGAACTGGATGTGATGCCGGCCCAGACCTATCTGAACTTCCAGAGCCTCTTCGATCAAACCCGGATGATCGATATTTCGCACATCATTCGCCAGATTCGCGCGATTAAATCCGCTTATGAAATTCAAATGATCCGGGAAGCCGCCCTGAAATCCGATCAGGTGGCCGAATATGTCAAAGGCATTATCAAAGAAGGGATGACCGAAATCGAACTGGCAGGACAGGTCGAGGCGCATGCGCGGAAACTGGGACATCAGGGCATCGTGAGAATGCGGCTTTGGGGAAGCGAGCTGTTTTACGGTCATCTGATGTGCGGTGCGTCCGGAGCCGTGCCCAGCTATCTGGCTTCTCCCACCGGTGGAACCGGTGTCAGCACGGCTGTGGCGCAGGGACCGGGATTTGGCCGCATCCAGGCCCATGAGCCGATTCTTGTGGACTATGTATTCGCTTATCAGGGATATCTTTCGGACCATACCCGAATTTTTTCGATTGGTGAGCTTCCCGATGATCTGATTCAGGCCCATGGCGCCATGCTGTCCATTCAGGCGGCCATGATCCGTGAAGCCAAACCGGGAATTGCGGCCGGGAAGATTTACGAAATGGCCGTTGAACTCGCCGGGGAGGCGGGATATTCAGAAAATTTCATGGGCACGGGCGATCAGCGCATCCGTTTTGTGGGCCATGGCGTGGGACTGGAGCTGGATGAATACCCGTTTCTGGCTGCCGGGCAGAAGATGCTTCTTGAGGAAGGGATGGTCATCGCGCTGGAACCCAAGCTCATATTTCCGGAAAGGGGCGTTGTCGGCATCGAAAATACGCATCTGTTAACATCCAATGGATTGCAGCAACTGACGGTTTTTGATGAGAACGTCATCGTGGTATAGAAAAAAAACACACGGGATGAAATCCCTTGTTCAATGATCGACCAAACACAAAAAGGGAACAGCGTGAACGCTGTTCCCTTTTTGTAAAATCAGTTTTTGGCTTAAAAAAACGCTTTTAACGTTTAGAGAACTGGTACCGGGCGCGGGCGCCGCGCTGACCATATTTTTTCCGTTCCTTGACCCTGGAATCCCGGGTGATAAAACCCGCTTTTTTTAAAGCCAGCCTGAGGTCCGGATCAACCTGAAGCAGGGCTCGGGTGATACCATGGCGAATGGCCCCGGCCTGGCCGTTAATACCGCCACCGAGAACACGGATCATGACATCGTAAGATCCCAGATTATTGGTCAGAATCAGCGGCTGCACCACCATTGCCTTGGCCGCTGCAACGGAAAAATAATCATCAACCGGTTTTTCGTTCACCATGATGATTCCTTTTCCGGGCCTTAACCATGTTCTGGCAATCGCGCTTTTACGCCTTCCAGTCGCATAGTAAACGTTTTCTTTATCCATATTTTCCCCAGGGTTTTATTAAGAATAGAAGTTTATTTTAATATCGAGAGCTCGACCGGCTGCTGGGCTTCATGCGGATGCTTATCGCCGGCATAGACCTTCAATTTGCTCAGCATTTTTCCGCCGAGACTATTTTTGGGCAGCATGCCTTTTACCGCAAAACGGATAATATCCTCGGGCTTCTTCAGCAGTAATTTTTCAGCCGTGATTTCCTTTAAGCCGCCGGTGTATCCGCTATGACGATAATATGTCTTTTTTGTCCATTTTCTGCCTGTGAGAACGATTTTATCCGCATTGATAACCACAACCCAGTCTCCCATGTCTGCATGGGGCGTAAACAAGGGGTTACACTTTCCCCTGAGACGAGCGGCAATGGATGATGCCAGCCTTCCCAGTACGGCTTCTTTGGCGTCAACCACAACCCATCTGCCCGGGTTATCCGATTCTTTTGCACTGTAAGTATATTTTTTCACGGGTTTCTCCTGATATGATAATCTGAACTCAGTATTTTTATTTTATTTAGCCATTTCTGTCAATATAAATATTGATGGCCTTGAACATTTCTACATAACGGCTTTTGCCGAGGCTCATCCGTTTTCAGTGCGATTGGCAAAAAACCGCAGGCCCATCTTGCCGGGCACAAAAATCTGCTGGAAGACGGCTCTGGGGACCAGTGCCGGAATCACGTTGATCATGGATGTCAGCAGGGCAGCCCCATATGGCAGCGATTGAATGAGCATCACGCCAACCCAGAGAAGAATTTCGGGGTTATCGATTCCATGTCTGCTGATAATGGCCGCGGATGACAGACAGAATGTCAAAAATATCAGCATTTCTTCCCACGCCATCAGCACGCCTTTAATAACGGCCCGCTGGTTTTCACATTTCGGCGTCCGTAAAAAAGGTTTGTTCGAAGAGATCAGGCCGGAAAGCATGGCCTTTCCAATCGTATGGCTCAAGGCCATTCCTGCAATTGCCGCGCCGATCCGCTGTTTCAGCGTGCAGCCGACACGGGCCTTGTACAGCCAGAAGAAATGAAGCAACCTGAAGAGAAAAACGCCAAGGGCCGGAAGCAGAAGGATATACAGCGGCTGGCCGAAATATCTGGGAAGGATGATGACCCCCGCAACCCAGAGCAGGGTGGCCCAGGTGATAATGACATTAAACGCATCCCCGAACCAGGGAAACCAGCCTGTTGCAAAATGATATTTCTGCCCGGCTGTCAGGCCGGATTGTGAATTCCAGGGCAAAAACGTTCTCCAGTGCCGCCGGATGATCTGAACCGCGCCATATGCCCACCGGAACCGTTGGCTCTTGTACCCGGCAAAAGAATCGGGGGTCAGACCATGACCGAAGCTTTCACTGACATAAACGGATTCAAACCCCGCGTTCATCAGCCTCAGGCCCAGCTCGGAATCCTCACAGATGCACCACTCTCCCCAGCGGCCGACATCCAAAAGCGCCTGTTTGCGAATCAGGGTCATCGTCCCGTGCTGAATAATGGCATTGCGTTCATTTCGGTGGATCATGCCGATCTGAAAAAAACCATGATACTCAAAGTTTAACATTTCCTTAAAGAAACTGCCCTGCCATTCCCGGTGATCCTGAGGGGCCTGAACAAAGCCCACTTTCGGCTTGTCAAAATAGGGAATCAGAGATTTCAGCCAGTCCGGACGGACAATGTAGTCACTGTCGACAATTCCGACAATCGCCGCATCCTCAGCCGTCACGCTCAGCCCGAAATTCAAGGCCCCGGCCTTGAATCCCGGCCATTTCCCCAGATGGAAAAACCGGAATTTAGAGCCCAGCTTTTCACAATAATCCCGGACCGGTTCCCACACATCGGCATCCAGCGTGTTGTTGTCCAGCACCAGAACTTCATAATTCGGATAATCGAGCTGATCCAAACTGTCCAGGGTCTTGGCAACCAAGTCCGGGGGCTCGTTGTATATGGCCAGGTGCAGTGAAACCTTGGGGAAGTCTCTGCCGTTTTCGGGGACCAGCGGCTGAAACAGGCGTTTCAGCCCAGCGGGCCAAAGCATTTCCGCCATCTCGAATCCATTGATCAGAACCACCACCAGAAGTCCTGCCTGCAGCGGGAGCAGAAGCCCCCAGATCAGGGTTTCGGTCGGAAGCAGTTCGTGAATCCACGGCGTGGAAACAATCCACACCACGGCGGATATGCTCAGTTGAATGACCATGGCAAAGAAGAGCTGCCCGTTAAACGGCTGATCCTGTTTTTTACGCAGATACATGGACAAGGGAATGATCGCCAGCAGAAAGGAAAACACAAGCGGCAGGGGAAGCGGCGAAACCTCTTTCACAGGACCTTCAAGAGCGATTTTAAGGTTTCGGTCCTTGTCAAAGAGACCCCAGTGAGCCCCCATGACCCCTTCCAGATCCACTTTCCAGGGTTGATCAAAGGCTTCCATAATAAAATAATCAATCTTATTTTCAGCAGCCACGTTAAAAAAAGCGCGCAGAAAAAGGGCCTCATTGACCGTGCTGGGCTTTGCCGGACCCCGGCGCTCCCCGTGGCTGGGCCAGCCCACTTCAGCCAGCAGAACATGTTTGTCCGGATAAGCCTGCTGAACCTGGCGATAGCGCTCCACGACCCATTTCAGGGAATGTTTCAGGGGGATTTTTTCCCAGTAGGGAAGGATGTGAATGGCAATATAGTCCACATTTCTGGCCAGTTCGGGATTGTTGATCCAAACGTCCCAGGGTTCGGCCGTACTGACCGGGCAGGGAACCTGCTCGCGCACTCTGCGGATGTATTCAATCAGTTCCTTAACCTTTAAATCCCCCCGAAGGACAGATTCATTACCGACGATGACCCGCGGAACCGTGGACGTATAGGTTCGGGCGTTTCGAATCAGGTTTCGAATTTCCCTTTCATTTTTGTCCTTGTCCTGATCCAGCCAGGCCCCGGCTGTTACACTCAGTCCGTAGCGAACCGCCATCCCCGGAATATTCTCAAACCCGTCGATCGAAGAATAACTGCGGACGCTTCGCGTCACCCCTCTGATCATTTTCAGATCACCATCAATCTGATCCGGAAACGGATAAATTTTTTCCATGGGATTCTGCCCCTTATGATAAGGGCTGAAAGAGACGCCCTCAATCTTGTCGGTCCAGGAAGAAACCTGGGGCGCAGGGCGATTAAACGCCAGCCAGATGGCCATGTTGGTCAGAATAACCAGAAACAATATTTTTGTCTTTTGCATCGATTTCACCATTTTTTATGACAGCCGGGTTCTACAGCAGTGACGGGGTAAAAACCATTGTTCTTCCATTTTTATGTTTAAATTCCCCATGCCAAGTTGCCATTTCATAACCGTGATATGTTATTCCAACTAAACGACAGAGTCAAGAATTCTGTAAGGGTTCCAAAAATCCATCAAGAATGCAAATCACAAGAATCTGGTAATTGACCCTGCTGATGGATTCAGCTATGATGCTCATCATTTCCAAAGAAACAAGTTCCCAATTCTCTTAAATTTAACACAAAGATATCATTATGAAATATTGCAGATACACGTTTATTGTCCTGATGATCATGCTGCTGGCTTCCTGCGCTTCCAGAAAAGTGATAAAAACAGATAAGCCGCCGCAACCCGAAAAAACGCCGCCGGTTGTCACCGTCATTCCGGAAGATGAACTCTTTTCTTCTGCTGAAAAATATTATCTTGATAAAGCCTATCCGGAGGCACTGAATGCCTTTCAAAAGTATTTATCATCCTTTCCAAATGGCTCATGGACCGCTGAAACCCTCCTAAGGATCGGGGATATTTACACGGCAACCGGAAAACCGTCCCAGGCCCTTCCCTATTATCAGCGTCTGACAGCCCGTTATCCCAAGAGCGCTTCGGCACAGCAGGCTGAACTCGGCGTACTGACAGCACTTTCCGCCATCGGAGATTACCAGAAGGTCGTTGAGTTGGGGCAGGTTTATGTGAAAAAATACAGATCCTCCGATTCTGCGGCCCAGGCATTGGAAATGCTGGCCGATGCCTATGCCCGCATGGATCTTCCCACGGAAGCCGCCAATGCCTATTCCCGCGTTCTGGAAAAAACATCCGAGCCGGATTCGGCCCGAATCATTCAAAAGCTCAAAGTCGTCGTATCCCGAATGCCCATTTCTGAGGTGTACACCCTGTTAAACCGCCTGGAGTCATCTCGGGTAAAAGCCGAAATTCTATTACAGGCAGGCCAGAAATATCTGGAATCGGATAAACCGGAAGATGCTTACAACATCCTGACCGCTTTAGCCGAACAGTTTCCGAAACAGGATGCAGCGGTCCAGGCTTTACGGATGCTTCAGGATCTGAAAACGCACTCGGCTTATCAACACCATGCCATAGGATGCCTGCTGCCACTTACCGGAACTTATGAAGCCTACGGGAAAAAAGCGCTGAAAGGAATTGAGCTGGCTCAAAATCAGTTTGCCCTGCTCAATCCCGATCCGCCACTGACCATACTCATTAAAGACACGGAATCGGATCCTCAGAAAACCACTGCTGCAGTAAAGGAGTTGGCTGAATCCGGCGTCGCTGCCATCATCGGCCCGGTAGCCACTGCCGATATCGCCGCGGCAGAGGCGCAAAAATATGATATTCCGATTATCACCCTGACCCAGAAAGATCAAATCACCAGAATCGGACCCTCGGTTTTCCGGAATTTCATGACACCCGGAGCCCAGACAGATGCCATCGTAGCCTTTACTGCAAAGAAGCTCGGCTTGAGCCGTTTTGCGATTCTTTATCCAGATGAGCCTTATGGCATTAATTTCATGAATCTTTTCAAAGAGCAGGTAGAATCGGCAGGATGCCGTGTGGTGGCGATTCAAGCGTATGACCCCATTCAGACCGATTTCAGGGAAACCCTGCAAAAGCTTTCAAGTCGGTATTCCCCTGTCCCAGATAGTGCAAAATCGTCTGGAGCCGGCAAACGCATGGAGCCGGCTCCAGATGCAATGCCTTCGTCTTCCGAGGAATTTGAAGCACTTTTCATCCCAGACTCGCCTCAAAAGCTGGCCGTCATCGTCCCCCAACTGGCCTATGGCAATCTTCGTCCATCTTATCTGCTTGGGACCAACCTGTGGCACTCCCCCAAACTGATTCATACGGGCGGCCCGTCGGTTCAGGGCAGCATTCTGCCAGACGGTTTTTTTGCGGAAAGCACATCGGAAACCGTACAGCAGTTTGTTCGGATATTTCAAAATGCCTACAAGGAATCACCCGGATATATCGAAGCGGTTTCCTATGATACGGCAATGATGATGTTTCAAATTATCAGCAATCCGAATACTCTTTTTCGCGCTTCAATTATCAAGGAACTTCTCAGACCCGATGGATATTCAGGTGTTACGGGAAATTTTCGCTTCAACACGGACCGGGAAGTTCAAAAAAAACTGTTTCTGCTCCAGATCAAAGGCGAAGAATTTGTTGAAATCACCATACCCTGAAAAAGGGAGGACGCCTTTTATGAACCCAGCCTGTTTGGGCTATATGGGATTAACGTCCGGGCTGTTTTTGTTTGCGTTGCCTTACGTCCTGTTATACACGAAACTGACAAATCGTTACCGCAGCAGCATTTCACAACGCATCGGCCTTTATCCGCCTCTGAATCTGCCGCTCACCCATTCTCCGCGAATATGGCTTCACGCTGTTTCAATGGGAGAGGTGAATGCAGCCGTACCCATCATCGAAGCACTTCAGGCCCTGGCACCCCACTGCACCGTTATCCTTTCTACCACCACGGAACATGGGCAGGCACTTGCAAAAACCCGACTACCCGCCGATGTCATCTGTATTTACGCGCCCATTGATTTTATTCTTTCCGTGAAAAGTGCCCTGAGACAAATAAAACCCGACCTGCTGGTCTGTCTTGAAACGGAACTATGGCCGAACTGGTTGATGACCGCTCACCGCATGGGAATAAAAACAGCCATCGTCAATGGTCGGATTTCAGAAAGGGCCATCAAACGGTACATGAAGATCCGGCCGCTGATGAAAGAATTGCTTGGCAGTATGAACGTCTTCAGCATGATTCAGGAGATTGACGCGCGAAGGATTCGTGAAATCGGAGCAGCGCCCGAGAAAATACGGGTCAATGGCAACGCAAAATATGATCTATTGCTGCGTCAGTCCGACAGCCGGCGACCGGAGCAGATACACTATTGGCGGCGAATCTTCGGCATCAAGGGAAATGAGCCGGTTTTTCTGGCTGGAAGCATGCGGCATTCCGAAGAAGAAATCATTCTGGATGCTTATCAAAAAGTGATCCGGAACGCCCCGAATACCCTTCTGATCCTGGCGCCCCGGCATCTTGAACGGACCCGGCATATCGAAAAAATCATCAAAGCCAGGGGTCTGGATTGTCAATTGCGTACCTGCCTGGAAAATAACGGCAATAGCAGAAAGGCTTCGGTCATCATTCTGGATACCATGGGTGAACTTCAAGCCACTTACAGCATTGCCACGGTTGTCTTTTGCGGCGGCAGCCTGACGCCGCTCGGCGGACAAAACATTCTCGAGCCGGCGGTATGGGCAAAACCCGTGCTCTACGGCCCACATATGGAAGACTTTGTGGACGCCAGAAGCCTGCTGGAAAGTACCGGAGGTGGCATTGAAGTCAAAGATGGGAATGACCTTGCCGAAAAAGTCCTGTTTTTTATCACCCGACCGGACCAGGCCAAAAAAACAGGGGATTCGGCGCGAAGAGCCGTCGAAATGAATCAGGGTGCGGCCCAAAAGCATGCGGAAGTCATCTACAGCCTGTTACACTCCTAATTGGTCAATTTTCCCTGCCCCGTTGACTCCAGCACGCTTCGCCATAATTTTCCATTCGTATCCACTTGTTTTCGTTTTCCTGCCGATGCACTCATGGGAATATGAACGAAATGATTGTTCCAGTGGCCGATCAGCAGCCGGGTTTTACCCGCCATTCCCGCATGCACGGCATCCCGCCCCAGTACGCTGCAAAATGCATGGTCATTGGCATTGGCCGGAAGACTGCGGATAATATAACTGGGATCAATGTACTTCAGCGAAATATCCACATTTTTCGCCTTGAAATACGCTTGAATGCTGTCCTTCAAAAACAAGCCGATATCATTCAATTTGACATTCCCGGATTGATCCCTATCCGGATTATCATCTGAAAAATATTTCTGACCAGCCCCTTCCGCCACAACGATGACCACATGTTTCCGGTCATTCAGGCGTTTTTCCAGGGCCGCGAGTAGACCTCTGGGGCCTTCAAGATCAAAATCGACTTCCGGAATCAAAACAAAATTGACATCCTGCTGGGCCAGCACGACAGTGGAGGCAATGAACCCGGAATACCGGCCCATCAATTTGATCAGCCCGATGCCGTTTGGATATCCTTCAGCCTCGCTGTGAGCCGCTTTTATGGCCAGTGTGGCGATATCCACGGCCGTATCAAAACCAAAAGAACGCGACACCAGATAGATATCATTGTCAATGGTTTTGGGGATGCCTACGACGCTGATCTTTAATCCCCGCTCGGTAATATAATCGGCAATTTTGGTCGCTGCCTTCAGCGTACCATCTCCGCCAATCATGAACAACACGCCGATATTCATGCGTTCAAGGCAGTCCACAATATCATCGATGGGCTGTGGGCCCCGGGAAGAACCTAGAATCGATCCACCCCGTTCCAGGATACCGGAAACATCCGCCGGAGTCAGCGGGAAAATATCATGGCCATACATAGGAATAAACCCCTGAAGCCCATACCGAATGCCGTAAACATTGGTAACGCCATAAGCATGGAAAAGTCCCAGAACAATAGACCGGATGATATCATTAAGACCCGGGCACAGGCCACCACAGGTCACCAGCGCGCAACGAACCTTGCTGGGATCAAAATAGATTTTTTCCCTGGGACCCGCCATTTCAAAAGCGGGAACCTGCCTGCCCTCCTGAAATAGATTTTTTATGCGATCCAGATTTACATCGATCGTTACCTGATCGGCGTCTGAAATAAAAACGCTTGCCTCTTCCCTATTTTTTATGGGAGAAGTGATTTTTCTTTCCCCAAGAACAGGTATGGTTGTGTCAATACAGTCGATGTTCATAGCCCCTCCGTTAGGAATGACCATGGCTCAAGAACAAATAAACAGTTTGGGAAACCTGCCGTGAGCCACGGTCCTTTAGTCTTGTTAATGCCGTGCGTGCTTCTGTTAATGGCCGTTAAATTTAAAATCACCTTTGCCCAGAATATCATGAAGGTGCAGAATGCCTTGAACCTTTTTTTGCCTGTCCACAATCGGCAGCACCGTAATCTGATGTTTTTCCATGATATTCAAGGCATCACAGGCCAGGGAATCCAGATAAAGCATGCGGGGCTGGGTGGTCATGACTTCATCGACCGATACCCCATACACCGGCAATCGCCTGGCAATCAGTCTGCGGATGTCACCATCGGTAATAATTCCAGCCAGCGTCAGGTCCGGATACGCGACAAGGGTTGCCCCGATTTCCAGCCGGTTGATTTCCATTATTGCGGCATCCATGGAATCGCCTGCAAAAACCAGGGGAACCTGCGTTTCTTTCAGCATGATATCCTGAACCCGACTGGCCAGACGTTGCCCCAGATTCCCGCCGGGGTGAATCCGCCTGAAATCGGAAGAATTAAATTGTTTTCGGTTGATAAGAACCACGGCCATGGCATCCCCCATGGCCAGAAGCGCCGTGGTGCTGGCAGTCGGCGCCAGGCCCAGCGGACAGGCTTCTCTTTCAATGCCGACATCGATAACGATATCGCTGTGTTCAGCCAGCGTAGAATGGAGATTCCCGGTGAAAGCGATAACCCTGCATCCGATTTTTCGAATGCTGGGCACCAACAGATTGAGCTCATCCGTTTCCCCGCTGTTGGAAAGCGCCAGAAAAATATCATCCGGGCTGACCATCCCCAAATCTCCGTGCATGGCCTCAACCGGATGCAAAAACAAAGAGCGGGTTCCCGTACTGTTCAATGTGGCGACAATTTTCCTGCCAATAATTCCTGACTTTCCGATACCACTGATGATCAGCCTGCCGGTGGCCTTACAGATGAGATCAATCATTTCTTCAAAATGGTGATCCACCCGATCCATAAGCTTTAATATGCCTTCAGCCTCAATTTTCAGGACTTCCATGGCCTGTTCAATACTTGACGTCATTCGTAAATTCCGTATTCTTTTAAAGCCGGGATCAACCTGCCTGGATCGATGTTTACCCGGTCGTTTTTCGTCCCGCTCCCGTCAGAGCGTTATTGCTGCAATCATTTCTCTGACCAGCATTTTTTGACTTTTATCGTTTCATCATAGTATAAAACGAAATTCAAGATCAAGGTGGATTTCAGAAAGTATTTATATTTGCTTCAAAAATCATGAATAATCACACCAAAACCGTTACCGCATGAATGCCAATCCTTCTAAACGGCACTCCCTTCATGTCATGAGATCCATGCATAATACCCGAACCGATAAAAGTCATATTGCCTTTGAAAATGGAGATTGCATTCACAAAAGAGGCAATTCACTTCATTCCGCTATTTACATGGAGACGGCAGCAGGATCATTATCATCAACACTCCGCTGGCCCAATTACCAGAAATGTGAGGGCAAACAGAAGATGAAAGCGGATATTGCCGAAGCTGATTTTTTTATCATCATCGGTTTTTGCTGTCATCATGACCCGATATTGCTGAAGTTCAGGAGAATATATTGACAAACATGAGCATGAAAAATACAATAATAATTTTAGGATTTTGACCTGCTTGAAACTTGTAACGAATTACTGAAATAATAGAAAGTTGTTTTCAACAATATCATATTTTGTATAATAAGCGTATACCCTATTGAATTATAATAAGATCGAGTGAGGAAACATAATGCTCAATTTAATGCGAAAAAATGCAGGGACCTGGTTAATCAAAATTCTTTTAGGCGCTATCGTTCTGGTCTTTGTCTTCTGGGGAGTCGGCAGTTTTCGCGACCGGGGAGCCGGACGGGTGGCTTCGGTCAATGGCGAGCCGATCATGGTCGAAGAATACAACGAAACCTATAACCGCCTTGTAGAGCAAATGAAGCAGCGATATGGAAATCGCCTGAACGATGAAATGCTGAAGATGCTTCAGGTTAAAAAACAGACCATTGATCAACTAATTGAAAAAAGACTGCTATTAACCGAGGCAAAACGGTTGAATTTTCACGTCAGCGACGAAGAGCTAACTTCCACCATAAAAGCCATTCCGGCTTTTCAAGACAATGGCAATTTTGATACCCGAAGATACCGGGCGGTTTTAGCCCAAAACCGTCTTACACCGGAATCCTTTGAAATCAAACAACGCGAATTTATCTTAATGGATAAAGTCAGAGCCTTGGTTTCTGACTGTGTCAAAGTATCCGACGCTGAGATCGAAGACTCGTATCAATGGAAAAATTCACAGATTAAGATCGACTATGCCTTGTTTGATCCATCCCTGATCAACGACATTCGTCTATCAGAGGATGAAATTAAAGCCTATTTTGGTTCCCATAAGGACTCCTATAAGACCGAACCCAAACGCAAGGCAGCTTATCTGCAGTTTACGCCTGAAATGTATTCAGCCAAAGTATCCTTGCCCGATTCAGAAATAAAGGACTATTTTGAATCCCATCCCGGAGAGTTTGATACGCCAAAAACCGTTCAAGCCAGTCATATCCTGATCAAGGTCGATCCGGATGCCAATCCTGAACTCGTTGAAAAAGCTAAGGAAAAAGCCCTTCAAGTTCTGAAAATGGCAAAGGGGGGAAAGGATTTCGCGGAACTCGCCAAACAATATTCTGATGATCCAGGCGGCAAAAACGGCGGAAGCCTTGGCACTTTTAAGCGTAATTCCATGGTCGAGCCTTTTGGTGAAAAAGCCTTTTCCATGAACCCCGGAGAAATCAGCGATCCGGTCAGAACTCAGTTTGGATGGCACATCATTAAAGTTGAAAAGGTTAACGAAGCCGCCACCCTTACCTTTGAACAGGCCAGTTCAAAAATCGTAAAAAAATTGACCGATGAAAAAGCCAAGAGCATCGCCAATGAAGAGGCATACGCAGCTTATAACGCGGCCCTGAATGCAGAATCACTGTCCAAGGTTGCCACAACATTAAAACAGCAGTTGATCACCACAGAACCTTTTGGCCGCAATGGCCCGACAGGGGTCAAGAATCCGGCCCAATTTGCAACCACTGCCTTTGAACTATCACTAAATGCCATCAGCGACATCATTGATTCCGGAGATGCCTACTATATCCTTCAGGTTATTGAAGACATTCCTGAAACGATCCCCGAATTCACACAGGTTGCTGATAAGGTTCGCGCGGATTTAATGAAGGAAAAACAGGATGAACAGGCATTAAAAGACGCCAGGCAGTGTCTGTCCGATCTGAAAAGCGGTAAATTGCTGAAAGAGTTTGCAGGGAAAAAAAGCGTCAAAACCGGATCGACCGATTTCTTTAAGCGTAGCGACCGTATTCCGGATATCGGCTTTGAGCGTGAAATGTCATCCACCGCCTTTGGGCTTTCATCTGCAAAAAAATATCCCGATGAACCGATAAAAGGCCAGAAAGGGTATTATGTCATTGCATTCGGTGAAAGAAAGGCCGCCGATCCTGCAGGATTAGCAAGCGAAAAAACACAAATAACCGATATGTTGACCAGTCAGAAACAGCGCCGAACTTTTGAAGACCTGTTGGCCTCACTTCGAAACCGCGGGAAAATTGTTCTTGAAAACGGGTATCTGTAATTTGTCTCAGAGAGTGCAAAATGACAGGGTACCGCGCTTTTCACTCTCTGATTTGCCAGGATTCTGAATTCAGGCCAAGGATAAAATCTGATGCCAGCTCAAAAAGATAACGATTCCCCGTTTACTTCAAAAAAATGCCCGTATTGTGACAATTACCTGGCCATTGATGAGCGGTTTTGTTTTTCCTGCAAAAAAAGAGTGGGAAAATTGAACAAAAAAACCGGTATGGCCATGCAACCCATTGCCTGGATTTCGTATCTTATCTGTCTTCTATCCTGGGCTTTTTTGGGATTCTATATCTGGTGGGCTTTTTATAAGCAAACATAACAAAAGCCTTACAAAACCATCATCCGATCGTTTTTTTAACAATTCCCAGCAATTTATCCGGATCAAACGGTTTTTTGATGAATGCCACGGCATCTTTCACCGCATGCTGACCCGCCAGGCCGCTGATCACGATCACGGGTATTTTCTTCAGGTCCTCATCCTTGGCAAGCTTTCGGTAAAACCGAGATCCCCACTCCTGGGGCATTTCCAGGTCCAGAGTGATTAAATCCGGGCGCGCTGTCTTAACGGTTTCCAGGGCCTGAATGCCATCCGCTGCACAGCAGGTTTCGTATCCATTGTCCGAAAACAATGTGACCAGGTATTTCACGATAATGGGATCATCATCGATGACCATGATTTTTTTCGCCATTGCATCCTCCTAGGCTACCTGTCCCCTTTAAGATGACACTCCCCGCACATCACAGGCCCCTTGCCGGATTTTTCATGACACTGCTTACAATTGCGGTGAAAGGCCTTTCTGAGTGAAGGCGCCTGGCCCGAATCCGAAAGACTGTGACAGTCCGAGCAGCGCCTGTCCTCTGAAGACTCGTCTTTTAGTTTTTTCCCATCCTTAACCACATGATGGCATTCATTACAGGCATCAATGCCGGCTTTTTCATTATGCGATTCATGTCGGAACACGGCCCGGGTCCGCTCGGGTTTTCCAAAAACGCTGCTGTCCACGGCTGTCATATTTTCCTGAGCGCCGGAAGCAACCAGGATGCACAAGGGAACCAGTACGGAAACAAGCAGGCACAGGAGCTTTTTCATCTACCTGATTTCTCCTTTTATTTACGGTTTTTCCATGACCTGATACAGGATATCGCCGATGAATTTAACATTCATTTCCAGGCCGTAATAATGGTTGATGTCCTCCAGGCCGTGATGGCAGTTGTGGCAGGGTGCAATCAGGGTTCTGGCGCCCCTGGCTTTTACGGCAAAGAGCTGCTCCGCCTTGATGCGGTTGCCGGTGATCCGTACCATCTTATACGGAGGCCCGCAGTTGATGACCCCGCCGCCGGCGCAGCAGCAGTAATTGTGTTCGCGGTTCGGGTGCATTTCAATCAGGGTTTCACAAATCGCTCCCACCACAAACCTGGCCTTTTCATGAAGGCCCCGGCCCCTGACAACATTACAGGGATCATGGAGGGTAACCGGCTCGGCATATTTTTTGGCGATCTTGATCCGGCCTTCCTTTATCATGTCGTAATAGAATTCAATGGCATGAACCACGGGTATGGGCGGCATTTTCCATCCCAGCCACCGGTTTCCCATATCGTAAACCGATCTGAAGGCATGACCGCATTCGCCCATCACGATTTTCTTCACCTTCAGCCGGGCCGCGGTTTCAAAATGCACGCGCTTGATCCGGCCCATGAGCTCATTGTCGCCCGTAAACATGGCCATATCGCTGTTATCCCAGCCGGGCGTTGCAGGCATGGTCCAGTTGACGCCGGCAACATTCATCATGACGGCTGCCTGGTAAATGAGCTGAGCCTGAAACTTGGGCTCGGGTCCGATTACCGAATACAGGATATCGGCCCCTTCTTTTTCAAGGGGAATGCGAAGTTTCGGGATCTCGCTTCTGGCCTCTTCCTCCTGCCACTGAAGCGTGTCCGGCCATTCGTCCTCCTTGATCCACATCTGGTTCATAAACACGGAGTGGCTGTGCGCCGTGGCCTGGATATTCTGGGGCGTCACTCCCAGAAGATGGGTGATGCGCCGGACCACGCTCAGCAGATAGGCCACATCGATGCCAAAAGGACAGTACATGGCGCATCGCTTGCATAAATTGCACTGGGTGGCCGAAATGACGGCTGCTTGCCTGATGAACTCCTTGCCGACCCTGCCTTTTCTGTCAATCATCTCCCACAAGGTCTGCTTGATCTTGCCCGCAGGCGAATAGCGCGGATCATTGTCATGGGACAGATAATAATGACAGGCTTCCGAGCACAGCCCGCAATGGACGCAGGTTTCCACATAAACCTTCAGGCGGGCCCCGGCTTCAACATTCAACACCCGGAGAACGGTCTTTTCGATCCTCTCCTCCGTAAGCCTTTCCAGCCCCTTATCAATGCCTTCATCCGGAATGGTTTGATCAACTTGCCCTGCCGGTTCATTCATAGTTAAGAAAACCTCCCTTTTTTGAACACCCCCATCACCAATCTATTGCATGCCGTACATTCCCGAATTCCGAACCCATATAGGCCCTTGTAAACATTGAAAACAGCATGTGGCTCAGCCGGGTAAACGGGATGGCCATAAGCAGGATTTCACCCGACAGGATATGAAGAACCAGAAAAAGCGGATAATCGATCCACTGATGGTAGGCGATAAACCCGGTCACAAACGGGGCCGCAACCATGCCCAGCAGCACATAATCGGAGGCGGAAGTCAGATACCGGACTTCCGGAAGTTTGATCCGGCGCACCCAGAAAAACATGCAGCATCCGATAACCGCCAGCGTCATAACATCGGAAACCGGATCCGGCAGCGTCCACAACCGGATATTCCACGATTCATCCCAGAGCACCGCATGAGACAGGAGAAAAACAGGCGTCATCAGCAGACAGATATGAAACAAAAAAGTAACCACCGTCATGACCGGATGCTTTTGCATGTTTACCGATCCAAACGGGATGATCCAGTGAAAAATGGAACGCAGGCTGTATTTCCAGCTCATGTATGAAAAAATGAATTTTTCTTTCTGATGAACGAGGACTAACATGTGAAACAGCCGGTACAGGCTGCCGACGATAAAAACCGTAAAAGCCAGCCATGCCAGAGGACCGCTCACGAATTGATAGATGTCATGCATGCGCTTTTCTCCTTTTATCCTCCGAACTCACTGACGGGGATTACCCGGCGAAAGTACACACCGTTTTCGATGGTTCTAAAGAGAAGCCGGGTTCCGTCCGGACTGAACCAAGGATCCCAGGCCGCCTCGCAGTCATGCGGCCACAGCCGGTCGTTCAGTGCAATCGTAAATTTGCCAACGCGCTCCACTTTTGCGGCCACATGCGCGCCGTCCGGGCTGAAAACCGGTTTCCAGACCATGTCAAAGGTGTTTTTCCAGGCCGAGCCCTGAACCGCCAGGCCCCAGCGCTCATTGTCCTTGACCACCGCAGCGATTTTCCGGCTGTCGGGGCTGAATGTCAGGTCCGTTACAAAATCGCTGAACAGACAATTCCAGGCCCTGTCGTCCACGGCTACGGTCCATTTGCCGAACCCGGTGGCAACGATGGCGGCAAGACTCTTTCCATCCGGGCTGAACAGAAGATGCCAGAGCTGAACATAAGGGCTTTTCCATATCAGCTCACCGTCTTGGGCAAGGTGCCATTTCCCCTTTACCCTGACCGGCGCAAGGACTTTGCCGTTGACCGGATGAAACACCGGCTCCCATACCCCCCCAAAGGTTTTTTCCCAGGGCACGCCATTGACGGCAATCGTATAGTCATAAAGGGTCAGCCGCACTTCAGCAGCCAGGTCACCCTTCAGACTGATGGCGTTGTTCCAGACATTCACAAAGATTCGGTCCCAGAGCACGCCATCCATGGCAGCGGAAATCGTCCCTTGCTGAAATTTATGGATTTCGGCTTCTCCTGCGGAAATCACCTGAACGGATCCCGCCGTATGGTTTCCATCCGGACTCAGGACCGGATCGGTCAGATTTGCGTATGTTTTTTCCCAGGGAACATCATTTAAAGCCATCCCGTATTGCCGGTCGCTTTGATACGACACCGCAATGCTCCGGCCGTCCCTGCTGAACAGGGGATTCCACACATAACCGAACCGGTTTTCCCAGAGGGTCCCGTCCACGGCAACGGTCCACTCCCCCATGTCCGAAACCAGGGCCGTCAGTCTGCCATCGGCCGTAAAGCGCAGATGCCAGATTTTCTCAAAGGGAGTTTCCCAGCTCTGGCCGTTCACACAAACATTGAATTCCCCTTCATCCGAGTTGACAATCGCCGCAATCCGTTCCCCGTCAGGACTGGCATAGGGCTCCTCAACCCATTCAAACCGGCTGTTCCAATCCCCGACGGGAATGCGTTTTTCTCTGGTTTCCCAGTCCCACGCAACGGTGTCCGTCATGCAACCTCCCTTAGTAATTAAATTTGCCATTGATGACGAAATACGACCTGTTTTAACATTGCAGATTTACCCATGATTTCCGATTCGCTCCTCAATGCC
Source organism: Deltaproteobacteria bacterium (assembly GCA_016219185.1). Lineage (GTDB taxonomy): Bacteria > Desulfobacterota > Desulfobacteria > Desulfobacterales > Desulfatirhabdiaceae > RAAP-1. Next base: position 24,582 of record JACRBZ010000024.1, read on the forward strand.
TGATCGGAATGAGAACGCTGAGCGTTGTTCCCTTCCCCGGGCTGGAAAGCACGGAAACAGTCCCCTGGTGCTGCTGGATAACTCTTTGAGCAATAAAGAGACCCAGTCCGGTTCCTTTTTGTCCTTTGGAAGAAAAAAACAGGGAAAATAGTTTTTCCTGAGTTTGCTGGTCCATCCCGATCCCATCATCACTGACTTCAAACAGCATCTGGTTCCCATTGGCTCTGGCACTAAAACCGATTCGGTGTGACGGTTTGGCGGAATCCTCCACACAGGCCTCAACTGCATTTTCAAGAATATTGACCAAAGCTGTCCGTAATGCCGTGCGGTCAACTTCAATGCTTCCCAGGGAAGGTTCAATGTCACAAGCCCATGCAATGGGCAAATTTTTCATTTTGGGTTCAATAATCTGGAAAACATCATGTACCAGACTCGAAACATGGGTTTCTTCCCGTTTCAGTTCTCGCTCTTTGGCGTAATAAAGAATATCCAGAACCGCATTACGAATCCGTTCCGCCGTAAGCTTCGCAGCATCAATGCCTTCCTGAATTCGTGCCGGTTCATTTATCTTCAAGCCGGATTGAATCAAATACAACCCGCCGTCAAGGGCTGTCAGCATTCCCTTGACCGCATGGGAAATGGAGCTCATCAGAAGTCCCAGAGAGGACAGGTGATCCTGGAGCTTTCGTACCTGGGTAATGTTGGTCGCCAGTTCCATTACCTGGAAAATCTGTCCGAAAGCATTCCGTAGCGGGGCAGTACCTACCAGAAGATGGATCTGCTCTCCGGATTTCGAAGTGGCCGTGATTTCCGCCTGATGGGGCTGGCCGTCTTCGAATGTCTTGGAAACCGGGCAATTACAGCAGGGGTCATACCGGTTCTGGTAAACCTGAAAACATCTGGAATCCAGTTCATCTCCGAAGTCTTCCTTAAATCGCTTGTTGGTTGCCAGAATTTTGAAATTTCGATCCTGAACCGTAATAAAACACGGCGACTCGTCAAAAAGCTGCTGATACCGCTGCTGAGTGGCATCCAGCTCGTCCTGAAGCCGTTTGACCTCGGATATGTCCGCTGATATTTCAAGCACCAGTTCCAGGGTGCCGTCGCTGTTGCGGATCGGAGCCGTATGCACCATGACCAGAGACTGGGAGCCATCCGAAAACTCAACGACCTCTCGAATCCGCTGCCCTTCGCCGCTGGAAAACGTCTTACCTACCGGACATTGCTCAGGAGTTGCCGATTTGCCCTTATATATTTTCCAACTGTCCTCCCCCACTGCGTTTCCCAGACGCTGACGATACAGGTGGTTGGCGGCAAGGACTTTTAACTGACGGTTATGCACCGATACATAACAGGGCATTTCATTGAAATGGCGCAGCCGGTCCTCTCCCAAATCGTCTGCAATACCTCTCATGGCTGATGACAACCCTTCCATGGCCTGATCGATCGCAGTCAGCCGTTCCAGTTCAACGAGTCTTGCGGATTTTTCCTTAACCATCAGCTCCAGGTTTTCCGTATAAGACCTTAACTGACCGCGCATCAGAATACGCTCATTGGCTCGTTTAAGGGCTATTTCAAGGGCATCATCGTTGATGGGTTTGGTGACAAAATCCGTGGCTTCCAGCTTGAGACTCTTTATGGCCAGATCCATGTCCCCATGGCCGGTTATCATGATGACCTCGGTTTCCGGACTTTCAAGCTTGATGCTCTGCAGCAGACCAATGCCGTCCAACCCCGGCATTTTAATATCGGTCAATACAATGGGGGGAGATTGCGTTCTGAATATCGATAGGGCTTCATCGCCGTTTTCCGCGGTAAGAACATCGTATCCCATATCGGATAAGGATATTCCCAGCACCTTGCGAATACCTTCTTCGTCATCAACCAGCAGGAGCTTTTTTTGCATGCCTTTAGTCAATGTGACGCATCCTGGTTTACAGAAATAAGAAAGATTGCGATGAGGAACAGTATATAAACGTGGGATTTAATTTCTTAGTCTGTATCAGGACTCTAAAAGATTAGCAAGTCCAGAATCCGGTTTCTGGACCTAAGCCTGGGACAAAAGAGATTCCAGCACCAACAAAAGCCGGTTCGGGTCAACCGGTTTTTCAAGATATGCTGCCGGTTGCGGAACCGGGCAGGACAGGCTGGAATTCAACATCGTGAGATAATGATAAAAACTTTTTTTTTCTACAGCCGAAAGCATCACCACCGGGATCAGCGCCAGTTCCGGATCCGTCTTGAGTTTCCGGTACATCTGAACGCCACCCTCGCCTGGCATCATCACATCCAGAAGGATCAGGTCCGGTTTTCCGACACGAGCCTTGGAAACACCGTCTATACCATCCCGGGTGGTAATTGGCTGATAGCCGCTGGTTTCCAGAAGGGTGGAAAGGAAGATTCTCATATCGAGTTCGTCATCCACAATGAGAATCTTCTTCTTGCTCATGGGCAATACGTCCTTTTTTTCATCCTGATACCTTGTCCGGATGATTCACGCTGGCAACCGGACATGAAGCCCGCAGAACCACCTGCTCGACAGTGCTGCCGAGAATGGCGGTTTCCGGATCGACTTCCTTGGTGTGATGGGCCATCACGATGAGGTCCGCGTTTTTGGCCCGGGAGTATTTCAAAATTTCCACATAGGGAATCCCTTCCCAAATATCAATCTCATAATTGTCGTAATCCTTGAGATAGCGAGCATAAAGTTTTTCGATTTTCTTTCGGGCTTCCTGGATTCGAGCTTCGATCTCTTCCTGGGGAATCACCTTGCCGGCATGTACCTGACCTAAATCAAGTGAATGGAAAATATAAAGCTTGCTGCCGATTTCCTTTGCCAGCTTATAAGCAAACAGAAATGCCGAAAACGAGGCTTTGCTGAAATCGGTTCCAAATACGATATTGGAGAAATACCACAAACAGGTGGTGCAGGGCCTGCTGACAATCAGCACCGGGCACCGGGCGCCTCTGGCCACTTTCTGCATATTCGTACCCACGGCCCCCCGGTACCGGGTAGCACCGGTTTCTTCCTGCCGGGAATGCGCACCCATAACGATGAGATCCGCATCTATCTTGCGAGCCTTTCTCAGAATCTCGGTATGGGGAAGACCCGCAATGGAATCGATTTCACAGGTTTTACTGGCAGCCAGGTATTTATCGTAGGTATTTTTAAGCTCTTCTTTTACCCATGAAATATAATCCAGGTCATAGCTTTCTTCTTCGCCGGTGCGGGTATCCACCACAAGCTGGCCGAAGCCCCTGGACGGAAGCCCCAGCACATGAAACATATAAAGTGTTGAATTGTATTTTTTTGCAATATCAAACGCCACGTGTGCGGCATTATCGCAAATCGGCGTTCCGGTGGTTGCAAACAGGATTTTATCAAACATTGTCACCTCCGTATTTCACAAGCCAAAAGTGTACCATGAAAGCTGAGCTCCCATAAAATGGCATCAATCAGTTCAAAGAGAGTGAACACCGTATCAAACTCGAACAGATCCACCTTGTCGCCAAAGACAACGTGTTTGAGTTTTCCCAGCCTCAAGGGCATATCCAGAAGATTTTCAAGTGGAAAGTCCTTGATTTCATATAAATCCGCCCCCTGGCGTCCATAGAGCGAGTGGTATATTTCAAGACGGGGTTTTCCGGGGAAACCGACCATTTCAATGGTTTTTGTCAGCAGCAGATCTTCCAGGGACGGGTCCTGGCATCCGCCGGCAGGGCTTTTACGGTACTGTTCCAGAGAAGCGGCAAAAAATGGATTCAACTCCGACAGGAGCGGATAATTTTCGATCAGTTTAAAATAGCTGCGCAGGGTACAATCGGAAGCCAGTTTAACCTGAGCGCTGAGAAACATCAGCGGCCGGCGGGCTTCAATCGGCCGGCCTTCAGAAACAATGACGCCCTGAGATGTCAGCGTAATTTCATTCATTCAACAGTTCCACTTGCCATCTCCCCTGTTTTCTGCCCCCTGGCTCCTGAATCTCTGTCGCCTGCTTTTATTCCTCGGGTTTCAAATGGTCCGGAACAATCACCATTTTCAGAAGAATCGGCTTCAGAAACGACCAACGGATCCCGACCTTATAGACTTCTTCCAAGTCCCGAACAGCATCCCAGCAGTTATGGCAGGGCGTGATGACCAGTTTTGCACCGGTTGCCAGAATCTGGTCCCGCTTGACCTTAAGACCGACGTTTCGCTCTTCCCGGTACCGTCCCACACCGTTCATGCCGCCGCCGCCGCCGCAGCAGAAATTATGCTCCCTGTTGGGCCGCATCTCCCGGAAGTCTTCAGCGATATAGCTCATGATTTCCCGGGCACAGTCGCCGAGTCCCGCGTTTCGAATGTAGTTACAGGAATCCTGATAAGTAACCGGCTC